>NZ_JANIDW010000002.1 GCF_026385475.1 Bombella saccharophila
AATGAAAAAAAGTTTTCCTTCCTCTCAAAATGGTGAATTTTGTGTAAACCACCTCCCAAATCGCTCCACACCCTCCTCCAACGATATTTGCGGAATCCATGAGGTTTGTTGACGTAGCAATGCTGTATCGGCCCATGTTGTTAAGACATCTTCAACGGGTTTGGGGGCTTTATGAATAAGAGCATCCCGCGCTAAAGCACGCTCCAACCCTCTAACAAGATCCACCACATAACGAGGCTTACCATAACCAATATTGAAGGTGCGATTCGTCCCTTCTTCTAAGGGACCCTCCATCAATAAAAGGATGGCCTCTACGACGTCATCTATATAAGTGAAGTCGCGAGCAAGGCCTACCTCTTCCCATAATGTTAGGGGAGTGCCATCTCGGATGGCACGAGCGAACTTATAACAGGCCATATCAGGCCGCCCTAATGGGCCGTACACTGTAAAAAAACGTAAGGCTGTCTGTGTAAACCCATAAAGATGGCTGTAGGTGTGCGCTGTCAGCTCATTCATCCGTTTGGTTGTTGCATAAAAAGAAGCTTGCCCTTCCACTCGCGCTGCTTCAGAAAAAGGCAACGGTGTAGATGGCCCATATACGGAAGAAGAGGAGGCATATAAAATATGCCGCAAATGCGGTAAAATACGGCATGCTTCTAATAACGAGACCTGGCCTTCTATATTGTCTTTTATATAAGCATGCGGGTTAATGCGTGATTGTCGCACGCCCGCCCGGGCAGCGAAATGCAACACAACATCAATATTTTTATGCTCTGCCAAAACGGCCGTAAGAGCCTCTTGGTCACACACATCCATCTTGATGTAATGAAACTTTTCCTCCTCCTGCAAGGAAGTCAATCTTAAAGGAACTAACGGGGGGGCCGCTTGCTCTGTATCAATCCCAAGAACGCTCCACCCTCGCGCAAGTAAGGCTTGTGCTACATGAGACCCAATAAAACCTGCCACGCCCGTTATAAAAGCTGCCCGTGATGCTCTCACTTGACTGGACTCGGCAGAGCAGAGCTTACGACATGATCGCCCACTACAATCCCCATGGACTCAGTGGTGCCGGCGGGAAGCTCTAACACAGCACGGACAGGGCCATGACTGCTAATAATACCTTCACTCAATGGTATTGTATGTTCTTCTATCGCATGAATGCGATTCTGCTCATCTATAAAGATGATATCTAATGGAACATAAGTATTCTTCATCCACATAGCCGATTCTTGAGCAGCCGGCCAAATAAATAACATACCATGATGAGCAGGAATTTCTTTACGGAACATCTCCCCTATCTCTTGCTCACGCGGTGTTTTAGCAAGCTCTACAGTAAAGAGATAATCCTGCTTTTTGTGATCTGTAATCGTCAAAGAAACCGAAGGTAATGGCGGTTGCGCTTGCGTTATCGGCTCCTCCGCATATCCAAGAGGAAACCCCAAGCTACAACATCCTATCAACAGAACTAAACGGCCTACCCAACCCCTTAATCTCATGCGCTTCCTCCTTTTTTAACCCTCGTCAAAATAAACCACTTACTGTTGAAACGCAGGGTTATGCCGGCGTTCTTCCCCAATTGTGGTAGGCAGGCCATGCCCAGGCAAAACAATTGTCTCATCAGGAAGACAGAAAAGCCGCTCCCAAATACCTTCCAATAACTGGCGTTCATTCCCGTAGGGGAAATCTGTCCGCCCGACAGTCCCCCGAAACAACGTATCCCCTGTTAAAGCAATTTTTTCTTCAGGCAGCAAAAACACCACATGCCCCGGTGTGTGACCCGGAATATGCGCAACCTCGAACTCACACCCTAAGAAGGACAAAACTTCCCTATCTTTTAAAAAGCGATCCGGCTTTACATTTTTCATCCCTCCCAATCCTAGGGATGCGGCTTGTTCTTCAACATGTTGAAGCAGGAACAAATCATCCTTTACCGGCCCTAAAATCGGCACTTCGTTGCTCTGGCGCGCCTCCAATAAGCGTTTGAGCTCCGCCGCACCGCCGACATGGTCCAAATGACCATGCGTTAGAAGAATAGCCTCCACGTGCAAGGCCTCAGCCTCTTGCGCAAGCCGCGTACTCTCCCCGCCGGGATCAATAATAACAGCGCGACCCAGCTGATTTGACAAAATAGTGCAATTTTGCCGAATCGGTGTGACTGTTACTTTCTTCAACGTTAACTTCATGAAAACATCCATGATTTACATTATGTGTAAATTATTATGTACAATTCTACGCAACACCCGGCAAGAAACCATTCATCAAAGCTCACCTTCAACGTAATTCTAACTCTCCTTTAGAGTATTAACGATAGATTAACACTTAAAACAGCCGGATATACCCTCACCGGGTAAAATACATCACCTTCTATAAGAGATTCCCTTTGTTCTTGTGGTGTTTTTAGTATTTTTCAATCTATACTTTATTAAAAAAGGTTTCCATATTATTTATATTTACTCCTATTAAATCCTGTTTAGATTTTATCTCCTTCTCTTGTTAATATTTAACTTGCCATAACCCCAACTTATCTGATATTCCCCGTGATCATTGAATAGAGTAAGGCCTTTTCGGTCAATTTTAGCAACGGGAAGATGCATTATGAGCCGCACTGGTCAACGGTTCTTTTTATCATGTTTGGTTTTTTCTGCCGCGGCATTCTGCGCTCCTAAAGCGGAGGCGCGCCACCATACGCGTCATACAGGCCGCCTTGCTAGAGCAGGCCATAAGACAGCTCATCATTTCGGGCATGGGCATGTCATACAATGTGTAGCCTATGTTCGCCAAAGTACGAATTTTAATATTCGTGGTAATGCGCGCGACTGGTGGGGGCGTGCTGAGGGTCTTTATGCCCGCGGGCAATTACCAGAAGAAGGAGCTGTACTTAGCTTCCGCCCTACACGCCGTATGCCTCTTGGTCATGTCGCTGTGGTTCGCAAACAGATTGATAGCCGCACCATCCTCATTGACCAATCCCATTGGAACTCTAACGGAATTAGCCGTAATGTTCGCGTTGTGGATGTCTCCCCTGCGAATGATTGGTCGGCTGTACGTGTTGCTCTTGCCAGTAATGATGGCCGCTTGGGTAGCATTTATCCAACACACGGCTTCATTTATGCTCGTGCAGAAGGGACACGCCCCGTTCGTGCACCGATTCGTAATGTTTTGGCCAAGAACGACGCTATAGAGACTGCATCTATCCCTAGTGAGGTTTTTGGAGATGAGGCACCGAGCCGCTCTCTCCAATAAGGTTTTTGTAAAGCGGACTCTCCATAAAGGCCGGATGCTTCCAAATTAGGGACGTCCGGCTTTATGATACGGATGCCCCGTTTGAATCGCTTGCGCCCGAAAAAGCTGCTCTGCGAGCATCACACGCACAAGCATATGAGGCCATGTCAACTTGCCTAGCGAGAAAAGAGCATCAGCACGCTGAATAATAGCGGCATCTAGCCCTTCTGCCCCGCCAATCATGAAGCACACAAGTCGGCCTGTTTCCTGCCATTGCTGTAGCTTTGCAGCAAAAACGGGACTATCCATCAGCGGGCCGCCTTCATCCAGCACAATAACAAACGCATTATCGGGACAGGCGGCTAAAAGAGCCTCTGCCTCTCGCCGTTTTTGTTCAGTAGGGGAGCCACGCCCTTGGGGAACTTCGACAACCTCAAGCTTAGGCCGCAGCCGCGCCCTATAACGTGCGAGTAACTCTTGCTCTGGCCCAGCTTTTAACTTCCCAACGGCGATGAGTTTCATACCATATGCCCCACGCCTTGTTGTCTCTTACTCAACGGCGATTTCTTCATCCGCGTGGTCAAAATCGCCGCCCCACATGCGCTCTAACGCGTAAAGCTCCCGGCTTTCTGGCATAAAGAGATGTACCACAACATCGCCAGCATCCAACAAAACCCAATCGCTCCCTTGTTCCCCTTCAATCTGCGGGCGAGCTAGCGACTCTTCTTTTAAACGGGTTTCTAAATGGTGCGCCATAGCGGAAATCTGACGCTCAGACACACCAGAGGCAATGATCATACGCTCTGCAAATCCAGCACGGCCTGTTAAATCCAATGTGACAATATTCTCAGCTTTATCCTTATCCAAACTCTCGGTAATGACGGATAAAAGACGGGCGAGCCGTGCCTCATGAGACGAAGGGGAGGAGGATTTAGTCATGGTGATAATCGTTTTTACTCCTAATGGCGCGTAAAGCCGTTGATGAAATAGCGTTTTGAGGGGCTAGTAAAAAGGTCCAGCCCGGCCCCCCTTCTGCTTTTAGCAAAAGAGACGCCCTCCTGCCATCATGACGATACCGCCGCAAAACAGAACTCGCGCGCCCTTTTAGCGCAGGGATGACACTCCCCGGCCGCGGTAATACCGCTATGGGGACCAAATGAGCCAGCTTCCGCCAACCACGCCAACGGGAGAATTGCGCTAGGCCATCCGACCCCATAAGCCATATAAAACGACAATGAGGGAAACGCTGCTTGAGCAACGCCACTGTCTTAACCGTAAAATGCTGGCCTAATTGATGCTCAATATCCACAGCGATGATGCGCCGCCCATCAGCAAGATGCCGCGCACTGGCTAAACGCTGCGCAAAAGGGGCCATCCCTATGCGGGATTTTAGCGGATTCCCCGGCGAGACCATCAGCCAAACTTGGTCTAGCTGCAAATGTGCCAAAGCTTTACGGGCAAGTTGAATATGCCCTTCATGCGCTGGATTAAACGACCCCCCAAGGAGACCAATGCGCATATGCCGCCCATCGCCGAATCGCGACATTGCTGCCCCTAAAGGACGCTTACGCGATAAGCGATGAACGGTCTGTGCCTTCATCAATAACAATCACACATTAAAGCGGAAGAGCAGCACATCGCCATCTTGTACGACATAATTCTTGCCCTCTACGCGCAATTTACCGGCCTCACGCGCACCAGCCTCGCCTTTATAGGTCACATAATCATCATAAGCGATGGTCTCACACGCAATGAAGCCACGCTCAAAATCATTATGAATCACGGCCGCGGCTTGGGGAGCTTTAGTGCCCGCGGTGATTGTCCAAGCGCGTGTCTCTTTTGGCCCAACAGTAAAATAGGTTTGTAGGCCCAAAAGCCGATAGCCAGCAGCAATTACGCGGTCTAACCCGCTATCTTTCAGCCCCAAACCATCGAGGAACTCAATGCGCTCCTCCTCCTCAAGCTGGCTGACTTCTGCCTCAATCGCCGCAGAAACAATCACAACGCCCGCCCCCTCTGCCTCGGCGCGTTTTTTCACCTTTTCTGAAAGGGCATTACCGGTGGAAGCCGCAGCCTCCTCCACATTACACACATAAAGAACAGGCTTTGTTGTCATGAGCTGAAGGCGCGCAACTTCGACCTCCTTCCCCGCAGGGATGGCCGTGCGGGCTGGTTTGCCTGCTTGCAACGCCGCTAATAGAGGCTCCATAAGCTCTAGCTGCTCTTTCGCCTCACGATCATTGCCACGGGCGCGCTTTTCCAAACCTGTTTTGCGGCGTTCTAAGCTTTCTAAATCCGCCAACATTAATTCTGTCTCGATGATGTCAGCATCACGCACAGGGTCCACACCACCCTCTACATGGGTAATGTCATCATCTTCAAAACAACGCAGCACATGGATGATGGCGTCCACCTCACGAATATTCGCAAGGAACTGATTGCCAAGCCCTTCCCCTTTGGAGGCCCCCCGCACCAGACCAGCAATATCCACAAACTCTAGGCTCGTGGGTAAAATACGCTGGGACTGCCCCACTTTAGCGAGGACCTCTAGCCGCTCATCAGGCACAGCCACGCGGCCCGTATTAGGCTCGATCGTGCAGAAAGGATAATTCGCCGATTGCGCCGAGGCCGTTTGCGTCAACGCATTAAACAAGGTGGATTTGCCAACATTGGGGAGGCCCACGATCCCACAATTGAACCCCATGCACTCTCTCCCATTTTCCTAAAATGCCGCTGTTTTATGGTCTGCCTTTATCCCATAGCAACGCGCATATTACAATTTACCTTAGCTCCGCCACAGAGCTGTCTTTGTCATAAAGGCTTCTGGCTCATCCTGCGCGAGTAATGGAGTCGCATCGGCCAGCTCATCTAACCATCGCTCTAAATCTGGCCGCTCCGTGCTAGAGAAGTCCCCCAACACATGGCCATGCACCCGCTCCCGGCTACCGGGATGGCCAATGCCTAGACGCACCCGCCAATAATTAGGGCTAGGCAATGCTTTATCCATAGAGCGCAACCCATTATGGCCCGCTGCACCGCCCCCTTGCTTGACGCGCATCTTCCCAAAAGCGAGGTCCAACTCGTCATGGAAAACAGTCATATCCTCAAGGGGGATTTTATAAAAATGCGCGGCTTGCTGCACGCTCTCGCCAGAGAGATTCATGTAGGTCAGCGGCTTGAGGAGAAGAATCTTCTGCCGCCCGACCATGCCTTCTGCCGTCTCCCCGCGGAAACGCTTACGCCACGGACTAAAACCGTGGCGTAGCGCAATCGCATCAACAGCCATAAAGCCGATATTATGCCGGTTGCGGCTCATTGATGCGCCCGGGTTACCGAGTCCGATCCAGAGCTTCACAACCGTTCAACCTCTTTATTTGGACTCAGCTGCGGCGGCTTCACCCTCGCCCTCAGCAGTATCCTCTGGCTCTTCATCCACTGTTGGTGGAGCGATAGAGGCAATCACGAAGTTAGGGATATGCAACGTCGGTGTTGCATGCTCCGTACCTTGGAGGTCATCCCAACGCACATTGTCGTTGATGTCCAGCTTGCTGAGGTCCACAGTGAAATGCTCTGGAATATTCTCAACAGGTACTTCCACATCCACAGAGTGACGGGCAATGTTCAACACACCACCGCGCTTAATGCCGGGGGCGTCTTCCTCACCGGTAAAGGTGATGCCAACCTGCACATGCACGCTCTGGCCGGGGACCAAACGCAGGAAGTCGATATGAATCGGCGCATCAGACACCGGATGGAACTGAATATCACGAATCAGCGCGTGAACTTGCTCACCACCAATATTGAACTGATAAAGGCGGGACTGCCAGCTACCGCGATGCAGCTCCTTCATGATGATGCGGGGGTCGATGGAGACGAGGGCCGGCTCCTTCTTACCACCATATACCACGCCAGGGACGAGCCCTTCACGTCGTGTAGCGCGCGCTGCCCCCTTACCTGCTTTGGCGCGCTGGGAGATCTCCAGTGTCGTTATTTTCGCCACGTTATACGCTCCTGCGTTCTAAAAATGAGTATAACCGTACGGCCTCCAGGGGTGCCTACGGCTGCTCTGCCCTAGCCGAAAAATACATAAAAGACAATTTTTTTATCACGATGATGGTGTAATTGCTCGAATAATAGAAAGCTGCCGCCCTGTTCGCCCATCACCTCTCAATGTGGCCCGGCGATGGCTGAAGAAGCATGTTTCCGCTGCGGTATCACGCTCTACCCACTCTGCGCGCACATGAAGAGCCTCTAACCGCGCAAGACAAAATGCAGGAAGGTCGAACTGGTAATGCCCAGTACGTGCAGCCGGTGTAAAGAACCTCCCCCCAGAGGACTCATGAGCGGGATCATGAGCCAATACAGCGCACCGCATATCCTCACCGACCTCGTAAGAAGCAGACGCAATGCACGGGCCAATCACGGCGCGAATCCCCTCGGCCCCCAAAGCGCGCATCTGCTGTACCGTAGCTTCCAACACACCAGCTACAGCCCCGCGCCACCCCGCATGAGCAGCCCCAACAACACGCCCATCATGCGAGGCAAATAACACAGGCGCGCAATCTGCTGTGGCAATCCCTAGTGCAATGGTGGGGCAGTCCGTCACCAGGCCGTCCCCTTCTGGTAAGGCACCATAAGAGAAGGACGGCACATCTTCAGAGCCTCGCAACGTCACGACCTCTGCCCCATGCACTTGTTGGAGGGCGGCAAGATGCACCTCCTCCACCCCCACAAGCGCGGCAATACGCTGTCTATTTGCCTGCACATAGGTAGGGTCATCCTGCGTATTGACCCCGCCATTCAAACTCTCATAAGGCGCGCGGGACACGCCGCCTTGCCGCAAGCAAAAGCCATGCGGGACAGGCAATAAAGATGAATGAATGACCGGAGGCAAACTCATGACGTTACCCAATCACGCTCCTGCGCAGGACGGCGGAAGGCATAGACCATCAGCGCAATCCCCGCGATGGCCATAGGCACACAGAGCAACTGCCCCATTGTGGTGCCCCCAGCAAGGAAGCCGATATTATCATCAGGCTGACGGAACAGCTCACAAAAGGCGCGTGCGCACGCATAACCAAAAAGGAACAAGCCAGAGAGAAAGCCCGCTCGTGCCCGCAAAACAGGCCGCCCTACGGCAATCAACATAATGATGAATAATAAAAGCCCCTCTGTTAGGGCCTCATATAACTCAGAAGGATGGCGCGGCTCTGGCCCAACGGCTGGGAAAATCATCGCCCATGGCACCGCATGGACTACAGGCCGGCCCCATAATTCCCCATTGATGAAATTAGCACAACGGCCTAGCCCCAACCCAATGGGCACCACCACGACAATCCGATCTGCAAAGGCAAGGAAGTTCAGACGCCGCCGCCACGTAAACCAAGCCAGCGCGATAATGACCCCTGCTGCCCCACCATGAAAGGACATGCCGCCCCGCCATGTTGCAAAAATCTGCAACGGATGAGCCAGGAAGAAAAGAGGGCGATAAAAAAGGACATAGCCTAAACGCCCCCCCACCAATACGCCAAGCACGGCATAGACGAGGAAGTCATCCACCGCTGTACGAGACGCAACCTTCGGCCCTAATTGAACCAACTTCCGTGCGATAGGTAAGGCTATAAGAAATGCCGTTATATAAGCAAGCGCATACCAACGGACCACCAATGGCCCTAAATGAAACGCCACCGGGTCCAACCCCGGAAAGATAAGCGGTTGTGTCACAAATACGGCCTTCCTGATGCCAGATAATCTTCAATATAACAGCGGATACCATCTTCTAAGCTGGTAAAGGGTGCATCATACCCCGCTTTACGCAGTGCCTTCATATCCGCCTGCGTAAAAGATTGATACTGCCCCTGTAAGCTTTCTGGCATGGGGATATACTCTATATTTACCCTTTTCCCTGCCGCATCGCATACAGCCCGCGCAAGGGATTCATAAGAGCGTACCTGCCCTGTCCCGCAGTTAAACAACCCACTGACTGTAGGATGCTCCAGCAGCCAGAGCAGCACCTTCACCACATCCCCAACCCAGATGAAATCCCGCTTCTGCTCGCCATCGGCTAAGCCGGGTTTATCTGATTGAAAGAGCCGCACAGGGTTGCCAGCCATGAGCTCATCATATTTTACCTTAATGACCGAAATCATCCGCCCTTTATGATATTCATTCGGCCCATAGACGTTAAAGAACTTCAACCCCGCCCATTGCGGGGGAGTAGGCTCGCCTGCCTCTATCGTCCGCTTTACCCAGAGGTCGAACGCGTGCTTAGACCAGCCATATAAATTGAGTGGTTGGAGTGCCTCGATAGACTCCAACCCATCCTGAAAGAGGGCGGGTTGGTCTGCCGCGCCATAGGTCGCTGCGGAAGATGCGTAGAGAAAGGGAACTCCCTGCTCTGCACACCACCGCCATAACTGCTGAGAGAGAGCAACATTACTCTGCCATACAAGGTCACCATCCCGCGCTGTAGTCTCGCTAATGGCCCCCATATGAATGACAGCCTCCACCCCCTTCGCCTCTGCCAAAAACGCCGTTAAGCCCTCTGGTGGGACAATGCAATGAGGAGGGTGCGTAGCAAGGTTACGCCATTTGCCTTGGTCGTGAAGATAATCCACAATAACAGTCCGCCGCCCCTGCTGAAACAAAGCCTGATGCAGACAAGACCCAATAAATCCGGCTCCACCGGTGACGATAATCATTCTTCCTGTATAGTCTGGTAGAAAGCGGCATCCAACATAAGAACGCACAGAAATGAGGGAGAATTGGTTGACAGACCTACCTTTGCTTCTGAAAGAATTGCGACAGACAGATAGGTCCGTTTTAAAAGACCACCTATAAAGGAGTTGATCATATGGCTACACGCCCCCGTTTTTTTGACGATATAGCCGGCTTTGCTGGGACGGCGTTCTCTGCTGCGACTGGTGTACGCGAGGAGATTCATACGCTTATTCGCAGCCAGATTAACGAGATTCTTTTCTCCCTCAATCTTGTACGCCGTGATGAGTTTGAGGCCGTGCAAGAAATGGCAAGCCACGCTCGCCTCGCCCAAGAAAAGGCCGAGCATCGCCTCGCTGCGTTAGAAGCCCGCTTAGACGAGTTAGAGCAAAGCCTTACTGCTCCTCCCTCACAGCGTTAATCCACCCCTTTAGGAATTCGTTATGACCATCCCTACACTTCTTCTCGTTGGTTGCGGCAAAATGGGCGGGGCTCTTATGCGTGGGTGGGTGAGCAGCCCAATCCCGCCACGCATCTTTATCCTGGACCGCAAGCTCCAAGACGCCCCAGCAGGATGCACCATCTTCCGCACGCCAGAGGAGATTACGCCTGACGTAAAACCCGATATTATCGTGCTGGCCGTTAAACCTGCGGGGGCAGAGGCGATGCTCTCATCCCTTAAAACCGTTTTGGGCGAGCGGATGAATCATACAGCTCTCCTCTCTGTCATGGCTGGTAAGAGCTGCGAAAAACTAGCAAGCTGGTGTGGCCGTGCGGATATGCCTGTCATTCGCACCATGCCCAATACGCCATCCTGCGTTGGGGCTGGGGCAACGGGGCTTTATGCCTCCCCCCATGTCAGCCAAGTGCAAAAGGACCTCGCTATCCGCTTGATGGAACAAGTGGGTACCGTTGTCCCCGTCCCGCATGAGGAGGACCTCCGTACCGTCATTGCCATTGCTGGCTCTGCCCCGGCTTATATATTCTACCTTGCTGAATTGCTGGAGAAAGTCGGGCAAGATTTCGGCTTAGACGCTCATGCTTCACGTGCTCTTGTCCGCGGCATGATTTATGGTGTTGGCAAGATGCTCCATGAACTTCCTGAAGATGCAGAAACACTCCGCAAAAACGTCACCAGCCCCAACGGCACAACCGCTGCGGCTTTAAGCGTCTTTATGAAGGAAGAGCATTGGCCACGCCTCATCCCTGAAGCGGCCAAAGCTGCAATTAAACGCTCACGCGAGCTTGATGATTAACCATCCCATCGGACCGGTGGAACATAACCCGCTCTATCGGTCCATCTCACACGCTTAGGCATAAAACGCATAATGATGACCAATTCCCCCCACGACCCTTCTTTTGACAGGGCGATGATTGATGCCACGTTACAGCTTACTCAACAGCATGGTTGGCAGCGTACCTCCCTCGTAGAGGCAGCGCGCGAGGCGGGGTTACCCCTCGCCCGTATACGCCAACGCTTCCCCTTTAAAGCGATGGTTTTATTACGCCTGAATCGCCAAATTGATGAGGCCGCCCTCTGCGGGGAAAGCTATGGCACAACCGTACGGGACCGACTTTTTGACCTCCTCATGCGCCGGTTTGATGCGATGCAGGATTATCGCCCGGGCCTATGCGCTGTCATGCACACTCTCCCCCGTGACCCAGCCCTAGCAGCCTTCCTCGCTGCAACGACTATGGAGAGCCTACGCTGGATTGCCGATGCAGCCGGGCTAGAGTGCCGCGGCTTAGGGGGCATCATCCGCCAAAATGCTCTACTCGCCTTATGGTCTCGTGCCCTTGTCAGTTGGGAAAAAGATAATTCGCCGGATCTCTCTGCGACCATGCAAACACTTGACCAAGCCCTTACCCGTGCGGAACGGCTAAGCTTGCTCAAAGGCGCATCAAACGCTCATCCTGTCGATGCCCCCGCAGATGCAGAGGGAGGCTTGCCCGACCACATTATCTCCAAAGATGAGGATGAGACCCTATAAGAACTAAGATAAAAAAAATATCTTAACCGCTCTTTACCCATCCTTCCGTTCAGGATAATAAGGGGGCCAGCGTTGGGGCGTAGCCAAGCGGTAAGGCAGCGGATTTTGATTCCGCCATGCGGAGGTTCGAATCCTCCCGCCCCAGCCAATATTTTCCCTAGATAATCAAACAAAAAAATACCGCCTCTTTAGAGGGCGGCGTTTTATGCACTACTCTATAAAAAATCGCCCCTTTTAAAGGGGCGATTTTTATCAGAATTTGTGGAAGTCTTTTGGATGAAGCTGCTGCTGATCCAAGAAGGTGATTTGACCCTGATCATTCGGTAGATCAACCGTCACATTACCACCTGTGATAGTCTGATGCTCCAACATCTGACCAATCTCTTGCTGGGTAGCTTTAAGCCCAACCTGATTGCCAGCGGCCTTCCCAAAATCAGCGATGGTGTAATGACCACCCTTATTATTTAGGAATTGGAAGAGATTGGCAGACCCGCTACCACCACTCAACGTCGCACCAGCATTTGTTCCATCAACTGTGTTCTGCACCGAAATTGTATCGGCAGCAGTCCCACCTTTGATTGTATCCCCAACACCAGCAAAAGCATCAAGCGACTGGTGAGAATTTGATGCATCGAAGAGGATATTATCAGCCCCTGGTGCATTCCCATAAAACTCAGGGCGGAATACACTCTCACCAGACGTCCCCTGCTGCGCATAATGATACACGCTATTGGCCGTCCCAAAGATCGTAGCATTGTCCCCGACTGTACGAGTCCCAGAGCCAACACCGCCTAGGAAGCTTAATGTCCCACCAAGCGAAAGCTGGCTAGAACTCGCACCAATCCCATCCCCAGCAGCAGAAATAGTATCCTGCCCCGCTAGAAAACTAGCTTGAGGTGCATCATCCTCCGCGTCGAACCCCATGCGTAAATCAATTACGCCGTTGTTCAGACCATTAGACAGGGATGACATCCCACCTTCATAATCACCAAGGCCAGAACGCCCCAGCAGCGACTGAAATGAGCTTGCGAACATCGCGTCAAGAGACTGAGCCCCCTGACCAGGAAGGCACACATGACACTGCTGATTCGAACCAGGAATCGTTGGAATTGCCAAGAGACTACACCTTACACAACACGATCACATTTACTCAGACAGGCGACTAACTACCCCTCAACTGAGGCTTCATCACCCTTCCTAAGCACTAGGAAGAATTACTAACCTTAATGGCTCCCTCACGTCAGAATTGAGGAAACATTATGGCAATTCAAAAGCCTCTAACCGAGAGATAGATGCCAGAAAAGCCAATGCAATCTGCACCATATCGCATGAATGAGTAACAGAATAATTAACTAATCACAAACAATTTGTTTTCGATTCTTTTTTTTATGTCGCACTCAACTATACGCCAAATTCTGCGGGTGAGAATCGCAAGATTCCGGCAGCTATCGTCCCTGTAAACGGATACAACACTCAATATGCTCTTAAAAATCTATTTATAATTACAATAAGTTCGACTCGAGTAATTCAAGTTCTTTTGACCATAGAGTCGCCGTACCGTCCGATGGCGCACGCCAATCGCCCCGAGGCGATAAGCTCCCCCCTGCAACAACTTTCGGGCCGTTAGGCATGGCCGACCGCTTAAATTGGCTTGTGCCAAAGAATCGCTTTAGAAAAACGCGACTCCAATGGATGATTGTTGGCAGATCATAAGCAATACGGTCTTGCTCTGGGTAATTAAGGGGCCACTCACCCTTTTTTGCATCGCCCCACGCATGTAATTGCAAGAAGGCAATCTTCTTGGGTGCGAATCCATAACGCAGAACATAATAAAGCGTGAAATCTTGCAACGCGTATGGGCCAATCATTTGTTGGGTACTTTGCACACCCTGCCCCTGATTCGGCACAAGCTCTGGGCTAATCTCTGCTGCGACAATCGACTCCAACACCGCACGCGCTGCCGGAGATACGCTCTTATCATGACCCGAGGCCCAGCGAATCACATGCTGGATGAGCGTCTTAGGCAGGCCCGCATTAACATTATAATGAGCCATCTGGTCACCGACTCCATAGGTACACCAGCCCAAAGCTAGCTCGGACATATCGCCCGTACCGATGACCAACCCTTGATGATGATTGGCTAAACGGAAAAGAAAATCCGTCCTTAACCCTGCCTGTACATTCTCAAAGGTAATGTCATATACAGCTTCGCCACGCCCATAAGGGTGATCAATCGCTGCCAACATGGCCTGCGCGGTCGGCCGGATATCCAGCTCTCCAGCACGCACCCCCAAACTCTCCATCAAGCCATGCGCTAACGCGAGGGACTCGCCACCTGTGGCAAAGCCGGGCATGGTCCGGGCGATAATTTGCGTCCGCTCCCAGCCAAGACAATCCGCCGCTTTAACAGCCACCAAGAGGGCCAGCGCACTATCTAACCCACCTGACACGCCAATAATCATTGTTTTGGCATGAGCGGCTTTTAACCGCTGGCACAAAGCATGGACCTGAATATTCCATGCTTCCCGGCAATCTTGCTCACATAAAGCGGGGCGCGAAGGCACAAAGGGGAAGCGTGGCACCTCACGCTTTAACCCCCAATCCTTAAGAGGAGGATTTACGGCAAAGCGAATCCGGCGAAAGTTTTTCGCTTGAGTTGATGCGAAATACCCCGTCTGGAGTCGCTCCTGCCGCAAACGGTCGAGGTCTATATCAGCGACCACCATATCCCCTTTCGGGGCAAAACGGTCTGATTGGGCAAGGCACTCCCCGGCCTCATAAATCAAAAGCTGCCCATCCCATGCGAGGTCCGTTGTCGATTCCCCCACCGTGGCAGCGGCATAAAGATACGCACTACTCGTCCGCATAGACTGTGCAGCACATAATAAAGCGCGATGCTCGGCGCGCCCAACCGTTACGGGAGAGGCAGAAAGATTCGCAATAACGGTCGCCCCAGCCACCGCCAAAGCCCCGCTTGGTGGTTGCGGTGCCCAGAGGTCCTCACAAATCTCCACCCCGAGGGTTAAACCGGCAATATCCTCTGCCTCAAAAAGCAAATCGGCCCCAAAAGGCACCTCTTGCGTACCAAGCCTGATCGTACCAGAACAACCCGCCCCGCTGGTGAAATGCCGTGTTTCGTAAAACTCGCGATAACGTGGGAGCATAATCTTCGGCACAACGCCCAAAATACGGCCTTTATGAAAGATAACCGCGCAATTATAGAGGCTATCCCCCCAGCGCAATGGCATCCCAACAATGCCAACGCTCATGAGGTGAGCCGTGCGCTCCACCAAGGCTAACAAAGCCTCTTGGCTGCGCTCTAACATCAGTTGCTGGAAGAACAAATCCTCCAACGTATAGCCTGTCAGCCCTAATTCTGGGAAAACCGCAATCGCAACCGCTTGCTCATGGCACCGCTCTAACCATTGCTGAATCACTATGGCGTTATGATGAGGCTCGCCCAGCGTAATCGGCGTTGTACATGCAGCAACCCGTGCAAAGCCTTGCCGGTATAAGCATAAGAACTCATCTAAAGCCATAACCGCCTCTCCCGCGCTTGCTATCTATAATCTCATGCGTCCACTTGTTGCCGCACAAAGCGGAATAACCGCCATGTTTCCCACAGTGCGAGAACAAACACACCAAACGCATAAAGAGCCGCAAGACTCGTCAGTGACACAGGCAAACCCAACGGGTAATCGGGCTGGTCGCAAGGTTTAGTCGGATGAGCGGGTAAATGTGCCATCCAGTCTTTAAAATCATGCGCTTCGACAGGGGTCACTTGGCATTCCGCCGCGGGGCTGGGCCAAAGCCCATGCTCTACGCCCACATGCAAAATACCTAACCCCACACTCACCAACAAACACACCAACCCTATACAAGCAAGCCAACGCGCATAACGCGGGGAAAAGACTAGAACCAACACGCCAATCCCTATCAGCACCCGCCACGGCCCACGCTCCCACAAGCACAGCTCACAAGGGACCATATGCAAGAAATTTTCCGCAATGAAGGCAATAAGAAGAGCAAAGAGGGCGGATAGAATATAAAGCCCTCCAACACGCCATACAGCACGTATCTGTTGTTTATCCGTAAACAGCATGCCCCTCTCCTTCTTTTATAAACATCACGATGCTTCCATCCACCATACCCCTATGGGGTGGAAAAAGCACTTCATCCCCTCACACCATCCCCTTAGGGCTGCGTCCCTTCACCCTGCCCAGCCTGCGGTGCTGGGGCAGGTGTTGGCGGTAATAAAGAGACGGGCCCAGATGCCCCATTATCCCCTTGATGAACATTCTGCCCTGCCGTGGGAGAGGAGGACTTGCCCTCGCCATCGGCCTCCACATGTGGGGCCCCTGCTGTTGCAACCGACGGTACAGATGGATGGGGCAACGGCCCTACCATAGGGGCCACAGCATCACCATCGCATGAGACGACCTGCACATCATATAACGCCCCAGCATAAGCCCCTAAAGCGGGGTCATTGGTAAACATCCATCCCTCAAATGTAGGGCTGCCAGCCTCTTGGTTTTCCTCAATCTTTACCTGCGCTGCGGCTTGGGCGGGAAGGCCTTCAGGTTTTTGCAAGCAACGCTCTAACGTTAAGGACAAAGTGCCATATTGCACCACCTCCCCAACATGCAGCGAGACAAGCCCGACATGAGAATCCAACCGCCGCATAATGCGCATCACCGCCTGATTACGCCCCTGCCAACTTGTTGCGGGATACATCGCAGGAGGGGCTACAGCACGCACACCCTCAGCATGGAGAGCAGGAAGTCCCCCACCTAGCACACTCCCCACAAGGCACGCCATCATCCCCCGCAGATGCAGCTTTACCGACTCTATACTAATCATCATTCCCCAACGCCTCCCCACCAGCAGCCCCTGCTCTGCTGTCACTCTTTACGGCTTCACTCAACATTTCGGCCATGAGCTGCTCCATACGCTGGCGTAAATAACCCGGAGCCACACCCATCAGTAAAGCATCCATGCAAGCCTCTTTTATAACCTGCCTTAATTCCTCTTCATTCTCACGCAGAACACGCAACTTGCTCGTACAATGAATAGGCAGACCACCACCATCGAGCCATTCTTGTGCTTCTAAAGGTAATGTCACGGTCCTGGAGCCACATGCGCAGGGGCAGCATCACTCCCTGCGGAGGGCGCTGCGCTAGGTGGTGTCTTTTTCTGCAACGAATCTGTGACGGAGAAAATAAACTTGCTCAGGAGTTGCTCCAAACTAATCGCCCCTTGCGTTTCCCCAATCACACCATCTGCCTTAAGCATAGACGTCTCCCCCCCTGGGGTAAGAGCGATATATTTCCCCCCCAATAAGGAGTCCGAGGTAATAATGGCGCCACTATCAGCAGGTAATTGAATATTCGGCGCAACTGTGAAGGTAACATCTGCTTGAAAATTATGCGGGTCCACCTGCAAATGCCGCACATGGCCAACCGTCACACCCGCTAGACGTACGTCGGAGCCTACGCCTAGCCCATCAATATGACTAAAAGCAGCATGAAGTGGATAACCTTGGTCCTGCGGATGCTGCCGCCCAATAAAGGCTATAACAATCAATACAGCTAATATGGCCACTGCCACTAGTCCGACAACAAGCTCTAGCCGGTCTCGCCCTGTTCGCCTTATAGACATATCACCCGCGCTACCCAAAGCCATTACATTCCCCTTCCTGCCATAAACCCATTACACATAGCATGATCTCTAACGCTCTAGCGGACTCCACGTGCTACGTCCAATACCATGCACATATGCTGCTATTTTTTTCTCTACCCCTCACCGCTAAAAAGTTATCCCCTATATCCCCGCTTTCTCAGCAGCTTATGCCCGTTATCCCCTTTTGATGATGGTTCCCTCCTTACAAGTTCCCCACTAAATTTAACCCTATGAAAGCGCATCTTCACTGGAATGGCGTTCATATGAGAACGCTACAAACAAGCATAGACCCGGACAGCGCAAACCTGCGTTCGGTCACCATTCCCTCTGTATGGAGTGATGATGCCGCTCAGGCACTCATCCAACTCACGACAACGGAGGGCGGGGCACTCCGCCTTGCTACCGAAGCTGCACGATGGGTTGACCTCATAGATTCCACACCACCCTTGCCTCATAGTGCAGAGGAAACATCATCCATTGGGCGCAGCCTGTCCTGCTTGCTCCTTATGCAACATATGGCTCCCAATGCCGCTTTATGGCGTGCTGACCCCGACGAGCAGGCTGGTTTTATCGTTAAATTATCAAGCTTTGTACAAGATGGTCTTTTCGCCACTGAACATTTCGCCGCCTGCTTAAAACTCGCTTGCGATAGTCTGAGACGTTTAGACGCAGCGCAACGGCCTTATCGTAGCGGGGAATTGCCCCTTTTTGATGACCCAGCCCCTTTCCATCACGATAATACCCCTGTTGGCCTCCTCTTATTGACCGACCTTGATGCCTGCCTTGCTGCTCTCGGTATGGATTATGACAGCCCAGAAGGGCGTGATTTTGCAAAGGCCATAAGCCAGCTTACGCGCCTCATCACACATTCGGGCACCTCAAAGCCAGCAACATGTTTTGAGTGCCCACAATTTCCAGATATCGAAAAAACAGCCATAGCCATTAGCAGCGCAACGCAGGGTATCACAGGCCTTGCCCCTCTTGAGACAGGCTTCTCCACCCCCGGGGCGGTTGATGCTCTCTTAGATGTCGAAGCCTGTGGCATCGGGCCTATCTTCTCGCTTGTCGGCCCTAATGGTACCTTACGGGCCTCCACCTTAAACCGCCTTGCTCATAAAGGGCTTTCGCCAGAATCTGCCTTAGCCCTTGTGCTAGATGGGCAAAACCCCCTTCATCCCGCAGGAGCGGAAGCTCATGCTCGTATGCATGAGGCTGTCCTTCCTTTTTGTGATCATCTCCCTGCTTTACCAGAGCCTGAAATAGATGACCTAAAAGATAAGCTAGGCCGTGGCGTCCGCCGCCCCTTACCAATGCGCCAAAGTGGATTTAGCCAACGCACCTCCATTGGTGGGCATCGCCTCTTTATGAGAACGAGCGAATTTGAAGATGGCAGCCTCGCCGCGCTCTCCCTTACCCCACCGCGTGAAAGCCCCATGGCACGGGGCCTTATGGAATGTTTTAGTCAGGCTGTTAGCATCGGTCTGCAATGTGGCGTGCCTTTAAATACTTTTGTGGAGCAATTTGCTTATTCTCGCTTCGGTGCGTGCGGCACGGTTGAGGGCGATGATGTTGCTCGTTATGCAACATCCATGCTGGATTATGCCTTCCGTGCGTTATCGGATGCTTATCTAGGCCAGCGCATGCCCGATGCCCCAGCAGAGCCCCATGATGAGCCCAAAGCTCCCCCTATGCTTCCATTTGGCCCGGAGCAGCATAAACCATCATCCCGCTCTAAAAATCACACGTTACGTCTTGTAAGTTAAAGGCTGATTTTCCACAGGAAATTAACAGCTCTTCGCTCAGCGGGCAGGAGGGATGCATGCGCAGCGTTGACAGAATGACGTAGCCCTGTCTAGCTTCTTCCATTCGGCCCGCAATAATGCGGGGCGTTTTGGGGTATTGTAGCGTGAGTCACCACGACACAACCAAAGCTAGCCAGTTTGATGAGCGCCTTGCTCATATGGAGCAAAAGCTGACCCCAAAAAACACCCCCAAAAAAACAGCTGCCTTATCCGAAGATTCTGCATTGGGAATGGCCTTCCGTATTGCAAGCGACCTTATTGCTGGTGTTGTCGTCGGTTTAGGTATTGGTTATGAACTTGACCAATGGACAGGACGCAAGCCTGTGTTTATGATTGTGTTCACCATGCTTGGCATGGCAGCCGGCTTTCGGAATGTTTGGCGTATTGTGAATGTTTCAGATGTCCCTGCTACGGGGGCACATAAAAACGGGAGAGACCAGCGTGGCCAGCGGATCGAAGATTGACGCGCTCGGGCAGTTTGAACTGCATCCGATTTTGGGTTCCTTCGGTGAGACACTGAAGCTGTCCCAATCCCCGCTATTTATGGTGATCTCTGCCGCTGTTGTGTTGGCATTCCTTTATATCGGGATGAAACCCAAGGCTGTTGTCCCGGGCCGTCTGCAAGCTGCGGCTGAAGTAAGCTACGACTTCATCCACGGTTTAGCCGTCGATACTATCGGAGAAGCTGGAACGAACTTTTTCCCCTTTGTATTTGCGCTCTTCTTTTTCATCCTCGCGGGGAATTACATCGGCCTGTTGCCTTTCTCTTTTACCTTCACCAGCCATATTGTTGTTACGCTGGCGATGGCAATGGCCGTGTTCATCCTCTGCATCGTGACCTCTTTACGGGTTCAAGGGTTGGATTTCTTTAAGCACTTCATGCCCGAGGGAGCCCCGATGGCTCTTTCTCCACTGCTTGTCCCTATTGAGATCCTCTCCTACATCTCCCGGCCTATCAGCCTATCCATTCGTCTTTTTGCGAATATGGTTGCTGGGCATGTGTTGCTGGAGGTTTTTGCAAGTTTTACGATCATGCTTGCCGGTCTTGGCGTTGTCGGCGATGTGCTGGCAATTACCCCTGTTGTACTCAACATTGCTTTGACGGCACTTGAGCTGCTGGTAGGGCTTTTACAGGCTTATGTTTTTGCCATCCTTACCTGCATTTACCTGCGTGAGGCTGTTGCTCATTAACATGGGCGATATGTCTCCACGTTTCTCTTTGTCCTGTCCTTATAAAGGAAGCTGAACCATGGATCTTCTTCATCCCGCTCGTGAGATTGGTGCCGGTCTTGCCGTGATTGCTCTCGCCGGTGTTGGTGCTGGTATCGGTAACATCTTTGCTGCTTTGGTAAACTCCATCGCCCGCAATCCCGCTTCCCGTCCGCATGTGTTCGGCCTGGGTATGCTTGGCTTCGCCCTGACAGAGGCTATCGCTCTCTTTGCTCTGCTAATCGCCTTCCTTATTCTCTTCGTCTGAGGGCAGGACCAATGCGCCTTACGCCTCGTTTCCTCCTGTCTGCCGCTGCCCCCCTTGCGGCCTTGCCGGGCCGGGCCGTGGCAGAAGGCATGCCCCAGCTCCACTTTAATGACCCTTACGTACAGGGCCAGGTGGTCTGGGGTGCCATTATCTTCTTCATATTCTACTTGCTATTGAGCCGTTCTGCGCTGCCGCGTGTCGCTAATGTGCTCAAAGCACGTGATCAACGCATCAAAAGCGACTTGGACCTTGCCCGCCGTGCTAAGCAAAATGCGGACCAAGCCCAGCATGAACTCTGTGAAGCCCGAGATAAAGCTTTTGATGACGCTCATGCCATCATCCAAGAGATTCGTGATTCTGCTAAAAAGAATATTCAACAGCAGGTACACGAAACAATGGCACGCCTTAACGCAGAGATTCAGAACGCCGAGTCTCGCATCGCGCTATCCCGCAGCAAAGCTCTCAGCCATGTTAATGAGATTGCTACGAGTACGGCTACCGCACTTGTGGAGCATCTCGTCGGCAAAGCCGATCATCAAACGATCGCTTCTGCTGTAGAGCGCGCTCACGTTACAGGAGATGATCATGTTGCATGAACCCCGCTTTTGGTCATCTCTCGCCTTCGTTCTGTTTTTTGTCATTTTCGGACGGAAGCTATGGGCGGTTATAACCTCCAAGCTTGATGAACGCGCAGATGAAATCCGCAAAAACTTAGATGAGGCAACGCGCCTTCGGCGTGAAGCAGAGCAAATGCTTGAAGATTCTAAGCGTGATCTCAAACACGCGCAGGAAGAGGCACAGCAACTCATCGCGTCATCCAGCCTAGAGGCTCAAAATCTGCGTGCTCAAGCTGAACGTGATGTGGATGATATGGTCGCACGGCATGAGAAAATGGCCCGCGAGCGCATCCATGTGGCCGAGCAAATGGCTCTCCGTGATATTCGTGAGCAAGCGACGGCTCTAGCCCTTGCTGCGGCAAAGGATATCCTTCGTCAACAAATTACGGAAGATACCGACCTTGCCCATAAGCTCATCACCGATGGATTAAAACAACTTCCGCAGGCCCTTGGTGATAAAGCTGCATAAGATACGACATAATGACAGCCAGTAAGCCATACAGTCCCTTACTGGCTGTCGTTGTTACCGTTTTTAATGAATGCGACAATATTCTGCCTGTCTGCGAAGAGATCCGCTCTGCTTTAAAAGAGCTCCCTTCGGCGGAAGTTATTTTCGTTAATGATGGCAGCACAGATAACACCCAACAAAAACTCTTAGAAGCTAGGGCTCATCTGCTTCCCAATTTGCGCATTCTAGCGCACCCTAACCGTTTAGGGAAATCCACAGCACTGCGTACGGCCATCCGTGCTGCGCGTGCTCCATGGATCGCAACCATGGATGGCGATGGCCAAGATGACCCCGCCTTTATTAAGACTATGCTTTTGGCCGTCCAGCCATACGAAACCACAGAACAAGATAATGCCCCCTTCCCGCTGGTTGTTGGGGTTCGTTGTAAACGACGCGATCCCCCTTCCCGCCGTTTTGCCACATGGTTTGCAAATACCCTCCGCCAACGGCTGCTACACGATAATTGTCCCGATACAGGTGGGCCTCTAAAGCTCTTCCGGCGGGAGTTATTCCTCTCCCTGCCCCATTTTGAGGGTATGCACCGTTTCCTACCCGCTTTGATGCAAAGCTATGGTGCTCCTCTCATCTGTATAGCCACACAACATCGCGCGCGGCTGCATGGTTACTCCAAATATAATAATATGAATCGCGCTCTTGTTGGTATTCGAGACCTCTTAGGCGTATTGTGGCTCCGCAAACGGACGCACCGCCCCCCACCGTTTATAGAACTCTGACCTCCCTACAAGCCCAGCTTCTTCATGACCCTCTCTTTCCGTCATTATATTCTGCTCGGCTTGGTCGCTTTCCTCGTAGCCCTACCAGGGCGGCTCAGCCTCCCCCCTTTAGACAGGGACGAGCCCCGCTATATGCAAGCCACCGCGCAAATGCTTGCATCAGGTAATTTTCTTGATATCCGCTTCCAAGACCAACCTCGCTATCATCAACCAATCGGCATCTATTGGTTGGAGGCTGGAGCTGTCAAAACAGTAGAATTTATCACGCACAATACCACATTACGCCATAAGGCATGGCCTTATCGAATCCCCAGCCTCCTCGCATGCATAGGCAGCATTCTTCTCACAGCATGGATTGGCGCACGTCTTTTTGACAAACATACGGGGCTGTTAGCTGCTGGCTTTCTCCTTGTTGCTCCCCTTTTTACGGCGGAAAGCCGGATGGCCACGATTGATAGTGTCCTCCTCCTCAATATTTTATGCGTACAAGCCCTTCTCCTCCGCCATTTTGACGATGCTCGCGCGGGACGCAAAACACCCGCTCGCTATTCATGCCTTTATTGGTGCGGCTTAGGCATTGGGTTAATGCTCAAAGGCCCTATCATCCTCATTCCAAGCTTTGGGACACTCTTTGCCCTATGTCTAACCACACGCAGCCTCGCTGTGTGGCGACAATTACAACCCCGATGGGGATGGATGATCAGCATAGCCATCGTGCTTCCTTGGTGCCTTAGCATTGCTTGGGTCAGCCATGGTGAATTCTTCCGCCGTGCCATAGGGCATAATTTGCTCGGGAAAGTCGCTAACGCGCAAGAAGCACATGGCTTCCCCCCCGGTTATTATGTACTTACCTTCCTATTCGCCTTCTGGCCCTGCGCTTTATATGTCGTACGTGCCATTCCGGCCATCTGGCAAAGACGGCATCAGACAAATACAACCTTCCTCCTCTGTTGGATTATTCCCCATTGGTTGTTTTTTGAATGTTTAGCAACCAAGCTGCCCCATTACGTTCTTCCCACCTATCCTGCTATCGCCATCCTCACCGCAGCAAGCCTACTAAAATGGCCTTTTATCCCACTTCGTACATTATGGGCACGTTTAGGCCTTGGGGTTTATGCCTCTCTCTGGCTGGGTGTTGGGTGTCTCTTATCAGCGGCAGTCCCCTTGCTGCTCTATCACATGGAAGGCCGCATTTTTACCGATACCTACCTCCCACTATGCGGTAGCCTCCCATTAATAGCAGCCACTGGATGGTTATTATGGAAACAACGCTGGCGTGAAGGCGCTTACTGCTCCATAGGAGCCGCCTTGATAAGTGAGATGGGCGTGTTCCTCTGTTTAATCCCCCATCTCAATAGTATCCAACTTGCCCCTCATATTGCCCGCAGTTTTGAGCAGCTCCGCCCCTGCCAAGAGAGCCCCTTACTCTCCCCCTCTTATAAAGAACCAAGCCTTATCTTCCTTACAGGGGGAGCAACACATAGCCTCTCCCCCATACAAGCAGCACAAACCCTACATGATAACGCCCGCTGTGCTCTCGCCCTCATAGACAAACGAGATGAGCCTATTTTCCAAAAAACATTCGCCCAATTTGGAACAACCTTGATTCTTTATGATCAATTTGAAGGGGTTAATTATTCCAATGGTCGAAAAATGCATCTTCGCCTTTATGCAGCCCATGAATAATTTATCTTCTAAAACCACCCAAAATCATAGACAAAATCTTACACCCTCTTCCTCCTCCCCCTCGCTTTTAACAAAAATTTGTTATAGGGTCCGTTCATGAGACGCTTTACCGGCATAAGAATGGTGCATTCCATACACTGGATCATGCCCAAGGCACATCAAGGATCGGTTTTATGCCCATGACGGAGACGCGTGCTCGCGCCATGCCTCAGACATCATCCTCTGCTCCCTCTTGGTCTCTGCAAGAGAGTAAGGATACTCTGTGTCTTGCCCTCAAAGGTACATGGGACATTCACACACAAAATGGTGCGCGTTTTCCACAGGATGGTTTCTCTTCAGCCTCCTCTACTGTTGGCAAAACTCTTATTGTCGATACGTCTGCTCTCCAAAACTGGGATGTTAGTCTCATCTCTTTTTTATGGAGTGTAAAACGAGCCGCCTCGCAAGTATCACTGCCACTGGATGAGAAAAGCCTACCAGCCTCAGCACAGCGGCTACTTGCTCTCTTACCAGACAAGCCGCCCGAAGTTACGCCACGTCCACAAAATAAAGAGCGTCTCCTATCTCGTATGGGGGGTAAATGCCTTAATAGTCTGACAGAAGTTGGCACTATGGCATCCCTAGCGATGGACGTTGCCCGTGGGGCAGCGCGTGCTATGCATGGTAAAAGTGCCATGCGCCTTAAGGATCTCCTCGTCGATATATGGAACGCTGGTCCCTCTGCGCTCTTAATTGTGAGTATTGTGAATTTCCTTGTTGGCTCTATTCTAGCCTTTGTAGGATTAATTGAGCTACGCAAATTCGCAGCAGAGATTTACGTCACCAACTTAGTGGGTATTGCCTCTGCGCGTGAAATTTCTGCCATTATGACAGCCATCATCATGGCAGGCCGTACAGGTGGGGCTTATGCTGCGCGCATCTCTACTATGCTCGGCAATGAGGAAATTGACGCCCTGCAAGTAACGGGGATTCCTGTCTCTGGTTATATTTTACTTCCTTCCATCCTATCCCTCGTGATCATGATGCCGTTGCTATACCTTTATGGCACGGTAGTCTCCATATTTGGTGGCTTTGTCGTCTCCATGAGTATGATGGATATCTCTCCTGTTGGATATTGGTTAGCCACTTTTGATGGTGTTGACCTCAATCAGTTTATTTTTGGGTTTATTAAATCACTTTTCTTTGCCGCCTTTATAGCACTCGCTGCTTGCCGCGTTGGCCTAAAGGCAGGGCGTAGTGCGGCAGATGTCGGTATTGCAGCCACACGCGCCGTTGTTATCGGCATTGTTGGCATCATCGCTTTAGATGCTGTTTTTGCTATCATCGCTAATGCCATCGGGATCTGATTGATGTCTGCTCAAGAAACACTCATCTCCGTCCGTAATTTACAATTATCCTTCGGGCCAAAGATCATCCAACAGGAAGTTTCTTTCGACCTTAAGCGTGGTTCCATCTTTGCGGTTATGGGCGGGTCTGGTTGCGGGAAGAGCACATTGCTTCGTAGCATCGTCGGCCTGCTCCGCCCAACAGCTGGGCAAATTATGGTTGGGGGAGAGGATTATTGGGCTCAACCTGATGACCGTCGTACGGCTATTAATCGCCGCTATGGTGTTCTCTTCCAAGGTGGAGCGTTGTGGAGCTCCATGACTGTTGGGGAGAATGTTGCCCTCCCCTTAGAGATGTTTACCTCTCTCACCCCAGATGAAATTACCGAGCTGGTCCGCCTCAAACTTGGTCTTGTGGGTATGGAACATGCTATTGATCTTTTCCCTTATGAAATATCCGGCGGTATGTGCAAACGTGCTGGCCTTGCCCGTGCCATTGCCCTAGAGCCTGATATTTTATTTTTTGATGAACCATCCGCTGGGTTAGACCCCATTACATCTGCCCGTTTGGATGATCTTATCCTCAGCTTACGCGATGGGCTTGGCGCCACAATTGTGATTGTAAGCCACGAGCTTCCAAGCCTCCTTACCATCGCTGATGATGGCATCTTCTTAGATGCAAAAACGCACAGACCCATTACCCATGGCTCGCCACGTGCGCTACTTGATAATTGTACGATTCCGGAGGTGACAGCCTTTATGCACCGCTCTGCCACCATCCCTTCCCAGACAGAACAGAAGGCCGAACAGCATGTCTGATAGCACAAACAAAAAAACCCAAATCGGCGCGTTTGTGATCCTTGGCAGCGTGCTGCTTCTCTTCATCATCATGACATTTGGGCATTTAAGGCTTTTTTCTTCATCTAAAGATGTTGCTGTGGTGTTCCAAAACTCCATCTCCGGCCTCTCTGTAGGGGCACCGGTTAATTTTCGTGGTGTGAAGGTCGGCTCAGTAAAAAGCATTACCCTGCATTTCGATCCTGCGGACCGGAAAGCCTATATCCCTGTCATTATCACGTTGGAACCCGGACAAATGCACGTTGTCCGCGACGTACCGGGACAAACCCGTGTCAGCTTCCAAGAGATGATTGATAATGGTCTACGCGCTGGGTTAAATCTGCAAAGCCTTGTCACCGGGCAGTCCGATATTGAGCTTGATTTCGACAAATCTGTCCCTGCTGTTTTTCATCCTCGGATTACAGAGCTTCCTGAAATTCCCGTACGCTTATCGGCTATGGAGAAATTGAAAAACACGCTAGAGCAAATTCCTATCAAGGATATCAGCCAACATGCTGATACGGCTCTCCTATCCATTACCGCATTAAGCGAAACGCTCCGTCAGAAATTACCGCCTTTGATTGACCATGCTCAGGATACGGCCATCGCCGCAACCGATACAATCAAGGACCTCCATACGCAGCTAGATGAAACGTTGCTGAAAATGAATCACCTCCTTGATGCTGGCACGAGTGAGCTAGACCAACGTGGGACAGACCTGCATCTCACCCTCTCCTCAGCCACAAAAACGCTGAACGCCTTGCAGGATATCCTTTCAGAGCGTTCTGCCGACCGCGCCAATCTTGATGCCGCCTTGCGTGATATTGCTGTGACAGCGGCCTCGCTTCGCGGTTTTGCAAGCGATGTGGAACGTAACCCTCAACTTCTACTTATGGGACGTAAGCCATGATGTTTCCTTTCCGTCGCACCGCTCTCGCCCTTTTAGGGGGCTGCGCTCTCCTTGCTGGCTGCTCTTCCCCTGCTTTGCGCCTCTATACATTGGGGATTCCTGCTCATAGCGATAATAAGTCCTTCCAAGTATCTCCTCATGCGACCATCGTCGCCATCGACCGCGTCGTCATGCCTGATTATCTGGATTGCCAGGACATCATCTCCCGTAATGGAGAGGAGATTCGCCGCAGCCCAAATGCACGATGGGTGACACGTCTCTCCCTTGGTGTGACCGACCTTATTACGAACGAGATCGCTGCCACCCAACCGCATATGCTCTTTACCGATCAACCTTTGGTCAAAGCAGCAAATATGCGTGTGATTATCGCAATTTCAGAGTTTGATATTGATATAAATGGCCATGCTGTATTGAATGCTCATTGGGCTGTTGTCCCGCGTGATGCAGCAAAACCCATTGAACAAAATATTGTTCATCTCTCTACAGAGGGGCCAGCGAAAACAGATGCGGATGTCGCAGCCCTTATGCGCAACCTTGTCGTGCAACTGGCGGATCACATTTCCCGCTCTATCCCAACAACACCATAACAACCCTCGATCGTCCTTCTCCTGCACAAAAAGGAGGAGGGCGATGGCGTGTAGTCGCCCACCCTTACCAAAACAGACCATTTATCAAAAAGGAAAATCATGGTGGAGCTAAGGGGATTCGAACCCCTGGCCTCCTCATTGCGAACGAGGCGCTCTCCCAACTGAGCTATAGCCCCATGATGTCTGCCCTCTAAACACCATGTAGGCTCTTACCTGTCAAGGTAAAAGAGGCTAAATAGCCACATCGCCAGCTTTGAGGAAATCTGCTAGGTGAGAGACACTTAGCTTGTAAAATCAGGAACACACCCCTTTATGACTGCCGCTAATCTTTATATGTTTATCGTCAATCTTATTTTGATGGTGCTGGATATTTATACATGGATCATCCTTGCTTATTGCTTAGCCACCATGGCAGTTGGCTTTGGTGTCATTGATATCCGCTCTAACAGTTTTATACAGGGCCTTGTTGAGATGCTAGCTCGGTTAGTAGAGCCTGTATTGCAGCCCATTCGTAATATCCTACCTTCTACCGGGATGATGGATTTTTCACCTCTGATTTTATTACTCGCTATCCAATATGGGATCCCTTTTATCTTTAAAATTGTCTTCAAATTAGTCTTCTTAACACATGCCTAATACAAAAACCCCCTCGTTTTATGTTAAACGGGGGGGCTTTCACCAATATCACCATGTCATTAAAACACAGCGAACACCGCAACCTGTGGGGAAATAGAACGAGACGTATTATGCCCTGCCACCGGTAGAATCACACCAACGATTCCCCCAATGCTTGACGTCCAGTTATATTCAATCCCCGGGCCTACGTTAAACGCACCGGACCAACCTGTCCGATAATGGATATTTTTATTCGTATAACGGTTATATCCATTTACCGAATTAGACGTGGACCAAACATGGTACAGGTCTAAAGCAAAGACCCATTTTTTTGTAATCCCTAGCTCTACAGAGCCACCTTCATTCCCATATGGGCCAGCATGGCCGCGGCCTGTGAAGCCTTTTTCTGTCCCATAGCTAGTAATGTTCCGCAGTTTTGTACTAGCCACGGGGTGACGCACCTGCGCCCAAAGACGCACACGCATCGCATGCTTAAAGAAAGGAAGCGCAAACTGGCTATGCACACCGTAACGCAACGCCCAAACACCTTGCCCCACACCCTCTGATGCATTGGAGAGGTTTTTATAATCCCCTGTTGGGGTATTCACACCAAAATAAAGCGTAATGGATGGCGTATAATGCGGCGTTAAACGATACTGAAACTCCACCGGAAGGTCATTAAACTTCAAACCGGAATGTTTTTGATGGTCACCCCAGCTATAGCTATAAGTCGGCAATAGATAGATCGACAGATGGTCGGTAATCCCATATTTTGCCAAGGAGAACTGACTAATAGAGTGCTGTCCCCCCGCCCCTTTGCGGGTATTTAAGTGACCATTGGAGTCAAACGCACCAGCAGGTAAACCAGCTGCTACATACGGCTCCACCGCAATCATCCCCGGGACAGGCAAAGCAGGAGAAGGGGAGTAAAGCGAGCCCGTATACCACTGCTCTGGCAATGGTTTAGAGGCTGGTTTTTCAGCACTCTCTGTAGCAAGTGGCTTTGGTGCAGCTACTTGCGCTGCTCCCCCAGAAGGTGCCGTTTGGGCTGTTTTGTCTGCTTTTTTAGCAGACTTCGTCTTTTCATCAGCCATGGTGCCAACGCTAGTAGCCCCTGCTACATCTGCAGCATAAAGTTGTGCAGAGACACTATACGTGCCTGCCACGAGGCTGGAGAGAAGGGCTGCGTAACGCACGGACTTCTTCATAGCGATGCACCATCAAAAATTGTTGATGCAAAAACATTACGACAGCAAAAAGATACTTTGCAATAGTGTAATGAGAAATATTTATATCTGAAACATATTCCATTTGTTTTATCTATGCCCTCTTAAAAAGAAGAACACACAGAATAACACACCGTAATATACTGTTTTTAAAAGATTCTAAGTGGCCGTTCCGCCGATGGTCAGCCCGCTCACTTTTATCATCGGCTGCCCCACACCAACAGGCACACCCTGCCCCGCCTTACCGCATGTCCCTATACCGGGGTCTAATGCCATCTCTGGCCCAATCATACTGATTTGCTGCATGACATCGGCACCACTACCAATCAAAGTAGCACCACGCACAGGGGCTGTAATGCGTCCCTCCTCAATCATATAAGCCTCTGACGCCGCAAAGACGAACTTGCCGGAGGTAATATCAACCTGCCCACCGCCAAAATTACGCGCATAAAGCCCTCTTTTGGTGGAGCGAATCATCTCCTCCTCCGAGGCCTGACCGCCTGCCATGATGGTATTGGTCATACGCGGCATAGGCGCATGCGCATAAGATTGACGCCGCCCATTGCCCGTAGGGGCAACACCCGTCAAACGAGCATTGAGCCGGTCCTGCATATAGCCTTGCAGAATGCCATCCTCAATCAACATAGTGCGTCTTGTCGGGGTGCCTTCATCATCCATCATTAACGACCCCCGGCGTTCTGGCAATGTCCCATCATCCAACACCGTAACGCCCGGCGCGGCAATGCGCTGGCCCACACAGCCGGAGAAAACGGATGTCCCTTTCCGGTTGAAATCCCCTTCCAACCCATGACCTACGGCCTCATGCAACAAAATACCAGGCCAGCCAGCCCCTAGCACCACGGGCATCTCCCCCGCTGGGGCTGCAACGGCCTCCAGATTCACCAAAGCCTCCCGCAAGGCTTCTTGCGTCATCGCCTGCCAACAAGATGGTGCCATCAAACGGGCCAGCGCATAACGGCCCCCTTGGCCCATACGCCCACTTTCTCGCCGTCCTCCTTGCTCCACCATCACGGAAATATCCAACCGCACAAGCGGGCGAATATCCACCAGCGGGCCAGTCTCCCCACGGCACAAAGCCTCAGGGCGAAGAATCCGTACGACCTGCCATTGCGTGTTCAATGTGGCATTTACTTGCACGACCCGGCTATCTAGCCCACGGCCATACGCGTCAATCTCGCGCAATAAATCCGCCCGCTGGGCAAAGCGGCTCCCCTCTAGCGGATGCGTCCCGCTATACAAGGCTATTTCATGCCGTCTATCCACCCCTGATACAGTACCTTGCGGGGCAGAGTTGGTGGGTGGTAACGCCGCAACCTCTATATGACGGAACCCTTCTGCCGCGCGTTGTAACGAGTCCATCCCCAAAAGGTCCGAATGGGAAAAGAGGGTCTGACTCCCCACAACGCCACGCAACCCAAAACCAGAAGATTGCGTAAAGCCAACATTCCGCAATAGGCCATTCTCCAGCCCAAGCGTTTCATCCTCACGATATTCGAGAAACAATTCCCCATCATCCATGCCAGCAAGACTATGGGTGAGTTGTTTGTTCACGTCATCGTGATTCCATGAAAAACCATCATGAAAAAAGAGGGCATCGGATATTTGTAGGGGTGAGGCGTTAGACATGACCACCAAATGGGCTTTTTAGCCTAGAATTGCAAATATTATAAAAAGTAGGAGCGAAATTGTCTCATAAAAGGAAGTTTATACGCAAACACTCGACAGAAGGCTCTTTGTCCCGTAATCGTTTTGGTATCAGTCCAAAATATGCGAGGCATGCAGCCATGGCGAAAAAACCAGCATCCACTCCTTCCACACAACGCCCTTCCCCTCAAAAAGCCGCCATCAAGCGTGTTTTTGAGCTGATTGAAGAGCATGGCATTGAGTTTGTCGACCTCCGCTTTACCGACACAAAAGGCAAATGGCAGCATACCACACAGACTGTCCGCACGATTGAGGAAGATAGTTTTACAGACGGCTTCATGTTTGATGGATCCTCCATCCAAGGGTGGAGAGCCATCAATGAATCCGACATGGTCCTTCTCCCCGACCCTGAGACCGCTGTGGTGGACCCTTTCTCCGCCCGCCCTCAGCTCATCCTCATCTGCGATATTATCGACCCAAAAACCAACGGCTATTACAACCGCGACCCACGCGCTACAGCCAAACAAGCGGAAGAATACCTCAAAAAAAGTGGCCTTGGGGATACCGCCTTCTTTGGCCCAGAGGCAGAGTTCTTCATCTTTGATAGTGTCCGCTTTGGTACGGGGGAGAATTACGGCTCCTACCACCTCGACAGCATCGAGGGGCCAGAAGCTTCCATGAAAGATTATCCTGAAGGGAATATGGGCCATCGCCCTGCCCGTAAAGGCGGTTATTTCCCCGTCCCACCGGTTGATAGTGAAAGCGACCTACGCGCCGAAATGCTCGCCACAATGGGTGAGATGGGCCTGCCGATTGAAAAACACCATCACGAAGTCGCCCGCAGCCAGCATGAATTAGGCACGGCTTTTGCAACACTTGTTAAATCTGCTGACTTTATGCAGATTTACAAATATTGCGTGCATAATGTGGCTCATTCCTACGGCAAAACAGCAACCTTTATGCCAAAGCCTATCTATGGTGATAACGGCACAGGCATGCATGTTCATCAATCCGTTTGGAAGGATGGCAAGCCGCTTTTTGCTGGTAACCGCTATGCTGACCTCTCTGATGAAGCTTTGTATTACATCGGTGGGATTATCAAACATGCCAAGGCTCTTAATGCCTTTACCAATCCTTCCACCAACTCTTACAAGCGTCTGATCCCGGGCTTTGAGGCCCCTGTGCTGCTGGCTTATTCCTCTGCTAACCGTTCGGCTTCTTGTCGTATCCCCCATGCAACGAGCCCCAAAGCAAAACGTGTGGAGGTTCGCTTCCCCGACCCAACAGCGAACCCTTACCTCGCCTTTAGTGCCATGCTGATGGCAGGCTTGGATGGTATCCGCAATAAAATCCATCCGGGTGAAGCGATGGATAAAGACCTCTACGAGCTTCCCCCTGAGGAGCTGAACATGATCCCAACGGTCTGCGGCTCCCTGCGTGAAGCTTTGGAAGCCTTGAAGACCGACCACGCCTTCTTGCTGGAAGGGGATGTCTTCACCAAGGATCAGATTGAGAGCTACATCACCCTCAAGATGCAGGATGTGTATCGCTTTGAGCATACACCTCACCCTGTTGAATTTGAGATGTATTACTCCGTCTAATATAACGGACGCACTGCTCTGCCCCCCCTGGCAGAGCAAGCTCATAAAAAACCGCCCGCTCTATAACAGAACGGGCGGTTTTTTATAAAATGACGCTGGTACGTTTAGTCCGACTTACTATGTATGCGTCACGCCGCTCTCACTCACATCCCACAGCCATGCCGCACCACGCACGCCAGAGCTATCGCCATGGCGGTTCTGCACAATCGGGGTTGTGCAAGGTGACGTGATAACATGACGTGGCAGCAATTTCGGCACACGCTCATAAATGCAGGCTAAGTTAGACACCCCACCACCCAACACAATCACATCTGGGTCTAGGAAGTTCACAGCCTGTGCGCAGGCCCGCGCAAAACGATCCATATAAAGGTCTAATGCGCGAATCGCGGCCTCATCACCATTACGCGCGGCTTCCTCAATCCCATTAGGGGAGCGATTGCCTTCGCCTTTCCACTCCGCCCCAAGGACCGGGCCACAGAGATAACGCTCCTGACATCCCTCATTCCCGCAGAAGCATTTCCGCATCGGGAAATCTTCTTGCTTAGCCCATGGCAGAGGAATATGGCCCCATTCCCCAGCAATATGATGCCGCCCGGGGAGAATACGGCCATTAGCAACAATGCCTCCACCCATGCCGGTGCCGATAATAACACCCAACACCGTGGCATAGCCTTCCCCCGCACCATCGGCCGCTTCGGAAAGGGCAAAACAATTCGCATCATTTTCCACCCGCACAGGGCGGCCAAGGCTTTCCTCCACATCCCGCTTAAAGGGATGGTTGTTCAGCCATGTTGCGTTGGAGTTCCGTACAAGCCCTGTCTCTGGGGACATAGAGCCGGGGATACCAATGCCCAACGTGGAGGTTAGTTGCGTCCCCGTAATACGATGAGCAGGAACACAACCAATCTGCTCATCCGCTTTACGGACTAAATCCCGGATGGCCTCAATGGCCTTATCATAGACACCAGGATTAGGGATACGCTCACGCAATACCTCCTGCCCCTTGCGGTCCAACGCCATGATCTCGATTTTTGTTCCACCAAAATCAATGCCTAAACGATAATCAGCCATTGAGTTACACTCCTTATTCTACCGCTTACGAGGCGGGATGCAGTGGCACCTGGCGAATAACTTCCAGCTCTGCACCATGTTCCTTGGCAAAATCCGCTAATGCGCCAAAATGATCAGTCGCAAGATGTGCCTCAAAGCCCTCTTGGCTGGCCCAAATCTCGCTCACAGTAAAGCGGCCTTCATTCTCAGCATCACGCGAAATTTCGTAACGCTTGCAAGCTTTCTCTTGCAGGGAGTGCTTCGCACATTCCTGCACGACTTTTTCCAACTCTGCCGCTTTGCCCTTAGCAATTGTCGCTAAGGCTAGAATATGAACAGCCTCGCTCATCACAACCCTCCTCAAACGTCTTACACCCTACACCTCACTATGTAGGGATACCTACAAAGCCTCACTCAAAAAAGACGTTCCGTAAAGCCCTATTAAGGAAGAGCGGCTATGTTTAATAGGCCGAGCCAATCAACGCTCTGCAAAGGGGACAAAAGGCAGAGCCGCCACCGTGATAGGCTGCATAGTACCGTCATCCATCTTGGCAAAAATCTGACTATCCACCTCCGCATGAGCGGGTGTGACATAGCCCATGCCAATCATAACCCGCAATGTCGGGCTTAAACAGCTTGAGGTAACACGGCCAATACGGTCCTGCCCTTCAGCATCAGAGAAAATCTCCGCCCCATTGGGGAGGGATGTTTCATCACGCGGCTTCAGCCCTACACGCTGGCGATAAATCCCATGCTCTAATTGCCCTGCAATGGTCTCCGCACCGGGGTAGCCTCCCGCGCGCTCACCACCGGGTCTGCGGCATTGTGCAATATTATTGGCAAGTGCGGCCTCTACCGGGGAGGTCGTTTTATCAATATCCGTCCCATAAAGGCATAACCCCGCCTCCAAACGTAACGTATTACGCGCGAGCATACCCGCTGGCTCCACCTCTGGATGCTCCAAAAGGCGGCGTGCAAAAACCTCTGCGAGATTTGCTGGCAGGCAAATATCAAACCCATCCATCCCCGTATAGCCAAAGCGCGCAACCGTGATGGTTCCATTCTCCCACGGCATATCGTGACAATCACGATAACGCATCTCACTAATAGCATTTACCCCTAGGACGCGCCCCAAAACATCGGCAGCCTCGGGGCCTTGTAGGCTCACCATCGCCCGGTCGAACTCACGGCTTACTTTGCAATCCTCACCAAGGACATTCTCAATATAATCCGCATTGCTTTCGCGATTACGCCCGTTGAGGATCAATAAAAAATCTTCTTCTTGCCGGGAGATGACGAGGTCATCACGGATGCCGCCTTGATCTGTTGTGAGGAGACCATAAAGCATTCGGTTTTTTTCCAACCCTATAACATTGGTTGGCAAAAGCTGTTCTAAGGCCTCAGCCACGATGGCAAGATTCCCCTCCTTAGAGCGCACCCGCACTTGGCCTAAAAAGGAGATATCAAACAAACCAGCCTGTTTGCGCGTATGAAGATGCTCTACCTCAGCCCCGGAGGGATATTGTGCTGGCAATTCGTACCCATCAAACCCTTCCATCTGAGCTTTAAGCTCCTCATGGAGTGCCCGAAGGGGGCTAGGCTGTATTGTCTCATCCATCATGTCTATCTTTATTCCTGCAAGACAGGGAAAAACGGCACTTTGCCAGCTTCCCCCCTCTCTGACAATCTCACTCCGCTGTAAGAGCGGCCAAAATATCGGGGGCCATACTGACACTCTGCGCCTTTGTGGGGAAAGAACCTTCCTCCACCTGCTTTACATAATGAGATAAAGCCCCAACCATCTGCGCCCCAATTTCTGCAAAACGATGCGCATGACGAGGCGATTTCCCCTCAAACAGCCCTAGCACATCATGCCAGACTTGGACCTGCCCATCGCACCCCGCACCAGCCCCAATGCCGATTGTGGGAATACGCACCTCTTTAGAGACCAAAGCCGCTAAATCTGCCGGGATAACCTCTAGCACAATCCCAAAAGCACCAGCTTCCTCTAACGCACGCGCATCATCAAGTAATTTACGCGCTGCCCGCACCTCTTTTGCCTGAGCGCGCAAGCCGATTTGATGTTGCGCTTGTGGCGTAAGCCCCAAATGACCCATCACCGGCACGCCCATTGCTGTTAAACGCTGCACTATCGGGACAATCTCACGCCCGCCCTCCAATTTAAGGGCTTGGCCGCCCCCCTCTTGCATAACGCGCCGTGCTGCATCCACCGCATCTTGCTCTGTCGCGTAAGACAGAAAAGGCAAATCCACCACCACAAGGGCTTTACGGCTCCCGCGCATGACCATGCGGGCATGGTAGATCATATCCTCTACACGCACAGGTAAGGTTGTATCCTGCCCCTGCATAACCATGCCGAGGGAATCCCCTACCAAAATAGCCGGCACGCCCGCTTGCTCCGCAATTAAAGCCGAGGCGTAATCATAGGCTGTCACCATGGCGATGGGCCGGCCTTCATCCTTCATCTTCTGGAAGTCCGCAAGTGTCATCCGGCGCATGGTAGGGGTCCTTCTCTATACCATTATGAGCGTGGGAGGTTTTGGGCGATATAAGGCGGAAGGCTGAAAGAGGCAATATGCACCTCTGGCGTCCAATACTGGCAGCTTTCCGCAATCCCGCTTTCTTGCGCTCTTTTTTGTAACGTCGCTAGCTCTAACTTATGCGGTGCGGTGCCCTTTTTCGCCATCCCAAGGGTCATAAAACCGCCAACATAAGTCGGCACTGCCGCAAGATAGGCCGTCACATGCGGGAAGAACTTCGCCCGCCGTGCTGTGGTCTCCCGCAGCTCATCCGCCTGTTGGAAGGGCACACCGCATTGATTCACGATAATCCCTTCATCTGAGAGGATGCGCGCGCAATTCTTATAAAAATCATCCGTAAAGAGTACATCACCCACGCCGATAGGGTCTGTACTATCAACGATGATGACATCAAACGCCCCATCATCAGCTTTTTTAACGTAATCAATCCCATCCCCCACGATGACATCAGCCCGCGGGTTATCCCACGCATCCTTGCCGAACATCGGCAGGTGTTGTTTGGAAAGTTCGATCACATCGCCATCAATCTCCACCATGACGGCTTTTTCCACCGTTTTATGTTGGAGGACACGGCGCAACACCCCGCCATCACCTGCGCCGATGATTAAAACGCGCTTAGGGTGCGGATGCATGAAAAGTGGCACATGAGCCAGCATTTCTTGATAAATAAACTCATCACGCTCGGTAATTTGGATGATGCCATCCAACACCAAAACACGGCCGTGGCTGCTGCTCTCAAAGATACGAATATCTTGGAAAGGCGAGCGTTTATGCACAAGCTCTTTCACCACTTTAAAGCGTTGGCCCCAATCAGGATATAAAGCCTCGTTAAACCACGCCTCGGAAGATATGCCAGAAGACACGGCCCATCCTTTCATCATGTCATCACCTAGCCATGGATGCGTGCCCAAAATAAGCACGCTCATAGCCAGCTATGCCCCGCTGCCTTACAAAATGCAGGGGCCTATAACCTTTTATTGTAGGGAAATTGGGAAGACGCCTAAACCCCTTCCCCGCTCGGCTTACCGCCCTGTATGCCTTGTCGCACTGACACGCCCACGCTTGAACGCATCTATCTCCACACGGCCAGCTTGAAAAAGCTCCTGCATAACAGGGACCGACCGGTTAGGGTCGCACACACCACACATGAAGATATCCACCGCTGCGAAGTGACGCTCCGGCCATGTATGGATGGAAATATGGCTCTCAGCCAAAACAATCACGCCAGAAACCCCACCATTTGGCGTAAAATGATGGAAATGGCCATGAAGAATCGTTGCCCCTGCTGCCTTTGCAGCCCGCCTTAACGTAGCGTCTATTTGTTCGGGGTCGTCCAGATTTCTGGCATTCCAGAAATCAACAAGCAGATGATTACCTGCATAGGTCTCACCACCTTGCTTGATAAAAAAGTCCTTACAGTCTTCGACTGCGTGAATTGCCTCAGTGTTCTGGATATCTCTCGGAAGGTCCGATTCCATCCCCAGTCGAGCAAGTGCGTCCATAACGTACTCCTGAACCAGCAGATTATCGCCCCCCTTCCCGAATGAAGGAGTGTCGAACCCGTTTTCTAAGAAAATATAACGCTAAACGCAACTGTTTTTTAAATTTCTAATGAAAAACGACGATAATACTCCATAAAAATGGGGAGGAAAATCCTCCCCATTAAACCATAACATCACTGTGATTATAAAAATCGCAGGCTTTATTAGTTGCGTGTTTTATCAACTAGCTTGTTTTTAGCAATCCACGGCATCATCTCACGCAATTTTGCCCCGACCTTCTCAATCTGATGTTGTTCATCACGGGCACGGGATGCCTTAAAGCCAACATTACCGGATTGATTCTCCAAGATGAAGTTCCGCACGAATGTCCCATCCTGAATATCCTTCAGCACAGCACGCATGGCATCTTTTGCCGCAGGGGTCACAACGCGCGGCCCGCTGACATATTCCCCATATTCCGCCGTGTTGGAGATGGAGTAATTGACGTTGGAGATACCACCTTCATAAAGCAGATCCACAATCAATTTCATCTCATGCAGACACTCAAAATACGCCATCTCTGGGGCATAGCCTGCCTCAACCAGCGTCTCAAACCCGGCTTTGATAAGCTCAATCGTCCCACCGCACAGCACGGCTTGCTCACCAAACAAGTCTGTCTCCACTTCCTCACGGAAGCTCGTCTCAATCACGCCAGCGCGCCCACCACCAACGGCAGAGGCGTAGGACAGAGCAATATCCTTCGCATGGCCAGAAGCATCCTGATGCACAGCCACCAAGCATGGGACACCACCACCACGCTGATATTCAGAGCGCACCGTATGGCCGGGGCCTTTCGGAGCAATCAAGAACACATCCATCTCGGCAGTTGGCTCAATCAGGCGGAAATGGATAGCCAGACCATGCGCAAACACCAGAGCCGTGCCGGGTTTTAAATGCGGAGCCAGATGCTCTTTATACAGAGCGGCCTGACCTTCATCTGGTGTCAAAATCATCACAACATCGGCCCAAGCGGCGGCCTCGGCGGGTGTTACAACGCGGAAGCCCGCTGCCTCTGCCTTTGCGCGCGCCTTAGATTCCGGCCGCAGAGCGACAACAATATCCTTCACCCCGCTATCACGCAGATTGTTGGCGTGGGCATGGCCTTGGCTGCCATAACCAATGATGGCAACCTTCTTGCCACAAATCAGATTAATATCCGCATCGCGATCATAATAAACACGCATTGTACTCATCCTTCCTTTCCAAAACACACAATAGCGACCCGCCGCTTAGGCAGCCCGTAAAACCCATCTCTCAAACGAGGCGTTTGCCTTCTTCTGTCAGCTTCGCCCCGCCAAACACACGCCCCGGCCCTAGGAGCATCTGGTCATGGCTGGCCCCAGAGGGAATCATGGGGAAGCAACATTCCTCTTGCGCTACATGGACATCCACCAACACCGGCCCATCATGCGCCAACATAGTGGTAATGGCCTCATCCAACCCGCCCAGCGTCTCAACCCGCAACCCACGGATACCAAACGACTCCGCCAGCTTCACAAAATCCGGCAAAGCTGCACTGTAAGACTGAGAATAGCGGGATTCATGCACTAGCTCCTGCCATTGGCGTACCATCCCCATATAATGATTATTGAGGATGAAGATTTTCACCGGCAGGCGATATTGGGCGATTGTTCCTAACTCCTGAATATTCATCAGGGTAGAGGCCTCACCGGCAATATCAATCACTAAAGCATCAGGATGAGCAATCTGCGCGCCTTCTGCTGCTGGCAGGCCATAGCCCATTGTACCTAGCCCACCGGAGGTCAACCAATGGTTAGGCTCATCAAAACCGAAATATTGCGCCGCCCACATTTGATGCTGCCCAACCTCGGTCGTAACAAAACAATCCCGCCCGCTAGCCTTCACCTTTTCATACAAGCGGCTTAACGCATATTGCGGCTTAATAATGGCTGTATCGGCTTTATCTTGCTCAAAGCCAAAGCCCTCAACAGCGCGCCATTGGGCAATCTCCTGCCACCAGCTGGAAAGGTCCGCTGCTTGCGTATCCCCCCATTCTGCCAGCAAGGCCTTTAAAGTCGCCTTGAGGTCCCCCTGCAAAGCGACATCAACCTTTACAATCTTACCAAACTCACGCGGGTCAATATCCGCCTGAATCTTGAAGGAATGAGGGGAGAACCCATCCACACGGCCCGTTACCCGGTCATCAAACCGTGCCCCAAGGGCTACCAGCACGTCACAATCATGCGCGGCCATATTCGCTTCAACCGCCCCATGCATCCCCAACATGCCTAAAAACGGCTCACTAGAGGACGGATACGCCCCTAAACCCATCAGAGTAGAGGTCACAGGGAAGCCCGTTTTCTCCGCTAACTGACGTAGCAATTTTGCGGCTTCCGGCCCGGCATTAATAACGCCACCCCCCACATAAAGCAGCGGCTTACGGGCGTTCTTCATTGCCTCAATCGCACGCTTTACCGCATGCCCCTCCAGAGATGGCCCCGCCTCTTTACAAGCAGGTTGTGCCGGGCGCGGCGGCAAGGGGGCTTCCGAGACTGTGATATTCTTAGGTAAATCCACCAAAACCGGGCCGGGCCTGCCAGAACGCGCTACGGCAAAGGCCTCGCGAATCGTAGGGGCTAAAGCCGCAGCCTCACGCACTTGGACGCTCTGCTTCGTAGCGGGGCGCGTAATGCTCACCATATCCGCCTCTTGGAAGGCATCCTTCCCGATTAAAGGGACAGGCACCTGCCCAGCCAAACAAACAAGCGGGATGGAATCCATCTTCGCATCCATCAGACCTGTTACGGCATTGGTTGCACCGGGGCCGGATGTCACCAACACCACACCCACTTTACCTGTGGAGCGTGCATAAGCTTCCGCCGCATGGGTTGCCGCTTGCTCATGCCGGACGAGAATATGACGGACCGCCTTTTGCTTAAAAAGCGCATCATAGATAGGGAGGACCGCACCACCAGGATAGCCGAAAATGACATCCACGCCTTCTTCTTCAAGAACGCGTAAAATGACCTCAGCACCTGTTGCCATCATCGGAGCTGTCTCGCTGGCAGGCATGGCGTATATCCTCTCGCCGGTTAACGCAACGCTTCTGCTCTATCGCTCTAAACCGGCTCCGTCAATTCTAGATGATATAAAATATTCAATTTCGCGCATTTTTTCACTCAAAAAGAACTCTTTTCCGCTCGTTCTGTGAAATATTATTTCGCCATCTCCATCTTTGCTAAGAGCATGATGGCGGAACCATGTCGCTTGGCGGCGCGTATAACGGCCAATGGCGCGGGTCGCTTGTAGGCGAGCTTCATCAAGGCTCCATTGTCCCTCTAGCACTTGTCCTAACTCTGGCACACCATGCGCCCGCATAGCAGGGAGGCCCTCAGGGAGGTTCTGACGTCGTAGCGCGGCGACTTCCTCCATCGCCCCAGCCTCCAGCATGGCATCAAAGCGTTGAGCAATGGCAGAACGTAACTCATCACGCGGAGGATCCAGCATGAGGGATATAAACCGGTAAGGTGCTGCCGGTAGGCCCTCCGCCGCCCTCCATGAGGCTAAACCCCGGCCTGTTCCCATCAGCACTTCCCAAGCCCGACTCACACGTTGAGAATCTTGTGGGTGAAGATGAGAGGCTGTTTGAGGGTCTGCCTTCATCAATTTTTCGTGTAACGCTTCAGGCCCAATCTCCATAAGCAGGGCGCGGGCTTGTTGGCGTGCCTCTGCCCCGGGGTCGGGGACTTCCACAAGGCCATCGGTCAAGGCGCGTAGATACATACCCGTCCCCCCGCAGAGGATAGGCAACCGCCCTGCGGCGCGGCATTCTGCCATTATAGCGAGGGCCTGCTTACGCCACCATGCAACACTACCTGCTGTAGCCGCAGGCAAAACCCCATATAAACGATGCGGAATCGCCTCCTCCTCCGCCTCACTTGGGCGGGCAGTAAGGATGCGTAACTCCCGGTAAACCTGCATAGAATCCGCATTAATGACCGTACCACAATACAGGTCTGCCAAATGAAAGGCCAAAGCTGACTTGCCCGAACAGGTCGGTCCGGCCACAATAAGGGCGTTTTCAGAAGAGCTCATACACTTATTCTGCCATATCTTCTGATGTTTTAGCGAGAGATGTCATGTCCCTACCTTGTGTTCTGACTCTTGTTGCCAATCGCCGCAATGGGACCCTTCCCAAAGAGGCGATCGACATTGCCCGCAATCTTGTCAAAGGTGAACCGCCGGTCGTGCTGTCCGAGGGTGAAGCCGTTGATATTTTTTGCCCGCCTCCCGGCCCCGGTGATGCCACGCCTGCAACAATCCGTGCCGCCCTTGCCCCTTATAAGGTCGATGCTATCCTCACCAAGACGCGTGGCCGCCGTAAGGCTGTCCTCGTCTCCGATATGGATAGCACCATCTTTGATGGCGAAACGCTGGATGACCTCGCCAAGGCCACCGGCACAGGTGACTATGTCGCCGAGATTACCAAACGCGCGATGAATGGCGAGATGGAGTTTGATGAATCCCTCCGCAAACGGACCATCGGGCTAAAAGGCCATCCTGAATCCTTGCTAAAGGACGTGCTAGAGAAGCTCCCCTTCACCGATGGGATTAAAGAGCTTGTCCAGACCATGAAGGCCAATGGCGCACGCACGGCTCTCATCTCCGGTGGGTTTGACTGGTTCACCGAGCGTGCGGCTAAAAAGCTCGGCTTTGATGAGCATTACGGCAATCTCCTTGAGATTAAAGACGGAATCATCACAGGTCAGCTCATTGGCGATATTCTCGGCCCAGATGCTAAGAAGAAACATCTTGAGCAAATTTGTGCCGAGCGTGGTGTTCAGCTCTCTGCCAGCATCACAACTGGTGATGGGGCTAATGACATCCCCATGCTCCAAGCCGCGGGGCTTGGCATTGCCTATCATGCAAAGCCAAATGTCCGCCAAGTGGTGGAGCAACAAGTCAACTTCACAGGGATGCGGACGCATCTCTTTGCCCAAGGCTATAAAGCCTCCGACATTGTCGGCGGGGAGTAACCTTCCCCTCACCCCTATGCCTTCGGCATCTCCATAACGGAGAGCCGGGGTCTAGGGCTTCTCCTTATGCATCTTATATTTTAGGCAAGCCTAAAAACGCCTCTCGCGTTTCGCGCCTTGTTTTTTTGCCAAAACATGACTGCCTAGACGCTCCAACACTTCTTTAAGTGATTCATCATCTATACCCTCCACTGCGATGGACGCCCCATTGCATTGCTTAGGGCGAGGGGGGGATTTTCTCTTTGGTTGGACCGGGCGATCCTGCAATAATTTAATCTGCGTTAGAGCATCTGCCCCCGATAAACCACAAGCTGTATTAATATTGGCCAAAATACGCGGGGCTGCATATTGCATCTCCACCGCTGCGGGGCCACAACATCGTATCGTCAATACACCCGGCCGCAAACGGCATGGCTCGCTCACCTCTGCCAAGGCTGTCCCTACAAGCGTCTCCCACTCCATAAGCAGACGCACATAAAGGGGCGATTTTTTACGGAAGATTGGCTGGGTTAATCGTGGTAAAAGCGCACCTATCATCCGCCCCCCAACCCGGCGATACTCTGTCTTATCCGCTTTCTTTGTCTTTTTTTCCGATGAATCTTCCGTCATATACTGCCCCATTATTCCCCCTTCATCATAGCGTACTAAGCCCATCGTGACACCTAATTCCGCCCAACTTCTCCAATGGTATGACCGCCACCGCCGTAACCTCCCATGGCGTGCAGCCCCCGGCCAGCAAGCAGAGCCTTACCATGTCTGGCTCAGTGAAATCATGCTCCAGCAGACTGTCGCGCAAACAGTCATCCCTTATTATGAGCGTTTTTTAGAGCATTTCCCCACAATTGATGCTCTCGCCGCTGCCCCCTTAGAGACAGTCCTCCAACTTTGGGCGGGGCTTGGTTATTATGCACGGGCCCGTAACTTACATGCATGTGCCAAAGCGGTTCACGAGATAGGAGGATTTCCCCGTAATATTGAAGCCCTACAAAAACTCCCCGGCATTGGGGCTTATACCTCCCGTGCAATTGCGGCCATTGCTTTTAATATTCCCACCGTGCCTGTTGATGGCAATGTGGAGCGCATCACAGCACGGCTCAATGCTGTGGAGGAACCTTTACCCGCCTCGCGCCCGCTTTTAGCTCAGCTTGCCAGCCATCTAAATGATGACCCCGCCGCACAAGCGCGCCCTTCCGATTTTGCACAAGCTTTGTTCGACCTCGGGGCTAGCCTATGCTCTCCCCGTTCGCCCTCCTGCTTAACCTGCCCATGGCATGAAGAGTGCCTCGCCCGAATACACAATCTAGCCCCCCTGCTCCCTGCACGGGAGAAGAAAAAACCACGCCCCACGCGCCATGCCATTCTTTTTCGCATCATTGATGCCCAAGGCCGCGTCTTACTCCGCCCCCGTCCTCCATCAGGCTTATTAGGTGGCACAGATGAACTCCCCGGCACGCCATGGGCGGATGACAAAATAACCCCCTCCCTTACACAGCTTAAAAAAACAGCTTTTACACATGATGCGCCCTTCCCCACCCAATGGGAGCATTGCGGGGAGGTGAAGCATATTTTCAGCCATTTCACCTTAATGGTCCATATTTATGGTTGCACCTTACCGGCTAAGAGCAACTACCCTATCCCTGCCTCTTATGGTCGTTTTCTCCCCTTTAAAGAGGCCATTCTCTCTAGCGTGATGAGGAAGTGCCTCCTCATCGGGACACAGCATAAACCTGTTATGCGCTAAATTGTTTCACATGAAACATAGAGACATAAAAAGGGAGGCTAGACCCCAGCCTCCCTTCCCTCATAAGGTCACATGCCAGCAAAATTAGGCAAGCTTCTTTACCAGCCCTGCCACATGCTGCCCGAGGAAGCGCGCACCCTCTAGCTCTGTCTCACTTGGCTGACGAGAGCCATCACCCGAGGCAATTGTCGTCGCCCCATAAGGTGCACCACCGGTAATCTCATCATTACGCATCTGCCCTTGGAAGCTATAAGGCAGCCCACTAATCACTAAGCCATGATGCAACAAGTTAGACATCAAAGAATAAAGCGTTGTCTCCTGCCCACCATGCTGGGTCGCTGTGGAGGTAAAAACAGCACCGACCTTACCAATCAATGCCCCTTTTGCCCAAAGACCACCCGTTTGGTCCCAGAAATTGGCCATCTGCGCTGGTAAACGCCCAAAGCGCGTAGGTGCCCCAACAATAATACCATCATAATGAACCAAATCATCAGGCGAGGCGATTGGGGCTTTTTGATCCACTTTAAAATGATGCGCCTTCGCCGCCTCTTCGGGCACTAATTCCGGCACACGTTTTACATCTACCTCTAGCCCAGCTTTGCGCACACCCTCTGCAATATTATAGGCCATTGTCTCTACATGACCATAAGAGGAATAATAAAGAACAAGAATCTTCGACATATTATGCCACCTCCCGCGTGGCCTTCTCCATTAGAAGGCATCTCACCCCGCACACTAACGCACAGCCCTTAACGCGCATAGAACAAAAACGGAAAGGAAGCTTTTCAGCTTTCCCTATTATTCCGCCATGAAGGAGCTTCAAAATGGCGTATGAGATGCTCCATCAACAACGTAACGCGTTGTGGGCGCAAAGCCCGCCCCGTTGTGACAAGATACAACCCTACATCCTCCACATGCCAACCAGGGAGAAGCCCCACCAATCGCCCTGCCTTCAACGCGTCACTTACTAAAAACTCTGGTAAAAGACTAAAGCCTAACCCCGCTTCTAAAGCCGGGAGAAAACCCTCTACATTATCTGATTGAAGGCGCGCCTTTTGGGAGAGCATATAAACCTCCCCTTTATGCACCCCCTCCCCCATAAGGCGAATCATCCCCGGTGCCACACCATTGCTATAAATAAAGCTCTTTTGGCCTTCTAAATCCCGTGGGTGTGTTATCCCCCCTAAAGAGGCCGCATAGGAAGGGGCTGCAACAAGCAACCGCCGCACGGTACACAACTTCCGCGCAGTTAGCGCGGAATCAGCTAGCCGGGTAATACGAATTGCAAGGTCATAACCTTCGGCAATCAGATCCACAAAAGAATCACTAAAATTAACCATAAGGTCAATTTCTGGATATTCTTTCAAAAATGAAGGGAGAATAGGCGAAATATGCCGAATACCGAAAATCGTAGGGGCTGTTATTTTAATAAGGCCAGAAGGCTGAACCTTCCCCCCACGCGCTTCAGCCTCTGCTAACTCCGCTTCTAAAAAGATGCGATTTGCCCGCTCCAACACCATATGCCCAGCTTGTGTGATAGATATATGCCGAGAATTGCGGCTGAATAACGACACACCTAAAGACTGCTCTAAACGACTCACCGCTTTAGAGACAGTCGGCGGGGAGAGTTGCAGTTCCTTCGCTGCCTGCGAGAAAGAGCCATATTCAGCCACTTTGGCAAAAATAGCCCATGCTTCAAAGTCTGGTAATTTCATAATCTCTTATATCCTTCATATTAAGCACAACCAAAAGCAAAACTAAAAAGCCATCTTTTATGGAAACGAAATCTTTCATTTCTTTCTATATAAAGCATCTTTATCACATCCTACAGTCCCTCCATCTATTAATGAGGGAGTATCAACATCATGATTGAGAATCGTCCTTTTGCAACATTAGGTCATGCCGATCACGGGTGGTTAGACGCCCATCATCATTTTTCCTTTGCTCAATATATGGACCCTAAGCGTATGAATTGGGGTCATCTCCGCGTATGGAATGATGATGTTATCGCCCCCGGTACAGGGTTTGACACCCACCCTCATCGGGATATGGAGATCATCACCTATGTCCGTGAGGGGGCTATTACCCATAAAGATAGCCTCGGCAATAGCGGCCGGACGGAAGCTGGTGATGTACAAGTGATGTCTGCTGGGACAGGGATATTCCATAGTGAATATAATCTTGAGGCCATCCCTACCAAAATATTCCAAATATGGATCATCCCCACATCCAAAGGTCATGCGCCCTCCTGGGGGACGCGTCATTTTCCCAAAAATGACCAAACAAGCCAAATGAGCATCCTCGCCTCCGGCTATACTGAGGACGAGGGGGCTTTACCTATCCACGCAGATGCCCGTGTAGTTGGCTTCAATTTACAAAAAGGTCACGATATCCGCTATCAATTAGGGAAAGACCGGCTGGGCTATCTCGTCCCCGCTAAGGGCAGCCTTCTCCTTAATGGGCAAAGCATCACATCCCGCGCTGGGGCCGCCATCACCCAACAAGATGCTATAACGATAAAAGCCTTAGAGGATACAGAAGTGATTTTAGTCGATACAATCGCCTAATCCCAAACCTACCACATAAGACGATTTTATGGTTTCATCTAGAATGTTTCCCGTGAAACCTATAAGCCTATAGTGCGTTGCAACAGGATTAATTTATGCTTCATGACCCTATATCTGACAAAGCTGCACCAATGATTACACATAATCTCTATCTCCTTGGCGCAACAGGTCAGATAATGGGGCATGATAGCCTCGCTGATGAGATTATCCTTCAACCTTTTAATGTGCATCAACTTCCAGGGCTTATGATGCGTCTTAATGAGCCGCTTTCAGCCCCGGTCTTATCATATGAGACGGCAGATGCTCTTAAAGCGCGGTTTCACAAACGCATCTCTCTGCCCTTTCCACTACCAGAGAGTGAGCTTACACCTACGGATCATGGTGTAATAACCCTCCGTAATACCGAAACAAACCACCATTGGCTTACCCTTACAGATAAAGCGAATACGCTTGATTTTACGGTAAATCGTCAAGAAGAAGCATATCCTTTTCTCCCCTTAACGATAGAGAGCTATAAAGGGCTTGCACGCCTCATCGACCAAAACCAAGCCGAGATACGCGCATTAAATCAACATGCTGTTGGTGCAGCTCATTTTTCATCAGAGGTGCCCTTCCATCTCCATATTGGAGAGATTGACATTCCCCTTCCTAAAAATCTTGCTGAATTAACACGCCTTGGGCAACTCCCCGCCGGACAACAAGATGTCATCACCTTACAACAAGGTGATGATCCCTCCCTTGCCTCTACCTTCATCATCCATATCCACACATAAAAAAACCCCCTGCGTTATATACGCAGAGGGCTTTTCCCTAGTTTAGCGTAGGCGCTTAAACCAGCTTAGCAGCCTTTTAGAGCCTTACGGACCCCTTCGGCATAGGCAGGGTCAACCTTCTCAAACAGAGCAAGCTGACGGTCGATGATATTTTGCGGCACACCAGCCATAGCCCCTGCGATATTGTTGAACAGACGCTGCTTCTGCCCCGCATCAAACAGATGGAACAAAGCACGCGGCTGAGCGAAGTCGTCACCATCCTTACGATGCTCGTAATAGGTGGCATCCCCACTGACACGTAGCGGCGGCTCCATCGCTGCTAAATCCTCTACCGGGCCACCAAAAGAGTTTGGCTCATAATAATCGCCATCGCCACGCTTTGGCACATCATGGAGCATCGGCCCATCAAGATGATAATTCTTCACCTTGATTTTAGGACGGTTAATCGGCAATGCCTCATAATGCGTCCCAACACGGTAGCGATGCGCATCTGCATAGGCGAAGATACGCCCCTGCAACATACGATCAGGAGAGAAACCAATACCCGGCACAATATTGGATGGAGAGAACGAAGCCTGCTCAACCTCAGCGAAGTAATTCTCTGGGTTGCGGTTAAGCTCTAGCTCACCAACCTCAATCAACGGATAATCCTTATGAGACCAAACCTTGGTTACATCAAACGGATTAAAGTTGACGCGCTCGGCCTCTTCTTCTTCCATCACCTGGATATAGAACGTCCATTTGGGGAAGTTCCCCTTCTCGATGTTCTCATACAGGTCTTCTTGTGTGGACTCACGGGTCTTAGCAACAACCTCGGCCGCTTCCTCAGTTGTGTAGAACTCATGACCTTGCTGGGTCTTGAAGTGGAACTTCACCCAGAAGCGCTCACCTTTCGCATTCCACATGGAGTAGGTATGGCTGCCATACCCGTTCATGTTACGGATGCCTTTAGGGATACCACGATCAGACATCAGGATAGTGACCTGATGCAAGCTCTCTGGGCTAAGAGACCAGAAGTCCCACATCGCTGTAGCAGAGCGCAGATTGGTGCGTGGATGACGCTTTTGCGTATGGATGAAGTCCGGGAACTTGATCGGATCACGGATGAAGAAGACCGGCGTGTTATTACCCACCAAATCCCAGTTACCGTCATCGGTATAGAACTTCAGCGCCCAACCGCGTACGTCACGCTCGGCATCAGCAGCCCCGCGCTCACCAGCAACGGTGGAAGCCCGCAAGAACATCTCCGTCTTTTTCCCAACCTTGGAGAAAAGAGACGCACATGTGTATTTCGTGATGTCCTTTGTGACAGTCAATGTCCCATGGGCACCAACACCCTTGGCATGGACGGTACGCTCTGGGATACGCTCACGGTTCTGATGAGCCAGCTTTTCAATTAGCTGATAATTTTCCAGCAGCAACGGACCACGAGGACCAGCAGATTTACTGTCCTGATTGCTCACCCAAGGGGCACCAGCTGTTGTGCGAATGATGTTTTTATCAGACATTTAAAGGACTCCTTCCTTACTATCTGATGTCAGAAAATAGGTAGTACCTACGGAAAAAGGAAAATGATTAATCCTGTTTCTCTAATAAACAGTCCCAATTTACCCCGGTACCAACCCTTGGTTAAAGAGGCTAAGCAAGTTTGAGGATACTGTCTATCCCCTTTTTCTTTAAAAAAAGACACAATATCGTTTCATAACTATCTCTTATGTAAGATAATCATCTTTTCTTATGAGAATGATTTTCAATAACATCCTATCGTTATTTCAATTATAATAAAAATATATCAAACTATTCCCAAAACATAGGCTGTTTCTATGTTTTTTAAAATAACCGAGCAATTTTCATAAAAATAAAGGTCACGGCCATAGCAGCCACACATAGCCCACCAGCAAAGATGGTACCTAACCCACCAGAAGCTAAAAACATACCGCCAGTATTCATCCCAAAGAAGCCCGTTACTAACGTGGCAGGGAGCATAAGGGTCGTCACAATAGAGACGATGCACAGGCGGCGGTTTGTTTCTTCAGCTTGACTAGAGGCAAGCTCATCTTGCAGCGAGCGCGCGCGGTCTTGCAAAGCGATGAGGTCATCCAACGCAGCATGAATCTGCCGCTCGGCACGGTCGCGCAAATCATCCTCTGCCCAATCGGGGAGGTCGAGATCTTCATCACGCAATACACGGTCAATCGGCATGACAACGCGCCGCAGCTCTGTCGCACGGCGGCGCACTTTACCTACAATCCCACCGAGATGCCCAAGGTCGGAGCCATGCTCAATAGCTAAGAGGACATCTTCCGCACGGTCTAATTCATCATCAAGCTGGCCCAGTTGGCGGCGTACCGTCCCAGTAAAATCCCTCAAAACACGGTCTATAACCCCAGCGGGATTACGCGGGACACCTTGTGTTTGTAAGGACCGATAAGCCGAACCTAAAACAGGGATAGGCGTACGGCGTGTGGTGATGAGCAAATTTTGCCGCATCGCAAACCGCCATGCACAAATCTCGCGATCTTCCTCCGCCAACGCATCATCAAAAGCCGGTAAGGCCCCCCAAACCGTATCATCCGCGGCTTCCAACGCAATGCCGTAATCCGTCTCTGCTAACATCATGCCGACATCTTCTGGCATACCAGGCAAACGCCCCACATGGCTGCGTGCAGAGCGATGAACCGTATCAAAATGCAGCCAACACCATGAGTTAGCCTCTAACAACACATCATTTTCTGGGTCTCCCACACCGGGAGATTGCAAAATACGTTGGACCTCATCAGCCTCCAACGGGGTGATGCCCTTCCCCGGCACAGCCTCAATCGCCCAAACAAGCCCCTTAATGCGTGGGACGGAATGAGCCTCCTTTAAAGCAGGGTCCAGCACTGTAAAGGAAAAATTTGGAACAGTATTGTCGGGCATAACCACCCCCATTACAGTTTTTAACCTGGACCAAAGCCAACGGACCTCCCCTCCTAGAGGAGGAATAAAACCACGCCAAAGAAAAGCGTGCCCTGTTCTCTGACACGTTGCTAAATAGGACGCAATATAGGGAGGCTTATTTTCTAACAGAAACTCTTAGTAACCTCTCCTTCCCACCGCTTGTGCAACACTCTATAAGTTATGAGGTCCAAAAACAGCAAAAAGCTGAGGAACAATAAATGAGTAAACAGGATTACAAAGTCCGCGATATGTCCCTTGCCGATTGGGGCCGTAAGGAAATCTCTATCGCAGAAGGGGAAATGCCGGGCCTGATGGCTCTGCGTGCCGAATATGGCAAAAGCCAGCCGCTTAAAGGCGCGCGGATTGCTGGCTGCCTGCATATGACCATTCAAACCGCTGTCCTTATTGAGACACTCATCGCCCTTGGGGCAACGGTCCGTTGGTCCTCTTGCAATGTCTTCTCCACACAAGACCAAGCCGCCGCAGCCATTGCTGCAGCAAATATCCCCGTTTTCGCGTGGAAGGGGATGAATGAGGAGGAGTTCATTTGGTGTATTGAGCAGACCATCAAAGGCCCTGATGGCTGGACACCTAATATGATCCTTGATGATGGGGGAGACCTTACAACCCTCATGCACGAAAAATACCCCGACCTTCTCAAAGAGGTTCGCGGTATCTCTGAAGAAACCACAACAGGCGTGCATCGCCTTTGGGAGATGGAACGCAAAGGGCTGCTGAAAGTCCCTGCTATTAATGTCAATGACAGCGTGACGAAATCGAAGTTCGATAACCTTTATGGGTGCCGCGAGAGCTTGGTTGATGCCATCCGCCGCGGGACTGATGTTATGATGGCTGGCAAAGTCGCTGTCGTGGCTGGTTATGGTGATGTGGGTAAAGGCTCTGCCGCCTCTCTGCGAAGTGCTGGCTGCCGTGTGCTTGTCACAGAGGTGGATCCAATCTGCGCCCTTCAAGCTGCTATGGAAGGGTATGAAGTCGTCACGATGGAAAATGCCGCTCCGCGTGGGGATATTTTCGTCACTTGCACCGGTAATGAGGACATCATCACCATTGAGCATATGCGTGAGATGAAAGACCGGGCCATTGTCTGCAATATCGGACATTTTGATAGTGAGATTCAGGTCTCTGCCCTGCGCAACCATAAATGGACCAATATTAAACCACAGGTTGATGAGATTGAGCTTGCCCCTAACCGCCGCTTAATCCTCCTCTCTGAAGGGCGTTTGGTGAATCTTGGTAATGCAACAGGTCATCCCTCTTTTGTGATGTCTGCCTCCTTTACCAATCAAACCCTTGCACAGATTGAACTTTGGAACGCTAAACCCGGCCAATATAAGGCGGGGAAAGTGTACACATTGCCAAAGATTCTTGATGAAAAAGTCGCTGCCTTGCATCTCGCAAAGGTCGGAGCCACTCTCTCTAAGATGACGCAAGCGCAAGCTGATTATATCGGTGTTTCCCCAACAGGGCCGTTTAAGCACGACCTGTACCGGTATTAATCACTGCCATTTATCATGCTCTCTCTGCCTTCATCTCATATGAAAGCAGGGGGCGTGATAAAATCTTTTCACGCCTATTTTAAGGAAGGACTACATCATGGGTCTTTTTAACGACATCGTCTCCAAAGTCTCGCACTTTGCCAAAAGCCTGCTTGGCACGTCCCCTGCGGAAGCCGCTGACAATGCTGCACCATCTGCCACGCCTTCTGTTGCGCAAGTCGATGTAGATGCTGTTCTAAAAGAGCTGGCTGCTAAGGCAGGACAGCCTTTAAATTATAAAGAATCGATTGTTGATCTTCTCAAGCTCCTAGGGCTCGACAGCTCCTTACAGGCTCGTCAATCCCTAGCTGATGAGCTGCATTATACAGGCGATAAAAACGATACCGCCACGATGAATGTATGGCTCATTAAGCAAGTTTACACAGAACTTGCTAACAATGGTGGCAAAATCCCCGCTGGTTGGGGCCATTGATAGCCAACACCCCCTTATAACCTTACCTCTCTAACAAAACCCCCTCTATCCAATCAGAATAGAGGGGGTTTTCTGTACCAATTAGCTTAGGGTCAAATATCCAAAAGCAAACGGCGTGGGTCTTCAATCAACTCTTTTAACCGCACGAGGAAGCTTACCGCCTCACGTCCATCAACAAGCCGATGATCGTAAGAGAGGGCCACATACATCATAGGCCGGATGACCACCTGCCCATTGCGGGCAACAGGCCGCTCCTGAATTGCATGCATACCCAACACCCCAGATTGCGGGGCATTAAGAATGGGCGTGGAGAGCAACGAACCAAAGATTCCACCATTCGTGATGGTAAAGCTCCCCCCTTCTAACTCTTTAAGAGCAAGACCACCTTTACGGGCCCGTTTCCCATAATCGGCAATGCGTTTCTCTAGCTCCGCAAAACTCAACGTCTCTGCATGACGCAGAACAGGCACCACCAAGCCGCGCTCTGTTCCCACAGCAATGCCAAGATTAACATGATCCCGATAAACAATCTCTTGGCCGTCAATCTGTGCATTTAGGATAGGATAGTCCTTTAAAGCCCCTATAACAGCGCGAGCAAAAAAGGACATAAAGCCCAATCGGGCACCTTCATGCTTCTTCTCAAACAAATCCCGATATTGAGCGCGCAATTCCTTCACCGCGCTCATATCAACCTCATTAAAGGTTGTAAGAATAGCCGCGTTATTTTGCGCCGCCTTTAAATTACGGGCGATGGTTTGGCGAAGGCGGCTCATCGGTACGCGCCGTTCCCCTTCATTCCCCCCAGCCACATGCTCTATGAAAGGTTCTTTCTCTTGCCTATCATCCTTCACAGATACAGCCTCTTGAGGGGCGGGAGAGGCCGGTGGGGCATCATCAACCACCGCAGGCGTAGGCTCTGGGGCGTGTTCATCCACCGTCTCTTTTGGAGCAACGCGCGGTGGTGGTGCTGTCTCATCAATAAGAGCGACAACCTGCCCGACATCAACATCAATGCCCTCGGCAAGGTCATATGTTAATTGCCCTGCCGCTGGTGCGGGGACATCTAGGGTCACTTTATCCGTCTCTAGCTCTAAAATCGTTTCTCCAGCCTGTACATACGTACCAGACTGCTTGAGCCAACGTGCCACGGTTGCCTGATTTAGGCTCTCCCCAAGCACAGGGACCTTAATTTCAACCGTCACCTTATGTCTCCTGCTTTTTTAGAACTTGAAAAACGGGTTTTACCCCCCACTTGCCAGAAAAGGCCTCGCATTTCATTCCCTTATATCTCCTGATGAGACAATAGGGTAAAGCCTTCTCTTACTTTTTTCATCTTTCTTATAGGAAAAGACCATGCCACGCACACCCCCTGATTTCCTTCAATCAGACCATATATCAGCCCGCACGCGCTCTGCGCTGTTACAACGTATGGAGGATGAACAAGGCAAGAGAGAGCATCTCTCTGCATCGTCTTTTCATTGTTTAGAGCAAGTTTGCGATGATATTTTGCCACAAAGCTCTCTGCTTGGTGATGTTCACCTTAACCTTGCTGTTATGATTGATAAAACCCTCGCCGGGCCGGGTGATGGATGGCGTTTTGCCGACCTCCCAACTGACTTAAAAGCTTGGGAGATGGGCCTAGCTTCTCTTAATGATTACGCTCAGCATCTTTTTGGCTCCTCTTATACAGCCTTAAAGGCTGAAGATCGTGGCTCTCTGCTTGATGATGCTTTTGCAGGCACATTACCAGCTTGCTCTTCCGCTGCTTTTTCCCCTGCCCAGATGGCTTTGTGGAGTGGGGATATGCGCACGGCGATTGTATCGTCTTTTCTGGCGCATCCTATAGCGCAAGATAAGCTTGGTATTTCTGCCAATATGACCGGTGGAGATAAGGAAATACAAGGATTTTCGGCTCATAGCTTAGAGCAAAAAGAAGCGTTTGAGCCTGAAAATGAACGCCGTTTTTTGAATCGGAATCATCCATAAAACATGGTGGGATAAAGGGCTATATGTGAGAGAAAAGTTCCATCCGTAGAGGGTTCAGCTTTAAAGCGAAAATGACGTGAAATCATAGCGTGCGTGAGAAGAAAGACCGACAACACAACATTTTAATTTATAAAATTATAAATTGATGATGTGGTTAAACCCTGTGAAAACTGGGGTACCCGGCTTTCTAAAAATGTACCCCAGCTTACTCACACTGTGTACAACTTCACTAAGCAAGAAGACTCAAGGCCTCTAGGATGTTATCCTTCTTTTTCCACAATGGGCCTGTGTACAATCCCCTTTTTATAAGGGGGTACAGTACCGTCCCCAGTACTCGGTACCGCTCTCATAAAAGCCCGTACAATCCCCATGTACCCCAACCTAAACCACTTTATCCATAAGGTGATGGACATAGTTTGATGACGCAGAACATGATGAATGATGTTTCACAACAAATTGCTGATGTTGTTGTTATCGGTACAGGGGCCGGTGGTGCCCCTCTTATAGCGCGGCTGGCCCAAGCAGGGCGAAAGGTCGTAGCGTTGGAAGCAGGACCGGCTTTTCAAGCGCGGTCCCATACGCCTGATGAGCCAACCGCGCAGGAGCTTTATTGGCTGCATGAGCGGCTCTCCGGTGGGAAGACCCCACAAGCCTTTGGTGGCAATAATAGCGGGACGGGCCTTGGGGGCTCTTTGCTTCATTACGGGGCATTTTTACCACGAATGGATAAGCGGGAGTTTCATCTCCATAGTGAGACCGGCCAAGGGGTTGATTGGCCCTTCGGTGCTGAGGAGATTCAACCTTATATAGAGGAGGTTGAACGCTTTATCGGGGTTAGCGGCCCAGCGCATTATCCGTGGGATGAAAGCCGCCATTATGCCTATCCTCCTTTGGCCCCTAATGCAGCAGCCCTTAAAATGCGGAAAGCGTGCGATAATGTAGGGTTACGCCATGCGGATGGGCCTGTAGCTGTGATTTCGCAAGGGCGTGAGCAGCCTCATTTTGGTCATCGTGAAGGGTGTGTTAATTGCGGGGCCTGCCATCAAGGTTGCCGCAATGGGGCGAAATCAGGTGTTGATAATACCTATTTACCGTTAGCTTGCGCTCATGGGGCGGAGTTGCGTCCCGGTTGTATGGCAACAGCTTTTGAGCGTGATAGTCAGGGGCGGATTACAGCTGTCATTTATGTAAAAGATGGGCGAGAAGAACGGCAAAAATGTAAGGCTGTTGTTCTTGCCGCTGGGGCGGTGGAGACGGCTCGCTTATTACTGCATAATGGTCTGGCCAATAGCTCCGGCCAAGTGGGGCGGAATTACATGACACATGTCTCCACCCAAGTGTGGGGCGTGTTTGATGAGGAAATCCGGCCGAATAAAGGATACCCATCTCTTACGATTACTGAGGATATGCTCCGGCCTAAGGATGCGGATTTTGCGGGGGGTTATTTGCTACAATCCCTTGGTATGATGCCTCTGACATGGGCGGCAAATCTTGTGCGTGCTGATGGGCGGCGTGGTGAAGCTTTAAGCCAAACTTTGGCCGCCTATAATTATAGTGCCGGTATTGGGATGCATGGGGAGAGCCTCCCACGGGAGGAAAACCGCGTAACCCTCTCGGAGGAGAAAGACGCTTTTGGTCTGCCAAAACCGCGCATTGATTACAGTTATGGCCCTAATGAGGAGGCCATGCACCGCCATGCTACCCGTCTGATGGTGAAGATGTGGGAGTCGATCGGGGCGAAGGATATACGGGTCATAAGCCGTGCTGCCCATATGATTGGCACATGCCGTATGGGTAAAGATGCAGGCTCTGCGGTGGTTAATCCCTATGGCCGTAGTTTTGATATTGAGAATCTATGGATAAGCGATCACTCTACCTTCCCTAGCTCTGGGGCGGCTAATCCTGCTTTGACCATTATGGCACTTTCCTTACGAACAGCGGATGCGCTGCTAAAGGTTGTGTAAGTATGATGATGTTAAGTGAGAGGGGGCGTCTTGACAGTATCGGCCCCTTTCACTTAATGAGGGGTCGGACCTTATGGAGGCGGCGTCCTGCCTAGCCTGCCGGGTCATTCCCTTCGCACCGGAAGGCAGTTTTGCCAGTCTTTCTTTAGAGAAACGTCATTTTGCTTGTCTCTATTGATTGGTAGTATTTGGGGGCCTTTATCGGCCCTTAGTCTGGACTTCCGTTTTCTTTCCTATTTTCACCCTTCGTGAGAGGGGCTTATCAAGGCGCATCATTTCATGCATCTCGCCGAATTGAAGAAGAAATCTCCCGCTGATCTATTGGCTTTTGCTGAAGAATTGGAGGTTGAGAATGCCTCATCCCTGCGGAAGCAGGATATGATGTTCGCTATTCTCAAAACTCTTGCCGAGCGTGAACAGGCTATTTACGGCGAGGGCACTCTTGAGATTTTGCCGGATGGTTTTGGCTTCCTTCGTAGCCCAGAGGCAAACTACCTTCCCGGCCCTGATGATATTTACGTCTCCCCTGCGCAAGTGCGGCGTTTTGCCTTGCGGCCGGGTGATACGGTGGAAGGGGAAATCCGCGCCCCACGGGATGGCGAGCGTTATTTTGCCCTGCAAAATGTCAATACGATCAATTTTGAAGCCCCAGAGCAAGTCCGCACGCGGATTAATTTTGATAACCTAACACCGCTCTTTCCTGAGCGTCCTTTGCGGATGGAGACAGAGCAGCAAGATGCTGTTAATGCCGCCCCTGCCCCAGCAAAAAGCAAGGGACGGGACCGTAAAGACCAAAAAGATTATACCTCCCGCGTGATTGACCTTGTCGCTCCTATTGGGATGGGCCAGCGTGCGTTGATTGTCGCCCCCCCGCGGACGGGTAAGACGGTCATGCTGCAAAGCATTGCGGCCTCTATCTCGGCAAATCATCCTGATGTGTTCCTCATTGTTCTGCTTATTGATGAGCGACCTGAGGAAGTGACAGACATGGCCCGCTCTGTGCGCGGTGAGGTTGTGTCCTCCACCTTTGATGAACCCGCTCATCGCCATGTGCAGGTGACGGAAATGGTGTTGGAGAAAGCCAAACGTCTTGTTGAGCATAAGCGCGATGTGGTCATCTTGTTAGATTCCATCACACGTCTTGCGCGTGCCTATAACACGGTTGTGCCGTCATCTGGTAAGGTGTTGACCGGTGGTGTGGATGCTAATGCCCTCCAACGGCCTAAACGCTTCTTCGGTGCGGCGCGTAATATTGAGGAAGGCGGCTCCCTTACCATTATCGCTACAGCCTTGATTGATACAGGCTCCCGTATGGATGAGGTCATCTTCGAAGAGTTTAAGGGTACAGGTAACTCCGAGCTGATGTTGGATCGTAAATTGGCTGATAAGCGGACCTTCCCCGCTATCGACATCACCAAGTCCGGCACGCGTAAGGAGGAGCTATTGGTGGATCGTGCCTCCCTCTCCAAAATGTGGGTCCTTCGCCGTATCTTGGCTCCCATGGGCACGATGGATGCTATGGACTTCCTGCTTGATAAGCTGCGCTATAGCAAGACAAATCAGGATTTCTTCGATGCGATGAATAACTAGATTATTATAGTTAGTAAGTTGCTGCAAAAAAGGCAGGCCTTCATTAAGGGGCCTGCCTTTTTTATAACGGGTCTATGTTAGTGGGCTGTCCTTCAATGAGGGATCAACATATGGAGCAGGCTGGCCACCAGAATAATGGTGACCGTGCCCGCTATCCAGAGGCTGAGGAACCAGCCTAGACGCTTACAAAAAGAAGTGGGAACCTTTTTTGCATCATATGTGATGAATTTAGTGATATCCATCGGCTTTGGTGACCTTTCCACGGAAGAGATAGTAAGAATAAATTGAGTATCCTGTAATGATAGGGAGTAAGATAACGGTCCCAACAAGTTGGAAGAGCTGGCTGGGAACAGGTGATGCTACATCCCACAGGGTTAATGTTGGGGGAACAGCGTAGGGCCAGATGGTGATAGCTAGCCCCACCAAACTTAGTAGGAACCATCCTATAGTGCAGAGGAAGGGTGTAATAGTGTGGTCTTTATCCAAACTGTGCCACATCATAAACCCAAATAGGGCTACGAGTAGCGGGACAGGCAGGCCGAATAGAATGTTCGGGAAAGCAAGCCAGTGATGAAGATAGGGCGCATGGAGGAAAGGCGTCCAACAGCTAACGGCAATGATGCAAAGAAGCATTAGGATAGATAGCCGTTTAGACCAACGGCGGCATTGTGCTTCTAGCTCATCGGATGTGCGCCAGACCAACCATGTTGTGCCTAAAAGGGCATAGCCGATGATGACAGAGAGGCCACAAAGAACACTAAAGGGTGTTAGCCAATCCATTGGGCCACCGGCAAAAGCACCGTCATGAGTGTGGATTCCTTGGACATAGCCTCCAAGAATACATCCTTGGCAAAAGGATGCGAGCATGGAGCCTGCCATGAAGCCCTTGTTCCAGAATGTCCGGTAACCGGGGGAGTGCGCCATGATGCGGAACTCAAAGGCAACACCACGGAAGATTAGGGCACCCAGCATTATGATGATGGGAATATAAAAAGCGGGTAGTAATGTACTGTAAGCACCGGGGAAAACACCAAATAATGTTGCACCCCCTAAAACCATCCATGTCTCATTACCATCCCAGACAGGGGCAATGGTGTTGATCATAACATCGCGGTGCTCTGGCTTTTTCTCAAAAGCAAAGAGCATACCAATGCCTAAGTCAAAACCATCCAGAATGACATAGATAGAGATGGCTAGAATGACGATGAAAGCCCAGATGAAGGGCAAATAATAAGCAAGACCGGACATGTCAGGGCACCTCTTTGTTATGAGAGACCGTATGGTGATGACTACCTAGAATCATGGTGTCATCATGAGTGTTATCGGTGGCTTCTGGGGCGGTTCTGAGCAGACGGACGAGCATGAGAAGGCCAGAGCCAAAGACAAAAACATAAATCACGACAAAAAAGAGCATGGAGAAAGACAGGCTAGAGAGAGCAAGGGGTGAGGCACTGTCTTCTGTGCGGAGTAAGCCGTACACAGTCCATGGTTGGCGGCCTACCTCGGTGGTGACCCAGCCGCAGAGCAATGCAACAAAGCCGGCCGGGGCCATGATGAGCATTACCCGCAAGAAGAGTGGATGTGTAAAAAACCGTCCCCTATGGCGTAGCCAGAGTGACCATAAACCACAGAGCAGCATAATCCCTCCCAAGGCAACCATGATGCGGAAGGAGAAGAATACAATTGGCGAGGGGGCCCGTTGGTCTGCTGGATAATCTTTTAACCCGGGGACTTTGCCATTAATGTCATGGGTAAGGATGAGAGAGCCAAGTAGTGGGACACTTATGGCATAATCTGTATGCTCGGTCTTCATGTTCGGGATGCCAAAGAGCAGTTCGGGAGCCCGTCTCTCACTTATCCAGTCTCCTTCTATCGCTGCAACCTTAGCGGGTTGATATTTCAGGGTATTTAGCCCGTGCATATCACCTGCCAAGATTTGGAGCGGGGCTGTGGCGACAATCATCCAAAGGGAGAGGGAGAACATAAGGCGGACTGTACCATCAGCCTGTATTTTGTTCTTTTTCGCTTTGAGCAGATGCCACGCTCCAGCCGCCGCTACAGTAAAGGCGACAGAGAGCATAGCGGCCAGTCCCATATGGATGATCCGATAGGGGAATGACGGATTAAAAATAATGGCCAGCCAATCTTTTGGTAAAAAATGGCCGGTTTTAGGGTCGATGATATAGCCTTGCGGGGTTTGCATCCATGAGTTTGACGCAAGGATCCATGTCATGGAGATGAGTGTTCCCGTGGTGACAGCACAAGTGGCAAAGAAGTGCATTTTGCGCCCAACTCGGTTTAGCCCGAAAAGCATAACACCAAGGAAGCCTGCCTCCATGAAGAAGGCTGTCATAACCTCATAGGAGAGTAGAACACCGGTGATCGGTCCTGCTTTGGCGGAGAATCTAGCCCAGTTTGTGCCGAATTCGTAAGCCATAACGATCCCGGAGACGACACCCATCCCAAAGACGATTGAAAAGACCTTCAACCAATATTTAAAGAGATTTAAATAACGATTATCAGTCGTTCTTAACCACATCCCTTCAAGAAATGTGAGAAAAACAGATAGTCCGATTGAAAATGCAGGAAATATTATATGTACGCCAACGGTAAGTGCAAATTGTATTCGTGCGATTATCAGGGGTATATTATGGTCGGTAACCATAAATAATCGTTCCTTTCCGTTAAATTAGGAAGACTCCATAGTTTTTCGTTATTGGACTTATGAGACATTATAAAATTGGTTTTATTTTTTCTGTGATAGGTATTGTTTACGTAATGGGTATTGGTACTTGTTAAATGCCCGTTTTTGGCAGATGAGGCAGGTATGGAAAAGCTATTATTACAATTTTTTATGGAGTTTATAGGGTATGTTTTATAACAGTCCGTTTTTACGGGGTGAGCATCTCGCGCTCTAAGTCGAGCAGGAAGGCTTTGCTCTCGGCTCCTTCAAAACCGCTATAATCGCCGTAGTTTTTGCCATGAGAGGGTAATACGCGATGGCAGGGGATGAGGATAAGCAACGGGTTGCGCGCTACGGCTTGGCCGATGGATTGCGGGCTACCGCCGATGCTGCGGGCTAGCTCGGCATAGCTGCGGGTTTGGCCATGGGGAATTGTGCGTAAGGCAGCCCATACGCGCTCTTGATAGGCTGTACCACACAGCATGAGCGGGATGGATTGGAAATCCACCACTTTGCCATCAAAATAATCCTGCATCATGTCTCGTACCTGAAGCAGGAGTGGGGTTTCACTCTGGTCGCGTCCCCAGCCTTCATCAAGGGAGACGATGCGCCCGTCCTCTTCGCTAAGAGTGAGGGCACCAAGGGGGGAATGAAAAGAAAGCTGTGGCATAAGCTCTAAGCTGCCTGTTTTAGTGATGAGCGTCAATTCTTTCTACAAAACGCTGCTTTTCTGGCAGGAGTGCTGTATGAAAGGCGGCATGAACATATCTGGCGCATCCACTCACACAATTTTTGCTATAGCGACAGGCTCCGTGCAGGGGGCGATTGCGGTTATGCGGGTAAGCGGGCCGGAGAGTGGTAAGATTTTAAAGGCATTATGCGGGGTTTTACCGCCGCCGCGTCATGCTAGCGTGCGGGCCTTAACATATGAGGGGGATGTGTTAGACCATGCCCTTATCTTATGGTTGCCGGGGCCGCGCTCTTATACAGGGGAAGATAGTTTTGAGCTGCACCTCCATGCTGGCCCGGCGATTATAGAGGCCGTAGCGCAGGCTCTTGTGCATCTTGGTGGCCGCCCTGCTGAGCCGGGGGAGTTTACCCGCAGGGCTGTCCAAGCGGGGCGGATGGATATTCTCCAAGCGGAAGCGATTGCGGATTTAATTGAGGCGGAAACACAAGCGCAGCGTCATCAAGCCTTGCGGCAAGCTGATGGGGCATTAAGCCAGCTTTATACAGGATGGGCAGCGCGATTGCGGCAGATTTTAGCCCAACAGGAAGCGTTGATTGACTTCCCCGATGAGGAGCTTCCCCCAGAGGTGGAGGGTGCCCTTATAGAAGATTGTCGGGTTTTAGCGCAGGAGATGCAGGCTCATCTTGCTGATGAGCGGGGCGAGATTGTGCGGGACGGGTTGAAGATTGTGCTCGCTGGGGCCCCAAATGTCGGGAAGTCGAGTTTGCTTAATGCTCTTAGTGGGCAGGATGCAGCCATCGTGACGCAAAAAGCTGGCACAACGAGGGATGCGATAAGTGTTGAGTGGATGATTGAGGGGATTCGGGTTCGCTTGATTGATACAGCAGGGTTACGCGAGACAGAGGATGAGATTGAGGCTGAAGGCATCCGCCGGACCATGCAGCATGTGGAGAAGGCGGATGTATTGTTTCATCTCGTCGGGCCGGGGGATGAGACGCCTTTGCTCGCCCCCCATGCTGTAAAATTACGCACTAAAACAGACCTGACTCCGGCTCAAGGAGGTGAACTTGGGGTGCATACGCAGGATGAGGCCGGTTTAACCCCCTTGCGTGAATGGCTAAAAGCACATCTTGCCACGCTTATGGCACAACGTGGCACACCGCCTTTAACGCGGGCGCGCCATCGTGCAGGGTTGCAGGAGGCGCAGCAGCATCTTACCCATGCGTTGGAGGCCTCATGGCCGGAGGTACGCGGGGAGGAGTTGCGCTTAGCAATGCAGGCTATAGGGCGGCTGACAGGCCATGTGGATGTAGAGGCCCTGCTCGATACAATTTTCGGCCAGTTTTGTATAGGAAAGTAACATTACGGCATGAGTACATCACATACGCAACGCTATGATGTTATCGTCGTGGGGGGCGGCCATGCAGGGACGGAAGCCGCCGCCGCCGCGGCCCGTTTTGGGGCAGACACATTGCTTTTAACCCATAAGCTGGACACGATAGGCAGCATGTCGTGCAACCCAGCGATTGGGGGCATTGGTAAAGGCCATCTCGTGCGGGAGATTGATGCCTTTGATGGCCTGATGGGCAAAGCAGCGGACCAAGCGGGGATTCATTTTAAGCTGCTTAATCGCTCCAAAGGGCCGGCGGTGCATGGCCCGCGTGCGCAGGCGGATCGGTCCTTATACCGGGCGGCGATTCAGGGGCTTTTGGCCCAAACCCCTCATCTGACCATACTTGCCGGGGCTGTGGGGGATGTGATTGTCGAGCAAGGCCATGTGTGTGGCGTAGTGTGTGAAGATGGCCGCCGCTTCATGGCGGGGGCTGTCGTGTTGACGAGCGGGACCTTCCTGCGAGGGGTGATTCATACAGGGCGGGTGAGCCGACCAGCGGGGCGTATTGGGGATGCCCCTGCGACGATGCTCGGTGAGCGGTTGGAGGCTCTGGGGTTGAAGATGGGGCGGTTAAAAACGGGCACTCCCCCGCGCCTTGCCCGCGAGAGTATCGATTGGGAGGCCCTGCCTGCTGATGAGGGAGACGTGCAGCCAGAGGCATTTAGTACGCTCACCACCTCTTTGCCGAATAAGCAGATTTCGTGCCGTATTACCCAAACAACGCCACAAACCCATAAGATTATTGAGGAGAATCTCCATCTCTCTGCCATGTATGGGGGGGAGATTACCGGGCGGGGGCCGCGTTATTGCCCGTCTATTGAGGATAAAATTGTTCGTTTTGCTGGGCGCGATAGTCATCAAATCTTTTTGGAGCCAGAGGCCCTACCGGGCAATCCGGGTGGGGATTTAGTGTATCCTAATGGCATTAGCACCTCTCTCCCAGCGGAGGTCCAAGAGCTGATGATCGCCTCTATGCCGGGGTTGGAGCAAGCGCGCATCGTCACACCCGGCTATGCGGTGGAGTATGATTATGTGGACCCGCGAGAGCTGAGGCCTTCTTTGGAGTTACGAGCCCTTCCCGGTTTGTATTTGGCTGGGCAGATTAACGGGACAACAGGGTATGAGGAAGCCGGGGCGCAAGGGTTGCTCGCTGGGCTGAATGCGGCCCGCGCTGTAGGGGGGAAGGAGCCGCTCACATTAGGGCGGGAGGAATCGTATCTTGGTGTGTTGATTGATGACCTCACCCTCCATGGCATTAGCGAGCCTTATCGGATGTTCACCTCACGGGCGGAATATCGTTTGTTATTGCGGGCAGATAATGCGGATTTACGCCTCACCCCGAAGGCGATTGAGGCTGGCTGTGTTGGGCCAGAGCGTGAGGCTGCGTTTAAGGATACGGTATGTCAGATTGAGGCGGCGATGGAGCAGGCACGTCAGCCGGTTTTTCTGCCCCAAGATTTGCGCGCACATGGGATTGAGGTCTCCCAAGATGGGCGGCGGCGCAGCTTACTGGATGTATTAGCCACACAAGCTGATGAAGCACAGCTTGCCCAGCTGGCCCCGTGGTTTGCGGCTTTGCCGTTGCGCATTGGGCGGCATGTGCAAACAGAGGCCCGCTATGGGGGGTATCTGCGCCGGCAAGAGCGGGAGATTCAGCAACTTAAAAGTGAGGCTTCCCTTCGTTTGCCGGAGGATTTGGATTACGGGGCGATTGGGGGGCTAAGCCAAGAGATGCAAGAGCGATTAAGCGCAGCCCGCCCGGCTGATTTTGCAGCCGCTGGGCGTGTGCGTGGTGTTACTCCTGCGGCCTTGATTGCGCTGCTGGCTTATATGAGGAGCCGTCCCTAATGCACCATGTTTCACATGAAACTGAAGCGAAGCTCGCTCACTTCACCCAGCTTTTAACGCGCTGGAATGAGAAAATTAACCTCGTAAGCCCTAAAGATATTGCCCATCTTCGCCAGCGGCATATTGAAGATAGTCTCCAACTTGTGCCGTATGTGCCTGAAGGGGCAAGGATAACCGATCTTGGCTCAGGTGGGGGCTTCCCCGGTTTGATTGTCGCTATAGCAACGGGTAATCCTGTTACGCTAATTGAGTCTGACCAACGCAAATGCGCCTTCTTACGCGAGGCCGCGCGGGAATGTGGGGCGCGTGTTAGCGTGCTGGCAAAACGGATCGAGCAAGCTGTGCTAGAGCCTGCCGATATTATCACCGCCCGTGCCCTTGCCCCCCTGCCCCAACTTTTAACGTGGGCGCGGCCTTTGTTAAAAGAGGATGGCTATTGTTTGTTTTTAAAGGGAAGAAAAACGCCAGATGAGTTGACCAAAGCCCGCTCTGACTGGCACATGCTATATAAGAGCTTCCCTAGCCATACAGACCCCGATGGGGTCCTCCTCAAGATTAGTGATTTTAGACGTGTCTAAGCCTTCCTCTCATACTGTGCATATTATCGCCATCGCCAACCAAAAAGGTGGCGTGGGCAAAACAACAACCAGCCTGAACTTGGCAGCTGCCCTTGCGCGGCGCAAGCGTGTCTTGTTGGTGGACCTCGATCCCCAAGGCAATGCTTCAACAGGCCTTGGTTTGGAGTATGATGAGCGTGGCCGTGGCACATATGGTGCCTTGTTGGAGGATGAACCCGCAGAGACGCTCCTCCGCAAAAGCGTGGTGCCAAAGCTGGATGTCATGCCCGCAAATGCCGACCTTGCTGGGGCCGAGCTGGAGATGATCGACCAAGACCGGCGGGAATATCGGTTACGGGATGCACTACAACCATTACTACATCGTTACGATATTATCTTAATTGATTGTCCCCCAAGCCTTGGGTTGCTGACATTAAACGCCCTTGTTGTGGCGCAAAGTGTGTTAGTGCCTTTGCAATGTGAGTTCTTTGCTTTGGAGGGGATCAGCCAGCTTGTACGCTCAATTGAGCGTGTGCGTTTGGCTTTTAATGCGGACCTTCATTTAGAAGGGATTGTGCTGACGATGTTTGATACGCGTAATAATCTCTCCACTCTTGTGGCAGAAGATGCGCGCGGCTTTTTTGGCGAGCAAGTCTTTAAGACGGTCATCCCGCGCAATATTCGTATTTCCGAGGCGCAAAGCCATGGCCAGCCTGTGTTGGATTATGCCCGCTCATCTACCGGGGCGCAGGCTTATGAGGCTTTGGGAGCTGAGCTGCTAAAACGGTTGAAGAAGAAAGGCTGAGCGTCATGGCAAAAAAAGCATTACCATCGTCGCGTAAGTTAGGGCGCGGGCTTGCTGCATTACTGGGGGATGAAGCCCCTAATTTAGCCCGTGCGGGGGCCCCGCAAATAGAGGCCCGCGCGCCATCTCAGCCGGGGAGTTTGGGGGTGGACCTTCTCTCCCCTAGCCCGTTTCAGCCGCGGCGGGATATGAATGAGGAGCATTTGGCTGAGCTTGCCGATTCCATTCGCTCACGCGGGGTGATTCAGCCTATTTTGGTACGACCAGACCCAGAGCATAAGGGGCGGTATCAAATCATCGCGGGGGAACGCCGTTGGCGGGCCTCACAAAAGGCGGGGCTGCATGAGGTGCCCGTTTATATCCGTCAGCTTGATGATACCGATGCTATGGCCGCGGCCATGGTGGAGAATCTCCAACGCTCGGACCTCAACCCGGTGGAAGAAGCTATGGGATTGCAGCGTTTGTTGCAGGATTATAGCCTGACTCAAGAGGAGCTTGCTGGGGCGATTGGGAAGTCTCGCTCGCATATTACAAACACAATGCGCTTGCTTAATTTGCCCGAGCCTGTGTTGGTTCAACTACGCGAAGGGGCTTTAAGTGCTGGCCATGCGCGGGCTTTATTAGGCCATCCTGAGCCTGTAGCGGGCATGGCGGAGGTGCTGTCTAAGGGGCTGAATGTCCGTCAGACGGAAGCTATGGTTGCGCGGTTGAATAAGGCAGAGTCGGCAGAGGTTAAAACAGCGCATCCCGCCCCAGAGATCACACGGTTGGAGGAGGATTTATCGGCCCGCTTTGGCCTGAAAACGCAAATACGGTTTAATGGCAAAAGTGGCTCTTTGAAGATCAATTATTCCTCATTAGAACAATTTGAAGCCTTGATGGCTCATCTTACACGTTAGGGTGTAATCTTTTTGTCAGAATTGGTGCAAAAGCCCTTGCCCGGTCATCGGCGGTCTGTTAGAGGAAGGGCATCGGTTAGCGATTGTGGGCACATAGCTCAGTTGGTAGAGCAGCTGACTCTTAATCAGCGGGTCCTAGGTTCGAGCCCTAGTGTGCCCACCATGATCGGCCATTCTCTCCTATGTGATAGAGACGTTTATGGTACCGTTTCTCCTTAAAACAGGGCTTTCTGCTATTTTAATTGCGTCTATCGCTACGGTGGGGCGGCGTCTGCCTGCTTTTGGTGCGTTGATTGCTTCACTCCCGCTTGTTTCTGTTTTGGGGATGATGTTTCTGTGGGTAGAAAAGCCTGACCGGGCGATGATGGAAACCCATAGTGAGGCCACCTTTTGGTACGTTTTACCGTCTCTTCCCATGTTTTTGCTTATTCCGGCGTTATTGAGGCGTGGTTGGCCTTTTTGGGGAAGCTTGGCTGTGGGATGTGTTATGACCATCGTACTTTATACAGCCATGGTGTGGTGTGCGCGGCGTTACGGGATGGCTTTATAAGCGATGATATAACGAGCGTGTGATCTTTTACCAAACGCCCCTTCAAACTTTGTGTATGGCGAGCTGTTAGAGTAAAGGTGAAGTTTATAAGCGTGTAACCCTTTATTATATATTGTATATGTAGTTGGGGGCAGTTTGTGCGGGTATATTTATCATAAGCCTGTTATGGAGGAGCAAGACAGGCTATGATAGCAGCATCAAAAGCAATGAGAGTGCTATGCGTGTAAGCGAGTTCATGCCCCAGCCAATTGAGGGACGGCACCAGCCAGTGATAGCCTTGGTTGGGTGTGATGGAAGTGGGAAATCCACAGTAGGGACGACTCTGCTGGTGCAGCTAAAGGCAGAACGGCCGACGGCCTTTTGTCATCTAGGCAAACAAGCTGGTAATTTGGGCCGTGCTTTGGAGCCTATACCCTTTCTTGGGCCTTATATAAGGGGTAAATCTAAAAAGGAAACTGCGAGAACGCGCTCTGGCAAGCGAGCGGGTGTGTTAGCGGCGATCTCTGGTTTTATATTCTCTATGCGGCGTGTTGTACGCTTTATGGCCATGCGTGCTAAGCATGAGCGTGGCTTGGCGATTTTGACAGACCGTTACCCACAAAATGTCGTTCCCGGCCCTATGGATGGCCCTTCCCTCGCGGCATTGAACCGGGATGGCATGGGGATGCGCTTATTTAGCAAGATAGAGCGCGCGCTTTATAGTCGTATGGCGCGTTTTCGCCCTGATGTGGTGATTCGCTTAAATGTGGATTTGGCTACAGCATTGCAGCGCAAACCGGACCATGTGCCTTATAAGCTTGCGCGTAAGATTGAGGATGTGAGCCAAGTTGAGTTTGCTGGGGCGCCGATTGTGGATATTGATGCCACCGCACCTTTGGCAGAGGTACTCACCCAAGCGAAGGAGACTGTGCGGAAGGTGCTCGCCCTCTACCCTGCTCCCGCTACGTTACCAGTAAGCAAGTCAGGTCATAAGAATGGCCAGCGGGCAGGCATATTGGTGGCTTTGGTAGGGTGTGATGGCTCTGGCAAATCGAGCATTAGTGAATATTTGGTGGAGCATTTCGCTGCTGAAAAACCAATGCGCTATGGCTATCTTGGTTTAGGCTCTGGGGATTTAGGCCGCCGGATTGGTCGTTTGCCACTTATTGGTCCTGCTGTGGAGAAGAAGCTGAATAGCAAGGCTAAAAAAGCGCGCACAAAGGGGGAGAAAATCCCCGGTATGCTAACCGCGATTGTGATGTTTACCTTCTCTGTGATTCGGTATCGGCGGTTTTTGCGGGTAAAGCGGGCGGTGGAAGCTGGGTTCTTCGTGGTAACGGACCGGTACCCTCAAGCAGAGATTTCCGGCCATCAATGTGATGGGCCGGGTCTTTCCACCGCATATAGCCATAATCCCTTTATTCGGCTCCTCGCATGGTTGGAACGTGGGCTTTATCGCAAAATTGCACAATTTAAGCCGGACCTTGTGATTTTACTGGACGTGGATGCGGAGACGGCCTTCCAGCGTAAGCCAGACCATGACAAAGAGGCTATGCAGGCAAAATCGGCCTTGATGCCCCAGATTACCTTTAATCATGCTCAGCTAGAGGTGATTGATGCACGGCAATCATACGAAGCCGTGCAGGAGCAAGTGGTCACTCTGCTATGTAAGCATAACCTTATCTAAAGGCTCTTATTGGGGGGAATGGCTGAGAAAAGCGCGGATGCGCTGGGGAATCTCTTGTGGAGATTGGAAGCGGTCGCGCTTATAATTTTGCGTACCGTCTAGTTTTTTCTCGATGAGATGGTCATGCAGGTCGCCCATCATGCCGTTGATTGTCGCTAAATACTCGGAGAGTTGGTTGAGCTCATGCGAGGGGCGAATGGTACGTAGCGTATCATTAAAGGCGACACGGCGGCTGATGATTTTGCGTACGACATGGAACTCATGACCCGTTGTGGCTTCCAATTTTGCAACCATCTTAGCAAGGCGGGCATTTTCTCGTTTTTGATACGCTTGGATGCCAGCAGCACTATCCTCTCGCCATGAGGTGAGTGGGGCTGCGATGAGCCAGTAATAGGCTGGTGATAACGCAACCCATAAGATGAGGCCAAGGATTAAGGTCGCGCGGCGTTGGTGGTTTTTAAAAGCGTCTTGCATATCACCCATAATGATGGTGACGATGTGGAGCAATAAGGGATAGCGGTGCTTGCGTGTAAAATTAGCACATGCAAACCGCATATGCTTAAACTTGGCGCGCTCATATTTAAAAGCGAGGCGTTCTTCCTCATCAGCTTGGCCGGAGAAAGCGATCTTGAGGATTAAACGGCGGAAGGCTTTACGGTCCACCCCATCCTCAAGCAACTGCCAGCAGAGGTTATAACCCTCGGTTACCTCTTGTGCTGTACAAAGGGGGAGGACATCCTTTGGGAGTGGCGTTGTAGGATGGGGGACATCATCTAAGAGGATATGCTCAAAGACGGTATCGAACATATTTTGTGGAAAAGCGGGGTAATGGCGCGAGCTAGCCTTACGGGAGAAGGGGAAGAAGGGCACAAATAATTCCTTAGGGGGTTGGTTATGTGTGAGGCGGGGGAGATGCAGTGGAGGCCTGCCGGATTTCGCGCTCATGGGGGAGGATGATTTTATGCCGGCGGAGATAGGTAACCCCCATAATGGCGAATGTAATGAGCGTAGCGAGGAACATCCCTAGTGCATAGGCGAGTCCCGCCCCATTAAGTCCGTAATGATTACCTAGATAGATAAGCATGGGAATATAGCACGTTACAGCACAAAGCTGGGCGAGCATGATGTAATGAGAGCGGCCCGCGGTATAGAGGACGCCTTCCATCGGCAGCCCTGCGGTAAAAAAGACAAGGGAGGGGGACATCCACATCATTAAGGTTGCAGCATCGCCAAAACGATGGCCGAAGATGCTGATAACAGGCTTGCCCCCAAGGTAAACAACAAGCATTGCCACAAGGCCCATAATGGCGGAGAGCGCACTTGTCCTGAGTGCAAGTTTCCATGGGGCGGGGGTGCGTGGGTCCATCAGCACGACTTCAGGGTAATAGCTTTTCTCAAGGAGTTTGGCTGGGCGTTGGACAGCGTCTAAAAACTCCATCGCGAGGGAATAAAGCCCCGCAGCGGAGGTGCTGACAATCCGCCCGACAAGCAATTTGCTGATGGGCTCCCACACGGTCTCTAAAAGTGTGGTGATGCTGGCTGTCCAGACAAAGCCCCATAACCCTTTAGGCATTTGGCGGGAGGCTTTGATGATGCTTGGCTTTAGGTTTGTGAGCAAGTCATGGCGTTTAAGTTCTAAGAGGGCTGTCCCCCAAAGGTAAAGTTGCCCGGCCAATGTGGCGCAATACCAAGCAATGACAAAGCCCGTTAATTTTGTGCCACTTAACCACGCTAAGAGGCAACCTAACGCGCGAACCGCAGGGGTGATGAGTTGTTGGCGGGAGACGAGGTCGATACGGTCAAATAAGCGGAGGATACCATAGGGGGTAGTGCTACCAAGGCCGGGGATTAAGGTGCAATAAAGTAGAACAAGGGCTGTGTGCTGGTCATGCACATCAAGCATCTTCCCAAATAAGAGGAAGGCTAACGCCCCTAGGACCATGGAGAGTAAACCGGCACATATATCTAACCCAACAGCGAGGTTGATGCTGTTTTGTACGGTGGTGCGTTCTCCCTTTTGCCAAGGGATGGCCGAATAATGCAACACAATCTGCCAGCTTTGGAATTGCCCAATCGCGGCGATGGTCTCAATATAGGAGGCGATGAGGGTGAGGACACCAAAATCATGTGGGCGCAGGGTACGACCGGTACTGACAAGAGCGAGCAGCCCGATAAGAGCCCCAATTAATTTGGTTGAGCCAAGCTTACCTGCGTTTTTCAGAACAACGCGAAAAAGATCATCGCTAAATAATCCCTTCATGCTGCGTTGGTCCCGAAATCTGGTAGTTCATTGACCGCAACAACACGCCATTGCCCGGCAATATGCTCGATGATGGTGAGAGAAAGATTTTGGATGCAAAAGCGCAAGGCCGTCTCAGCAGGGATGGCAAGGCAATGCGATAGAGCCATACGAATAGCCCCTCCATGGCTGAGGATAACCATATCCTGCCCCGCATGGTGTTGGGTGAGTTTATCAAGAGCATGGCCAATACGGTGGCGGACATCAAGCATGGTTTCGCCCTCTGGGGGGCATTCATCTGCGGCGATAGACCAAAAGGGGCCGGTGGGCTTGCTGAGCAAGGCAGGGAAGTCTGCATGTGGGGTCCCGTTCCATTGTCCGATAGATTGTTCGGCAAAGGCGGGGTCGATGGTCATAGTGGTAGAAAATCCCCCGGCTTGTTGGATAGTATGGCCTGTGTGTTGAGCCCGCTGTAGAGGGGAGGAAAACCAGAGGGCATGGCGCGGTAAACGCCGGGCTAAGGCGTGGTAAGCAGCCTTCTGGTTGCTGAGATGATGCGGGCATAAGGGGACATCAAGCGAGCCATACATGGTCTTGCGGGCATGTGCTTCAACAATCGCATGGCGGACCAACCAGAAGCGTGTTACCCCAGCGGGGAGCTCTGGCCCATCCAGAAAATGCTCTTGGGGGTCTGGCATGGCAGGTTGCGACACAAAAACCTCATGGCTCAATGAACATATGACGACCTCCTGTTGGAAGGTCCTTCCACAGGTAAATCGCTACCTTACGATAAGGGCGCATAGCCGGGAACGGAACAAGCCTCAAGCAGAAGTTGCAAAAATTGCGTAATTGTCAGCACTTTTATACGACAAAAAGGGGTGAAAGGCTTTTTTGCCTTTAGGGATGATTTATAAAATGAGATGAATCTGTTAAGGGACTGAGAGGAGATAAGATAAGGATAAAGAGCGATGAAAGCCACAGCGGGGCCTGTTAATTTGACTAATTTAAGTAAGCTGGCCCGTATGTTGTGGCCTAAAGGTGATAATGAGGTCTTTGTCCTTGATGGTAAATGTTTGATCTTATTTCATGTCGTTATTGTCATGCTTCTGATCGTTTTTCATTGGAAATTAATTAGTTTGCAAGATTTTTAAAGCGAGCGTTTGAGACAGCTGGCTAGAGCATAAAGCCCAACCCCGCCCAAGCTTATCCAAAAAGGGAGGGGGATATCACTATACCAAGAGAGGATAAGCCCACTCCAAGAGAGGAGTAAGGCCCCGAAGATAGAGCAGAGAATCCCCTTAAAGGGGGAAAGTCCCAGCTTTAAGGACGCCGCTGCTGGGCCGACCATGAGGCTAAAACAGAGCAACGCCCCGGCAATTTCAGCACAGGCGGCGGAGGCTAAGGCGACGAGGAGGAGGAAAAGTTGCCCAAGCCGAGAGGCGGAGAGTCCTTGTGCCTGCGCTAGGCTGGGGGCCATGCTGATAAAGAGCAAGGGCCGCCAGAGGAGTGCCAGCCCTCCAAGGCAGAGAAGGGTGAGGAGAGCAAGGATGCCCAAGCTTGGGAGGTCCAAGCCTAAAACATCCCCAAAGAGGAGCGTTGTTGTTTGGGAGGAGGCCCCGTTAGCCTCATGCAAGCATAGCACCCCTATACCGAGGCTTGCCGCGAGGATAAGTCCTGTCATCATATCGCGCTGGGCGGGATGATGTTTGCTGCGTCCCTCATGGCCCATAAAGACCCCGCCTAACATGCTGGTGGCAATCATTCCCCATAAAGGGGAGATATGGAGCCACACAGCCGCTGCGGCCCCGCTAAAGCCAATATGGGGTAGGGCATGGGCTGCAAAAGCTTGCCGCCGGAGGAGGAGGCACCACCCTAAGCTCCCTGCGAGGAGCGAGACGAGAAAACAGCCAATAAAAGCATGCTGCATAAAGGGGAAGGCGAGAAAGGGTGGCTCAACCATGGATGTGCCCTCTTGCTAACGTCACTTCACGCACAGGCAGGGGGAGAGAGGCTGTCTCTAAAGGGCCATGAGCGGTGATGAGGATATTGACCCCTCGCTGTTGGTATAATTGCCCAAAAAGCTGGAGCAACGCCTTATGGCTTTGTGTGTCCAAAGCGGCGAAAGGCTCATCAAGGATGAGGAGTTTAGGGCTATTAGCGAGGGCTTGGGCGAGGGCTATGCGTTGCCTCTCCCCGCCAGAGAGGCAGCCTAGCGGGCGATGGGCGAGGGGGAACGCATTAACATCTCTTAGGAGGGCCTCGGCGTGATGGCGGGTGGTTTTGCTAGAGAAGGGAAAGCCCCAGCGCGCGCCGTTAAGGCAGGCCATCACATGGCTGATGACGGGGAGCATCGGGGCCGTTTGGTCCGCTTTTTGGGGCATATAACCACATTGATGCCGTGCAATGTCTGGTGGGTGGCCAAGGAGGAGGAGCGTGCCGCTTTGGTGGGGGAGTATGCCTAATAAGGCGCGGAGGACGCATGTTTTCCCCGCTCCATTATGGCCCCGGAGGATGGTTAGGCCCGTTAAGGGGAGGGCGAATGTAGCGTGGTTGAGAATAGACTGGGAGCCCACACGCAGGCTGACATCCTGAGCAGAGAGATGAGCCTCCTTCATGGTGTGGCCTGTTGGGTGAGGGTGGTTTCTATAGTGGTGAGGATGTGGCCTAGCCAGTCCTGCCAATGCAGCCCGGTAGGGAGGCTCTCGCCGATCGTGATGATGGGGATGTGCGCTTGTTGGGCGAGGGCTTCCACCGCGTGGGCTTGGGGGGCCTCAAGGGCGGGGTTGCGCACAAGGAAGCGAATCTCTTTGTGTTGAATTGCGGTTTCAAGCTGGGCTGTATCGCGCGGGGAGAGGCCGGATTCGTTCATCAAGGCTCTGGCCCAGCCTTCATTAATCATATGCAGCCCCGCAGCGTAAAGGAGGCGTTCCCCTGCCGGTTCGGTCATGGCGAAGGGGGCGTTAGGGGCGACATGGCGAAGTCGTTCTAGCTGGGTGGAGAGGCGAGCCACATCACGCTCAAAACGAGCAAGATTTTGGTTGATGTCTGCGCGCGCTTGGGGCCTGTTTGTGCTGAGCCACTCCGCAATGCGCTGCGCTGTTTTGTGGACCGTGGGGAGGTCGAAAAAGAGATGCGGGTCGTCACCTATATGCCAGTCAGCATAATCGGCGGCGATAAAAAGCTTGGATGGGGCCGCATGTAATGGCTTGGCCCAATCATCATACGTAGCCCCATTGAGCAAGATAGCATCACTTTGCGCGAGCTGCTGGGCCATAAGGGGGGAGGGCTGTAGATGGTGCGGGTCTAGTCCTTCACTATGGATGAGTGCGTGCGTTTGCACCGTAGAGCCGCCAATTTGTTGGGCAATATCACACCATACAGCTTCCACACAGCTTAGCTGCAGGGCGGGGGCGGCGCTTGATGGCTGTTGGGCATAGGCGGGGATGGCAAGGAGGCTAAGGGTTAGGCGCAAAAAACGCGGTATATGCGCTAAAAGACGCAGAACAAACATGCAGGACATCCAAGCCGAGACCGTAGGTAATGTTATATAATAACATTTTCTTGGCAAAAAGAAACGCTCGCACATAAGCCAAGCCCGTCATCATTATGATGATGAGGCGTTAGGGGAGGGTACATATCTAAAAGAGGAAAATGGTGGAGCCAATCGGGATCGAACCGACGACCTCTTGAATGCCATTCAAGCGCTCTCCCAACTGAGCTATGGCCCCACATTTATACCAGAACGCACATAATGCGCCCGTGGGGAGGGATATAGCCTTCCCGTTGGAGGGAAGGCAAGAGGGAAAGTTATTTTTTCCGTAATTTTATGCGTTATGAGGGCAGGATACTGCGCTCCCGCAGGGCATGGAGAAGGGGCAGTAATGGTAAGCCTGCAATGGCATCATGCCCTCCCTCAATGAGATGAAAGAGCTGAATCCCCATTCCTTCAATCCGATAACAGCCAACACAGGCTAATAAGGCGGTGCCTTCTTTATGGAGGTAAGCGTCCAAAAAGGCGGGGGAGAAAGACCGCATGGTCAAGCGGGGGCTTTCGCTATGCGCCCACGATTCTTGTCCGTCTTTCCATAGGGTTAAAGCGGTATGGAGGGCGTGTGTTTTGCCCCGAAGGGTGAGGAGATGGGAGCGGGCTTCCTCCATTGTGCGGGCTTTGGCAAAGGCTGTGCCCTCTAGGTCTAAAAGCTGATCCGCTGCGAGGATGTAGTGATGAGGGAAGGCAGAGCTTGCCGCGCGGGCTTTGGCACGGGCGAGGGTGAGGGCTGTCTCGCGGAGGGAAAGCCCTTCCTGTTCGGCGTGATGACGTAGGGCGTCCTCATCCACCGCAACGGGATGTGTGGTTATAGGCACGCCCGCCTCTTGGAGGAGTTGGCGGCGTATGGCGGAACCACTGGCAAGGATGAGCATAAAGGCACCTTTGGTTGGGGGATGTGGGGTTATAATATCATAGCCTTATAAGCGTTGCTTTAAGGAAAGTCCGGTTATTCCAGAGTTGACGCTTGCCGCCTCTCCAAGGCAAGGATAAGCAACATATTAGGATATGAGAGCAGGATAAGCAGCATGACGCAGCAGCAAAGCGGAAGCCTAGCGACGCAGACAATACGCCACAAACCGCTTTTGCGCGCGTTAAAGGGGGAGGCTGTATGGCCCCCGCCTGTATGGCTGATGCGCCAAGCGGGGCGATATTTGCCGGAGTTCCGCGCGATGCGGGAGCAGGCGGATTTTCTCACACGCTGTATGACGCCGGAGATTGCTGTCGAGCTGACCATACAACCCATCCGCCGTTATGGGATGGATGGGGCGATTTTATTCTCCGATATTCTTATCCTCCCTTGGGCGATGGGGCAGGACCTCCGCTTTGAGGAAGGGCGCGGCCCCGTCATGACGCCCATCCGTGATGAAGCTGACCTCGCTCGGCTGGATGAAGGCCGCGTGATGGAGGCTGTAGCCCCTGTGCGGGAGGCGTTGCGCCGCTTGCGGGTGGAGTTGCCAGCAGAGACAACCTTGCTCGGTTTTGCGGGTAGCCCCTTTACGGTGGCGTGTTATATGGTGGAGGGTGGTAGCTCTCGTGATTTTGCCCATATTCGGGCGATGATGCAGCAGAACCCGGCTTTGTTTGATAAGCTTATGGCGTTGCTGACCCGCAGCACGGCGGAGATGCTCTGTGGGCAGATTGAGGCCGGGGCGGAAGCGGTCATGTTGTTTGATTCATGGGCGGGGATTCTCCCACCAGAGGCTTTCCGCCGTTATGTGATTGAGCCAACAAAGCAGATTGTTGCCCATATTCGCGCACGTTACCCTGATGTTCCGTTGATTGGTTTCCCCCGCCTTGGGGGTGTTATGGTTGCGGAATATGCCGAGAAAACGGGCATTAACACCTTAGCGTTAGACACGGTGGCCGATATGGCCAAAGTGGCGGAGATGGTCCCCCCAAGCGTGACCTTACAAGGTAATCTCGACCCCATGATTTTGCTGAATGGTGGTGAGGCGTTGCAGGAAGAAGCGCGCCGTATTCGTGATAGTCTAAAAGGGCGGCCACATGTGTTTAATCTGGGCCATGGGGTGATAAAAACCACACCGCCAGAGCATGTTGCTACATTAGTTGAGACAATAAGGAGCGTCTAAAACATGAAGGACGCCTTAAGAGCGGGCATTAAGCTTGTCATTTTCGATTGTGATGGCGTGCTGATTGATAGCGAAGCCCCTGCTTGCCGTGGCACGGCGCGTTTTGCGCGCTCGGTCGGGCTGGATATTTCGGATGAGGAGGGCATAGCGCGCTTTGCAGGGAAGGCCTTGCCGCAGGTTATTGCGGAGATGGAGGCAGAGCTTGGCCATTCGCTCCCCCCTGATACACATGCCACAATGCATGCGAATTTGGTGGCCTTGATGAAGCAGGGGGTTGAGCCCATAGCAGGGGCTATTACGCTTTTAGAAGCGTTAAAGAAACGCCATATCCCTGTGCGTGTCGGCTCTAACTCCTCTGTGATGGAGATGGAGGCTAAGTTTGGCCATACAGGGATGGACCGCCTGCTCGCACCGGAGCGGATTCACTCAGCAGCGGATATGGGGGCCCCCAAGCCGGACCCGGCTGTCTATCTCCATGGCGCGGCTGAGGAAGGTGTCAGGCCAGAGCAAACCGTGGTGATTGAGGACAGCGATACTGGGGCTGAGGCCGCACGCCGGGCGGGGATGTCGTGCATTTTACTGCGCCCTGCCAGCCATCCGCTGCCGTCCTTTTGGCCAGTGGAGGGGTTTGTGCGGGTAGAGCATTTGGATGAGGTTCTTCCCCTTTTAGAGCCAGCTTTGGCTCCAGAACTAAAACAATAACGCTGGGGAGGGGTGGTAATGCAGCTATTTTTACTGACACATCTTAGCTGGTTTGTCGCACTACATATTATGGCGTTTGTCTCATGGATGGCAGGGCTGTTTTATTTGCCGCGTTTATTTGTCTATCACACGCAAATGGCCCCGAACTCTGAAGAATATGTGCGCTTTTGCCTGATGGAACGGCGTCTGCAACGTCAGATTATGGCCCCTGCGATGGTGGTGACGTTTTTTACCGGGGCTTTGATGGCTTCCCTCCCCGGTGTGGTGGATTGGTCGGCTTTATGGTGGTGGGTGAAGATAGCCTGCCTCTTTGGGATGTTCGCTTTCCATGGGGCTTGTGCGGTATGGCGGCGCGGCTTTGCCGAAGGGCACAACCACCATCGCGAGCGGTTTTACCGCATCGCTAATGAAGTCCCCACCATTTTGATGATTGTGATTGTGATTATGATTGTGGTGCGGCCTTAATAGGGGGAAGGGAAGCCTCCCCCTATTGTGCTGTTAGGCTAGCGGGGCCGGGCCGTAGTCATTATCGTGGGGTTGGCTTTTTAAGCAGAAGAAAATAAAGAGCGGAATAGCCCCAACAACCGTAAGGGTTAGTAGCAACCACCAACCAGACCGGCCTACATCATGCAGCCGCCTTACGCTTGTAGTAACGATAGGAAGCGTAAGGGAGAAGAGGAGAATATAGAAGAGAAAGACAAAGTACACATAGAGGGATAGTGTAATAATAAAATCAGCTCCTAATCTAGCATCTATTGACTGTGTGATGGATAAGATTTTAAGCATTCCATTAAAATGAAGCGCAATTATTATCATAATAGAAAGGCAAAATAATTTAAGAAGGAACGTAAAGAGGCATAGAAACCAGAAGTCCCCACGTGTTGCACGGCCTGTAAAGTTAGCATAGTTGTTAAAGACATTATGCAGGCTTTGTGAAAAGAACGATCTTTTCTTGACCATATTAGTCATCATCATCCTCGAAAATGAGCAAGGGAGAGGGCTTCTTCCCTTTAATGGCCCAAAACTGTAAAGACAGTGTTAATGTGATGCAATGGCTATTTATCGGCATGGGGCCGCCGTGTTTTAGGGGCGGTCGTACTTCTCCTTAATATAGCTTGCCGCATTTTCGAGGTCGGGGAATAAGGTCATGCCGTTAATCCCGATAAAATCGAGTTCTTTACGAAGATTTTCCTTTGCGTTAGCGGGAATGATGATTTTTATGAGTTGCATACCGAGGGGGATTAGTTGTTGGATACTGACAGAGTGTTCTCCTGTGGAAAAGCCTCCGAATAAAATGAATGCTCCTTGTTGGGAGATGAGTCTTTTATTGGTGTTTAGAGGAATGACAATAATATTTTTACAAAGCAATGATTGATTTATGTCTGTGTCAGAAACATTATCTTTGAGTCCAATTCTTTTGAAGATATCTAATATATCATCTTTACAATGATTTTCTTGTGGCTGTTTCATTAATGTTAAATTATGATCGCTCCTATCAAAAAAGAAAGCTAAGCAGTTCTTGTCGTAGGCTGATAGAGAAGCTATTTCCGATAGGATAGATGTTTTTATACTGTGAGTATAATTGATATACTCTTTTTGGGGATCAAAAAGATTTTTTGATGGCACGAAATACATAAAAATTGCACAATCCTCGGCTGTCGATGTATTTACTGCAAAATAAAGGGCTATTAGAGGATTGCGTGTAATATCAAGCAACCGGGTGGGTATGCCGAAATGTTGCATACGGACGAGTTTTTCAAAAGTTGTTTTATCATAGCGAAACTCATCCGCTTGGCTAGAAAGAATTTCATTGATAAGTTTGTCTTCAGAAAAGATTTTTTTGTCTCTAAATATACTGGGGATTGGTTGCCATTTTTTATTAGCCTGCCCACGGAAAAAGGTAGAAGGATTTGTTATAGGGGGGAGAAATCTCTTTTGTAACTCTTCCAATACCTTCATGTAATCAGAGAGATGAATATCTTCTGGAGCTTTATCGGCGTTATCGAGAAGCTCTTGTATCCAATATTCTTTTACTTCGGTTGGGTTATTGGAGGTATCTTCTGGTTGGTCTGTATGTGACATAAGTTATTCCGTAACATTATAATCAGTAAGGTGCTTTACTTCCGCTGCTTTGGGACGGGGCCGTAGCGATTAGCGGTTGGTTGGCTTTTTTGGCAGAGGAAGATGATTAACGGGATATAGCCGATGATGGTAAAGCTGATGCACAGCCACCAGCCGGAGCGGCCTGTATCATGCAGGCGGCGGATGAGGGCGGTGATGGTGGGGATGGTGATGACAGCCCCGCTTATTAGCAAAACAAAGTAAAGTATAATCCCTAATAAAAGGCATATTCCGCTATCATAGCGGATATAAAGCTGAGAGAAAATAAACCATAAAACCAATAACGTACAAAGTAATGTGAAGCCTGCTATAAAGCAAGGCCAATATTCAGCACGTGTTGTCCGTTTGCGGATATTCAGTGGATATGTGCAATAATGGTTCAGGCTGCTCTTAAAGAGGGAAACTAGGGATTGCACTGTCATTTTGTGGACTCCTTTCGCAAAGAAGGGCGTTGCGGGCGTTTGCGTGATTTTTTGGTCTTGAGGCGTTTTTCATCAATAAGAGCCCTGCGGATGAGGGTCTTTTCATGATGGCGGAGGAGGAAGAAGGAGCCGACAAGTAGGCTCAGCATAAAGGCGGCAAAGCCAAGTCCGACCGGGCCGGTGAAGCTATCAATCCGGCTACCAAGCTCATAGGGGATGAGGACATAACACAACCCCCAAAGGGTGCCTCCCAATGCGTTATAGAAGGTAAAGCTATGCCACGGCATGCGCGAGGCCCCTGCTAAAAGGGCGATGAGAATACGCAGGAAGGCCACAAACCGCCCGACCAACACACCAATCCCCCCATAACGGCGAAAGAGATACCGGCCTAAGACGATGCGGTCATAATGCAGGCCGACTTTATGGCCGTGCTTTTCCATCAAGCGATAACCGAGCTGATAGCCAATCAGATAGCCGATATTATCGCCGATAACAGCCCCGCTAATGGCCGCGATGATGAGGTTTTCCGGCGTGAGGTGATGGGTATGGGAAGCATAAAGGGAAGCAAAGATGAGCAAGCTCTCCGCCGGGAGGGGGACGCCCGTGCTTTCCAGTAAAATAATGCCACCGAGTGCTAGATACGCATAAAGGGGGGGCAGATGTTCTAGAAAGGAGGAGAGATGCTGTATCAGGGCAAGGGCTTCCTGTAAGAGGGATGTGCGTTTGCTTTGTGGTAGCACGATAAGGGGGGAGCTCACAGCAAGGCAAGAGCGTTTTATGCAGGAGAGATATTATGACAGCGCGGCGTTCTTCAGGCTCATCTAGCGTGGTGCATCCATGGGTAACCCCAGCATTGATGACGCGTAAAACCCGCAATTTTGCCGAGATTCGTGCTGTAGAAGGCTGGGTCTTATGGCAAGAGAGCCGGCCTGATGAGCAAGGGCGTAGCGTGATTGTCGGGCGTGCGCCAGATGGCAGCCTGCATGACCTCACCCCACCAGACGCCCAGCCGGGGACGGAGATGCATGTTTATGGCGGGGGCGCGTGGGCCGCTATGTATGATGGCGCGGCGATTCATGTGGTGTTTAGCGATAGGAAGCGAGGCGGGTTATGGCGCAGCGTGCAAGGGGGAGAGGCGCAGCCCGTATGTGGTGCGGCTTATGGTGAGGGAGGCATTGCTTATTCTTATGCGGATCTAGCCTTCCAAGGGGAGCGGTTGGTCTGTGTGCGGGAAGCGGAACATCCTGATGGGGTGATTCATGCTGAACTTGTGGAGGTTATGCCCTCTGGGGTGGTGTGTTCCCTGCAAAGCGGGGCGGATTTTTACATGGCCCCGCGTTTATCGCCAGATGGGCGGTTTTTAGCCTTTATCGCGTGGCAGAACCCTCATATGCCGTGGACGGAAACCGGACTGTATGTGCAGGACCTCACTGGCGCACAAGGGACAATGTGCCTCGCCGGTGGGGCGGGGCAGGCATGTAGCGTGATGGGCCCGTTTTGGGCGGGGGAGCGGCTTTATGCGCTTTCTGATGGGGTGCCAGAGCATGCAGCCGCGGATTATAACCGGCATTGGACGCCCATTGCCTTTGAGGCCAAAGCTGACGCCGCAGGGGAGGAGGTGACCTGGCAACCCCAGCCCTTACCCCCCGCCCCGGCAGAGATAGGCTTGCCAGCATGGGTGTTTGGGCAATCATGTTGCGCTGCGTTGCCGGAGGGGCAATTATTAGCGCGTGGGGTGCGTCATGGTGTGCCTGTGACGTTGCTTTATCACCCGCAAACAGGCTGGAAGGATGTGCTGATAGGGGCTGTCCCCGATGATGTGCCCGTGCCTGTGGAGGGGGGGAGAGATTTTGCGTGGCTAAATAGCCCTCCAGATGCCCCGCCTTGTGTGATGATGGGCTCTTTAGAGAGTGAGATAGAGGGGCGCATATGTGTGCGGCAAGCTTGGGCGTTGCCTGATGGTGTAACCCCGGCTGATATTGCCGTGCCAGAGACGGTGAGCTTCCCTGTAGAGGAAGGGCCGGGGCCGCTTTATGCACAATTTTACCGCCCTGCCCAAGGGCCACATTGTGAGGCGGTGCAGGGTAAGCCCCCGCTGGTGGTGATTGTCCATGGCGGGCCAACAGGGCAAGCACGGACGGACCTCTCCTTTAAGGTGCAATGGTGGACATGCCGTGGCTTTGCCGTGCTGGATGTAAATTATCGTGGCTCTACAGGGTTTGGGCGCGCTTATCGTGCGGCTTTAGATGGCCGCTGGGGCGTGCTGGATGTGCAAGATTGTTGTCGCGCGGTGCAAGGGGTGGTGGATAAAGGCTGGGTGGACCCGCAACGCTGTGTCATCCGGGGGAGTAGTGCAGGGGGGCTAACGGTCCTTTCCGCCCTTGCGCATTCATCGCTGTTTGTAGCAGGGACATCGCTTTATGGCGTGACGGATTTGCGCGGCTTAGTGGCAGAGACGCACCGTTTTGAGGCCTGTTATTTAGATGGATTAATCGCCCCTTGGCCAGAGGGCGAGGCGGTTTATCGGGCGCGTTCGCCCCTTTCATGGCCGGAGGCTATCACCGCACCGGTGTTGTTCCTCCATGGGGATGCGGACCGCGTCGTACCGCTCTCCCAAGCAGAGGCGTTGCAGAGCCAGCTTCCTGCCTCATCGCTGCATATTTACCAAGGGGAGGGGCATGGCTTTCGCTCGGCAGAGGTCATAGCGGAGTCTTTGGAGCGAGAATTGGCGTTCTACCGGGATGTTTTTGCGCAAGCAGCGGCCTAATGGGCTTTGCGTTTTGTATGGCTCTTGCGCGGTGGTCGCTGGGGGCGTTGGGGGAGGCGGCGAATCACTGTTAATGCCGTGATGAGCGCGCAAGAGCCGATGAGTGTTACGCCAAGGGCTTGGCCGACCATGACCCCCCGCGGGCCGTAATGGACGCCTATTGCGACAAAGGGAATGGTTCCAACTGTGGCACGCGCCCAATTAAACATGGTCGAATAAAGCGGGTGGCCTAGATTATTAAAGGCGGTGTTAGAGACAAAAAGCAACCCGACAAACATATAGCTCGCCACGGCCCAATGGCAGAACAGCTTTACAAGCCCGACTGCATCACCTTGGACGTGGAAGAGATGGAGAATAAGCGGCTCCCCGAGCGCGAAGAAGAGCCAATCCAACCCTACACAGAGGGCGGTGAGTTTGAGGGCGGCGAGGAAGGTCTCTTGGACGCGCTGAGGCAAGCACGCCCCCAGATTTTGCGCCATGATGGGGCCAACTGAGCCTGTAAGGGCAAAGACAAAGGCAAAGGCGACAGGGACCATGCGGTCCACCACCGCTTGGCCAGAGACAGCCTCCAACCCAAAGCGGGACATCGCATGGGTGACGATGAGATTGCCGATGGGTGTTGCCATATTCGTGCCGATAGCGGGCAGGGCGATGCTGCCAATATCGCGGCTAGCATGGGGGATAATTTTTAGGCGGGGGCGTTCGAGCATGTCATGCCCGCGGAGATTAAGGAACCCGCTTAGTGAAATCACACAACGGGAGAGGACGGTGCTAATAGCTGCCCCTTCTAAGCCTAAATGGAAGCCGAAGATTAAGATGGGGTCGATAATCACCGTACAAGCGGCCCCTGTAAGGGTAACGCGCATCGCTCGCCCTGCATCCCCAACAGCGCGGAGAAGGGAGGATAGAGCCATCCCTAAGCAGACGAGGGGTAAAGCAGGGGAGGTGATATACATGAAGTGAGAAGCGTGCTTTAGGGCCTCCCCACGGGCCCCAAGGAGGACGAGGAGGGGGTGAGCGAGCAACGCCGTTGTGACCCCTAGGGCGGTCGTAACAACCAGCATGAGGACGAGAAAGGCCGAGGCGTGACGCCGCGCACGGAAATGGCGGCATGCCCCAATGAGCCGCCCCGTATTGGCCCCAAGGCCGATGGACATACCGAGCGAGACAGCAACTTGGACAAAACCAAGTGAGGTCGCAAAGGCAATAGCGGCGGTGAGGGTGGGGTCATGCAGATGTGAAATATAGAAGAAATTGAGCAGATCGACACAAAAGACGGCCATCAGCCCAATAGCCCCCGTCCCGGCCATGGTGATGACATGGCGCATAATATTGCCATGGACAAACCGAGCGTGCCGCCGTTGATGCTGCGCTTTTGCGCAGGGCGAGCGGTCCTTCACGGGGGAAGGAGAGGGGGCAGACGGGGCATGGCGGTCATGATGCGGCATCGTGGCCTATTGTGCCTTGTTTATAGAAGAAGGGCCAGTGCTGAATTATACGCCACGTTATAGCATGTTGTGTTAGGCGGGCTCAAAACCAGCTTGCCGGATGAGGGCATTAATCTCTGCCTGTGGGAGTGGGGCAGCCTGAAAGAGAATACGCGCTTGTGGCGGCTCTAGCGTGACAGTTGCTTGTTTGATGGCGGGGGAGGCCTCTAACACGCGGGTGAGCGCACGCACGCAGCCTTCGCATGTCATGCCAGCAACGGGGATGGTTAGAGGAGTCGTCATGAGGGGTAGTCCTTTTTTAGAGGGCGATTAAGGGAATGTCTTTCCAAAAAGGAAGAACCTTTCTAATCTGGTGTCGTCTGTAAAAGGAGAAAAGGCGTCTCATGCCTATGTGGTCATTTTGGCGGGTGATGATGGGGGTGGTGTTGTGTCTGCTGATGCAGCTGCCAGCTTTTATCATGCCCTCTGCAATGGCCGATGGGATGGAGCCGCCTATGATGAGGATGGAGCGCGCAGCGGTGATGAGGGCGGGGCCTGTCTTAGCTCATGAAGGGCGGGAGACAGGGGCTATGCCTGCCTGTTGTCAGGGTCATCATAGCGTGTGTGATGCAGGCTTATGGCCTGCTGGCCAGGGGCTGCATCCTATGTCCTTTAGTGGCACAAGGCTGCTTGTTTATCAGGATTGTATCAAAGCGCGTTCATTATTGGCCGCGCCGTGGCGTCCTCCGGCTTTATTACCTGTTTGACTGCGTTTTATGGCGAAGCTGGGAAGGCTTAGCCGTTCATGATGTGTCTTTTTAGGTAATATATAATGTCATCTTATCATGTGCCACGCCGTCAGTTTTTGGCGGGGTTGGGTGCGGCTGGGTCGGGCCTAGTCACGCCGTTAGGTGCGCGGGCAAAGGGGCGGCAAACTGCCCCAGCTGCGCCTTTGCTACCACCGTTGGAGTTTGAGCTTCACATCACGCGCCGGACGATGCATATCGCAGGGCAGCATGGTGTGGGTTATTGCGTGAATGGGCAAATGCCCGGCCCTCTTTTGCGCTGGCAAGAAGGGCGGGAGGTTATCATCCATGTTTATAATCATATGGATGAGCCGACTGCTCTGCACTGGCATGGGGTCCGTCTGCCGAGTGCGCAAGATGGTGTGCCGGGGCTAAGCTTTGCTGGGATTCCACCGCGGGGGCGTTATACATATCGCTTTCCTGTTCAGCAGAGTGGGACATATTGGTACCATAGCCATATGGGCCATCAGGAATCCGCAGGGCTTTACGGGGCGTTGATTATCGAGCCTGCGGGGGCCTCTCTCCTGCCTAAAGCGGAGCGTGATTATACAATTCTCCTCTCTGATTGGTCTGATGTTTCAGCCGCGCAGATTGTTGATAATCTGAAGATGCAGGATGATTATTATAATTTCCGCCAACGGAGTATAGCTTCCCTGCCGCAGGAGAGCCGTGCTGCTGGGGGATTAGGGGCTGCGTTAAAGAGCCGCTTGCAATGGTCGCATATGCGGATGAGCGCGACTGACATCTCCGATGTAAGTGGTGTGTTGTATCGTTATTTAATGAATGGCAAGCCCGCGCAGGAGGGGTGGAGTGGGTTATTCACCCCCGGTGAGCGCATCTGCTTACGGGTGATTAACGCTGCGGCGATGACGTTATTTGATGTCCGCATCCCCGGCCTTACCATGCAGCTGGTGGAGGCCGATGGGAATCCGGTTGTTCCGGTTAATCTTGATGAGTTCCGCATTGGGCCGGGTGAGACATATGCGGTGCTACTCACCCCACAAGGGGGTAAGCCCTATACAATCTTTGCCCAAAGTGAGGACCGTACTGGCTATGCGCGTGGGACATTAACACCGCATGAGGGGCTTTTAGGCTCGCTCCCTGCGATGGACCCCAGGCCTGTGCGGGGTATGGTGGATATGGGCATGGCCATGCCTATGAAAAACGGGGCTGCGAAGATGGCGATGCCCCCCACCATTGCCCGCGCCCCAGCTGATGAGATTGATGACCCCGGCCCGCCCCCTGTGAATGTGGAGAATCAAAATGTTGCAGCTCACCCGATAGAGCGCGTCACAAGCCCCGGTGATGGGTTGGAAGGGCTGGGCCGCCGCGTCCTTGCTTATAGCGACCTTATCGCCCTGCGTCCTCCGCCGGACCAACGCCCGCCCTCACGCGAGATTATCTTACATCTGACAGGCAATATGGAGCGGTATATATGGGGTTTTAACGGGCGGAAATATTCCGAATCCGGGCCGATTCACCTCGCTTATGGGGAGCGTGTTCGCTTTACCATCATTAATGATACGATGATGGAACATCCGCTTCATCTTCATGGTCTGTGGAGCGAGTTGGAGACAGGGGCGGATGACCAGCATCGCCCGCTCAAACATACGGTTATTTCCCAACCCGGCTCCCGTATGAGTGTGCTTGTAACGGCGGATATTCGTGGGGTTTGGGCGTATCATTGCCATCTTATGTATCACATGCAAACGGGGATGTTCCGTGAGGTGGTGGTGTCATGAAACACATCACAATGATAGGGGCTGCTCTTGTGGTGGGCCTCGCTGTCACGCCGCTTCATGCTGAAGATATGGGGGATATGGATATGTCTGGCATGGATATGGCGGATATGACCATGCCCGCTAAGAAGCCGAACCCAAAAGCACCGCCTCAACAGGGGCCTCAGCAGGATAAGACGCAAGCCGCCCCGCTTGCGCTTGTAAAAAAGATGCCGCGCCTTGTGCATAAAGCGGTAGATGCGCCCGGTGAGCCGGTGGTGGATATTGGCCATCATCTACAGGGGATGGATCAAGGGCGGTGGTTTCATGGTGTGTTGGATGAGTTTGAAGGCCGCTATCAAGCGGGTGGGCGGTCATCTTTGCGGTGGGATGGTGAGGCTTGGTATGGTGGTGATTATAACCGCCTCTGGCTTAAAACAGAGGGCACTATGACGAAAGGGCGGGTGCGCGATGGCGACCAAGAGCTTCTTTATAGCCGGGCGATTTCCACCTATTTCAACCTTCAAGGTGGCGTAAGGTTAGACCTTGATAGCGGCCCAACACGTGCGTGGGGAGCTGTTGGGATAGAGGGGCTGGCCTTGTATCAGTTTGAGGTCCAAGCGACAGGGTATTTTAGTGACCGAGGCGTGGCTGGGCGGTTTGAAGGCTCTTATGATATTCTTCTTACCAATCGTCTCATTCTTCAGCCGCAGGTGGAGCTAAATTTGTATAGCCGAGCGGATAAACAACGGCGGATTGGCTCTGGCCTTGCGGATATCGATACCGGGTTGCGTCTGCGCTATGAGTTATGGCGCAAAATGGCCCCTTATGTGGCCGTGACGTATGATTCCCCCCTGACCCAAGGGCGGCATATGGCCCGCCGCCGTGGGGATAAAGCGAGCGAAGCGCGCTTTACATTCGGGATTCGGAGTTGGTTCTAAGGTAGGGAAGGTTGTATCATGGTTGTCACGTTCGGAAAGGGAGTATGAAGATGGCAGATGCGAGACATGTATTAGTCACAGGGGGTACGTCCGGCATTGGGCTTGCCATCGCACAGGCCTTTGCGAAGGAGGGAGACCATCTCATCCTGATAGGCAGCAGCCCGGAGCGTGACTACACAAAGGCCGTACAAGCTGTTGAGGCCGCAGGTAAAGCCGCTGGGCATGATGTGCGCGTCTGCGCTAATGGGGTGAATATTACGGACTTCCCAGCGGTAAAAGCCCTATTGGCAGAGATTGCCGCAAAGGTAGGGACGTTGGATGTCGTGGTTCATTCCGCCGGGGTGTTTTTTGAGACACCCATTACGGATGAAACACCTGAAGCCTTTGATAAAATGATGAGCATTAATGTCAGCGGCATGTGGCATGTTGTGCAGGCCTCCCTCCCTTATATTCGGCGTAAGAAAGGCCATGTTCATGGGGGGAAGATTGTGGCGATTTCCTCCATTTGTGGCTTTTACAGCTTTGCCGGTTATGCCGCTTATGCTGCCAGTAAGGCCGCGGCTACCGCCCTTGTGCGTAGCCTTGCTTTAGAGCTTGGGCCGCTAGGTATTAACATTAATGCCGTTGAGCCGGGCCGGGTTAAGACCTCCATGCATGATGCGTTGATAAACGACCCCACAAAGGCAGAGGCGTTGCAGGCTGTGGCAGAGGCCAACCCCAGCAAGCGGACTTTCTCCACCCCTGAGGATATTGCGGCGGTTGTGCTGTTCCTCGCTGGCCCCGGGGCTGTGGCGATGCATGGCTCGGCCATTGTGGTGGATGAGGGGACATCTCTCGGCCTCGTCTAAGGCGGTTAGTCTGTTCCCATAATGAGGCTGGAGCCTCTCACGCTGCCAAGAATGCTTGAAAGCGGGGGAGGCCTCTCCCATATCTGCTCCATCTTTTTGCGGTAGAGCAGGCGGCCGCCGAAGATGAAGCCTGTTTGGAGTCTGCCATTTTGGAGGAGTGCAACACATCATGAGTGATGGCAAAAATGCAGCGGAGATGAAGCAGCATAGCTTTAGCGCTGAGGTCGGGCAGCTGCTTGATTTGGTTGTTCATTCTTTATATTCCGACCGGGAAATCTTCCTGCGTGAGCTTGTGGCGAATGCGGCTGATGCGATGGATAAACGCCGCTTTGAGGCTTTAACGAGCCCTGCATTATCCCTGCCAGAGGCCCCGTCTATCCATATCAAGGCGGATAAAAAGGCCAAAACCATCACGCTCTCTGATGACGGATTGGGGATGAGCCCGGAGGAGTTGACCCAAAACCTGGGGACGATTGCCCGCTCTGGCACCAAAGCGTTTGGAGAGAAGCTGAGCAACGCCAAGCCGGAGGACCGCCCTAATCTGATTGGTCAGTTTGGCGTGGGGTTCTATTCGGCCTTTATGGTGGCTGATAAGGTGGATGTGATTTCCCGCCGGGCGGGGGAGGATGTGGCTGCCCGCTGGGTGTCGGAAGGTAAAGGCTCTTACAGCCTTGGCCCTGCTGAGCGCGCGCATGCGGGGACAGATATTACCCTCCATATTAAAGATGATGCGGAGGAGTTTTTAGACCCGTGGCGTTTGCGCAGCATTATCCGTAAATGGGCTGACCATATCGCATGGCCAGTCGTGCTGCATGAGCCGGATGAGGATGGTAAGGAGAAGGAAGAAACCATCAATGAGGGCAAGGCCCTTTGGTTGCGTCCAAAATCCGAGATTACATCTGAGGATTATACCGAGTTCTATCGCCATACAGTCCGCGCTTTTGATGAGCCTTATGCGACCCTGCATTGGAAGGCCGAAGGCACGGTGGAGTTTGCTTCTCTGTTGTTCCTCCCCGGTGCGCGCCCGTTCGATTTTATGGAGCAGAGCAGCCGGGAGAGCCGGATTCACCTGCATGTAAGGCGTATGTTCATCACGGATGAGGCCAATTTAGTGCCGAACTGGCTGCGCTTTGTCCAAGGTGTGGTTGATACGGATGACCTCCCCTTGAATGTCTCGCGTGAGATGCTGCAATCCACCCCTGTATTGGCACGCATCCGCAAAGCGGTGACCAAACGTGTTATCAGCGAGGTTAAAAAACGCGCGCAGGAAGGTGGTGAGGCCTTTACTGGCTTTTGGAATAATTTCGGCCTCGTGATTAAGGAAGGGCTATGGGAGGATTCCGAACATCGGCAGGAGATTGCGGAGTTTGCTCGCTTCCATTCCACTCATGATGATGAGCTGACAACGCTGGATGATTATATCAGCCGGATGAAGCCAGAGCAGGAGACCATCTATTATCTCGTTGGGGATAATCTGAACGCCCTCAAGGCCTCTGCCCAGCTAGAAGGCTTCCGTGCCCGTGGGTTGGAGGTGTTGTTGCTCTCTGATGCTGTGGATAGCTTCTGGCCAGACCGCCTCCACTCTTACAAAGACAAGACCTTCCGCTCTGTCGCGCAGGCTCATGGTGAGTTGGAGAAGTTCGCTCCAGAGGCGGAGGAGCAAGGGGATGCAGCTAATGTTGAAAAACTAACCCCCGCTCTGAAGGATGCTCTTGGTGAGGCCGTGAAGGAGGTACGCAGCACTGTACGCCTGACAGGGAGTGCTGTGGTGTTGGCTAGCGAAGGCGGGCCAGATTTAGCCATGCAACGCCTTATGCGCCGCTCCGGGCAGGAAATGCCTGCTCTGCCCCCGGTCTTGGAGATTAACCCTCGTCATCCTCTCATTTGCGCTCTGGCGGAGCGTGCGGAGAAGGGCGAGAGCGTTGCAGAGCATGCCCGTATTCTGCTGGACCTCGCTCGTGTGCAGGAAGGTGAGGCACTCCCCGACCCCAGTGGCTTCGCCCGTACACTCGCAGGCCTGCTCGCTGGGACTGTGACGGCCTAACGATTAAGGCCGTATGATACGGAGAAAGGCACGTCTTTTAGGGCGTGCCTTTTCTTTATGGTTCATCCAAAAGGGCAGGCAGAACCTCTTTGAGGCTGCGGGAAGCGTTCTGGCTGTTATGGCGGAGTTGTGTGAGGATGGCCGCATCCTCGGCCAAGGAGAGCTTCTCAGCTAAGAGTAAGAGCAGGGCGAGGGATGTTCTTAGGCGGGCGAGATAGCCCGCAATATCAAGCATGACCCCTAATAGATGCGTTGCCTGTTCCCCTGTGGGGAAGCAGGTCACCACCGTATCAAGCAGACCCGATAATGTATCGGACTCGTTGCGTGGTTTTTCCCCATGTTGGCGGAGGCGATGGCTGATTTGCCGTTCTTGCTCCTTATTTTGCTCCAAAATGGTGGTGATCCAATGTTGCAAGGTCGGTGGGGCAGCGGGGCGGCTTAGTAATTCGAGCAAGTATTCCCGTACAATAGATGTCAGGCCGAGATGCTCATGGAGACGTTCTATATAAAGAGCAGCAATGGGGGAGGATTTAGCAAAAGAGCGCGGCACTGTGACCTCTATTGGGGGCGGTTAGCGTAATGGCGGGCGAGAACAGTACAGATAAATAATTGTATTTGATGAAAAATCATCAAAGGCAGGACAACAATACCTGCCCCGCTAGGGAAAATAACATTCGCCATCGGCACCCCTGAGGCGAGCGATTTTTTAGACCCGCAAAATTGCAGGGCGATATTATCCTCAATGGATTGCTTTATACCGTGGCCTAAGAGGAAGGTGAGGGCAAGGGTAAGGGCGAGGAGGAGTGTATCGACCAGCCCAACCCCCAATAAGGTGAGGAGCGGGACGCGATGCCACAAGCCTTGCAGCACGGCAACACTAAACGCCGCATAGACCATCACGATGATGGAGCCTCTATCTGAAAAAGAGAGAAGAATCTTATGGCGGCGCACGATGGGACCAACCCATGGTTGTAGAATCTGCCCTGCAATAAAGGGCAGAAGAAGCTCTTGGGCGACATTAAGGACAGTCTGCACGCCAGAGCCGCCATGGCTGCGATGGAGGAGGAGGCTCGTTAATAGTGGTGTGAAAAGAATCCCCAAGATATTGGAGACAGTCGCAGCACAAATAGCGGCAGGGACATTACCGCGCGCAATAGAGGTAAGGGCAATGGAGGATTGTACGGTCGAGGGTAAGCAGCATAAAAAGAGGACCCCTATCCAGAGGTCAGGGCCTAAAAACCCCGTGGGGGAGAGTAGATGGCAGAGCGTATAAAGCCCCACACCAAGGAGGGGGAACAGCGCAAAGCTAACGAGGAGCGTGCTGCCTTGTAACCTCCAATTACGGATACTCTCAACTAAAGCAGAGCGTTGCAGCTTTGCTCCCTGGAAGAAGAACATCAAAATAACAAGCAGTGATGTTAAGCGGGAGAGCCAAGGTTGCCATGTGGGAGGGCAGGGGAGAAAGGAGGCTAACAGGACAGCGGCGATGAGGCTCATTAAAAAAGGGTCGGGACGTCTCATAAGGCTGGCTCCTGCAAAGCAACGAGGCGATCTGCGGTGAGAAAGACGGTAGAGCAGATTAGCCGCGCTGCCAATGTGTAGAGCAAAAAGGGGGTAAGGAGCCTGTATAAAGTTTCATCTAAAGGGGTGAGTAAACGGCTTGCCAAATAGGACCTGATAAGGGCATTTTCCCTTTGAGCTTGAAGAAGGGATATATCCTAATAAAGCGAGGGAGGGGTCAAAGAATGACCGTTAAGCGGCGTATGGTTTTAGGATCATTTCTGGCAGCAGGGGCTTTTATGGGCGGTAAAGTGCGCGCAGCAGAGGGGGGCGGGTCTAACGCTGCACCGGCTCAGCCTAATAACGCCCATGCGGAGCCGGGTAATGCAACGGCACCTATCCCTCAGCATGTGCATGAGACGGTGGCGGACCAACAATATCGGCCTAAGATCCACTTCTCGCCTCCAAAGGGTTTTATGAATGACCCTAATGGGCTGATTTTTGATGGGCGATATTACCATCTCTATTATCAGCATAACCCCTTTGGGCCTTATGCTGGGCATGTGCATTGGGGGCATGCTGTGAGTACGGACCTCTATACATGGCAGGACCTCCCGATTGCGATTCATGAGACAGAAGCCGGGGAGGCTTATAGCGGGTGTGCGATTTTAGATAGGGATAATCGCTCTGGCCTTTTTCCTGCACGAACGCAGGATAAACCACAGCCCGGCTCTGTCGAGACAGCCGCACAAAAAGCCGCGCGTCTTTTGGAGGGCAAGGGAGAGCAAGACCAACGGGATATTGACCGCCTCGCTGTAGGGCCCCTTCGGGGGCATCAAAAGTCTGAGTATTTAGCCGCCCTAAGGGATGATCCTGTGGCAGGGAAGGATGTTCCTGTCCCGATGGCACCGGCTTTGCCGCCTATGGCTGGTGGGTTAGTGGCAATTTACACGCGGGCAACGCCACAAAGACAGACGCAATATCTCGCATGGAGCCCTGATGGCGGGCAGACCTTGAAGGATTATGAGGGCAATCCCGTGCTGGATATTGGGCATAATTCCTTCCGCGACCCGAAAGTGTTTTGGCACGGTCCGACTGAAAAATGGGTGATGGTCGTGGTCCGCTCTCGCGAGCATAAGGTCTCTTTTTATGGTTCCTTTGACCTAAAACATTGGATGCATTTGAGCGACTTTGGTCCTTCCGGCATTACCGGGGTGGATTATGAATGTCCGGCCCTAGCGGAGGTTGAGGTTGAGGGCGAAGCCCCCGGTGAGAAACGCTGGGTGTTGTTTGTGTCTATCAACCCCGGCGGGCCACAAGGGGGGAGCATAACACAATATTTTGTCGGGCAGTTTGATGGCGAGCGTTTCATCCCAGATGATACGATTGTAGACCTTACGGATTTCGGCAAAGATAGTTACGCGCTTCAGACCTATGAGAACATGCCGGGGAAGCAAACTGTCTATATCGCTTGGCTAGATAATTGGCAGTATTGCGAGGAACTGCCCAATAAAAGCTGGCGCGGTATTATGACCCTGCCGCGGAAAGTGGTGTTACGGCGGGATACGGCTGGGTGGCTGCGTATCGCTCAAAACCCGTATAAGTTGGAAGCCTTGCGTAAGGCGGCGATCCCTTTCCCGCTCTCACGGCTAGAGGCGCAGAGCAGCCGGCAAGTGGCCATCCCTGCTGGGGAGGCGATAGAGCTGGTGTTAGATGCAGCGTTGGAGGAACGTCATAACAGCAATCTGCCCGATGGTGAGCAAGGGCGCGCAGGGCGTTTTGTTGTGGTGTTCTCTAACCGACAAGGGGAGAGTTTAAGCATCGGGTTTGATGGCTTCTCCTGCCAATTATGGCTTGATAGAAGCAATCTACATGGCTTTAGCCATCCCTTCTTTACCGGGACGTTCTCCTCTGCACTCGTGCCCGGTAGTCGGCGGTTTAAGCTGCGGATTGTGTTGGATGCCAGTACGCTAGAAGTCTTTGCGAATGAGGGCATGTCCGTTGGTACAGCTCTCATTTATCCCGCTAACCCACTTGAGACACTCAGTGTGCAGGTCACTAACGCCGCAGCGGTGATTCACAAGCTAGAGCTTTACCCATTGCGCCAAACGGTCAGCCGATTGGAGCAAAATTAAAGACTTAAATAACAGCGAGCGGCATCTTGCGGTGTGGTGGGGGAAAAGCGGCATCAAGAGCCTGTAAATCTGCGTGGGTGAGGATAATTTCCTGCGCAGCGAGGTTAAGGGCTTGGTGATGTGGTGTGCCTGCTTTGGGGATGGCGATCATATTTTGGCGGCGTAACACCCATGCAAGGGCAATTTGCGCGGGGGTAGCAGGGCCGTGTGTGGTCTCATGTTGTTGGGCAATCTCATGGAGGAGCGGGTGTTTTAACAAGGCTCCCCCCTGCCCGATAGGACAATAAGCCATTGAGACGATATGCGCTGTCTCATCATGGGGGAGGAGGTCATATTCCGTCCCTCGATAGTCGAGACTATAGAGAATCTGATTAACTGCGGGGCGGAACTTATGAGCAAGGAGGGTCTTCATATCCTCCGTATCGAAGTTTGAGACACCCCACCCCCCAATGAGACCGCGTTTTTTAAGGGTCTCAAAAGCGCGATGTGTTTCCTCAAAAGGGATGGCACTGGGCCAATGGAGGAGATAGAGGTCCAAATAATCGGTATTAAGATGGCGTAGGGAGCGTTCGCACGCTTCTTGCGTACCTTTGTAAGAGGCATGGCTGGGGAGAACTTTGCTGATGAGGAAGGCCTTATCACGCCGCCCATTTATAGCCTCGCCAATAACAGCTTCCGCACGGCCTTGGCCGTACATTTCTGCGGTATCAATAATGTTTAGGCCCGCCTCTAGCCCCATTTGCAAGCTGCGAATCTCATCTGCTCGGTGGGCAGGGTTGTCGCCCATGCGCCATGTGCCCATCCCTAGAGCAGGGAGGGAGGTGCCATTAAGGGTAATAGTGGGGGCTGAAGGCGTTGTCATAAAGGGCGTCTCCTAAAGCGTGGAGAGGCGAATCCTCATAGGCACGCTTTGATAGAGATAGGTAAGCGCAGCATGAGGACAGGGGAAAGAGAGAGCCCAGCATGCCTGTTATGCCCATCCTGCGGCACATAACGCACAAGAACAAGATTTTTAAGGGGAATTAAATGGTGCCCAAGGGCGGGATCGAACCACCGACACTGCGATTTTCAGTCGCATGCTCTACCAACTGAGCTACTTGGGCACCGGGCCGAGCAGGAATACCGCCCGGCTATGAAGAGGGGTTTACCCTATGGATGAAGGGGGATCAACCCTCTTTGATGAAGAAAGTGTGTGCGGATTAAAGCTGGGATTTAAGGTTGTTGGTGGGAGGTATCGTGTGATGAGAGTATGGCTTTGCCCTCGGCCTCGGCGAGGTCGGCAGGGTCATTATCTTGGCGGAAGGAAGGGGTACGATACGCGCCTTTAAACCAGCGTCCTAAATCGACATCAGCACAACGTTGGGAGCAAAAGGGGCGGAAGGTGGTTTGGGTTGGTTTATGGCAGATAGGGCAGCTCATGAAAGGCTCCAGCATGATGATGGAGAGAGAGGGCGGCTATGGAGTGTAAGGCGTTGGCCAGTTGCATGGAAGAGGTCATCCAAAGCGATGGGGTCGGCCTCTAGCGCATGGATAATGGCAGGCGGGGCAAAAAGCTGCTCGCCTTTAAGGCCTTCTGTCAGGATGCGTTGGAGGATGGCAAGGCCTTGCCCGTGTGGGGAGTGGTGGAGCTCATGCAATGGGGCACGGCGGCGGGGGCGGGTGATTTCCAGTAAGCCGCTGGGGGTTATGCCGGTAATGCGCGGGAAGAGCGGGTCATGCTCTTGCGTGGCCGCTTTGCGGAGGAAGGGCACTAAGGCGGGGCGTTTGGCACTGCGTACACCGGCAGGGTCGATGAGAATCGGGCCAGAGAGGTTACGCAGTTTAATCTCCCGGAGTAGGGCGGGAAAACAGGTTAGATTCGCTGCAAAATCGGGCTGTTGTTGGGCGTCTAAATCGATCGCTGTGAGGGCGGCGGCGGGGGTGATATGTGCGATGAGGGGGCCAAGGAGGGCCGTGGGGGCGTATAAAGCGGCCCAATCGGCCTCTAACACATCATCAAAACAGCGGCTAACACGCTCTAAACGTGGGCGTAGAGCGGCAGGTAGGCGTGCGGCCAAGGCGGCATTATCGACTAAAATAGGGCAGTCCGCCGGGGTATGTTGGAGGATGTCCTCTAAAGGTGTGGGACCATGTTTGAGAAGGCGCGGCGTATGGCCTGGTGTCATCCCAGTTGGTAGGGGGGCGACTTTAAGGCGGAGGCCTTTCCCATTTTGGGCGGCGCGCGTAATTTGCCCGCAGAGGAGGCTCCCTTCTGGGGGAAGTTTACGTCCCTTTATAAAGCCTGTCTGCGTAGTAGCAGCCCCTGCTTCCCCGGCGAGTTCAACAAAAGCACCGTCAAGGGCAGGTGCATGGGCGGTAATACGGACAATATGCACATCCCCCCAGCCATCTGGCGCGCCGGGCCGCCAAAGAGCGGCATCCTGGAGGATGTCGTCTTTAAGGAGGGCGATTCGGATTTCCCCGGGGGAGCTTGTAAGGCGTAATTCCATGACAGGGTTAATCCACCCATTTTTGCCCCGCAGGGAGGGGCTGGCCACGCAGGAGTTGCACTATCTCAAATAAAGGAAGGCCAATGACGCCAGAGGGGCTACCGCCAACTTGTCGAATAAAAGCCGCCGCTTGTCCTTGGAGGGCATATCCCCCCGCTTTGCCTTGCCAATCCCCCCTGTGAATGAGGGCTTCGATCTGCTGAGAGGTGAGGCGGTTGAAGGTCACAGAGCTCTCGACCACGCGTTCGCAATAATGGCCTTCTGGCCATTCTGGCGTAGGTTGGCAGACGATGGCGGTAAAGACTTTATGACGGCGGCCAGAGAGGAGGGTGAGGCAGCGGCGAGCTGTGTCTTCATCCTCGGCTTTGGGGAGGATACGCCGCCCAGCGGCCACAACTGTATCAGCCCCAATGATAAGGGCTGGCTTTCCATATTGATGGGCGTGATGAGCGGCTTTTGCGCGGGCAAGCCTGAGCGCATAGGGGCGGGGGAGCTCGCCCTTATGGGGGGTCTCATCCAGATTGGCTGGGCAGATGGCATCTGGCTCTACCCCGATTTGGCGGAGGAGAGCGATACGGCGCGGGGAGGCGGAGGCCAGCACAAGGGCAGGCCGAGATGACGCAGCCATGAAAACGCTTATTTAAAGCGGAAGGTGATGCGGCCTTTGCTGAGGTCGTACGGGGTCATCTCAACATTAACGCGGTCCCCGGCCAAAACACGGATGCGATTCTTGCGCATTTTGCCGCTCGTATGGGCGAGGATGGTATGCTCGTTATCCAGCGTGACGCGGAACATGGCATTGGGTAGGAGCTCTGTCACTGTACCGGTAAACTCGATCAAATCTTCTTTAGGCATGAATATCCCTTGCAGGAAGGAGGTCAACAAAATGCAGGCTTTTTTACAAGCCCAGCAATGGCGGCGCATTATGTGCGAGCAAGGGGGGAGGACGTCAAGGTTTTTTGCTATTGAGGCGGGGATTCGCTGTTAGCTAATGGTGGCTGATGGTGAAGGAGGGAGCCTTTCCTTAGCTTGCCAGCAATACCACGCTAAAATAGAGCGATGAGGGCTAAAGGCTATCGTGACTGCTTTTAATGCCTTTGGGGTGAGGCGTTTAGGCTGCCTTTGTAATCGCCGCCAGCCTTCTTGCACGCCTAAATCCCCTGCTGGCAGAATATCAGGCCGGCGGAGATGGAACATCAACATCATTTCCGCTGTCCAGCGGCCTACACCGCGCAGGGTGGTTAATTGGGTGATGAGTGTTTCATCATCCATTTTATGAGCCTCGGTAAGGCTTGGGACAATCCCTTCTAATCGCCCTTGGGCAATCGCGCGGAGGCTCGCAATTTTAGCACCAGAGAGGCCACATTGGCGGAGGGTTGTGTCATCTAAAGCAAGCAAAATCTCTGGCGTGGGTGGTGGGCCGTTTTTATCACGCTGCGGCCCGAGGGTGCAGAGGCGGCCAAAGATGGTGCGTGCTGCGGCATTATGAAGCTGCTGGCCCGTTACGGCTTTGATGAGGGAAGCGTAAGGGTCCTGCGTTTGTGGGTCGGGGCGTGTTTGTTCAGCAAGGCGGCAGGGGCCAATCTGTGCGATGAAGGCAGCAAGGGCACGATCTTGCTCAAAACAGGCGGGCAGAGTGGGAGGAGACATAGCTTGCTTTTACTAAAGGTTACAGAAAAGTAGGGCTAGAGGGTGTTTCCGGTGATGACAATATGGGTTGTTCTGAGGCACAAGGGAAAGGTTATGATGATAGCCGCTTTCTGTCCCTCTTGCTGCCAACGGGTTTTAGCCCTGTGACGATGCCGGATGCCTCTTTGCAGACGCGCCGGGAGCGGCTGAGTGATTATGCTGCTCCTGCTATGGGATTGCGGACAGAGGCGCGCACGCCTATGCGGCGCACGCAAGTGCTGGTGGACCCCCCTCTCATTGGCCCGTTGCTTTTGGCGGCTAGTGTTCATGGGCTTATCTTTTGGCTAGTCACCATGACGGATGCTGGCAAGCATGGGACGATGAACGGAGCGGAGCAACCACAGGTGGAAATGGTGTTTGATGCCCCACCTGTTAAACATAGTATGCAAGGCCCGCCAACGCATGAGGTTGGTGGTGCGGCCAGTGCGCCCCCGCCCAGTAGTCAGGAAGAAGCCACCCCCGCACCGATGGAGCCTGTGCCACATGCGCCCTCCTCTCCATCGTTGACGACATCGCCTACGGGGGAGTTGACGAGTGCGGAATCAGCACAGCATCCGCTCTCCAAAGCGGCTCCGCGTCTGCCACGGCATAATCGGGCTACGCCAAGCCATCATCCTGTGACCCGGCAGAGTGACGCCAACCCCTTTGCTCGGCCTATGAATCTCTCTTTGGATGGCGAGCCAACACCGCAGCCTCGTAGGCGGGGCCGCCGTGGGGGCACGGGGGGACCGGTTGATTTCTCTCTTGGCCCGCTCAGTATGAATGGCGAGATCAACGCCCCCTATAAGACGCGCAGCAGCGTTAAAGGGGTTAGCTCTGATTATGGGAGTGAGGTGGATCGCTGGATTCGCAACCATATGTTCTACCCTGATGAAGCCGCGCAGAATGGGGAGGAAGGGCCATCTTCCGTCCATGTTGTGATTGATCGAAGTGGGAAGGTTATTCGTGTGCGTTTGACGGATTCGTCTAATTCTTATTCGCTTGATGCGGCAACGGCTGGGATGTTCCAAGGGGCGCAGTTACCGCCTGTCCCACCTGATATGCAGGGCGATCATTTCGACCTAGATGTGACGATTAATTACATCCTCATCCGCCATTAGAATCTCCCTCTTTCGCCTGTAGTCAGGGGGGAAAAAGGGCGTTAAGTTGCAGCCGCATCTCTCATTGGGGGACGTGGGGTTTGTCCAAAAATTGTAGGGAAAGTGGGTTATCCATGCGCTTTTGTCGTGCGCTGTTTATGTCTGGGTTATGTGTGCCTCTCCTAGGGTTAGGCGGTTGTTTGAGTGTTTATAAGCCTTTTGAGCATAATCCCGGTGGCCAAGCGCAACGTCTTGTGCAAGCGAACATGCCGCCTGCTCGTTTGGCGGTGCCTGTCCCTGTGCCAGAGAATGCGCCATGGCGGGCTGCAACGGCGATGTGGGCGCGGGATATGGTTATTGCGCTTGTTGGGCAGTCCATCCCAGCCGTAGCAAAAATGCCGCAACCGGGGGATTGGTGGGTGCGCCTCGGTGCTGTGAAGGCCGATAATGGCGGTATTCGCCCTCGTTATGCGATTGTTGGGCCAGATGGCAAAGTAAGGGCTAGAGGCTATGGCGCGGTTATTGATGAAGCAGGCTGGCGTGGTGCGGACCCTGATGCATTAAATACGGTTGCCCTCCAAATGGCCCCAGAAATTGCTCATCAACTAACGGAAATCCAAACACGGATGATGATGGATAACCCGCAGAGCTTGATGAACCGCCCTGCACGTATTTGCTTTGATGGTGTCCAAGGTGCGCCGGGGGATGGCAATACGGTGCTTGGCCAAGCCTTTTATACCATGTTGCCCGATGCACATAATAAAGTGCAAACAAAGCATGAGGGGGCGGATTATATTGTTAAAACAACCGTTAGCCTAAAGGATTCGCCTGATGCAGGCCCTCCCAGTGCGGGGCCGCAACAGCAAGTGACGATTATTTGGCATGTCCTTACGCCTGATGGGCAAGAGGCCGGTGCGGCAACGCAGATTCATGACGTGCCAGCACATTCTTTGGATAAATCATGGGCAGATGTTGCTGAGGCCGCCGCGCAAGAAGCCGCAGGAGCGGTGCGGACGATTATCACCAATTATTCCGGCCGGGAGCGTAAAGCCCCCACGGCGCAATCTGATGTAGGGGGGGATGCCTCTAAAGAGAAAGACGGGATGAAGCGGTTCATCTCTGGGACGGACCATCCCGCGCGTAAATAGGCCGCGCATAAATAGGTAAGAGCAAGCACAGGGAGGGCGATGGTAATGGTTTTGTAGCGTGAGGGGAAGCACTTTACATTGTAAGGCAGCATCGTGGAGGGAAAACCATGACATAAGCGGGGTGTGCTGATAAAAGGGGCTGTCCCGTTCCTTCTGCTTTCTTATGAAAAGTATCTATCATGAAGATCGTCGCCTGTAACAGTAATATGCCCTTGGCTCAGGCCGTGGCTGATGAGCTTGAAATCCCCTTGTGCAAGACCTCTATCCGCCGCTTTGCTGATGGGGAAGTGTTTGTCGAGATTCAGGAGAATGTGCGTGGGGAGGATATGTTTGTCCTCCAAAGCACATGCACACCAACGAACGATCATCTGATGGAGCTGCTCGTCGTGTTGGATGCGCTACGGCGCGGCTCGGCACGGCGTGTTACGGCGGTGATGCCGTATTTCGGCTATGCCCGGCAGGATCGTAAATCCGGCCCGCGTACGCCAATTAGTGCTAAGTTAGTGGCTAATTTGCTGACAGAAGCCGGGGCTAATCGTATTTTAACGATGGATTTGCATGCGATGCAGATTCAGGGCTTTTTCGATATTCCAACGGATAATCTATATGCAGCCCCGCTTTTTGTGCGGGATTTGTTAAGCCGTCACCCCAATACGGACAATCTTATGATTGTCTCGCCTGATGTTGGGGGTGTGGTGCGGGCACGGCAGTTAGCACGCCGTTTGAATGTTGACCTTGCCATTATTGATAAACGCCGCGAGCGGGCTGGCGTCTCTGAGGTGATGAATGTCATCGGGGATGTTGCAGGGCGTTTTTGTGTTTTAGTGGATGATATTGTTGATAGTGGTGGTTCACTATGCAACGCGGCTGATGCCTTGATGAAATATGGGGCTGCGGGGGTGGAAGCTTATGTCACGCATGGTGTGCTTACGGGCAATGCGTGTGAGCGTGTGCAGAAGAGCCCGCTCTCTATGTTGACATTGACCGATAGCATCCCCGCTACAGATGCATTAAAGGCAACATCCAATATTCGGCAGATTTCGACAGCAAATCTGCTTGGCCGGGCCGTACGGGCCGTAGCGGATGAGAGTTCTGTTTCCACATTATTTGATTAAGATCGTTTCAAAACCGCCCTTTGTAGGGAGATGATGGGAGAGAGGTTAAAATATGACACAGCTTTGCACAAAGCCGTTCTGGTTTCTCCGACATGGGGAGACGGAATGGAATGCACGCCATCTCTCCCAGGGACGCACAGATATCCCTCTCAATGAGACAGGCCTAGAGCAAGCGCGTCGTGCTGGTCGCCAATTAGCTGACCTTTTTGAAAAAGGGGAGCGGCCTTTTACCCATATTGTCTCTTCCCCCTTAAAGCGCGCTTTTGTCACAGCCGAGCATGTGCGCGAGGCGATTGCTCAGCGGACAGGGGTTACCCTCCCGTTAAGTGATGATGCTGATTTGCAAGAGGTGAGCTTTGGCGTGCAGGAAGGCAAGCCGATGGGCGATTGGTACAATACATGGATCAACGGTACATTCGTCCCCGAGCAAGGAGAACGATTTGTAACGCTCAAGGCACGCGGTATAGCTGCCCTTAATCGCGCGCATGAGCGTGGCACTGGCGCACCCTTAATTGTAGCGCATGGGGCTCTTTTTCGTGGGTTACGGGCAGCGATGGGGCTGGAAATTAACGTCCGTCTGCCCAATGCTGTTCCCCTAAAAGCAACCCCGAGTGAGGAGAACTGGGTGCTGGAGATGCTCTCTGCGTAAGTGCGAGGGCCGTCTCATCTAGTCCCCCTAAGCCCGTTTAAAGGGCGATAGGGGGGTAGGGATGTGAGGTGTTTACCAAGGCACCAACGTTGTGGAGAGGCGGTTAGCGTCTTTGCGGCTGACGCCAAGGTCATTGCGGTTCCACCATCCCCCGCCGAGGGATTGGAAAAGCCCGACCGTGTCAGAAAGACGCGTAACCTTGTCTTGCGCTACGGAGAGTTCATCCTGGGCGACTTCCATCCGTGCTTGGGCAAGGTCGATTTTGCTGTTATCGCCTAATCTATGCTGGGCTTCTGCAATGCGTAGGGCTTGCGTTGCAGCCTCTAAACCGGATTGATCAGCCATGAGGGTTTTGCTGTCGAGGTCCACCGCGTGCAAACTATCAGCAACATCTCCCACAGCGGAGAGAATAGCGGCTTGATAATACTCTTTGGCTTGTGTGTAGTTTGCTTTGGCTTCGCGCTGTGCATGGAGGAGTGACCCCCCTTGGAAGATAGGCTGAGTGACGGTAGCGGCTAACATCCAGTTGCCCATACCAGGTTTGAATAATTGGCTCATGCTATTAACAGCCTCACCCGGTAGCGCACTAAGCTGCACATTGGGCAGGCGGTTGGCAATAGCAATGCCCAGCTGCGCCCCGGCAGAGCGGATTTGCGCTTGCGCTGCGGCTACATCAGGGCGTTGAAGAATCAGCTGCGCGGGTAAGGAGAGCGGTAGCTCCTCCGGCAGGGTGAAATCTTTTAGCTCAAATGTCGGAAGGTCCGCATTGGGGGTGAGGCCCGCCAAGGTGGCGAGTTGGTCCCGTGTTTGGGCGAGTTGAGTTTGCAGCGGTGGTAAATCCGCTTGAAGTTGGGCAAGAGAATCCCGCAGCAAAAGATGGCTCTGTCGGGATTGGTCGCCAAGGCCAACTTGATTGCCATTAATGGTGAGCATGGCCGTTTGCTGGGCGATCAACATCTCTTTAGCGCGGATTTGAGCGCGTAAGCCAGCCTCAGTAATGGCGGTATTGACGAGGTTAGAGATTAAGGTCAGCGTTGTGGCTTCTAGTTGAAAACGCTGAATATCCGCCTGTGCCTTAGCATTACGGATGGCTAGCCGCGATCCCCCCCAGAGGTCAGGGACATAGCCGATATTGAGCTGAGCCGTATGTAAGTTATAGAGCCATTCATTATTGTTCGGCACAGGGGAGAGGGCTTTGGAGGTCTTGTTGCGCGTGGGGAGGAACTGCGCGGACACACTCGGATAAAGCGAAGCACCTTCCACACGCCGTTGCTCCCATGCGGCCTTTAGGCCCGCCTGTTGGGCTTTAAGCGTTGGGCTGTTAGCAAGAGCTTGCTCAACAAGTTGGTTGAGTTGTGGGTTTTGGAACGCTTCCCACCATTTACCCGCAACATCAGCCCCAGCCGTAAAATGTTGTCGCCGCAGGAGGCTATCTTTTGCTGTATTAGTCCCGCCTGCCGTTTGGGTAATTGGCTTTTTTGTATAATCGGTTTTGTCTGGCAGGGGGGGGATGTCTTTAGGGGATGGCCCTACAATGCACCCGCCCAGCCCTACGGCGAGTAAAGCGAGGGTACTACAAGCCCGCAAAAGAGGATTGCACTGGCCTTTATGAGGGCGTGGAGATTGATGCAAAGGCGTGGTCATTTAGCCATCCTCCCCATTGCGTAGGGCACGATGTTTGACTTGCTCCTCCAATCGGCAGAAGCAGACAGGTAGAATGAAAAGGGTGAGCAAGGTTGCAATACCAAGCCCGCCAACAACAACCGTGGCGAGGCCGCGTTGTACGTCTGTTCCTACCCCGGTAGCCATAGCTGCAGGGAGCATACCGACACTAGCAACCGTGGCAGTCATCAAAACGGGGCGGAAACGCTCCGTCGCCCCAAGTTGGGTGGCATCACGCAGGCCCATTCCTTCTTTAATATGACGATTGATGTTGGAGACCATAATGATCCCATTTTGAATGGCCACACCAAAGAGAGCAATAAAGCCCACAGCGGTTGCAATATTAAGGGTTTCCGCACGGGCATGCAGCGCGATTAGCCCACCAAGGGCAGCTAGTGGAACAATGCCGAGGATGAGCAGCGCATGGCGTAGCTTTTGGAACTCCGCATAAAGCAAGCCCAACATTACAGCAAACATCACCCCTAAGGCCGCGATAAGGCGGATTTGCGCGCGTTGTGCTTGCTGGAATGTCCCTGCCCATTCGATACGGAACTTTTGAGGGTCGTAATGGACATTTTGATCAATGAGTTTTTGGGCATCCGCTAAATATTGGGACATAGGGCGGCTGCCATTATCCACTTGGAGGGTGATTTGCCGCTGACCCATCTCATGAGCGATGCTGCTCTCCCCCATTTGGAGGCGAATACGCGCGATATCCGCTAAGGGGACGGCACTGCCATCACTCGTGATCAAGGGTAATTGCCCTAGGAGCTGAAGGTTAGAGCGCTGGGCATTATCAACACGTAGCGTTGCGTTATAAAAACGGTCACCTTCAATCACGCTGGTAAGAGGTTCGTCCCCAATGGCACTATTAATGAGGTCTGTCACATCATTAATGCTAATGCCATAACGGGCGGCTTTGAGGCGGTCTGGCGTGATTTCTATTTGAGGGATTTTAGGCTCTTGGAAGATATCCGCCTGCACTGTACCGGGTACTTGCCATAAGATATTGACAATCTGCTGACCAAGAACGCGTAAACCGGTGAGGTCATCACCATAGATGCGCATCACAAGCGGACTATGCGCCCCGCCGAGCTGGTCGCTCAGATTATCTTCAATCGGCTGGCTGATAGAGAAGGAAATACCGGGGATTTTGTTCAGCCGTGCCCGTAATTTGGTGATGAACTGCGCCTTCGTCTCTCCATTTGCCCACTGATTATAAGGGGTTAGGCCAACAGGCATCTCAATATGAGATGGCGTCCATGGGTCTGTCCCGTCATCAGAGCGGCCAAGTTGAGTAATGGCGTAGGATGTCTCCGGGAACTCACGCACAGCACGGCGTACCTCGGAGGCTTTTTCTTGCCCTTGCTCTAGTGAGATACCGGTAGGCATTTGTATTTGCAGCCAGAGTGCACCTTCATCCAAGTCGGGGAGGAACTCCCGCCCTGTAGTTGCACCAAGAGCGATAACGGCGACCAAGGCCACGCCTGCACTGATGAAAGGAATGGTCGGGTGATGGAGGAAGTACCCTAGCAATCTATCATATTTTTTATGCAGCCATGCGAGTGGCTTATTATGCCAGATGGGCCGCGGCTTCCGCAGGGCAAGAAAGGACATTGTCGGGGTGAGTGAGAGGGCACAAAGCAAGGCCCCAAGGAGGGCGAAGCTAACAGTCCATGCCATAGGGCGGAAGATTTTGGCCTCACTCCCAACAAAGGCAAAGAGAGGGCTATAAGCCACAACAATGATGAGCGTGGAGGCAAAAATAGCGCGTCCCGCTCGGCGGGTAATGTCCAAAATATCGGAAGGGTCGAGCGGCCTTGTATGATAATCTTCACGATGGCGGAGGATGACCTCTGTGACAACAATCGCGCCATCAACAATCACGCCGAAATCCACCGCGCCGAGGGAGAACAGGTTAGCGGCCATCCCACATGCACGCATAAGGATGAAGGCGAAAGCGAGCGCAAAAGGAATGGTTACCGCCGTGATAGCCGCACTACGCGGAGAACCAAGGAAGAAGGTCAAAATGACCAATACAAGGCCGATCCCCTCTAAAATGGTCTCGCTGACTTTATCGGTTGTGGACTTAACGAGATTATCGCGGTCGAGATAAGGAACAATGCGGATATGCCGTGGGGCGAGTTGTTTTTGGAGCTTATCAACCTCTGCATGGAGGTCATCCAACACTTGGGAGGGATTGGCCCCGCGGAGCATGGTCACGACCCCTTCAATCGTATCGGGGTTACCGTTTTTGCCCAACATCCCTTCACGCACTTGATGGCCAAACTCGATATGACCAAGCTCGGAGAGAAGGACCGGCACACCATCATGATGGCCGATGACGGTATTGCGCATATCATCAAGGGAGTGAATCTGCCCCACACCACGGATGATGTAAGATTGCTCCCCACGGGTTACACGCCCACCCCCAGCATTGACATTGCTATTACGGATGGCGTTCATCACATCGCTGATGCTAATGCCGTAACGAATAAGGGCATGCGGGTCTAAAATGAGCTGATATTCCCGCGTAAAGCCGCCGAAATTATCAATATTCACTACGCCGGGGACGCGCTGTAAGGCGGGGATAATCTCCCAGCGTTGCACGTCCGAAATGGTCATGAGGTCGCGATCGTCTGATTCTACCGTGTAACGGTAAATCTCCCCACTAGGGCCGGAGATAGGGCCGAGAGAGGGTTGCGCCCCACCGGTGAGCTGTAGGCCATCTAGTTGGCTTTGGACTAATTGACGTGCGCGGTAAATATCGGCGTTATCATCAAAAATAAGCGTGATGAGCGAGAGGCCAAAGGTGGTGCTAGAACGACTCTCCACCACACCGGGGACGGCGGCCAGCTCGCGCTCTACCGGGGTGGTGACTTGATGTTCCATCTCCTCAGCAGCAAGGCCATTCACCTGGGTGGTGACAAGCACGCTTGCAGGACCGAGGTCGGGATAAGCTTCCACGGGGAGTTGCTTCCACGCGATCATCCCTGTTGCGAACATGGCAAAGGTGAGGAAGGCTACTGCTTTGCTATGATAAAAGCACCATGAAATAAATTTCTCGATAAACATCTGCTCAGAAGCCTTTAGTAGTCATTGAGCAGAATAGCGCCATGGGTGATGACGCGCTCACCTGCATGGAGGCCGGAAAGGATGCGTACGGATTCTCCTTCTTCATAGCTGATTGTAATATAACGCCGGCGATATGTTTTAGGGGCCGTTTCCACAAAGACAGACACTTGATCATTATCCATAAGCAGGGCTGTTTTGGGCAGTAATGCCTGTGCTTGTTGTGCGATATTTAGGGTCGCTGTGGTAAATTGGCCGGGATGGAGCCGCTCTTGGGGGTTATTACACCGCAAATAGAGGTTCATCCGCCGTGTATCGGTACGGAAGGCCGGGTCCTGCGCTGTTACGGGACCACTGCATGTTTGACCGGGGAAAGGGGCCTCCAGCGTCATAGTCGTGCCCAACATGGGCAAAAGAGATTCTGGTAAGCTCGCTTGCACCCATACGGTGTTGATATTGGAGACGGTCATGAGGATGGCCGTCATGTCTGTGATATTTTGTCCTACCCCGGTGGAAATTGCCGTAACAACACCAGAGAAAGGTGCAATAAGCGGCTGGGAGCCTTCATCCCCGCTGGTACCAAGGGCTTGTAGTCTTTGTTGAGCACGGCGGGCCTCGGCTTCAGCTTGTTTAAGGTCATTCTGGGCGGATTGCATATCTTTGACAGCATTCCCCCCCGCGGCCAAAACACCTACCGCGCGGCGATACGCATTGCGCGCTAGGGTAAGGGCAGATTGCGCTTTGCGGGAATCTGACCAAGCTTGAGCTAAATCACCAGAATAAAGGGTCGCAAGGCTATCGCCTGCTTGGACATGCTGGCCTGTCTGGACATGCAAACTTGCCACGCGCCCAACAACAGGGGAGTGGATATCAACGCTTTGTCCGGGGGCGGTGATAATTTGCGCTGGTAGAGCAACTTGGTGGGGGGATAGAGTTGTTGCTACAGGCTCGACCGTCAGGCGGCCATCAAGCGGGCCTCCCGCACGGATGCGGAGGAGGTCACCATCATGGATAACGGCCGGTTGGGGATTAGTCTCGATAGAGCGGCCAGGTATGAGGGCCCATAACCCAAGACAGAGAAGAAGAACGAGCAGGGAAGTGCCGATAATTATGAAGTTACGCGAGAGACGCATTATCAGAAGATTCTCCGCTCATTAGCTTGTTACAGCAAAAGACCAGCACCTTTCTCGCATAGATAGGTTTTTTTGTCACGATAGGGTGAGTGTAAAAAGGTATTTAAAACGCAGTAACCAGCTGTATTATGGTTTAAAAATCATATCGTAAAATAAATACAAAAAAACGAGCTGTAGTCATTCTACAGCTCGTTTTTTGCGTTGCTTCTCAAACGGTAGGGTTAGAAGCGATATTCAATACCTGCGCCAACAACGGTTGGGTGTACATCATCATGAACATGGACGCGCCCGCCTGTGATGCCATTGTTACGCTTGCTAAGATGGATACTCTGGTTGAAGAGTAGGATCTGCTTGATGTCAAAGTTGAAGAACCAGTTGCCTACTAACTGATAATCAAAACCAAGGTTGAAGCTTGGGCCGACGTTGGTTTTCATATGCATGGCATCAAAAACAGCACCGTTGCCAATCCCGTTCAGGTTCTGAGCAGGGTGCATGTTATGGAAGATGGCAACTGTGATACCAAGCCCTGCATAGGGGTTAAAGCGTTTATTGGGGCGGAAATGATAGGCTGCTGTCAGTGTGGGGGGGAGAATCCAGAAGCTGCCAGCATCCAGCTTGCCAAGGTTACCTACATGGGCCGCCGCTTCATGGCGGGTGGAGGAGGCGATGAGGTCAAGAGAGATATGGTTCGTCAGGAAATATTCTAGCGTTAGCTCAGGCATTACCTGATTTGTGACAGATACATTATGGCGGAAGGTATTACCGCCAGCGAGAGCCGCTGCAGGGGAGCCTTCAGCCAAACGTACGCGAGAGCCAGTGTTATTGGTAATAACCCCTAAAGCAGAGAGGCGTACCACAAAGTCCCCTTTGCCAAGGCCGATCTTTGTATTGGCGCATGTTTTAAAGAGACCGCAATGCTCACTGGCTGGCGGCTGGAGATGAACGGATGCATCTGGAGCAGCCTGCATGGTGGTGGAGGCTGTCACGGGCGCTGAAGCAGCGGCTTTAGCAACCCCAAAGGAAGTGGCACCGAACGTAAACAGCGCGGCAGCGGCCATCCGAGTGAATGTGCGGCTCATTTTTGCTAGAATCCTCAATGTGTCTATAGTAAGGCGAAGGACGAAAGATGGACAAAATTTAATCGTTCCTCCTTCCCCCTAAAACCATTTTTCGAGGAAGGCAAGAGGAAATTTATAACTGTAATAGATTTGAAAGAATAAACTATAAATTTTTAATTTTTATCGCAAGAATAGCTTTTCCTGATAAGTGTTATAGAAAAGGTTGTTTTTTCATGCTGAGCCTGCATCGCCTATGCCATGGCGGAGTACTCAAGCAGGGGACAAAGAATGGAGACAGGTCGCGACCTTATGGAGGCTGTTGGGGAGCGGTGCGGGCACTGCTCTGGTCGGTCTGTTAGTATCTGTAATGTTATTGATGATGCGGACCTCCCTGCGTTAGTGGCAGAGTCTTCACGTGTAATTGTTCCGTCTGGACGTTGTTTTATAGAGGAAGGATGCGCGGCGGATCATTTTTATGTTCTGACAGGGGGGCGTGCTAAATTATTTAATCTTATGGTGGATGGGCGCCGGCAAATTATTGGTTTTGCTGAGTTAGGGGATTTTTTGGGTCTAGCCTCGTCGGATGCTTATGCTTTTACCGCAGAAGCATTGGGTGATGTGACGTTATGTCGTTTTTCACATTCGTCGATTGAACGGCTAGTGGAACGCTTTCCTCGTTTACGAGGGCGGTTGCAAAAGGAGGCCTCAAGCGAGCTTGTGAAGATGCAATCACGCCTTATGCTGTTGGGCCGTAAAACAGCGCGGGAGCGATTGGCCACGTTTTTGATAGAGCAGGCACGCCCTTGCTGCGTTTATGCAGAGCAATGGCGGAATGAGAATGGCCCGATGACCCTGCCTTTGCCTATGTCACGAATGGACATTGCCGATTATTTAGGGTTGACGATAGAGACGGTAAGTCGGACCTTTAGCCTCTTTAAAAGAGAGGGGCTCATTAGCACAAAGGGAGCGAGCTCTGTGACGTTATTGGCATTGGGGAATTTGGCTGATATCGCTAATGGGTTAGAGTGAGAGCGTAGATCAAGGCTTGGTAAATGGCCTTTTTTTAACTTTTTAAGCGTATGGCTATGGTGTTAAGTGTTGCTGCACGTTTTTTGCATAATCTATGGGAGTTTGACATGAAAACCCGCATCCTATTCTCTACAATGCTTCTCGCATCTTCTTTTGCGTTGATCCCGCATGCCCATGCGTATGATCCAAATGACCCGCTTTCTGTCCAGAGCAGCTTGGATAGCGTCTCCAAATCCATTCAGAATGAAGAAGGGAAGATCAAAGCCCTTCAGGATAAGTACGCTGGGGCCCCTGCTCGTGAGCGTGCTAAGCTGCAAAAGCGCATTGATACGATGAAGTCTGACCTCAAGCAGCGTCAGGAAAAATTGCAGAACCTGCGTGATAAGTACAAGAACTTAGCGTCCGATAAAAAAGCTGAGTTACAGAAAAACATTGATGATCGTAAGCAGCAGATCAAAGACCTGCGTGATAAGTATAAGAATGCTCCTGCTGAGCAGAAGCAGAAGATTAAGGACCAGGTTGATGCTCAGAAGAAGAGCTGGGATGATCAAAAACAGAGCCTGAAGGATATGCACGATAGCAACGTGCAGGCTGGTAAGGACTTTGTACATTCCTTAAAGGGTGGGTTCTAATCGACAGCCTTGTATAAAGGTTAGTCTTATCAGGCTGATAGCAGGGGGTCGCTCTTAGGGCGGCCCCTTGTTCTTTTGGCATAACCCCTCCATATAGAGGGCGATAATAGAGACAGACGTTCTCGGGGCAGGGTGTAATTCCCTACCGGCGGTGTTGGTAGCCCTAGGCTACCTCAGCCCGCGAGCGTCCTACCCTTTGGGGTAGGAGACAAGCAGACTCGGTGCGATTCCGGGGCCGACGGTGATAGTCCGGATGAGAGAGAACGCGTTTTTCTGCTTCTGCTATGGTGTTATGCCCATCATGGCGAGGGGGAGAAGGCGTGACGTCGCCGCGAACGTCCCTGAGATGATTGGGGACTGATGATGACTATTGTGTCGGATAAGGCACAGCAGATAGGTGCGACCTCCCCGCCTCTAACGGCGGTGCGGGCTGGGTTTCAGCAAGCTATTAAGGAAGCCGTGCAGACGATGGGAGCAACAGCTCCTAATCCATCCGTTGGTTGTGCGCTGCTGGATGGTGAGGGGCGGCTCCTCGCGGTTGGGGCGCATCCCGCAGCAGGCCAAGCTCATGCAGAGATTATGGCACTAGAGCAAGCGCGTATGCGTGGGGTGCTGGAGCAAGCCCGCATTGCCCTTGTAACGCTGGAGCCCTGTAATCATCATGGGCGTACCCCGCCTTGTAGCGAGGCATTAAAGCAAAGCCCTGTGCAAACCATTTGGATTGGCACACGCGATCCTAACCCAATGGCGGCAGGTGGGGCGGCTCATTTAGCGGCTGGGCCTGCACCCAAAGAGGTGCGGTTTGTAGCAGAGGAACCCGCTTTAGCCACATTTGCGCGGGAATGTCAGGCATTAAATGCGCCATTTACCCAGCGCGTAACACAAGGCCGCCCGTGGTTGAGTGTGAAACAAGCGTTGGATGAACAAGGGAGTATGATTCCTCCCAAAGGGCAGAAAACCTTTACCTCCCCAGCATCGTTGCAGTTGGCACATCAGCTTCGCCGTGCGTGTGATGCGCTGGTAACGGGGGTGGGGACAGTCTTAGCCGATACGCCCTCTTTTACCGTGCGGCATGTCGCAGACCATAAAGCGCGCGCTCCTCGGCCTTTGATTGTGTTGGATAGGCACAATCGCCTTCCTCGTGCGTGGGTTTATGCGCGAGAGGCGGAGGGGTTTTATGTGGAACAATGCCGCGACCTTTCAGCCATGCCCGCTCTATTGGGCGAGATGGGGGTGAATTGGGCCTTGATAGAGGCTGGCCCTACTTTGTTGGAGAGCGTGAAGGCCGCTGGCTTATGGGATGATTGGCTGACTATTCACCATCGGGGCGGTGGTGAAGCAGATCATTACACTATGACGCTACGGCACGGGGAGGATGGGGCGATAAGCCCAATCCAACTGCTGCGTATCTATGGGGGATGAAAGATGTTTTCTGGCATTATTGAGCATGTAGGTGAGGTGCAGTCCGTCTCTTTGCGGGATAAAGCGATGGATATGCGCATCGCCACGCATTTTACGGACCTTACCGAAGGGGAAAGCATCGCAACCAATGGTGTGTGCTTAACCGTTACCCATTTTACGCCGGAGGGTGTGGTGGACTTCCATTTAAGTGGGGAGACATTAGCCCGTACCTCTCTTGGTGTATTAACCGCTGGGGCCCGTGTGAATCTAGAGCGTGCGGTGAGCTTACATACCCGCCTCTCCGGCCATATTGTGCAAGGCCATGTTGATGGGGTGGGGGTTCTAACCCATAAGGAAGCAGCGGGGGACTCGCATCATTTACGCATCTTTATGCCAGCGGCGTTACGCCGTTATGTTATTGAGAAAGGCTCCATTACCATCAATGGGATTAGCCTGACAGTGAATGAGATTTACGAGGCGATTCAGCATGATGGGCAACAGGGCTTCGAAATCGGCCTGATGATTATCCCTCATACATGGACTCATACCGATCTCTCGACACTCAAAAACGGCGCACGTGTGAATCTGGAGGTCGATATGATGGCGAAATATATTGAGACACTCCTTCGTCATAGCCCAGAGGAAGCCTTACTTTATAAAGGGAGCCAGCCGTGACACGCGCAGAGCTTGCAGAGATGTCCCCTACATTAAGGGCGGCGATTCAGGCGGTGCGGGAAGGCCGCATGGTCGTGATGGTGGATGATGAAGACCGGGAGAATGAGGGCGATTTGATTCTTCCGGCACAATTTGCCACAGCAGAGGCCATTGCCTTTATGGCGCGGCAGGCTTGTGGGTTGATTTGCCTCTCCCTAGAGGCAGAGCAGATTGAACGGTTGGGCCTCCTCCCAATGGTGGCAGAAAATCGTGACCCACGCGGCACGGCTTTTACGGTGTCGATTGAGGCGGCACATGGTGTGACCACTGGCATTTCCGCTGCTGAGCGTGCCCATACGATTCAGGTTGCTTCTGCCCCAGATGCAGGGCCAGAGGATATTATCTCACCGGGCCATATGTTCCCTTTACGGGCGAACCCAGACGGTGTGATGGCGCGGGAAGGCCATACAGAGGGGGCTGTGGACCTCATGCGCTTGGCGGGGCTGCGTCCTGCTGGGGTGATTTGCGAGATTATGGCTGAGGATGGCACGATGATGCGCCTGCCAGAGCTACGGCTTTACGCGCACCGCCATGGCTTGCCGTTAGTCTCCATTGCCGAGATGCGCCGTTGGATTGCGGCCCATGGTCGTGCCGATGTTGGAGAGATTGGCTCAGTAGAGCAGCTCCCTCCTGAAGCGGTTGATTGCGCTGTTGCAGATTTACCGACTTTGTGCGGTGGGGAGGGGATGCGCGCTCATGCATTTCGTGGTGCTGATGGGGTGGAGCATCTCGCTCTCGTCAAAGGGGATGTAACGCAACATACCCCTCTAGTGCGTTTACATTCCGAATGTGTAACGGGGGATGCGTTAGGTTCGCTGCGGTGCGATTGTGGCCAGCAGTTGCAAGAAGCCCTCAAGCGCATTTCTATCGCTGAAGCGGGTATTTTACTGTATATGCGCGGGCATGAAGGGCGCGGTATTGGTCTTGTGAACAAAATCCGCGCTTATGAGTTGCAGGAGCAAGGGATGGACACTATTGCGGCGAATGAAGCCCTTGGCCTCCCTGCGGATGCACGGCGGTGGGACATGGCCGCCCAAATGTTGGCCGCATTAGGGGTGACGCGTTTGCGGCTTTTGACCAATAACCCGGAGAAAGAGCGCGGCTTAAAAGAGGCTGGCTTGGTTGTAGAAGGGGTAGAACGCCTCGTCATCCCGGCAAACCCGTTTAATCGCCATTATCTTGAGACAAAACGGACCCGTATGGGTCACGCTCTATAGGAGATTGTTTGATGAGCAAACATATTGCTACAGCCCCTGCCAATTTGCAGCTTACCCCAGCCCCGAAGCTTGCCCTTTTGGTAAGTCGTTTTAATCCTGATGTTACTGGTGGGTTGCGCAATGGCGCGTTAGAGTGGCTAAAAGAGCGCGGCATTGATGAGAGCGTTGATATATACGAGGCTCCCGGTGCGTTTGAGCTACCGATCATGGCCCAACATCTTGCCCGCAAAGGCATTTATGAGGGCGTTATCTGCCTTGGTTGTGTCATTAAGGGAGATACGGCTCATTTTGAGTTCATTTCTCTAGGGGCGACCATCGGCATTATGCAAGCGCAGCTGGAGACGAATGTACCGGTCTCTTTTGGTATCCTAACAACCTATACAGAGGACCAAGCCGTTACACGCTCCCGCAGCGATGAGCATAATAAAGGCCGCGAAGCCGCCGCTGCCTGTGTAGAAACGGTCGCCTTTCTGCGGAAGTAAAGAAAGATCCTGACAAGATGGTAAAAGGCTCCTATACGATAGAGATAGGTTATGCCTCCATTATCGCCAGTTCGTGCAAAGGTTTTTATACGATGAAAATGATGAATCGTGCAGCGCCTCGGCTTGTTATTGTCATCCCTTGTTATAATGAGGCAGAGGTATTCTCTGAGTGTTTGCGTCAGTTGGAGGCGTTGTTACAGGAGACGCAAAATGCTGGGGTAATTCGTAGTGATAGTTCTCTGTTATTTGTTGATGATGGTAGTATAGATACAACCTGGGAGAAAATTGAAGCTGCGGCTATGCACTATTCTTTTGTGCAGGGGGTGAAATTATCACGGAATGTAGGGCATCAAGCGGCATTATTAACTGGCCTTTCTTATGCTCAGAAAAGTGGAGCAGATGCTATCGTAAGCATCGATGCAGACCTACAGGATGATATTACGGCCATTCCCAAGATGGTTGCTGCGTATCAAGAAGGATACGACGTTATATATGGTGTACGGTCATCGCGCGAAAGAGATACATGGTTTAAGCGTATTTCTGCAGAGGGTTTTTATAAATTAATGGCCTTGATGGGAGTAGAGCAGGTTTTTAATCATGCTGACTTTCGATTGATGAGTCAAAGGGCGTTACAAAATTTGCTGGAATATAAGGAATCGAATGCGTATTTACGTGGTCTCGTTCCTTTAGTTGGTTTTCCCTCAACAAAAATATATTATTCACGTGGTTCACGTTTTGCAGGAGATTCAAAATATCCTTTAAAGAAGATGATCTCGCTGGCCATAGAAGGGATTACATCTATGACCATCTCCCCGCTCAGGATAATTTCTGGGGGCGGAATTCTTATCTCTTTAATATCTGTTTTACTAATTTTTTACATATTTTTTCTTAAAATGATGGGGCATACAGTCGAAGGTTGGTCTTCTGTAATGTTGGCTATTTTTTTTATGGGGGGTATCCAAATGTTATCATTAGGTGTGTTAGGTGAATATATAGGGAAAATATATTTAGAGGTAAAAAATAGACCCATCTCTCATGTAGAAAAAATTGTGAAATAAAAAACGCTGAAGGAAATTTTATAGTGTATCGTGTAGAGTGTAAGGGGCTGTATTTAAAACGGCTTCTCTTTCTTGTAGTTTGTTCAGTGATAGTATCTTTTTTTGTAAGATCATATATTCATCATGAAGATGGTGTTTATTGGTGGGATTTTCGTGGATATCAGGATTTATATAATTTTTATTGTCCAAGAATGTTGTATAATTGGCATGTTTTTCGTCGGTTTGTAAAGTCTTTATATCGTGATGATTATGGTCCTTTATCATTGTTACCTATGAATATAGGGCATATTTTATGGGGAAGTGGGAGGTTTTCATTTGTATATTCTATATATATCTTTTGGATATTGCCTTTAGCTTGTTTTTTTCATAAGGTAATTAACCAATATATTGCGCCTGAAGATAAAATAAAATTTGTATATACGGTGCTAATGGTTCTTTGTTTTTCTCCTTTATGGGGCCCGGTGCTGAGGGGCTACCCTGATATAGGCGGATGTGTTCCTTTCACGGTGGCGCTTCTGTTAATTTATCAGACAAAATTTCTTACAGTCGCTTCTGTAAGAAACTGTTTGTTGCTTGGAGTAATGTTATGGCTTATGTTTGCTTTAAGAAGATGGTATGCGTTTTCAATAATGGCATTCATGATTTGCTCGTTTGGGTTTGCTCTTTTTGAGATAAGGGAATGTGAATCAAAAAATAATTATATTCTTTTATTAAAGAATTATACAATATCATCATTAACGTTATTGTTTTGTGTCTTTGTTTTTCAGCTTCGGTTATTTATAAAAATATTAAGAACATCATATGTCTCTAGTTATGAAATGTATCAATTGCCGTTATCAGAGCAGATTTTGCATGTTATTTATCCAAAAATAGGTCCTGTAATTTTAGTTTTATTATTTTCTGGGTTGTTAATATCTTTCGTTAAGAAAAATAAATATATTTTGTTTTGTGGTTGTGTAGCGTTTTTAACGATATATCTTTTTTCTAGAGTACAATCTCCTAGCGAACAACATATGATTCCTGTATATTTTTTGTGTTTGTTGATTTGTGTGTATTGTATTAGGGTGATTTCCTCGTTCTTTTCAGGGAAGGTAATAAATTTATTATTTTCATTATTTATTTTTTATAATATATTGGGGTGTTGCTATATTTTTTCTGAAAGATTTCATAGTAATGTGGTGTATGGGGATTATATATTTCCATCATGGACGCTTTTCCCAATTAAATTAGGGAATAAAGCGGAATATCAATCTCTAATAAGTGATTTAAAGACAGAAATGGGAAGAGAGGGAACTTTTACGGTGTTTCCAGCAAATATGTCATTGAATATAGATTTGCTTATAGGGGTAGATTCAGCGTTAAAGGAGCACGCTATTTTTGCCTCGGAAGTAGATCAACGAGACTTTTTTAGATTAAATGTATTAGATGCGAATATAGCAGTTGTTATGGTGCCGATAAGTGGGAAAGGCTGTGTTCCATGGACTGTGAATAAATTTGTTTCGGATGAGAAAAAAGCTTTTAATGGGCAGCAAGTCGCAATAATACCGAACGAGGCTATTGTAAATGGAACGGGAATAGGGGCTTCGTATAGACAGATAGGCCGAGGTTACGCAATTGTACCGGGCTATGTAGCTTTTCTCTATCGGAGGATAAAACCAGCAAATGGAAAAGATGTTCAGTGGTTATTGAAGGAGTTTATAAAACGATATCCAAATTGGAAAATTTATAGTGATAAGATAGGAATGTAAGGCACTTGATTGTCTTTTGAGTGATTTTTGCGTCCATAAAATTATTATTTTATGGACGCAAAAATGCTTCTGTTTTATGAAGAAAGTCTTTATAAAATTTACCTTGGCGATAGGGTTAGTAGAACGTGTTTCTGAAAAATAATATATCTAGTTTTTATTCTAAAAAAATAATTCCTATTTTTTTGATAATCTATGGGATGATCGCCTCTTATAGGGAGGCATTTTCCCTCTGGAGAGTCGATGCCGATACGGCTGTATTCCCTGCCATGATCAGATATTTTTGGGAAGGGGGATGGGATGCCATTAAGACATTTCATTTTCCAATAGATAATTGGTTTTTTTCAATCATCATTCCGTATGGTGTTGTATTTCATTTCTTTGGAGAGCAATCAACAGTTCTTATTATGTTAGGGGTTGTTGTTTTTTGGCTTACGGCCTTTTTTTCGGGGTTTTTGGTTTTTGAAATTTCTGATTTGAATAAAGCTCTTTGGAGTGCTGCTTTAATATTGTCCGCACCGCAAATAGCATTGGGGCATGGTGGTTTTTTACTATATGCAGTTGCGCATAATGTTTCAATAGCGTGGGGATTGTTAGGGGTCTTATTGTGTTTTCTTTCTATTAAAAAACAAAGTGTTTTTTTATTAACTTTTTCGGTTTTTATTTTTTCTTTTGCGTCTTTTTCTGACCCATGGATGTTGCCAGTATTCATCCTGCCTATAATTGTTTCGTCTATTATAATGATTTTTTTGGAAACGGGCCGGGTAAGACTATGGTATATCGCATGGGTTGTCGCTGGGTTGTTTGTACTTGTCTTTTCTGAAACGCATTGTTTTGGATTATTCCCGATAAGTGGAATATATAAAAAAGAATTCATGCATATTAATCTTTCTTGGAAAGCGATTGTTTTTTCTTTTGCATCTGTATCTTATTATTTTAATATTATGCCATTTCTTAATTTTAGTAATTTCTATGGTATTTTTATAAGTTATGATAAAATAAATATCATTTTATATTATATATTTATGTTCATCAATTTTTTATCTTTAATGTATGTATATTACCTATGTATTTATTTTTCTAAATATAGATATGTCTATCGTGAAAAGAATAATTTATTTATTGTTTTACTGTGTAGTTTTTCGATTTTGGGTATTTTTTCGGCCTCTCTTTTGTTTAATGGTGTTAGTGATATTCGTCTTGCAAGGTATCTTGCCAACATATACTATTGTACAATTATATGTGTATGTTTGTTTCCTTGGAAGTCAATGGATAAGAAGGTTCGCAAGAGACTTTATAGTCTAGGTTTTTTATTTTTATTGTCAAGTTTCTATAGTAATACGAGTGTCTGGAGGAAGCAGCTTCCTGTGCTTTCCTTTGATGTAGGGAAGGACGTGGAGTCATTTTTAGATGATGAGCAAATTCAGTATGCTTATGGAGATTATTGGGGGGTAGAGGCGAATGTTATTACATGGAGAAATCACTATAAAAAAATTGTCAGGCCTCTTCTTTATGCGATGGATTACCGTGGATTTTTGCCAACGATATGGACATCTCCAAATTGGTATCATGTACCTTCTTTGCAGAAATGGGCTTTTGTTCTGACTAATGTAGGTAATGATAGGGTCTGTCCTCCGTATCCCTCATGTAGAGAAGCTGTTCTGAATCAGTTTGGTCCACCACTTTATATAAAGCAAAAACATCAGCTTACATTTTTTGTATATGCAGGGGATAGAATGAATCTGCCATATGACATTAATGTTGGAAATTGGGAGAAACCTCTAAGTGTATCTTATGATTCGGTTTTATCGTGGAAAGATTTTTATCCAGAAATAGAATTGAATGGTAATAACCTTATTTCAGTTGATGGTTGGGAGGGGGCTAAGCATGGAGTGGTGAGTACGGGGGAATATGCAACTGTCCATCTGCCGGTTTTAGATAAGTCTTCTGCTATGATGAAAATGTGGGTGCATCTTTCATCGAATAAATTGGATCAACAACATGTTGAAATCCTTTATAGGGGCAAGGTGGTAGCGGAGTGGGCGGTTCCGTCAACTGAGTCTATTTATTATTTAGAGCTTCCCATTGAGCCAGGTCAAAATAGTTTGGATTGTCAATTTCATATTCTTAATTACAGGGCAAAACAAAAGCCGATTAATGGGATAAGGATGTATCGGGTTAAAGTTTTGGACCATGGAGGATAAGGTTATGGTATATTGTTTTTATGGGGTTAGTATTTTCATGAAGGTAGTGGTTGTTTAATACTTATATGATAATTAGAATTTCTGCTTGTGAGAGATGTTTGTAGAGGGTGATATATGAAGAGCTGGGGTGATATTAAAATAGCTATTTTAATACCGTGTTATAATGAAGAAATGGCTATAGGACAGGTTGTTCGTTCATTTCGGGAGGTTATGGGTGATGTCCCGGTTTATGTTTATGATAATAATTCTACTGACAAAACTATAGATGTTGCTCGGAGCGCTGGGGCAATTGTGCGAACTGAGACCTTGCAAGGGAAGGGACATGTTGTCCGGCGTATGTTTTCGGACGTAGAGGCGGATTTTTATATACTTGTTGATGGCGATGCAACGTACGAGGTTGAGGCGGCTCCTAAGCTTTTAAAGATGGCGTATGAGCAGGGGTTGGACATGGTGAATGGGGCACGTGTGACAACGCAAAAGGCTGCTTATCGGCGAGGTCATGTTCTTGGCAATAAGGTGCTAACAGGTTTAGTAACGCTGATATTTGGACGGCGTCTTACGGATATGCTGTCGGGTTATCGTGTTTTTTCAAGGCGTTTTGTTAAGTCTTTCCCGTCGTTATCAAGAGGTTTTGAAATTGAGACGGAATTTACAATTCATGCTTTAGGGCTCTGTTTATCAATAGGAGAAATGGAAATAAAATACGTGGAGCGCCCTCAAGGGAGTATGTCAAAATTAAAAACATATCAGGATGGTCTAAAAATATTAGGCGCCATCATTAACATTGTAAGGCTTGAGAAGCCTTTTTTCCTTTTTTCTATTATTGCATTTTTTCTTTTTGTATCTGGTATCTTTTTAGGATGGCCTATAATCTCGTTTTATCTGACCCATGGAACCGTTCCTAGACTTCCTACTGCAATATTGGCTGTATCATTGATTATATTATCTTTTTTAAGTTTTGTATGTGGCTTAATATTAGATACAGTAGCAATTGCTCGAAAAGAGCAGAAATATTTGACTTATCTTTCATACCCTACAAGGTTTTTAGATAAAAATTAAATTATTCAACAGGGAAAAGAAGATGAAGAGAAACTTAGTCTCATTTATTTGGATTTTTTCTGCTCTTTGGAGTGTTGTAAATATTTTAAGTTGGTCACATCTGCCAATTGAGTATAGGGACGCCGGTGTAAGATTAACATTTAATAGTATGATGGAGCATATCCTACATGGTAAATTTGATGTTGCGCCATGGACAGTGCAAGAAGAAGGTTTTTTGCGAGATGGTAAAGTATATGCATATTGGGGTATTTTCCCAGCTTTTTTGAGGTTGCCTATTTTATTATTCCCTAGCGGACTTCATCTAGATATAACGCGTCTTTCATCTATTATTGCTCTTCTTATTATATTGTTCTTTAATTATAAAATATGGGACTTTTTGTCTCGAAAGTTTTTTCAAGAAGCGAGATGGGCGTCCGTAAGTTTGGCGATTGTTCTTGCTTTTTCAGGTGAGCAAGTGTGTTTTTTTGAACATAAGCTGTATCAAGAGGTCTGTTTTTGGTCACTGGCTTTTGCTGGATGGTTTATATATTCTGCCATACGAACACTATTTGATAAGACGTATTGGCGGCAAGCTGGGCCTTCTATGGCGATTGCTGCTAGTTGTGCCTTGTTGACGCGCGTCTCTATGGGTATTGGCTTATATGCGGCTTTATTTTGCTTTTTAGCGTATTTTACGTATCAGGCTTATTCGAGATCAACGCAGGAAGATTTGGTAGATTCAATAAAGTCGATTTTGTTACCAATCTTTTTATCCGGACTTGGGATAGTCATTACAGCTTATGTGAATTATGAGAGATGGGGGAATCCTTTAACATTTGCGAATTACAATATATATTTATATAACATCGAGTATCCTGATCGTCTTTTTAGAACAAAATTATATGGGTTGTTTAATATTGATAGGTTTTATTTAGGGGTTATATATTTCTTTTTCCCTGTTTGGGTTTTCCAAAAACATGATGGGACATTCTTGTTTCAACAGCAATTTACAAAATTGATTGATGCGAATGAGTTGCCTGCGAGTAGTTTCTTCCTAACCGATGGTTTTATGATGTTCTGTGGGAGTATGTTTTTATGGGCTCTTTTATTTAAGAAGGGAAAGGATATATTTCCTTTTAACCGATTGTTGGTTGGAGCGATAGTTGTAGCATTAGGTATCCCTGCTTTTTTGATGATGATAGCGATTAGTATGAATTATCGGTATCGGGCGGAGTTTTATCCGGACATTATCTTATTAGGAGTCTTGGGACTTATTTATATTGTTAGGTATAAGTGTGATGTTCCATGTCTCAAGAAAACATTGATGATTCTTGTTGTAGTTAGTGTTTTGGTGTCGAATTTTAATTCTCTTTTATATGGGTTTTCAGAATTGGGGCCATGTTATTCATATATGCCGCATGGGATTGGAGATTATTACTACCATAAAATCTTTAAGTGAGGATGAAGCCTAGAGGAGCAGGCCCATAATGTAGGGGACTGCTCCGTTTATATCGAGCTTACTCGTTACATTTATGGGAGAAGTCAACGAGGATATAGCTCCCTTTTTTATAGATATTGTAATATCTATTGGAACGCATAGCCTCATATGAACAATGCTCATATATGCTTTGGGCTAGAGCAAAAGGAAATTGGGGGCTCTCATCAATAGAGCGGAAATACGTGGCATTATCTTGAAGGTCATGCTTTTTCAGGATGAACTCTCCAAGGGGATCATAAATTACATTGTGATCGAAAATAGCACGCCGTGCATGCCATATTTTTTTAGTAATAAATGGAACAGGAATATCAAGAATACCATCATCTGTTTGGGCCGCTATTGTTGTGATGTTATTGACGGTTTTATGTTGGGCCTCAATACGGATGAAAACAGGATGTTGTTTGGAAAGGATGTAAGTATCATTGACAATATTGCTGGCAATGGCCTCGTTAAGCTCAGTTTGAGCGGCAATGGCACTTCCCCATTGTGTTGAAAATGTCATTTGGATGAGCAGCACCCAGCTGGCTAGGATGATTTTTACGGGGTTTTTATGAAATGATGCTTCTTTTCCTATAAAAAATAGCATGAAGAGAGAGAGAAATGCTCCATTTGCTATAAAGACGCGCATATCAAAAACAGGATATCTTAAAAGAGCAAGGAACCCTGCCAAGGAACAAATGGCCAGGCTAATGTAGCATAGGGTTAAAGCTAGGTAGGGGAATTTACCTTTTTTGTAAAAGATATAAAGCAGGTTTATCAACGCGATGAATAAGAAGCATCCTAGAAGGATTTCTAAACTACCGCCATGGATGCCGAATTCTAGGAAGGCATATTTTAGTAATTTACGAATATTGTTTAGTATTATGAATAGGTTATGGGTAAATTGTGCATGAAGAGATGCATAACTCTCATCTTTTCTAAATATTACTTCACATTTGTAAACAATAAGGGGAATTGGGAGATATAATGCGTTCATTATAAAAGATTGAATGGAATCTTTTGTGGTTTTATCGTGTAGTATAAATAGGGATTCAGTTATTAAAAATATAAAAAATGCATTTAGTGTTGGTTGATAAAGATTAAGAGCAGATAATATTAATATTGATCTAAAAAATATTTTTTTGTAGGGAGGTATAGGTTTATTATCGAAAATAAAAAACCACATTATGCATGATAATGCTATGCTCATATTAAGGCTGTCAGAGTGATAAGATAAATTTTGGAGAAAAAAGGGAGTACATACAATAAAACTTAAAGATAAAGCAGAAGATGTACGGTTTAGGCGCCATTTTAATGACAGAAATGAAAGAGAAAATGATAGTATAATAATTGCTAATATCTGTAGAGTTGGAGATAAATCATATGAAATATTACTTGCATTTAAAATAATGAAGATAAGTTGAGCGAGAAAGCGACCTGTTTGTGTGCAGGAAATGTCCCCAGTGGCGGAGCGATAGTAGTCGTCTGGATAATAAAAATTTCCATGAAGTATAGGGTATAAGAAGAGTCCTAGGATAGCTAAAAAAAGGATGCATCGTATGGATGCTTCCGAGTGTTTTTTAGGCATGGAGTACATGTTTATAGTCCTTTAAGACAGAGGCCCCCAAAAAGTACCATGGAGAATGGTAAAGTGCAATTATACTAAGATAATAATCAATCAATTATGCATATATATCAGTATATTATCGTCCTTGTGGCGTTTATGACGATAAATCTCATGATATGATGTTGTTATATGTTGGTATATAATATTGATAACATCTATATTTCCGCCAGTGTAATCCTTAATGTCGCTATCTAAAATAATATAGCGTGGAGGGGTTTGGAAGATTCGTTTGATTTCGGTTGTTGGGTCAAGAGGAAGGGCCTTTTTTTCTGGCGCAGAGTCGAGATGCCAGGAAAAGGGTAAAGTTGTCACGGGGCAATAATGAGGTAATGCATCGAGGATAATGTCGGGGCCGTGGTCAATTAGGACGCAACCGGGAGCTGACGAGAGTAGCTGTGTGATGGTTGTTAAGTCTTTTTGGGAACCATTGCTGAGGACTTTTTTCGTATTGTAGTAGGCGCATATTATGCCAAAGCTAACTAAGAATATAAGCCATAAACGGCCTAATTTTGAAGAGCAGAGAGGAGCTGCGTTGATAAAGAATGGCGCAAGGAGGGGAAGGGCGTAATGTACTGCAAAACTACCGAAGATGAAGAATCCTAGAAATGCGGCACAGGCCCAGCCTAGAATAAAGATACGAAGTGCATTATTAGGGCGGGCTTTAAGAAGTAGAAAACGCAACCCTATAGTGCTTATAAAAAGAAAACCCAGAATGATGCCCCAATGAGTCCAATGCCAGAATGAACTAAGGGTGTTATGGGGGGGGTCTTGTTTTAGGAAAATAGAGATTACATTAGCGAACCACCATTCTGAGATATGTCCTAAATAAGCATAAGTGGCGATGACGCATAATGATGGCAGAAGAGCTGTGATACTCCAGCCTAGAGCTGTCAGAAAGAGATTAAGAAGCTTTACATTATCTTTATATAAGATGAATAAAAGGAATAGAGCAACATATATACCTTCAAAAGCGACGGTGGGTTTTATTTGGATGGAAAGACCAAATAAAACCATACTGATCCAACCTGCTGTTTTTAAACTTTTGGCGTTTCCTTTTTGGAGGCCTTGGAGTGTAATAAGAATAGCGCCGGTGATGAATGTGTTATAGAAAATAGGGGATTGACCCCCCATTCCACCAAAGCCAACAGCCCATATGAGATAGCAGCAGCTTGCACAAAAAGCACCACTAATGGGGGCGATGAAGCGGGCAATTTTAAAGCAAAAAATGGAGGTCAACCACGCGCTAAGGAGTGCGCCTATTTGGTAAGCCCAGATGCGATAGGGACCAAAAAGATGAAAGAACTCATAGATAAGGAAAATGCCGATGGGTTTTCTGTCCCAGATATCGACATAAGGGAGATCGCCATGGAGCATGCGTCCCCCAACGAAAAGGTAAAATTCTTCGTCGAAAAATATAAAAGGGCTGCCTAAAACGGTCGCGCGGGATAAATATGCAATGGAAAGTAGACTAAGATAGATAAGATACGACCTGGTTAACGATTTTTTAAATAAATTACTATCTAAAAAGAAGCGCATAATGATCTGATTCTTTATAGGGGTGTTACATGTCGACAAATTTAGTCGGCGCTGGGTATATCATGTAGAGGGAATATGATAAAGCGCAAAACAAGGAATATGGGATAGTAGGTAGATATCTGATGATTGGATTGGAAAGAAAAAAGCGTATTTTAGGGGCATGGTGCTGGGTGTGGTGTGCGGTGTTTTTGCTCGCGTGTTTACGCACGGGGGCCGTGATGTTTCATCATGTTGGATTGGATTATAATGAAGGGTGGAATGCACAGTTAGCCAGTTGGCAGGCGGGGCAAGGTGACCATAGGCTTTATTCTTCTGAAAATGGGTTTGTTTTTAATAATTATCCTCCCTTGTCTTTTATAATATTTGGCTGGGTGGTGAAACAAGGAGGGGATGCTATTGTTGTAGGTAGGATAGTCTCTTGCCTATCTGTAATACTATCATCATGTCTAATTGCGCGTTTTGTAAAGATTGTAACACGGAGTGGGTTATCCGCATGGATGTCGGCATCTGTGTTTTTAATGACTGTTAATACGGCTTTTTATAGTTATTTTGGAATGAATGACCCGCAATGGTTGGCGCATTTTTTAATGTTGAGTGGGTTAAGTATTTTATTTTCATCACAGGGGGTTAGTTTTGCATGTTGGCGGCTTGCGTTAAGTGCGTTGCTCATTGTGTTGGCTGGTTTTGTAAAACATAATTTGGTTGCTTTACCTTTAGCGCTATGTGTGTGGATCTTCCTCTGCGATAAGAAGAAAGCTTTGCTCTGGGCAGGAATAGTATTGGTTTTAGTGGGGGGAGGATTTGATCTATGTTACAATTTATATGGCATGGGGTTTTTTTATGACGTATTTTTGCACAAACGAACTGTTTGGTTGGGGCGGATAGTACATGGGTTGGGCGCAGTTTTATTAATGGGTGGTATACTGAGTGTTGGTATTGGACTATCCTACTACTATAGAAGAGAGGTAAAAAGAAAAGATAGTATTGTTTTGATCATTATATATCTTTTTGCGTCTCTTTTGTTTGGTTTGTTGGGAGCGATGGGGGCAGGTGTCGATTATAATATTATGTTTGATGTTTTGATTTCAGGAAGTATTTTATGTGGTGTATGTTTTTCAAAATTATTGGAGGATTCATGGCATGAGAACACGGTATTTGTTATGTGTTGTATTGTATCGCTTCCTTTATTGTTTCTTTTTCCTGCGAGGGGAGTATCTTTCTATCGTGATATAAAGAATATTCAAAGTAACGCGCAGATATGGGCAAAAAATATTGATACGCTGAAAACATACAAAAATGATACATTATGCACGGATATGACATTATGTTATTGGGCGCATGCTCCTTATTCCGTTGATATGTTTAATCTAGCACAAGCTTTGAAGATAGGCGGCCAGAAATTCCTTATACAGGAGGCAGTTATGATGCATAAATTCGCGTTTGTGCAGGTTTATGGTGCGCCTAAATTTTATCGCGGTAGAAGTGATATATTTAATAATTGGTTGAAAAAGGCAGGCTATCATCCTGTTTTTACGGGGCAGGGGGATATGATTCTGTTAGGGTACGGGCCGCAAGGGCGTTAAGGGGTTCTATAACCGTTGGGGTGGGCCAGTCGCCAGCGGAAGGCTGTTTCTATGATATCTTCAATTTTGGTGTAACGGGGCTGCCAGCCAAGTTCTGTGCGGATAAGCGTGGGGTCGGTGACCAAAATGGCGGGGTCTCCCTCACGGCGAGGGGCCCAATCCCAGGGTAACTCTCTTCCCGTCACAGTTTCGATTGCTTTGAGGACGTCTAAATTACTAAAGCCCTGCCCTGTACCGAGGTTGTAAGTCACCGAGCCAGTATCAAGGCGATTGAGAGTGAGGATATGTGCCTCGGCTAAGTCGCTAACATGGACGTAATCGCGGATGCAGGTGCCATCTGGTGTTGGGTAGTCATTGCCAAAGAGTTTGAGAGGCGGACGGCGGCCTAAGGCAGCATCTAAGGCGAGGGGGATGAGATGGGTTTCGGGCTGATGGTCCTCACCGAGGCGGCCTTTGGCATCTGCCCCGGCAGCGTTGAAGTAACGTAGGCAGCCATAGCGGAGACCGTGTATTCTCTCGGCCCAGCTAAGGGCGCGCTCAATGAGGAATTTGCTTTCCCCATAAGGGGAGCCGGGATTGATAGGAGATGTCTCGGAGAGCGGAGTGTTGCCTTGGTTGTTGAATAAGGCCGCTGTGGAGGAGAATAGAAAGCGTGGGACTTTGTATTGGATGCAGGCTTCAATAAGATTGAGGGATGTTAACATATTTTGACGCAGATAATGGTACGGTGCAGCCATAGAAGCCCCGACCAAAGAAAGTGCGGCAAAATGTAACACGCCATCCCATGGGCCCTTTGCCAGAATGGTGTTAAGGCTATCGGTATCTAGCAGGTCTGCCTCGTGGAAATCTGCCCCTGTAGGAATGGCAGCGCGGTGCCCGGTGCTGAGATTATCTAAGATGGTGACATGGTGGCCTTGCTCTAAAAGAGCGAGCGCCACATGGCTGCCGACAAAACCAGCACCGCCTGTAACAAGATACCGCATATGGTTGAGTGTTCCTTCTTATGCGCAAAGTGTGGGTGTTATGTGGGCCATCATGTGTTGCATGGCAAGCTGAGATGGATTTGATAACAGGAAACAGAAAGGAATGGCTAGCTCCGTTTATTTATTTTTTAGAAAGCGGGCCGTTGGCTAGTGACTATAGCCGCATTTATCAATAAGCTGTTAACTTCTATAAGTTAGTGTGGATGTCCTCCTTTCATTTGAGAGACGGGTAGTGCGGTGCTGAGGCGACTAGGCGGCTGGGTCTTTCGTGTGGAGGGGTGAGTTTTAAAGGATGGGATACAAGGAAAGGACATAATGAAGATTGTTGTGACAGGAGGGTGTGGTTTCATCGGGTCTGCCGTGATACGGCATCTCTTGAGTAAGACATCCCATCAGGTGCTGAATATTGATTGTATGACATATGCTGCCTCGGAAGAGACGATCGCCGAGGTTGCGTCAGAGTCTCGTTATGAACATGCACGTATTTCTATTAATGATCAGGCGGGGGTAGGGCGTAGTTTAGCGGCGTTTCAGCCAGATGCGATCATGCATTTGGCGGCAGAGAGCCATGTGGACCGCTCGATTGATGGGCCGGGGGCTTTTATTCAGACTAATATTGTTGGCACTTATTGTTTATTAGAGGCGGCGCGCCAGTATTGGTTAGGTTTAGAGGGTACTAAAAAGGCGGGGTTCCGTTTCCTTCATATTTCAACAGATGAAGTGTTTGGCCATTTGGAGCCTGAGGCCCCTCCCTTTACGGAGGAGACAGCCTATGACCCGCGTAGCCCCTATTCGGCCAGCAAGGCGGCATCGGATCATCTAGTGCGGGCATGGCATCATACTTATGGCTTCCCAGCTTTTGTGACCAATACGACCAATAATTATGGGCCATGGCACTTCCCAGAGAAGCTCATCCCCTTGATGATTATTAATGCGTTAGAGGGACGGCCTTTGCCGGTTTATGGCAAGGGGGAGAATATTCGGGATTGGTTATTTGTGGAGGACCATGCTGCGGCGTTGGTGCGGGCTGTGGAGCGCGGCAGACCGGGGGAGACTTACGCTATTGGTGCCCGCCAGCCGCGTAAGAATCTCGATGTTGTGCGGCAAATATGCGCTATTTTGGATGAGCTTGCGCCAGACCAAGCCGGGCCACGAGAACGGTTGATTTCTTTTGTTAGTGACCGGCCGGGGCACGATTTCCGTTATGAGATTGATCCAAGCCATGCTGAGACCTGTTTGGAGTGGAAGGCCGAGCATGATTTTGAGACCGGGCTGCGTCGGACAATCCAATGGTATTTAGAGCATAAAGCCTGGTGGCAGCGTTTGCGCGAGCAGCGTTATGACGGGCAGCGGCTGGGAGTACAAAAATGAGACACACACAGGCTGACCCTAAAAAGCAGCATGTTACAAAAGGGATTTTGCTTTCTGGTGGTTCTGGGACGCGCTTATACCCAATGACTTTGGCGGCCTCTAAGCAGCTCTTGCCTGTTTATGATAAGCCGATGATTTACTACCCGCTTACGACCCTGATTTTGGCAGGGATACGGGAGATTATGATCATCACAACGCCGGAGGACCAAGCGCAGTTTCAGCGTCTATTGGGCAGTGGTGAGCAATTTGGGGTGAGCTTTACCTATCGTATTCAGCCTAAGCCGGAAGGGATCGCACAGGCATTTCAGATTGCTGAGGATTGGATTGCAGGCTCACCTTGTGCGTTGATTCTTGGTGATAATCTGATTTTTGCAGATGGGTTGGAGCATATGTTGCGGGATGCGGCGTGCCGTCCGCATGGGGCAACGGTGTTTTCTTATCAAGTACGGGACCCAGAGCGGTATGGCGTTGTCTCCTTTGATGAGACAGGCCGTGCGGTGGATATTGTAGAAAAGCCGATTAATCCGCCATCTCATTGGGCGGTGACGGGGCTTTATTTCTATGATGAGCGGGTTTGTGAGTTTGCACGTCAGGTGAAACCAAGTGCCCGTGGTGAGTTGGAAATTACGGACCTGAACCGCATCTATCTAGCAGAAGGGACGCTAGAGGTGGACCGGCTAGCCCGTGGTTGTGCGTGGTTGGATGCGGGAACGCCTGATAGTTTGATGCAAGCGGGGACGTTTGTGCAGGCGATTCAATCCCGCCAAGGCTTACTGGTAGGCTCGCCAACAGAGGCGGCTTATCGGATGGGTTTCATCCCGCGTGAGAGATTGATCGCCACAGGGCAGAAAATGGCTAAGACGCCCTTAGGGCAAACATTGCTGCATGTTGCGGCAGAATATGGACCATCAACCCTTTAAGGGTGGCATGAATAAGGTAAATGAGGAGCAATGTGATGAAGGTTGAGGCATTATCCCTCCCCGGTATTTTGAAAGTAACCCCCGCGCGCTTTGGGGATCATCGAGGGTTTTTCTCGGAGACATATAACCAAAAGGCTATGGCAGAGGCGGGGATTCCTGAGGTTTTTGTGCAGGATAATCAGAGCCTTTCGCGCCAGAAAGGCGTTGTGCGGGGGTTGCATTGTCAATTAGAGCCTTATGGGCAGGGTAAATTAGTGCGTGTAACGCGCGGGGCGATTTGGGATGTCGCGGTGGATGCACGCACAGGCTCGCCGACTTATGGGCAATGGGTCGGGGCGGAGCTTTCCGCTGAGAATTGGGCACAGCTTTGGTTGCCCGTTGGGTTTTTGCATGGTTTTGTTACGCTTGAGGAGAATACAGAGGTGCAATATAAATGCACCGGCTTTTACGATAAGGCCTCTGAGCGGTCTGTTCGGTGGGATTGTGAGCAGATTGGTATTGAATGGCCGGTAGAGCGTGGGGCGGCTGTATTGTCCGAAAAGGATGAGCAAGCCCCGGCGTTTGAAGCCGCGAAGGGCTGGTTTTCCTACAAATAATGGCAGCGGAGGAGCGGATTATGGCTAAGCCTTCTATTCTTGTCATTGGTCGTACGGGCCAGTTGGCGACCTCTTTGCAGAAGCTGGGAGGAGAGCGTGTTGTTGCGGTGGGTCGGCCAGAGGCGGATTTGCAGCAGCCAGAGAGCCTAGCGCAGGTAATTGACGCGCATAAACCGGCCTTCATCGTCAATGCAGCGGCGTGGACGGCGGTGGACCTTGCCGAGAGTGAGCAAGAGGCGGCTAAGCAGGGCAACCATACAGGGCCTGCGCGTTTGGCCGAGGAGGCCGCAAAACGGGGGATCCCGTTGATTCATGTTTCAACGGATTATGTGTTTGATGGCACAAAAGGGGCCCCGTATAAAGAGAGTGATCCGATTCATCCTGTAACGGCTTATGGGCGGACCAAGGCCGAGGGAGAGGCTGCCGTGTTGCAGGCCCAACCGCGTAGCATTATTTTGCGGACGGCATGGGTGTATTCCGACCATGGGAAGAACTTTGTAAAAACGATGCTCAATGCGGGAGCAAAGGCTCCTCATCTGCGCGTTGTGGGGGACCAGAGGGGGAATCCAACATCATCGGATGATTTAGCGGCCGTTATTTTAGAGATTCTACGCAAAATTGAAGAGACAGGTTGGCAGGATGCCTATGCGGGTATCTTCCATGCGAGTGGGGCTGGTGAGGCTACATGGTATGAGCTGGCTCATTATGCGCTAGAGCAAGCGGTACAATATGGTCAGCCTATGCCGGGGATGGAGGCTATCACAACAGCAGATTGGCCAACTCCGGCGGCACGTCCTGCGGATTCACGGCTGGATAATAGCAAGCTTCAGCGTGTTTTTGGGGTGCGTTTGCCGCATTGGCAGGAGAGCGTGGCGCGCGTGGTGAAGGCGTTGTTGTATAAGCCTGCCTAAGCGCGTGGTTGGTTTATGAGGATGATGAATGGCGGCAGTGGGTGCATAGAGCTTTAAGCCCCACTGTTATGCCAAGCCCGGCTAAGCCTATGGCCCCATAAGCGAGGGCGGGGCGGCGGCGGAAGCTATTCTTAGCCAGGTTTTGCGCAAAAATGAACATGACGCTGGAATCCAGTTTGCTCTCCCCATGAGCGCGATTGCGGAATGTCATGGGGACTTCGTGAACGCGGAGCGGCTCTTTCCGCGCAATCATGAGGTCTAGCAGGATTTTAAAGCCATGGCCATCGAGGAAAGGGGCACGTTGTGTAAAGACCGTGCGCTTGACGGCGAAAAAGCCGCTCATCGGGTCGGTGAGGGGGACGTTTAGGAGCCATTGTGCTGCCCAGATGCCCGCATTGGAGAGGAAACGCCGCCACCCGTTGGAGAGGCCCTCATTACTTCCCCCTTTGATATGACGGCTCGCAACCGCAATATCGGCACGGTCGGTTTGGAGGGCCGTGATCATCTCACGCAAGCAGGTTTCATCATGCTGGAGGTCACCATCCATCACAGCGATGATGGGGGCGGAGGCACTTAAAGCCCCTTCAATCACAGCGGAGGACAGCCCGCGCCGCCCAATGCGCAGGATGCCACGCACATAAGGTTTCGTTTCTGCCAGCTTGCGAACGGCCTTCATTGTGCCATCGGGGGAGTTATCATCAACAAAAACAACTTCCCACGCCACATCTGTTAGAACGCCCTCAAGAGCCTCTACCAGAGGAGCGACATTCTCGACCTCATTATAGCAAGGGATGATAATGCTGATATCTGGGGCGTTCATGCTGGGGTCCATAAAGGGGGAGATGCCCCCCTCTTAGGGAGTCTATCTGGGGAGTGCAAGGTTAGAGGCGTGTTTTCTGCAAAGATGTAGCCCCCATGCGGCGGTACATAAAGTGTTGCGTGTCGGTTTTTTCAGCTTCGGCAATGGCGTCATCAATGAGATGGCGGTGGGGGGAGAGGGTGCAAACAGGGTCGGTTTGTGTGGCATCGCCGAGCAGGGCGAGGGCTTGGCAGCGGCAGCCGCCCCAGTCAATCTCTTTGCGTGCGCAAGAGGCGCAGGGCTCTGGCATCCATGCTGTGCCACGAAAGAGGGTAAAAGCGCGGGAGTGATACCAAATATCGCTAAGGGACCGCTCCCGCACGGAGTCAAATTGGAGGGCGGGGATGGTCTCTGCTGCATGGCAGGGTAGGACATGGCCAGAGGGTGAAATATTGAGGAAGCGTTGCCCCCAACCGCCCATGCAGGGTTTGGGGCGGTCGGCATAATAATCGGGTGTGACGTAGTCAATGGCTAAGCCGCCTTTGGCCTCCTCCTGCGCGACATAACGTGCGGCTTCCTCTAGCTGTGCGCGGGAGGGGAGCAAGGCGGCGCGGTTTTTGAGAGCCCAACCGTAATATTGCGTATGAGCCATCTCCACCCGTTGGGCATCAAGCTGGCGGGCAAGGGCAAACATGGCAGGAATACGGGAAATATTAGCTTTTTGGAGGACGAAGTTCAGCGTAAGGGGAATCCCCGCCGCCCTGATAAGTTGGGCGGCTTCCAGTTTACGGGGTTGGACTTGGGGGAAGTCACTGAGCCGGTCGGCCTCTGCATGGTCGGTGTCTTGGAAGGAGAGTTGGACATGGTCTAGCCCGCTTTCATCAAGCTGCTTCATGCTTTGAGCGGTGATGAGGACGCCAGAGGTAATGAGGTTGGTATAGAGATTAAGCTTATGCGCATGGGCGATGAGCGTATAAAGGTCTGGGCGGGCCATAGGCTCCCCGCCAGAAAAATGGACCTGCAACACCCCCATAGCGGCGGCTTCTTCTAAAACGCGGAGCCAGTCTTGCGTCTCAAGCTCTTGCGCTTTGCGTTCAAGCTCGAGGGGGTTGGAGCAATAAGGGCAGGAGAGCGGGCAGCGATGGGTCAGCTCTGCCAGTAAGCTCATCGGGGCAGGGGGGCGAGGTGTACTCACAGGCGGAGAATCCGCTTTTCAGTTAGGTCGGATAAAAGGGCGAGAACATCGGCTGCAATCTGCGCGCGTGGGGCTTGATAGCGTTCGGCGAGGCGGTCGATGATGGTGCTGATGGAGGTATGGCCATCAAGCTCTTGGAGGATGGCCACAGCGATTGCATCGGCAAGGAAGGCCCGCTCTGGGGCCTGAATGACCCATTGCTCCCGCACTTTATCATGTTGGAGGCGATACCCACGGCTGAAACCGGGGCACGAGTCTTCAGTCACGATGGGGGGAGATGCGGGGTTAGGCATAGGGGTCTTTCAGGCGGTTGGGGATGTTAGGGGATGTCTGGCACAAAGGCACCGGGGGGGATGTTGCCTTCTACATAAGCGTGGTCCAGCGCATCCAGAAGTTGCCAGAGGATAGCGCATTTAAACTCTAATGCGTGGAGGACTTCTTGCTGTTGCTCTGGCGTGCGGGCATGGGTTTTGACGTAATTAAGCGCGAAGGTGGAATCCTGCGGGGCTTGGGTGAGACGCGGCTTGAAATAGGCCAAAGTCTCCTCCGAGATATAAGAATAATTACGGAGCATCCCCTCCATACGCTCTCCAATGATGGTGGGGGAGAAAAGCTCCGTTAAGGAGGAGGCAATGGCAGCGAGTATGGAGCGGTCGCGCACAAAGGCTACATAAGCATCTACCGCAAAGAGAGTTGCTGGTAGGAGGCCCTCAAGGCTTTCTACATAAGCATCATCCAGCCCTAATCCGCTCGTTAGCTTCAGCCAGCGTGCAATCCCGCCGGGGCTGGAGGCGGTGCCGTCATGGTCTTCAATACGGCGTCGCCATTCTCGGCGGAGTTCAGTCGTGGGGAGGCGAGCGAGGAGGGTTGCGTCTTTTTTGGGAATCTGCGCTTGGTAATAATAGCGGTTTAAGGCCCAGGCTTGGAGCTGCCCTTTGGTCAGCTTGCCTTCATACATCGCTTTATGGAGCGGATGTTGGCGGTGATAGCGTTCTGCCCCGATGGCACGGAGGCGGGCTTCAAGTTCATCTGGTGTGAGGAGAGTGCTCATGATTCGGCCTTTAATTGAAAGCGCATCCCATCTTCTCCCACAATCCAGCCAGCTTGTTTAGCAGTGTGATGTTGGGGGCTATCATCTAGTAAGATGGGGTTGGAGTTATTGATATGGATGAAGACCTTCTGCGGCTTCGTGCAATGGGCAAATTGCGCGAGGGGGCCATCGGCTTCATTTACAGAGACATGGCCCATGCGATGCCCGCTTTTGGGGCTTAGCCCGGCGCGAATCATCTCATCATCATGCCAGAGTGTGCCATCAAAAAAGAGAAGGTCTGCATGGCTGACACGCTCTTTAAGGGCGGGGGTGATTTCCGCACAGCCGGGGATGAAAAGCATCGTTTTCTGCCCATCAGAGAGGGCAAGGCCAAGCGTATCATCGGGTTTTGTGCCTTCATGCTCCACATAAAGCGGGGCTTTGCCCGGCACGGTAAAGACTTCCAGCATCAAACCAGAAGGAGAACCATCTTTCAGCAAGAGCGGCACAGGCGCACCCTCGGTGAGGGGGAGGCGGGGGATGATGCTGCGATCTAGGGCTTCAAAAATGGGGTTGCGGTCGAGTTGAGCGAGAGTGGAAGGGCTGCCCATAAGGGTGAAAGGTTCACGCTCGCGGAGGGTAAATAGCCCGGTAATGGCATCAATTTCCGCCCCAGCAAGGATGACCCCTTGGATGGGTGTACCACGCGTTGCCCCTGTTTGATGCAAAGCTGGGGTAGCGAGAATCTGCTGGCGGAGGTCTGGTGAGGCATTGAGGAGGAACCAATGCTGCCCATCCCCACTTACGGCGAGGGAGGCTTGCGTGCGGGCCTTGGCCTTTTTGCCTTCTCTGGCGAGGAGGCAGCCTTTTGCGGCGGAGTTCCATTGTGGGAAGCCTCCCCCCGCACCGGCCCCTAAAATAATGACATCAAGCATGAAGATGGCCTCTTATGGTTGTGTCTGGCTGATGCGCCGATACCGTTTTGAGCGTGTATGACTACGCAGCTTTGGGGAGGCGCATGGATAGGGTGGCAGGCTGTAAAAAGGGGCCTACCACCCTAAACGCATGGCTGCGGAGAGGTTATTTCGTCTCGCCGCAGACATAAGAGTTGATTTCGCCGCCCAAGGGGATTTCGGTTACTTTCGGTGTGTTCCATGCCATGATGGTACTCCTTATGTAGCGTGACTTGTGCAAGGCTGCACAAGGGTGAGCGTGTCCCTTCTTTAGGGAGGCTCCCCATTGGGAGGATAAAGCAAACTTAACCAAAAAGGCCAGTAGAAACCGCAGCGTAACGTAAAACTATCGTGTTTAGCCTGATAAAGGGGTTGCTGGTCATGGGGCTTTTTTTCTGGCACATGAGGCAGATTATAAAATATCAAGCGAGGGGATGTTATGGCAAAGCCATCACGGCGGGGTGTGTGTTTGGTTATTTCTGCGCCTTCAGGGGCGGGAAAATCCACCATAGCGCAAGCCCTGCGTGAGGCCGATCCGACTATCTTTACCTCTATTTCTGTCACAACGCGCGCACCTCGCCCCGGTGAGGAAGAAGGGGTGCATTATTACTTCCGTGATATGCCAACCTTCCGCCGCATGGCCGAAGCGGGGGAGTTGCTGGAATGGGCAGAAGTGTTTGGCCGTGGCTATGGCACCCCCCGTGCCCCGTTAGAAGCTGCTCTTGCCGCTGGGCGGGATGTGATTTTGGATATTGATTGGCAAGGCCATCGTCTGATGCGTCAGGCCATGGCAGATGATGTAGTGGGATTGTTTGTTCTACCGCCCTCTTTGGAGGAATTAGAAGCCCGTTTACGGGGGCGTAAGACCGATGGCGATGCGGAAATTGCCTCCCGCATGAAGGCCGCTATGGGCGAGATGTCTCATTGGCCAGAGTTTGATTATGTGTTGGTCAATGATGATTTGGATAAAGCGGTTGCGGAGGCACGGTCTGTCCTTGTGGCGAGTCGGCTGGCCCGTGCGCGTAGGAAGGACCTAGAGGCTCTCTGGCCTGTAGCGGGGTAGGCAGGGCTTTGCTAAGCTGGGGGGGTTATGTGAGCAGGAGCGTAAATGATGAGTGAAACGCAGGTAAAAACGCCGCTTATTCTGGCCCTTCCGAAGGGGCGGATTCTTAAAGCTTTGCGCCCTGTGTTGCATCATACAGGCTTTGAACCAGCACAAGATTGCCTTGATGAGAGCAGTCGCCGTTTGCGTTTTCCGACCTCTAGCCCGGATTTGGATGTCGTGCGGGTGCGGTCTTTTGATGTTGCTACCTTTGTGGCTTATGGCGGGGCGGATATTGGCGTCTGCGGGGCTGATGTGCTGATGGAGTTTGACTACCCCGACCTTTATGCCCCGCTAGACCTTGGGATAGGCGGGTGTCGTATCGCTGTTGCGCGGCCTAAAGGGAGTGGGGAGGATGAGCCGCCAGAGGGGCGGTCCCGCTTGCGTGTGGCCACAAAATATCCGGCCATTGCGCGGCGTCATTTTGCCTCGCGCGCGGTGAATGCGGAGATTGTGCATCTCCATGGGGCGATGGAGCTTGCCCCAGCCCTTGATATGGCCGATGTGATTGTGGACCTTGTCGATACCGGCTCGACCTTGCGGGCTAATGGGTTGGAGGAGGTTGAGACGATTGCGCATATTACAAGCCGGTTGATTGTAAATCGCATCGCCTTAAAGACGCGACCGGAGGAAGTCGGGCTGTTGATTGAGCGTTTCCGGGCGGCTGTGGCGCAATCTATGCAGCAAGGGGAGTGTGCTTGATGAAGCGTCTTGATACCGCATCGCCAGAGTTTAAGGCGCATTTAAAGGCGGTTCTGGCTCGCCGGGGAGAGCAAAGCGGCTCTGTCGCAGAGCCTGTGCGTGCGATTCTGGCAGATGTGCAAAAGCGGGGTGATGAGGCCCTTTGTGCTTATACAGCGCGGTTTGACCGCCTCACATTGGAGGCAGGGCAGCTACGCATTAGTGAGGCAGAGATTGCCGAAACCGCTGCGCGTGTTGCGCCGGAGACAAAGGAGGCTCTGGCCTTTGCAGCAAAGCGGATTCGGGCCTTTCATGAAGCGCAGCTCCCTAAAGACCTTGATTATACGGATGAGGCAGGCTTGCGTTTGGGGATGCGCTGGACACCGCTCGATGCGGCAGGGCTTTATGTCCCCGGTGGGAAGGCGGCTTATCCCTCCTCTGTGTTGATGAATGCTCTACCAGCGCATGTTGCGGGGGTGAAGCGGTTGGCGATGTGCGTGCCAACGCCAGATGGCGTGCTGAATCCGCTCGTGATGGAGGCCGCGCGCCTTTGTGGTGTGACGGAGATTTACCGTGTTGGCGGGGCGCAAGCGGTAGGGGCTTTGGCCTATGGCACGCAGAGCATCGCCCCGGTGGACCGTATCGTAGGGCCGGGTAATGCGTTTGTAGCAGAGGCGAAGCGGCAAGTTTTTGGCTATGTGGGGATTGATAGCATTGCCGGGCCATCCGAGGTTGTGGTGGTCGCGGATGGGAAGAATGACCCGCGCCTTGTCGCGATTGACCTCCTCGCCCAAGCTGAACATGATGAGCAGGCACAATCAGTGCTGATTACGCAGGATGAAGCTTTTGCTGATAAGGTCATCGCTGCGGTTGAGGCGGAGTTAAAGACCCTTCCCCGTGCAGATATTGCGCGGAAAAGTTGGGCAGATTGCGGGGCTGTGGTGATTGTTCATAGCGAAGATGAGGCTGCTGATGTGGTGAATGAGTTCGCCCCAGAGCATTTGGAGGTGCTGTTGGATGAACCACGGGCCTTTAGCCAGAAGGTCCGCCATGCAGGGGCTATCTTTATGGGGCGGTTCTGCCCAGAGGCCGTAGGGGATTATGTTGGTGGGCCGAATCATGTTCTGCCGACAAGCCGCACAGCCCGTTTTGCCTCTGGCCTTTCGGTTTATGACTTCCTTAAACGGACAACCTCTATCGAGACAGATATGGAAGGGTTGAGACAGGTCGGCCCTGCTGGGGTGATTTTGGCACGGGAGGAAGGGTTAGATGCCCACGCCCTCAGCCTCTCTGAGCGTTTAAAGAAGGGCTGATGTTAAAAAAGGCCGCTCCTTTGATGAGGGCGGCCTTTTTTGATGGGGTTACCCGCGGAAGAAGTCCAACATCATGGCGTTAAAGCTGGGGGCATCTTCCACATGCAGCCAATGGCCGGTATTGGGGATGGTCTTGACCTCCGCTTTGGGGAAGTAATCCTGAATGACAGCATGATGATGGGGCTTGATGTAAGGTGAATCCCCGCCACGGATAAAGAGGGCAGGGCCATCCCATGTTTTGCCGCTAAAGGCTTCGACTGGCCATTCCTGAATCACGGGGAAGCTAGCGACAATATCCGTCACGCCGATATTCCATTGGGCAGGGTCACCGGGGGTGATGTGCTGGGCAATGAGCTCGCCTACGGAGGGGTCATCGGTGAGGTCATGAAGGAACTTGCGGATTTCGGCATGGCTGCTGAGGGCGGGAAGCGGCGTATGATAAAGCTGTTGGGCAAGGTCATGCTGGCCATGAATCATTGTATCGGGGGCGATGTCGGCGATGAGCAGCTTTTCAATACGTTCCGGGGCGGTCAGCGTGGTGGCCATGGCTGTTTTCCCGCCCATGGAATGGCCTACGAGATGGGCTTTCTCAATACCGAGTGCATCCATGCTTTCAAGTACATCTTTGGCCATTTCCGGGTAGGAGATGGGGGCGTGGTCGCTCTCGCCATGGCAACGGAGGTCAAAAGCAACCGTGTTAAAATAAGGGCTAAGGGCCCGTTGTAGGATGCCCAAGTTACGCGCCCGCCCAAAAACACCATGAAGCAGAACGACCGTTGGCGCATTATCAAGGCCTGTTTCATTGCGAATAAGGGAAGCGAGCTGCATGACTGTAACCCTCTAACGGACTGAAATTATAAGAAGAACCGCCGCTTATAGAGTTATTATGGATAAAATCAATCCTATATTCCCTATGAGAGCTATTACAACGAGTTTAGGTTTTGGAGATTATTTTAAAAAGGTAACATATTAGGTGTTCTTATGTCTTTCAAAGAGGGTCATCGGCAGGGGGTAGTTGTGCTGATGGGATATAATATGTCCTAAAGGGATAAAGTCCGTTTTGCTTGTTCGTCTTATGGATGAGATATTACTGAGGAGGCCCCCATGGCACGCACTACATATCACCCCGAAACATTAGCCCTGCATGCTGGTTGGCGGGCTGACCCGGTGACGGGGTCTGTCGTGCCGCCTATCCATCAGACGACCTCTTATCAATTTGAGAGCAGCCAACAAGCGGCGGACCGGTTTGCGCTGAAGGATGTGGGGATGATTTATTCCCGCCTGACAAACCCAACAGTTGATGTGTTTGAAAAACGCATGGCCGCGTTAGAGGGGGCGGCAGCGGCTGTAGCGGTGGCGTCTGGTCAGGCGGCATCGGCTGTAGCGGTGCAAAATCTCGCGGAGGCTGGGGATAATATTGTCAGCGGGACAGACTTATATGGGGGGACGTGGAATCTCTTTGCCCATACCCTCAAGATGATGGGTATAGAGGTGCGTTTTGTGGACCCATCTGACCCGGCAGCCTTTGAAGCGGCAAGTGATGAGCGGACGCGGGCATGGTATGTAGAAACTTTGCCGAACCCTAAATTGATTGTCGCTCCCATGGCAGCGATTGCCAAAGCGGGGCGCGCCTTGGGGATCCCTCTGATTGTTGATAATACGGCCGCCCCGTTATTGGCACGTCCCTTAGCGCATGGTGCGGCGATTGTGGTGTATTCGGCGACCAAATATATTGGCGGGCATGGGACCTCTATTGGTGGGTTAGTGATTGATGGTGGGCAGTTTGAATGGGGGCAGCGTCACCCGCTGCTCACACAGCCAGACCCAAGCTATCATGGGGCGGTTTGGACGGAGGCTGCTCGTCCTTTAGGGCCAGTTGCATATGCGCTGCGGGCAAGAGCGGTATTGCTGCGCGATGGTGGGGCGGCTCTTTCGCCCTTTAATGCCTTCCAGCTTTTGCAAGGGGTGGAGACCTTACCACTGCGGATGCCGCGCCATTGCGAGAATGCGCTAAAAGTGGCGCAGTTTTTGCAGGGGCGTCCTGACGTGCAGCGCGTTATCTATCCCGCCTTGCAGGAGGGTGAGGTACGGCAGCGTGCGGAAGCTGTTTTGCAGGGGGGCTTTGGCGGGCTTGTCGGCTTTGAGCTTTCTGGCGGGCGTGAGGCAGGCCAGCGTTTTATTGATGCGTTGGAGCTGTTTTATCATGTCGCCAATATTGGTGATGCGCGGAGCCTTGCGATTCATCCTGCCTCTACAACCCATGCGCAGTTGAGCGAGGCGGAGCAAAAGGCGGCAGGGGTCTCCCCCGGCTATGTGCGGTTGTCGATTGGGTTGGAGCATCCAGAGGATATTTTGGCAGACTTAACGCAGGCTTTGGGACGTGCTGCCGGGTAAGGGGGGATTTCTTGCTTTGTTCCTCTTGGCAAGCGAGGCTTTACAGCGCAGGGTATGTTAGGCTCATGTCATGAGCGCGATAAGAAGAAAGGAAGAATACTATGTCCACACCGGCAAATCGTCTTGCAGCTTTAAATATTGAGCTCCCTGTTGCCGCTGCCCCTGTGGCGAATTACCTCCCCGTTGTGCGGACGGGTAATTTGCTGGTTGTCTCTGGGCAATTGCCGTTAGTGGATGGTAAATTGTTGATTACTGGTAAGCTGGGTGGTGAAGTCTCTAATCAAGCGGGTGTAGCGTGCGCGCGAGCATGTTTTATCAATATCCTGGCTCAGCTTAATACGGCTTTGGGGGGTGACCTCTCCCGTGTGAGGCAGATTGTGCGTCTTGGTGGTTTTATGGCCTGCACGCCTGATTTTACCGATCATGCTGCTGTGATGAATGGGGCTTCTGACCTTGCTGCTGCGGTGTTTGTTGGGGAGGTTGGCCAACATGCCCGCTCGACCGTTGGTGTGCCGAGCTTACCGCTGAATGCCCCGGTAGAAGTTGAAGCGATGTTTGAAGTCGCTTAAAGAGGGCTTCCTTTTGGTATGTGACCCTCCAGAATGATTTGTTGAATTTTAGTGAAAGGATAACTGATTCGATGAGTGATACATTACCTGATCGCCTCTCCATCTACCCTGATAGCCCTTATTATAATGAGGAGATATTGGGCCGCGGCATTGGTGTGCGCTTTAAAGGGGAAGAAAAGACCAATGTTGAGGAATATTGCGTAAGTGAGGGGTGGATTCGTGTCTCTGTAGGGCGGTCTTTAGACCGGCGGGGCCGGCCGATGACGTTAAAGCTGAATGGCCCTGTTGAAGTCTGGTTTAAAGGTGAGGCGGCGTCCTGATTAGCCCCTCTAACGTAAAGGATTAAAGCGTGCCTAAGGCAGACTATATGCCTGTTGAGGATGCTGCACGTGGTGCTGTGGCTGTACCGGCGCGGGCAAGCTTCTGGCTGAGGCGGTTTTTAGCCTTTATTGGCCCCGGCTATATGGTTGCCGTGGGGTATATGGACCCCGGTAATTGGGCTACAGACCTACAAGGTGGGGCACGGTTTGGGTATCGCTTACTATCGGTCATTTTGCTGGCCAATATTATGGCGGTCCTGCTCCAAGCCCTTGCGGCACGGTTGGGGATTGTAACAGGGCGTGACCTTGCCCAAGCCTGCCGCGACTGGTTACCACGTTGGGCAAACATCCCCCTGTGGCTGACTTGTGAAGTCGCCATCATTGCGTGTGATTTAGCCGAGGTTATCGGCACGGCTGTTGCGCTGAACTTATTGTTTGGCCTTTCTATTATGGTCGGGACGTTAATTTCCGTTTTGGATGTTTTTCTCGTCTTATTGCTCATGCAACGTGGGATGCGCGCGCTGGAAGCTTTTGTGATAACCCTTTTGGGGATTATCGCTGTGTGCTTTGGCATACAGCTTGTGGCGGCATCCCCGTCTATTGGGGGGATTTTAAAAGGCTTTGTGCCATCGCCACATATTTTGACGAACCCCGATATGCTGTATGTGGCGATTGGGATTATTGGGGCTACAGTTATGCCTCATAATCTTTATCTCCATTCCTCCTTGGTAAAAAGCCGCTCCTACCCGCGTACGGAGGAAGGGCGGCGGGATGCGCTGCGCTGGGCGACATGGGATAGCACATTGGCTTTAACGCTGGCTTTGTTCATCAATGCTGCGATTTTAATTGTGGCTGCGGCGGCGTTCCATGGCACGAAATATCAAAATGTGGCTGAGATTAGCGATGCGTGGCGTCTGCTTTCGCCCGTGTTGGGCTTTGGGCTGGCCTCGACCTTATTTGCCGTAGCGTTGCTTGCTGCGGGCACAAACTCCACCGTTACGGGGACGTTAGCAGGGCAAATCGTGATGGAAGGCTTTCTTCACTTACGGTTGCCTTATTGGCTGCGGCGACTCATCACCCGTGGCATAGCCGTGTTGCCCGTTATTGTTATTGTCGCTCTTTATGGGCAGGGGAAGGTGGGGGACTTGCTCGTATTGAGTCAGATCGTCCTTTCCATGCAGTTACCCTTTGCGATGATTCCGCTCGTTTGGTTTGTCTCAAGCCGGCGGAAGATGGGGGCGTTTCGTCTTGCGCCTTTATGGGCTGTTTTGGCGTGGCTTGTGGTGCTGGTGATTGTCGGGCTGAATGTAAAATTACTAAGCGATGCCCTGTTTTAGGCACGTGTCGGTAGGTGATGGAAGGCCCGGTCAAACCATGTTAGCCCGTGGCGTGTCCCATCATCTATTGTAATGGCATGCACTCGGCAGATGAGGACGTCATGCGTGCCGATGGCGTGCATATCCTCTATCGTACAATCAAGTGTGGCCAGTGCCCCGTCTAATAAGGGGGAGCCGAGCGGGCCGGGATGCCATGGACCGTGAGCGAAACGTTCTGCCGCGGTGAGTTGGCTATTGGCAAAGGCGTAGGCAAGATCATCATGGCCTTTGCCGAGGATGCTAATCCCAAGGCGTTTATTGCTTAAAAAGGCCTCATGGGAATGATTGGCACGATTTAGGCAGATCAGCACAGTGGGGGGAGCATCTGTGACGCTGGTAATGGCAGAGACTGTTAACCCCTGACGGCCTGCTGGCCCGTCCGTTGTCACTAAGACGACAGGGGAGCCAAGGCGGCTCATAGCGTTGCGAAAGACAGCCTGCATGGGAAAGACTTTCAGGGTAGATTAAATAGGACAAGGGCGGGGCGGATAATGGACTCATTGGGGTTACAATGTAAATGCTGGGGATAAAAAGGGCTTTATCCCCGCACATTTAAGCGGGGATGAGGAAAGGATTTAGTAAGTTAATGTTAGAGAAGATTGGTAATAGGTGGCATCATGTGCGCCAGCTTGGTGCATGGCGTGGGATGTAAGGAAGCGGACGACGTGATGATCCCATGTTAAATGTGGACCAAGGCGTAGGCTGGCAGCCATTTGTGGAGCAATGCCGACGAAAGAATCGCGGTTATAGGCACTATACATCCCAGAGATAAATTGCCGTTGGAAGATGTTACGCCCATAGATGGAGTATGTATCATCCCCTGTGCTGTAACGCCAATAAATAGGTAGTTTGAGCTGGAAGGTCAGATAGTTGGTGGGGGAGAAGCTCGCCTTTGGGGCAAAGTCGATCAAGTTTTGCCCGGTGAGGTAATTGGTGGGGTCCAGATAATTCGTGTTTACGCCGAAGGGTTCGATGTAGGTGTTCACACTGCCTGTTGTCCCGCGTGCGCCACCGCCGGAATAAGCATCGCCCTGCACACCGATGGTGGGATGCCACATAACATGGCGGAAATGGTAATCTACTGTGCCATTCATGGACCACGCATTTACATGGCGGTTCATTTTATCATAATGGTTTGCGGCGTTATAAGATTGATAGAACCGCCCCTGCTGATACGCTCCCCCAAAGGAGAAGCTGATAGGCCCGGCCTCCCCATGCCACCGCATGCCAAAATTATTGCGTTTGGTGTGGCCTAATGCGGAGGCATTATACATCACTGTTTGCTGGGCAGGCCCGCCGTTAAGCTCATAGCCATAATAGAAGATGTTGATGAAGGAATATCCTGCCTCCCCAAGGAAGTGGAAATCCGGCGGCGCATAGGTGATGTTGGCCCCATAAAGGCGGGTTTTATAATCAAGTGTGTCGTGGAAAAGGGAGTTCCCCCCACGGAAGCTATCTGTATGGTTGTTCTTTGTATTGATGAAATAAAAACCATCAAACCGGACGCGGTTCCAATGCTCGTAAATGCGGAACCCATCCCAGCTGAGTGGGACGTTCAGCACATCGCGATTGCCGATCATATAGTCAGGCGCATCAAGGAATTGCTGCCGCCCAAAGATGAAGCCGCCATGTCCTCCAACAGCATTGCCGCTAAGTTCTACAAACGCTTGTTGAAGGTCTAAGTTTTTACGGAAGGTGCCATCATAGCTATAGCCGCGCCACCCACCAGCATCGGCGTTAATAAGTTGGCCAAAGAAGCGTACATGCTGGCCAAAATGGAGGTCCGCACTCCAAAGATTACGGACCGCAAAGCGGCCAGAGTTAAAGGGGCGGGCTTTCATGGAGGTGGTAGGGTCAATCGCCGCACCAAAGACAGGCCGTCTATCGTACCAGTTATTCAGCCGCGTTTCCCCAGCAAGGCTAAGCCAGATGGAGCCGCTATCATTAAGCTTCATGTGCTTATAGCTATCAAAAGGGTCGCCACGGTCACAAAGGCCGGTTTTAGGCTGGCTGATGCTATCCATCCCCGCTGGGGTACCATATTGGGAGACGGGGCCGAAGCCTGTCTCACTCCCATCCCCACGGGCCCAAATGCCATAAGGGTTGGGTTGGGGGGCTTCAGCCGGGCAGCCGCCCGGTGCTGTGTGCATGATGCGGTCGAGAATGCTGCGTTTTGGCTGTGAAGAATCGGTATTAGCGGGAGTTGTGCTGCTTGGTTCAGCACGAGCAGGTGACAGTGTGGTGCCCAGGCCAGCTGTCAGGAGCGTGGTGTAAAGGACGATATGGGGAAAGGGTCTTTTGGGCATCGCTTGGGACCTCGTTATGATTTTTCGGTCCCACAAGATGATTAAAAAGATGTTAGAACATTGATCTAACGCAAAAGAGGTGCAAAGAGGCTCATTAAATAAACCTCTAACAGAGATATGGAGAATCGATTAATAAAAAGAGATGTGGAAAATCCCTTATAATCAGCCGGTTTTTTTAAAAGACGTTCACTGTGCGGTCTCTTTTTTCCCCGGTAAGAGGGCGGGGATAAAGAAAAGTGAGCAGATGAGCGTGCAGGTGAGGGAGAGGAGCAAAAGCCGGCCCATGCTGGCTGTACCTGGATGAATAGAGGCAGCCAAAGAGCCAAAGGCGGAACCAGTTGTCAGGGCAGAGAATAAAACCGCTCGTGCTGTGGGGGAGGAAAGGGGATTATGCAACCCTGCACGCCAGTTCATGACGAAATAGATGTTAAAGGACACTCCGACCCCTAGCAAAAGGGGTAAGGCGATGATGTTCGCGTAATTGAGTTGCTCTGGCACTGTGATGACGAGAATCACCGTGAGGAGTGAGGAGAGGAGCAAGGGCAACAGCACGAGGAGGCTATCGAGCACGCGGCGCAATGTGATGAGTAAAATCAGCGCAATGGCGATAATGGCGCAGATAGCTGCGGTAATAAAGGCGTGTGTGATGGTCTGGGCACTGGCGATAATCTCCAAAGCTGGGCCGGAAATATCAGGGGTGACCGTCTCTAGCTCATTGACGAAGCGATGGAGCGTTTTAGTCTCGGACATCTGCCCTTTGGGGTGAATGACCAAACGATAGGCCCCGTTAGAGGCAATATAGTCGGCACGGATATGGGCCGGGATGCTCTGCATCGTAATGGACGGTGGGGGGACTAGGAGCGTTTTAAGCTGGTTAAGCTCTGCGGGGAGGAAGTGGGTGAGGGCCTCATTGGTGGAGAGCAATGTGGCATCAGGGGCGGTAGAGAGGCGTAAAAGTGCATTATGTAAAGCAGCGAGGGCGGGGGTTAATTTACCGTCTAACCCATCAAAAGAATGAGCGGCTTTAAGGGCTGCTTGGCGGAGTTCCGCGGCGGAAGGGGGCGGGGCTGGGTGGTTAACATCTAAGGTAGGGAGGATGATGTCGCCTGCATCATGGATGAGCTGGATTTTAGCGTCTTGGTCATCGGGGACGAGGGCCCCAAGCCAGAGGACATCATGTACGCTTTCGAGCTTGTTAAAGGCCGCCGCTTGGCGTGCAGCGGTAGCAGTGTCTGGGGTGAGGACTTGGGCATTATACGGGGTTGTGAGGGGGTTTTCCTCCAGCAGATTAAGGGCCTTCATGCCCTCTGTGTCAGGCTTTTTGGTATGGAGGGGGTCGGCATCAAAGCTTAGGCGTGGGATGAGGCAAAGCCCGATAAGGCCGAGCACCCCAAAAATGCTCAGAACAGGGGTGCGATAACGCTGTAAAGCGCGGTCTATCGGCAGGAGAGATGTAAAGCCCGTGCTGCTCGCCCCCGGTTTGGCGTGGAAGGCCATCAGCAAAGCGGGTAGAAGGGTCAGGGTGCAGAAGAAGGCGATGATCATCCCGCCCCCAGCAATAAGCCCTAATTGGGCAACCCCTACAAAATTCGTGGGTGTGAAAGCGAGGAAGCCCGCCGCTGTTGCTAGGGAGGCAACAAAGATTTGCGGGCCACTTTCTTTGCCGGTGCGCTCTAAGGCTGCAAGGGGGGCGAGGGGTTGGTTCTGCTCATCCTTTTGGCAGCGGAAGCGCACACCAAATTGAATGGCGAAATCGACCGCAATCCCAACGAATAAGATGGCAAAGGCGACCGAAATCATATTCAAGGTGCCGACAATTAAGGCTGCAAACCCTGTTGTGAGCAACAAGCCAATGATGAGCGTCAGGAGGATGGGGATAGCAACGCGCAATGTCCGCACGGCAAGGATGAGCCAAAGCGCAACAAGGGCGAAAGAAATGATAAGGCCGATGACCATCCCTTGGGCAACAGTGGAGAACTCCTCATCACTGAGTTTCGCTTCCCCGGTGATGAGCGCATGGGTCCGCCCTGCTTTGACGCTGGGCAGTGTGTTTAAGGCCGCGCGCATGGTTTTTGTGGCGGCCTCTGAGGGCTCGAAGGAGGAGAAATCAGGTCGTGGATGGGTGACGACAAATTGGTAATGCCCGCCAAGGTCGCTCAAACCACCGGAGAGTAATTTCTCCCAAGAGAGGGGGGCGGCTTGGCCTGTCATGCCTTGCTCTAATGTATGGGTTAGGCCATCAAGAGCGGTATTGAAGCTAGCAGGGATGGGTTGGCCAGTTTTAAGGGCTGTTGCCATAAGGCCGAATGTGCCAAAGAGGCCGCGCGCAGAAGGGTCGGCAGCTAAGGTGCCGAGGAATGGTTGTGCGGCGATGATGGAATCGAGCAGGGGTTCTAGCTCTTTTGTATCGATAAAGAGGAAGGCATTACGGGTATAGAAAGGGTCAGCATCAGGTTGGCTGACTTTATCGAAATGCTCATGGTCTTGTGCGAGGATGGCGGCAAGATCGTGCGCTGCCTCGCGCCCTTCTTCAGGCGTAGCGGAGCTGATGATGGCGACGAGGGTGTTCTTCTCGCCGGGGAAAAGTTCTTCTAACTTATGGTTTTTTTGCTTCCAAGGGAGGGTATCGGCAAAGAGCTTATCGGTCTCGGTTGTGATGCCGAGATGGTTAAGGCTAAGCCATGCCGAGCCAGCACATAACAAGGTAAAAATGGTTAATACAAGGGCAACATGACGACCACAAAACGCATTGAGACGGTTTGTCAGCGTGGAAAGCATGGCAGTGTGATCCTCTTTTACCCTTGTGTAATAGGCTGGATATTGTCCCATTCTAGCCTTGTGGATGAAGGCAGTAGTAGCGCGATAGGGCGGGATTTTCCATAGCGTGCTTTTGGCCTTTAAGAGGAAAAGGCCTTTCTCATGTGAGAGGGAAGCAAAAGCAGCCTATAGTGTGGCTTGGCGGGCACAACCTTTCTAGGGCAGAATGAGCGTATGACTTGGACATTAGACGGCATAGCCGAGCATGAAACGATTATTCGCCATAGTGTGTTTCGCGCTATGGCCGCTCCTGTGGAGGATGAAGCCGGAGCGATGGCCTTTCTGGCCCAAGTGGCTGTGCCAGAGGCAACGCATAATTGCTGGGCGTTTCGTGTTGGGGGGCGGTACCGTGTTTATGATGATGGGGAACCCTCTGGCACGGCAGGGCGGCCTATTCTCTCTGCGATAGAAGGGCAGGATTTTGAGGGGGTTATGGTCGTTGTCACCCGCTGGTTTGGGGGGGTGAAGCTTGGGGCTGGGGGGCTGGTGCGGGCCTATGGCGGGGCAGCAGCAGCTTGTTTGCGCGAGGCAGCAAAGAGTGAGTGGGTCGAGCGGGTTCGGCTAGGCTTCCACTGTCCTTTCCCGATTTATGCGGAGGTAGAGGCCAAATTACCGGGATGGCGCGTGGAGGTGCGCGATTGTACTTTTGGTGCGGCAGGGGCCGTGATGGAGCTGGCTGTCCCCGTGCAAGCGCGTGAGGAGGTTGAGGCATGGCTGAGGGACCTCACACGCGGGCAAGAGCCTATCCGTGTATTGGATGATGAGCCGGACTAAGGGGTGTCTTGTTGAGCCGCCTCTTTTTTATCCTCACGTTTTAACTCGTCAGGTGAAGGGCCTTTGGCCTCCGGGGCGGAATAGCGGGGTACGCGGCCATGATGGCCAAAATTGACGATGCGTGCCTCCCGCAGGCCATGATGAGAGACGAGGAAGCGGGCGAGTTGCAACGCAATAGCTGCCCCCATAAAAGGCCCGACAAGATATATCCATATTCCATGGAGGTTATGGGCTAAGGTATCGGGGGCTAAGGTCCGCATAAAATTGGTGCTATTGCCAGAAAAGCCGGAGATAAACGGGTTGGTAATCGCAAAATAAAGTGCGCACATCCATGTAGTAAGATGCTGAAGGCGTGGGCGTGATGCGGTGAAATAAATGACGAGAATCAACCCTGCGGTGGCGATGCCCTCCATCAAAGCGACAAAGCCAAGGCTGTAATGGGAGGCGGGGAAGGTCCCTGCATAATGGATTTGTGTCACAAGAGGCTGCCAGAAGGGCAGGAGGATGCTCAGCCCAAGGCTTGCGAGGAGCGTCCCTGTAAAAGCCCCAATAAGCTGGGCAAATATGTAACCAAGAGCATCTAACCAACGGATTTTCTTGCTTAGGAAGAATGCCAGCGTCACAGAGGGGTTGAGATGCGCCCCGCTGACCTTCCCAAAGGGGGAGAGTGTGGCAATCGTCCCCGCTAGGCCGAAGAAGAGGCCAATAAGGGCAGAGCGAAGAATGGGGTAAGGGGCCAGAAAAGCCGCCACAGGGGAGCCATCGGCGGCTAAAATTGTGGTGACGGTAATGCCAAGAAGCAGCATGATGGCCGTCGCGATGGCCTCCATGGCATAGAGCTTCCAATGGAAGGGTTGGTCTGGGTGGGGTTTGCCTTCTAGGGGGCGGTCTGTCAGCTCTCTGCGGGAAAAGCGAATATGCGGCAGACGAATATGAGGGTAGCGAACATGCCGGGCTGTGTAGGTTTTTTTGCGGTCAGTCATGGGAGAATGAACCCAGTGTTAAGACAAGATCATATTGTGGTGGCCATTAGTGTTTCGGGAAGATTGGGGAAAGGTCAAGGGCTGTAAGAGGTTTTTAATGTTTCCCGATTTCATGACCCCGCAGCGGGGGAGAAGCGGCGGACAAGGTCGCTGAGATGGCCTGTTTCGGCAATGGTGAGGGTGGCTGGACCTTTGGGGCGGGCTGTGGCTGTACCTACATGGCGCGGTATGACAGCTTGTTTGAAGCCGAGTTTGGAGATTTCTTTCAGCCGGACTGCTGTTTGGCTGACCTGCCGCACTTCGCCAGAGAGGCCAATCTCCCCAAAATAAGCCTCATGCGGGGCGGTTGGTTGGCCTGTTGCGGCAGAGATGAGGGCTGCTGCAACGGCGAGGTCGGCAGCGGGCTCGTTAATCTTCAGCCCGCCTGTGATGTTGAGATGGACGTCCATACTCCCAAGTTTTAACCCGCAGCGTGCCTCTAACACAGCGAGAATCATACTCAGGCGGGAGCTATCCCAGCCCAGCACGGCCCGCCGTGGGGCCCCATCGCTGCTTTTGGCGGAGAGAAGGACTTGTACCTCCAGCAAAATAGGGCGTGTGCCTTCTAACCCAGCAAAGACAGCAGAGCCTGCGATATTGCCATGCCGCTCCGCAAGGAAAAGGGCGGAGGGGTTGGGGACTTCCCGCAAGCCTGTATCGGTCATGGCGAATACGCCGATTTCATCCGTTGCACCAAAGCGGTTTTTAGCCGCACGGAGAATACGGAATTGATGGCCGCGATCGCCCTCAAAATACAGCACCGCATCAACCATATGTTCCAAAACGCGCGGGCCGGCTAAGGCTCCCTCTTTTGTCACATGCCCAATGAGGATGAGGGCAAAGCCAAGCGTTTTAGCAAGGCGGATAAGCTCAAAAGCACAATTACGCACTTGGGAGACCGAGCCGGGCGCGCTGGCGACACTCTCTAGCCACATGGTTTGGATGGAGTCGATGACTACGACATGGAGGCTGCGATTCTCCTCCAAGGTTGTGGCGATGTCATTGACATTGATAGAGGCTGCAAGGTCTAGCTGGTCTAGGGCTTTAGGGTCTTTATCCAGCTCTAACCGTTGGGCACGGAGGCGGATTTGGTCTATTGCCTCCTCCCCGGAGACATAAAGAACATTATGGTGCGCTTTGGCTAAAGCGCAGGTCATTTGGAGCATGAGGGTGGATTTGCCAATGCCGGGGTCCCCCCCCACCAGCACGACCGAGCCGGGGACAAGCCCACCACCAAGGACGCGGTTTAATTCTGCCATGCTGGTATTAAGGCGCGGTGGGGGCGTTGCTGTGCCATCAAGCCGCGTGGTTTTTAGCCCCGTACCGCGTTTGCCTGGTTGGGCTTTGCTGGGGGTTGGGGTGAGGGTTTCTTCCTCTAGGCTATTCCATTCCCCGCATTGGTCGCATCGGCCTGTCCATTTTGGATAACGGGCATGGCAATTTTGGCAGATAAAGATGCTGGTGGGCTTTTTGGCCATATTAGCCCCCTATTGCTGGTTGGTCCGTCATCGTGGTGGTGATGGGGCCTTCCCGCCGCCCATGCGTGAATTGGTCAACAATCGGGTGGCCACTATTCATGAGGTCCGAGGCGGGGCCTTGCCAGATAATCTTTCCTCCATACAGCATGGCGGCATGGTCCCCAATGCGGCGGGCGGAGGTCATATCATGGGTGATGGTTAGGGCTGTGGAGCCTCGTTGGGTCACACAATCGCTGATTAAACCATCAATCACGGCGGACATGATGGGGTCTAGCCCTGTGGTGGGTTCATCAAAAAAGAGAATATCAGGCTGTCCTGCTAAGGCACGAGCAAGACCAACGCGCTTTTGCATCCCGCCGGAGAGTTCTGCCGGGTTGAGGGGGGCGACATTGGGGCCAAGACCGACTTGAGCTAGGAGGTGGAAGGCCTCTTGCTCCAACTCTGTACGGTGGGGGAGGGCAGTACGGCCATGACGTTTGGCTTTGAGGCCAAAGAGGATATTTTCCATCACACTCATACTATCAAAGAGCGCAGCGTTTTGGAAAAGCATCCCAATGCGTCTTAGCAGCGCATCGCGGCGTTTGGTGGAAGCCCGGAGGATGTCCTCGCCATCAATCTCGATGATGCCTTCATCAGGCTCAATCAAGCCGAGGATGCAGCGCAGCATGAGGGATTTCCCGTTGCCAGAGCCGCCAATAATGACGGTAGAGGCCCCAGCGGGGATGTCTAGGTCAATCCCATTGAGAATGGTGCGGTTGCCGAAGGATTTCTTTAAGCCACGGATGCGGATGCAAGGCTGTTGGGTCATCATGTCCTGTCGGGGCGGGGGTGAGGTAAGGCGCGTCATGCGGTGAAAAAGAGGTCGGTTAAGAGGTAATCAAAAGCGAGGATGAGGATAGAGGCTGCCACAACCGTTGCGGTTGCAGCCCGGCCCACACCTTCTGCCCCGCCGCGGCTATTATACCCCTCGTAGCAGCCCAGCAGAGCGATGAGAAACCCAAAGACAGCCGCTTTTAAAAGCCCGACTAAGACATCATGCGCATGGAGGGCATTATAGGCTGTGTTGATAAAGAGAGCCGGGCTGAAATCCAGCTTGCCTACAGCGACAATAAACCCGCCAGAGACGCCTAAAATATCGGCAATCAATACAAGGAAGGGCAGAGCCAACAAGCCTGCGAGCAAGCGGGGTGTGACGAGATATTTGATAGGGTTTGTTGCTAATGTGCTGAGGGCATCTATTTGGTCGGTAACGCGCATCGCCCCGATTTGGGCGGCAATGGCGGCCCCGATGCGCCCAGCAACCATAAGCCCCGCTAAGACTGGACCCAACTCCCGCGTGATGGAGAGGACGACGATCCCCGCAATGGCGTTTTGAGCATGATATTGGCTAAAGCCACTATAAGATTGCAGCGCAATAACCGCACCGGAGAAAATTGCCGTTAAGGCCACAACAGGGAGGGAGAGAAAGCCAATCTCTAACAAACAGGAGAGGATAATCCGCCCATAAAAAGGTGGACGAAACGCCCCAGCGAGGCCACGCAGAGCAAATAAGCTCAAGGCCCCAGCATGGTGCAATGCTTTTAAAATATAACGCCCAAGGAAGATGAAAGGGAGGGTGAATAGTCTCACAAAATTGCCTCTATATTATGCCGGTCTTGAGGAGGCGGCGGGTCATTTCGCTATTTGCCCTTGTGGCGTTGGTGTTGGTGTCGCCTGTGGGGCTGTTTGTGGTTGTGTGCCGTTATCAGCCGGTGTTGTAGGGGGTGTTGTTTTTGGCTGTGTCTGTGTGGTGGAAGGGCTGGCCTCATGGGGAGGGTTTTGTATTTTGGGCTTTGTGGTAGGGGTTACGTGCGGTAGAGCCGGGTTATCTAACCCTTGTGCTTGGCCATCGGGCTGTAGTGTTGGTGTTGGTTTGGGAGATGGTTGTGTTGCAGGCTCTGCCGGTGTGGTGTGGGAGATGTGTTTTGTTCCCCCATCTTGCACAGTGCCCGTTACTTTATTGAGAGTAACATGAGCGGCATCATTCGTTATAATATTGGCATTATTGACAGTCGCCATGATGGAGGCTTCCGCCTGTTGAGAGCCTGTCAGCGTTACGTTATCAATTTGTCCCTGCGTGATGGAAAGCTGGCTATTATCGGAGAGCTGGGCCGATAAGGCCGAGAGGAGCGCGTTATTAATATCCAGCCGCGCAGCCCCCGTAGCGTTGATTTGCGCGGCACGAGCAAGCTGGAAAATATGGGCCTGCGTCGTGCCAGAGATGGAGAGGTCTAGGGATTCGACATGATCAACATCCAGGGAGGCATCATCTAGATTGCTCTCCAGCGTTGTGAGAGTCCCGCTGATGGTAATGTGCGCTTGAGGGCTGTCATGGAGGGTAAGAGCCGTATCACCAGAGAGGCGCAAGGCCATAACCCCGCCTTTTTGGCAGGCCTTGAGTGCAATATGGAGGTGGCTTTCTGTCCCATCTTTAACGGTTTGGATGGCAGGGGAGAGGCCAGAAGCCGTCTCTAATACCATGCTGTTTTTAAGAGAGGGGTCCACCTTGATATGCACTTGCGCACAAGGGACGCTGAGGTCCAGCTCATCAGCACGGAGAACGGTATGGGTCGCTTCTGTTGCAAAGCTGTTAGCGGCAAAGAGGCCACCGCCCAGCACAGCCCCAACGCAAAGAGCGCGTTTTAGGAACAGAGATAAACAAACCCGGACGTTATGCGTACTCACACAGGGACTCCCGATTGGTAAAATAGCGGCACCGGCCACTTAAAATAGCTGAGCAGATGATAGGGCAATATAGGCCTATCCGTCACCTTTTATCCTGCTGTATTATAAGCAGCCCTTTTGTATGAAGATAGCCTCGTTTAAAAAAGATGTAAGATTTGCCCGTGAGACCCCTGCGCGATAGGGGTCATCGTGGCTCCTCCGCTATTTTATAGCCAAGCCCGTGATAGTTGAATCCCACTTTTTGCCAGTCATTTTGCTGCCATATCTGCCGATAATCCACAATGAGCCTCCCTTTCATGGTGGGGGCAATATCGGCAGGGCTAAGGGCTGCAAACTCTGGCCATTCTGTTAGGATAAGCAGCATATCGGCTCCCTCTGCGGCGTGGAGGGCGTTACGCGCGTAGCTGATATCGTGGGGGAGGAGCGGGCGTGCGGCGTTCATCGCCTGGGGGTCATAAACGCGGAGTGTTGCGCCAGCTTCATGCAATAAAGGGAGGATGGTTAAAGCGGGGGCTTGGCGTATATCATCAGTATGGGCCTTAAAGCTTAGGCCAAGCACGGCGATTGTGTAATGGGTGATGTTATGGCCTGCGAGGGCGATGATGCGCTCTGCAAGGCGGCGTTTGCGGGCCTCATTAGCGGCGATGGTGGTCTCGATAAGCTGAGTGGGGGTCCCTGCTTGGCGGGCTGATGTGGCCAAAGCTTGCGTATCTTTGGGAAAGCACGAGCCTCCATAGCCGGGCCCTGGTGTTAAAAAAGCAGGACCAATGCGGGGGTCTAGCCCCATGCCGCGTGTTACATCGGCAATATGACCACCTGTGGCTTCGCATAGATCAGCCATTTCATTAGCGAAGGTCACCTTCATCGCGAGGAAGGCATTGGCCGCATATTTTGTGAGTTCTGCACTTTCAATGCCCATAAAAATGAGGCGATTTTGCGGGGTGTGTAAGGGGGCGTAGAGGGCCTCTAGCAGGGTACGGGCATGGGAGGCGGTTTGTGCCTCATCTTCTAACCCGATGATGACGCGGTCAGGCTGCATGAAGTCGTTAATCGCATGGCCCTCGCGGAGGAATTCTGGGTTGGAGGCGATATGAAACGTAAGGTCAGGTCGGGTGGTGCGGAGGATATGCGCGACTTGCCGCCCTGTTCCCACTGGCACGGTGGATTTGGTGACGACAAGTAGATTATCGGGCGCATGAGCTGCAATCATGCGCGCTGCGGCATAGACATAGCTTAAATCAGCATGGCCACTCCCCCGCCGTGTGGGGGTGCCCACGGCAATAAACACCGCCTGACTGTCGCGCAGGGGCGGGGCTAAATCCTGCGTGAAGGTGAGCCGCCCGGCTTGTTGCTGTTGGGTAATGAGGGCCTCTAACCCCGGCTCATAAAGTGGGACTTGCCCAGCTTGGAGACAGTCTAGCCGTTGGGTGTCACGCTCTATGATGGTTACATTCGCCCCAAAGGCCGCCAAACACGCCCCTGATACAAGCCCGACATACCCGCCGCCAATCATGGTAATGTGCATGGGGGCCTCCTGCTTGTGGGATTGTGAGTAAGAATGGGTACGCCGTTAGGTTTTGTCAGTTGTAAGCCATGCTGGCTAGAGGGATTTTGCACGCTCCCTAGTTAAAAGGTTGGTAGCGAAGGGACATAAAGACCATATCGGCATCGCTTTTGGGTTTGCCGCCAAGGCCGGAGAAGGCTTGTACATGGGTGTGCGAATATTGCCCGCCGACAAGGAGTGTGCCGTAATCACCCTTGGCGGCCGTGTACCAAAAGCCCCCTGTTGCTTGGGCGACTGTGTGGATATTGCCTGAGGCGGCGCAGTTTGTTGCGAGTTCGGTAGAGCAGCCGCGCATGTCAAAGTTGCGATTGCCATAGCCGTAATGGTTGCTGCCTTCATCAAAAGCACGGCGGCTTAGGACGCTCTCCGCCCCAGCATAGGAGTAGAGCTTGAGGTTCTTCATAGGGTTGCCATAAAGGCCGAGGAGGATGTTGGCCTCTGGCAAGGCGGTTACACCACCTGTACGGTTATAGGTATAATCGGGCATATTGGTTGAGCCATAACGGCCCAGCCCTGTCCCGACTAAGCCAGAAGCTTGGAAATAGAGTTTTTTATCAATAAGAGGTAGGACCATCCCCCCACCACCGCCCCCGGCGATTGTGGTGTGGTTGGAGCCAGAGCCAACCGTGCTATTGCGGTCTCGGAAGAAGCGCATCACCCCTGTGAGTTCATAATGCCCCCAACCGGGGTCAGCTGCGACTTTGGCAATAAGGTCTGGCGCGGGGTCGCTGGTATAATAGGTGGAAGGGTTGTTGACATTTGTACCGGTGAGGCGGTCAGTCGTGGTGCAATGATGAGCCGCTGTGGAGCAAGGTGAGACACCAGCGGGGACAGAGCTTGGATTTTCAATGGAGAGACCAGCGGCGTAGCGTTCATGCGGACCAAAGGTTTTTACAACGCGGAATTGGGCGTTACGCGTCCAATTAAAGGCAGGGACATATTGGGCTTCGATCACCATAGGGGTTTGTTCATCACGGGCGAACATGCCTTTGTTAAAGAGTGTGATGAGCGACCAGCTTTGCCCGCCGAGGATGTACCAGCCATCAGCACTATCTTTTAGCTCCCCATACACAACGCGGGCACGCAGAACGTAAGAGTTGGATTGCCGCGAGTTGGAGGATGACCCCGCCCCTTGGAAGTCCGTCTCCACATACGCATCAGCTTCAAGCTTTTTGGTAAGCATCCCCTCCACCAAGGCAGCGAGACGGCTTTGCCGCTCTGTTTGGTGGAACTCGCTCATATGCGATGTAGGCTGGTTATGCCAAGGGATGGCATTATACGCACTGGCAATATCAGCTGCACTATTGCGGGACCGCCAAACCCCGGCGGCCTCCAAATACCCGCCTAATGTGAGACGAACACCACCAATTTGTAATTGCCCCCGGCGCAGTGGGCTATAGAGGTCTGGGTGAGCAGGAGGGATAGCGGTCAGCTCCCCATAGGGAGTGCTGGCTGTGCGCGATGGTGTGATGATGGCGGAGGAGGCAAGGCCAAAAACATCATCATGGCCAGTCCCATTATGGGCGGCGACCCCGTAAGGGCCGGTTGTGTTCTGCCCAAGGAGATGCGCACGAGAGGCGTAAGGGTCAGCCTCGATTAATTCTCGCTGGCGGGCTAGCTCGGCACGGATACGCCGATTCTCCGCTGCTTGTTTTTGCTTCATAGTGTTAAGTTGGGCCTGCATGGCATGTATCTGCTGCTCCATTAGTGCAATGGCATCATTGGTGCCTGTGGCATGAGCAGATGATATAGCATTAGGGATAATATATGACAGAAATGTTACTGTCATAAAACTGTAATAAAGAGAATATATATTACGACTATTCCCAGAATTCACGAGATTTTCCTCTTGTGATCATCATATATTGTGAGTTTTTGCTTATTTTTGTCTAATTTAAAAGTCTTTTCTGCTCTTTTATGCACATTTTTATTGTTTGTCGTGCTGGTGCGGTTATAACGGCAAGGTATGCTAATTAAAGCAGTTTCGAGGGTTATATGCGTCTGACCATCAACTTCCTGCCACGTTTGGGAGTGTGTGCGTATGTGCAAGCTATTATGTTGCTCATGCCCGCAACGGTATTATATGCAGCGGCTGCACAGGCGGAGGAGGTCGGCATAACAGGGGCTGGCTCTAGCTTTGCCGCGCCTATTTATCAGAGCTGGAGTGTACCTGCGGGGGCGCAAACGGGTGTAGATGTCAATTATCAGACCGTTGGCTCCAGCGCAGGGCAGGACCAAGTGATTGAGCGCACGGTGGATTTTGGGGCATCTGATAAACCGATGAGCGCTGAGCGTTTAGCTAAGACGCATCTTTATCAATTCCCCACCGTGATGAGCGGTGTGGTATTGGTGGTCAATCTGCCAGGTGTGCCAGAGGGGCAATTACGGTTGGATGGCCCAACGATTGCCGCGCTTTATGATGGGCGCATCACAGATTGGGATGACCCGCGCATTAAAGCCCTCAACCCTGATATTACATTGCCTGATATGGGGGTTGTGGCCATCCATCGCGCTGATGGTGCGGGGACGAGTTACGTTTTTACTTCTTATCTCTCTGAGGTGTCTCCACAATGGAAGGAGAAAATCGGGGCTGGTACATTGGTGGAATGGGCCGGTGGGGCCGGGGCGCGGGGGAATGATGGCATTGCGGCCCTTGTCCGTCAGACAGAGGGAAGCATTGGCTATGTGGAATACGCTTATGCGGCCCAAAATCACCTCGATATTGTGCAGTTAAAAACACATGACGGGGCGTTTATCGCGCCATCTTTGCAGAGCTTTGTTGCTGCCGCCGCTGCTGCACATTGGGAGGCGAAGGAGCAGTTCGCCGTTAATTTGCTCGATCGCCCCGGTGTGGGGAGTTGGCCTATTGTCTCGGCTACTTATGTGCTCGTGCCAGAAGATGCCGTGGACCAGCCAGAGGGCCGGGCGGTGAAGCAGTTCTTCCAATGGGGGTTTGCCCATGGAGGCGAGATTAACGCCCAGCTTGGTTATGTTGGCTTGCCCAAAGAAGTTAGTGATGCGGTTTTATCGGGTTGGCCTTCGAGCGCAGCAAAGCGGTAAGGAGGGAGACCTGCCCTTCATGCCGCAGCCCATGCCAGCTCAGGAGTGTATCGACCAAGAAGGCGAGCAGAGCTGCGACCGTGCAGCTTAGGGCGGAGCCAAAGAGAGCCAACAGCCACAGGGATGTTGTGGCATCGCCTAAAGAGCCGACAAATAGCGCAATGGCCGCCCCGCAGGTGAGTGCCCCGCCAAGGCCATTGAGGATAATGGCAAGGTCTAACACAACAATGCGGCGTGTGAGGCGTTTTTGGCGGATTTTTAGCCGTCTTGGTGTATCGTAGCTATATTGAGGCTCCTTCTCCGGCGGGGCTGCGAGGAGGCGGTTCACATTATCCAGATGGTCCGACACACGGGCAAGCCTTGTGTTGAAGATGTTGATGAGGGTGCCAATACCGGAGAGCATAAAGACCGGTGTTAGAGCCATCTGAATCACATGGGCGGCATCATCGAGCGTGTTCATTTGCTGGCTGAGGAAGGGGAGCGTATCGGTTAGGGGCATGGTCGGCCAGTTGCAGGCTATAGGGTTACAAGGCAAAGTCTTGCGGAGTGCGAATCGGCACTATCTGCTCTGGGGATGATGCATGAGGGACGCTGGATGAGCAACCGGGCTATGATGTGGTGGGGTGGTTTGCTAGCTTTTTGGGGCGTGGCGTTTGCTGCTCATGCGGAGGGGCGCGTGGCAGAAGCGCTCCCACCGGCTTGCCCACCGCCTGCCCAGCAGGTGGAGCTTGCGTGCCAAAGCTGGACGGAGCTTGATGCTGCCTTCAAGCAAGGGGTGATGACGGCCATTTTGCCCATAGGTGGGACGGAGCAGAGCGGGCCTTATATGGCGGTGGGTAAACATAATGTGCGGGCGCAGAGCCTTGCTGATGTGATTGCCCGCACGCTTGGCCATACGATGGTTGCCCCTGTTGTGGCGTATGTTCCAGAAGGGGGAACACAGCCACGCACAGGCCATATGCGTTTTGCGGGGACGTTATCCATCCCGCCCTCTGTATTTGCAGGTCTTATCGAAGGGGCTGTGGAGAGTTTACGCACACAGGGCTTTAGGACCATTGTGTTGCTAGGAGATCATGGAGGGTACCAAACCCAGCTAGAGGGTTTAGCCCGTAAGGTGAATAAACGCTGGGCGGCAGAGGGGCAGTTAGCGCGTGTATTATATGTGGGGGCTTATTATGATGCGATTGCCCAAGAGTACGCCCCTTATTTACGGCAGCATGGTTATGGTGTGGCTTTGGGGAAACATGCTGATATAAGTGATACGTCACTCATGCTTGCGGTGGACCCTTCCCTTGTGCGGGAGGGGCTTCTGAGGCAGGTTGGAAAACCAACGCCTGCTGATGGGGTCTATGGTGGGGACCCGCGGCAGGCAACGGCTGAACTTGGCCGGGTCGGCATAGCCATGCAGGTGCAGGCTGCTGTTAAGGCCATTTCTTCTTTTAACAGGAGGCACCCATGAGGCTTAAAGTTTCTTTCCTTACAATGGGGGCGTTGTTGATGGCCGGGGCAGCTTATGCCCAGCAAACAACACCTCAGCCAGACCCAGAAGATGACCCGATTGTTGCTGAGTCTCCCAAGCCGTTTTCTGATTCCACACCGCCAGCCGCCAAAGCCGCTGTACCTTCACCTTCTACAACGGGTGAGGCTGTAAAGCCTGTTGCTTCTGCGGTGGAGACAATCCCCGGCATGCTGCCTGTGCCGGATGCGCATAATATCTATAGCGAGGCTAGCGGGCCGGATAAGATTTCACCCGCCATTGCGCAGGACCTGGAGCGCATTTATGTGCCGAATTTGCGGGGTAATAGCGTCTCGGTGATTGACCCTAAGACCTATAAAGTCGTGGATACCTTCCCCGTTGGGCGGTCCCCACAACATGTTGTGCCCTCATGGGATTTGCGGACCTTATGGGTGACGAATAATAGTGAAGGCCATACGGATGGCTCCCTCACCCCGATCGACCCACATACAGGCAAGCCCGGTAAGGCTGTCGCGGTGGATGACCCTTACAATATGTACTTCACCCCCGATGGGCAGAATGCCATTGTTGTGGCAGAGGCACATCGCCGGTTGGACTTCCGTGATCCCCATACAATGGCTCTTAAAGGCTCGGTTGAAGCCCCGCTTTGTGAGGGGATTAACCATGCGGCTTTCTCTGCTGATGGGCGTTATGCCATTTTTACATGTGAGTTCGGGCGGTATTTGGCGAAGGTCGATACGGTCAATCGTAAGCTTTTAGGGATGTTGAAGCTCTCTAAAGGCGGGATGCCGCAAGATGTGCTTGCTGCACCAGATGGGCATAAGTTCTATGTTGCTGATATGCATGCCGATGGTGTGTTCATCATTGATGGTGATAGTTTTAAAGAGACAGGCTTCATCCCCACAGGGTTAGGGACGCATGGGCTGTACCCAAGCCGGGATGCTAAATTGCTTTATGTGGCGAACCGTGGGTCTCATATGGTTCATGGGCCGCGCCATAGCAAAGGGAGTGTCTCGGTTGTGGATGTCGCGACCGATAAAGTGTTAAAGACATGGCCCATCCCCGGCGGTGGTAGCCCCGATATGGGCAATGTGAGTGCTGATGGTAAGACATTATGGCTCTCTGGCCGGTTTGATGATGTCGTTTATGCGATTGATACCCAAACCGGGGCGATGAAAAGCATCCCTGTAGGGGCAGAGCCTCATGGCTTGACTGTCTGGCCACAGCCGGGCCGTTACAGCATCGGCCATACGGGCATTATGCGTTAATTGGCTGGAAGCTTATAAGGCATGTAAAAGGGAAAAGGGGGCTTCGGCTCCCTTTTTTCATCATAGCGCGCAGGGAGGGCATGATGAGGGTACGGCGTTTGGAGGCAGTGTGGGGCAGTGTGATGGCCTATATGGGGCTATTATGCCTCATGGGGGTGATGGCATTATCGCAGGCTGATGCTGCTGAGAGTACGCCGGTTGTGACCTCCCATACACGCGCAAGCCTTGTAAGCGCGGTGGATGCTCTACCCAATGGGACGGCATCACAGCCTGATAAAACGGGTGCAGAGCTGTTATTAGGGTTGCGCCTTCAATTACAACCGGGATGGCACAGCTATTGGCAAAACCCCGGTGATGCGGGGGAGCCGACACATATTCGCATCACCATCAGCGGGGCGCGCAGCGGGGCGGGGGAGCAAATAGAATGGCCCGTGCCAGAGCGTCTCTCCGAGGGTGAATTGATGGCCTATGGCTATCGGGGGGATGTGCTTCTTCCCGTTAAAGTACCGTTAGAAGGGCAAGGCAATGGGGTGGTGCAGATAACCGCGCAGGCTGATTGGCTTGTTTGTGCTGATATTTGCATCCCCGAAAGCGGGCACTTCACCCTTACTTTGCCCGCGCGTGAGGCAGCTACAACGCCCCCAAGTGCTGAGGCAGATTTGTTCCGCAAGGCGGAGGCGGAATTGCCGCAGCCTTCTCCCTTTACGGCGTCTATCACAGCGGAAGGGCGGCTTGTTCTGCACGGGGCGGGACTAGTGTCTGATACGGTGCGGCAAGCGTGGTTTTTGCCTTTAGAGGGCGGCGTTATCGCCCATGCCGCCCCGCAGGCTGTGACGGTCGAGCCGGGTTATGTGCAGATTCAACTCAAGCCAGATGCGTATGCGCAGCCGCCTTTTTGGCAGAAGTCTTTGGCAGGCGTGGTTGTGTTGGTGGATGGGGCAGGCAATCGCTCTGCTATACATATTACAGCCATGCCGTCCCCTCACGATGTCAGGCAGAAGGCGGGGCAGAGCGTCTTTGGGGTGTTGCTCGCAGCCTTTTTAGGTGGGATGATTTTAAACCTCATGCCATGTGTGTTTCCTGTCTTGGCGATGAAGATTGTCTCTTTTGCCGCAATGGGTGGGGTAGAATGGCGCAGCCGTGTGCAGAGTGCCACATGGTATGGCCTCGGTGTTATGGGCAGTTTTGTGGCCTTTGGCATAGGGATGATGGCTCTACGCTATGGGGGAGCTACGCTGGGATGGGGCTTTCAGTTTCAATCCCCGGCCTTTGTGGTGGGGATGGGATGGCTCTTATTTCTTATGGCTCTGACCTTAGGGGGCGTATTTCACATTACAGGGGGGCGGTTGGTCGGGATGGCTGGCCAAAGGATGGCAGGGCATGGCCCGGTGAGGGAGCTGCTCACAGGTTTATTAGCCGTCATTGTGGCAACGCCTTGCACGGCCCCTTTTATGGGGGTGGCGATTGCAGCGGCTTTTAATGGGCCTGTTTGGATGGGAGGGGTCATCTTCCTCATGCTGGGGGCGGGGTTGGCCCTGCCCTATGTTATGTTGGCTCTTATGCCGGGGGTGGCAGGTTATATTCCGCGCCCTGGCCCGTGGATGGAGCGGGTAAAGCAAGGGTTGGCGTTCCCCCTTTTTGCAAGTTTTGTGTGGTTATTATGGGTCGCTGTGCAGCAAAGCGGGCCAGATATAGTGGTCGTTATGGGGGGCGGGGCTGTGTTGCTCGGCTTAGGCGGCTGGTTTTATGGCCTTGCCCAACAGGCCGCCATGACCGGTCGTACGCCGCGTTTTATGTGGTTCTGCCGTGGGGTGGCGATTTTATGCCTGTTATTATGTGCGCTGGGCCTGATGCAGGTGAGGACGCACGTTCGTGATGTTGCGCAAAAAAATGCCCCTTCCTTTATAGAGCCATTCTCTGAAAAACGCTTGGCAGCCTTACGCGCAGCAGGGCGGCCTGTTTTTGTGGATATGACCGCCTCATGGTGCATCACATGCATGGTAAATGAGCGTGTGGCGTTAGATGTCCCCTCTGTTCAGCAGGCTTTTCATGAGCATGGTGTGACGTTATTGCGGGGGGATTGGACGCAGCATGATGAGGCGATAACGGCCTTCCTTCGTGCGCATGGGCGTGAGGGCGTGCCTTTTTATCTCTACCTTTCCCCACAGGGGAAAGAGGTGCTTTTGCCACAGATATTAACGCCGACCCTCGTGCGGGATGTGCTGCGGCAATAATATGATGTGGTAGTATTTTCTTTTTACTTTGTGTTAATAAAGACGCCATAATTTTGCTGGCTGAAGTGATTATCTGACCAAGCTAGGGATGGGCCTGTCAGCGGGGCAGGGGAGGCTGCCTTGTTGTGGGGATATAAGCACGTTGTAAAGGGAACGATCATTATATGCTGGACCGTTTTGTAGCTTATAATGCTCGTCACAATGGTGCGGATATTGCTTTTGGCAGCATGGCACGCCAGCAAAGCTATGCGCAGCTAGAGGCGATTGTGAGTCGGCTCGCTCGTGCGTTGGAGGGGTTGCGAGATTTAGCCCCACGTCGTGTAGCAGTGCAATGTGCTGATACGTGGCGGCATTGGGCATTAACGCTTGCATTAGGGCGGTTGGGTTTAGCCTCAGCTTCTTTACTCAATGGTGATGTCTCAGAGGAGGATTTAACCCTCCTGCACCCAGAGATTATTATTATCCATGGTACAGGGGGTTTGCCTGCTGGCGAGGGACGGTTGATCCTTGATGAGGCATGGTTTGAGCGTGTGTTGGAAGGGGTAGAGGAGGATGACGCCTCTAACTACTACCCGCCTGTACCGGTAGAGCCTTCTGCACCGTGCCGGGCTGCGTTGGTGAGTGGGACAGACCGTAACACGCATTTGCTAGAGCTAAGTTTTACAGAGTTAGAAGCAGAGCTTCATCGCTTTATTTATCATGATATGGTGGAGTTTTTCTTACGGAAAGGGCGAGATACACAGCTTGTAGGGAATAAACCACATTTACTATGTTCTATTGGTCCGCAATCGTTAAGCGGCTTCCTTATGGCTGGGGCGGCCTTGGCAGCGGGCACAACAGTGCATAGTAGCGATGCCCAAAATATCGCTACAGAGATGATGCAGGCTTCAGAGATATTATTGGTTTTGACCCCGGCTCATTTAGGTTATGTGCTTAAAGCCCTTCCCCCTACAACGCAGCTTATGAGCCATATTCACTTGCGTGTTGTAGGGGCTGGATTATCTCAACAATTATTAGAGCAAACGAGAGAGCGTTTTACCCCTCATGTGCAGATTGTTTATGGCACGGACGAGACGGGGATTGTTACGGCTATTTCTGCGGAAAAACGGCAAAATGAAGAGAGTGTTGGCATGCCTCTCCCTTGGGTGGAGGTGGAGGTTGTAGATGCTAAGGGACAGCGATGCCCAATTGGTGAGGTAGGTCATATCCGTATTCGGAGTGGTAGTGTGCGGGGCTATAGGGATGGTCGTCCTACCAGTGGGGCACGCTTTCATGAGGGGTGGTTTTACCCGGGGGATCGCGGTGCCATCTCAACAACAGGGGAGGTGCATCTCCATGGCCGGGCCGATGCGTTGATAAATGTGGGTGGAGCGAAGTTTGACCTCGGTGTTGTTGAGGAGATTCTTCTTACAGAGCCACGCATTAAAGAGGCAGGCGTATTCATGCTGGAGGACCGCCAGGGTGTAGAGCGGTGCTATGCTGCGATTGTCTCGACTGAAACATTTGATGAACAAGCCCTTTCCGTCAAATTACGGCAGCGTTATGCCGCTTTGCCCCCTGTTACGATGATTTGGGTGCCAGAAATCCCACGCACAACGGAAGGTCATGTGGAGAGAGAGCGGCTACGGGCCATGTTGAAGGACTATATCCAGCATAAGTTAGAGCGGTGATGAGGCCTATGTATCGCGCGGATGAGATAGCCATTATCGGCACAGGTTGCATATTGCCAGCGGGCCTTGCGGATATGGAGGGGTTGTGGCGGTTTTTACTTGATCGCCGCGATGGTTGTGTTGCTGTGCCGGAGGACCGTTGGGGGCGGCGGCGTTTTTATGACCCGGTGGACCACATGCCGGGTAAGACGACCATGCAATATGGCCATTTTCTCACCTTAGAGGAGCATCAGTTTGAGCCCCTCTTTTTTGGTATTTCCCCGCGTGAGGGGACATTGATGGATGTCCCCCAGCGTTTGCTTTTAAGCGTGGCATGGCATGCTATGGAGAGTGCCAATATAAAAGCTAGCGCGTTGGAGGGAACGCGGACGGGTGTTTTTGTGGGGAGCTTTACGCAAGATCAGCTCATTCATTGCGGCAGCCCGTTTATGCAGTCGCAAATTCGCGACCAATTTGCGGCTTTATCCTCCGTTATGACAATGCATGCGGCTCGGTTGGCTCATGTTTATGGGTTAAAAGGCCCGACCATTGCGATGGATACGGCGTGTTCTTCTTCTCTTGTGGCGGTGCATCAAGCCTGTAACAGCCTTCGCCTTGGGGAATGTGACGTAGCTTTAGCCGGTGGGGTAAATTGTATTTTCGCCCCGCAAACCGCCATGCTGATGACAAAAGGACGCTTCTTAGCCAAGGATGGGCGGTCTAAATCCTTTGCGGCCGATGCTGATGGGTATGGGCGTGGGGAAGGCTGCGTCATATTGATGCTCAAACGTCTTAAAGATGCTGTGCGCGATGGTAATGAGATTCGCGGTGTGATTTGCAGCTCTGGGGTGAATCAGGATGGTCATACGCCTGTTCTCACCATGCCAGATGCAGAGGCCCAAGAGCGCTTGATGCGTGAGGTCTTGGGTAAGGCTAAGGTTGCCCCGCGCGATGTTGCTTATGTGGAGGCCCATGGGACGGGCACACCGGTCGGTGACCCGATTGAGGCTAAGGCGATTGGGCAAGCCATTGGGCAGTATCAGGATGAAGGGAAGCCTGTCCTTGTTGGGTCAGTAAAGGCGAATCTGGGCCATTTGGAAGCTGCGGCAGGGGGTGCTGGCGTGTTGAAGGCTATGCTGTGCTTGGAGCATGGTATGGTCCCCGGCCAAGCGAATTTAAAAGAGCTTAACCCGGCTATCCCGTTTGATGAGTATGGCATTAAGGTGGCTCAAGGTGAGCCAAGCCCTCTGCCCCAACGCGATAAGCTTTATGCGGTGGTAAACTCCTTTGGGTATGGCGGGACCAATGCCGTAGCCTTGCTGCGGCGGCCTACAGAGGCGGAGAAAAATGCCGCCCGTAAGAAGACTATGCGCGAGCATCGGCTTAAAGGGGTGCGGCCAGCAGGTTTTATGGGGCGGACGCCTTTGCTGCTGAGTGCATTTTCTGAGGCGTCGCTCAAGCGGATGGGCCATGTTTATGCCGCTCAACTAGGGGATGAGGCGGATAAGCGTCTGTGGGATGGGCTGTGTTTTGCCGCAGCACGATATAGGGCACGCTTCCGCCAACGGGCCCTTATCCTCCCAGAGCGTGGGGCAGATGCGTATGTGCAAGCGCGTGAGGCGTTGGAGGCCTTGGCGGTGGACCGTAATCACCCAGCCCTCTTTACGGGTAAAGCGGTGGTGGACCAGCCGGTAAAGCCTGTCTTTTTATGCTCTGGTATGGGGCCACAATGGTGGGGGATGGGGCGTTACTTGCTGCGTAAGGCCCCGGCTGAAGTGCGCGCTCTTGCCCAGCAATGTGATGTGTTTTTTCAGGAGCTAGCAGGTTGGTCTTTACGGGATGCGTTGTTGCAGCCAGAGCGTAAGTCCCGCGTGCAGGAAACAGAGGTTGCACAGCCTGCCATCTTTATGGTGCAGATATGCCTTGCGGCATTTTTTGCTCATTATGGCATTACGCCGGGGGCTGTGGTTGGCCATAGTGTTGGGGAAGTGGCAGCAGCCTATATAAGTGGTGCGCTGGAGCTTAAAGACGCCGTTACGGTTATTTACCATCGCAGCCAGTTGCAGGGCCGTCTTGCTGGGCGTGGAACGATGCTGGCCGTTGGGCTAGGGCGCGAGATGTTGGCCAAACGGTTGGAAGGCCGCTTTGGCGAGCAGATTAGCATTGCGGCGGTTAATAGTGGGGAGTCTTGCACAGTTGCAGGGCCGCAAGACGCTCTTGCAGAGCTAGAGCAAGCATGTCGCAAGGAAGGTGTGTTTGCCCGCTTCCTCAAGGTTGAAGTCCCTTATCATAGCCCAGAGATGGCCGCTATTGAGCACGATATGCTCATAGCCTTGGCGCAGATTCAGCCTAAAAAACCGGTGATTCCGCTTTATTCCACCGTGACGGGTCAAGCATGGCGGGATGAGGAGCGTCATGATGGCGCATATTGGTATGCAAACGCGCGTGAGCCGGTCTTATTTTATGAGGCTATGCACCATCTGTTGCAGGATGGTCATGCCGTCTTTTTAGAGGTCGCGTCACATCCGGTTTTGGGGGCCTCTGTGACGCATTGTGCGGAGGAAGGGCGATATGAGGTCGCCGTCATCCCCACTTTGCGCCGTCATCATGATGATGCAGAAGGGCTATTGCGTGCCTTAGTACGCCTAACCTTGAGTGGGGCGGAGCCGGATTGGCGTTATATCCTTCGGGCCGAGCGGATGGATTTACCCTTCTATCGGTGGGTTGAAAAATTAGTCCCCTCTTTGGAGACAGAAGCCGCGCGGCGTGACCGGTTGGATGAGCAGGTTCATCCTGTTTTAGGGACACCGAGCCTATTGGAAGGGCGTGCGTGGCGGGCGGATATTAGTGTCGTCGTGATGGAGTGGCTGATGGACCATAAGGTGCATCAGATGGTGCTGTTCCCCGCTGCGGCTTATATTGAGGCCGCTTTGGCGGCTCATGCACAGTTGGAGGCCAAAGCCCCCGCTGTGATTGAGGATGTGACCCTCAATACCCCCCTTGTTGTGCAAGAGGGGCAAGTGCCCGTTATGATGTGGCGGTTTAACACAACAACGCGGCGTTTAAGCTTTGAGAGTGAAAGCTTTGCATGGAATGGGGATTGGCAAACTCATGGTCATGCTACGGTGTTGCAAGCGGCTCCGTGGTGTGCGACTGCGGAGCGGAATCAGGGGTTCGATTTTACGGCTCTTTGCCAAGGGACCACATGTTTTGAAGGGGCAGAGGTTTATCAGGCTTTTGCCACGATCGGGCTGGAATATGGCCCTGCCTTCCAAACCTTGCGAAGCTTACATCGTGGGGCGGGCTATGTCGTGGCAGAGATTGCCCTTGCTGATGACCAAGCTGCCACAATAGGCGAGTATTTGCTGCACCCAGCATTGCTCGATGGGGCTATGCACGCGCTTATCGGGGCCTTCCCCTTTGAGGAGCAAAAGGAGGTATTCGTCCCTGCATCAATCGAGCGGGTGAGTTATCTGGGGCAGAAGGTTGCGCGGCTTTATGTAAAGGTCACACCGACCCAACGGACGGAGCGGAAGATTGTTGCGGATATGCAGCTCTTTACCCCAGAGGGAGAGTTGGTGTGCGAGTTATTAGGGCTATGTTGCCGCCGTATGGCTCGCCGTGGGGGAGACCGTTCTACAGGTGCGCATCTTATTTACGCACCGGAATGGATTCATGCAGAGCAGCAGCTTTTGTTAAGTGAGCCTTTGGCGATTACGTTTTGTCATGCGGAAAATGACGCTCTTGCAGAGGCTGTAGCGGAGATGCTGCATCAAAATGGGGCAGATATAACCCATGCTGCTTCTCTTAACGGGGCGGATTTAGCGGAACGCTTGGCGCATGAGTCCTTTTTAAGCAAACAACGTGCGCTTGTGTTGTTCCCGCGAGATGGTGCGGATTATCAACACTGCCTTGATGATGTGATGGCGTGTGTTGAGGTCATCCAACATATTCCACAACGGCGGCGGAAGCATCGCCTTGCGGTCATCCTCATCACGCGTGGGGCTTATGCGGAGCATGGGCAGGCTGTGGCGATGCAGCGTGTGTTCCATGGTTTGTTACGCGCTGTGGAGGCAGAGAGAACAGACCTAGCCATACGTTGTGTGGATGTCCCCGCTATTGGGGCGGACCAGCTAGTAGAGGATATCGCTGCCGAGCTGGTGTTGGAGGGGTGTGCTGAGGATAGTGTCTGGTTGCGCCCGAGTGATGAGGGTGTGCAGCGGCTTGTTCAGCGGTTAGTCTCCCCATCTCTCAAGCCAGAGCCGCAACCTGTCTCATGGGGTGAGATTATCAGCTTTCATGATGAGGGGAGCTGTAGCGTGCGGCTAGAGGGGGGACGCGCGAACACGGTGGAGACCATCCGCTGGCAGGCTTATACCGTGCCAGAGCCGGGGCCGGGTGAAGTCAAGCTGCGGACATTAACAGCCAGCCTTAACTTTAAGGATGTTCTTAAAGCCCTTGGTCTCCTCCCGGAGAGCGTGATTGAGGGGACCTTTAACGGCGAAAGCCTCGGTCTTGAGGCCGTGGTGGAGGTTGAAGCCGTTGGTGAGGGTGTTGAGGATATGGCACCGGGTGATCGGCTTGTTGTGGCTTATCCTGATAGCTTTGCTTATCGCCGTGTGTTGAAGGTAAGTGCGCTGGCAGGCTGTGCCTTTAAGCTTTCGGCTGATCTAACGCATGAGGCTTTAGAGCAGCTTGCCGGTGTGCCCGTGGCCTTTATGACGGCCTATTACACCTTAGTGAAGTTAGCACATCTTGCCGGAGGGGAGAGTGTGCTGATTCATGCTGGGACAGGTGGTGTAGGGCAGGCAGCAATTCACATTGCAAAAATGCGTGGGGCTGTCATTTACACCACAGCGGGCAATCCGGAGAAGCGGGACTATCTACGCCAACAAGGCTGTGCCGGTGTGTGGGATTCCCGTACGTTAGAGTTTGTCGATGGTATCCGTGAGGCTACCGGGGGCCGCGGGGTAGATGTGGTGTTGAACTCCCTCCCCGGTGAGGCGATGGTTCATAGCCTTAAACTTGTCGCGCCGATGGGCCGGTTTGTGGAGATTGGCAAGCGCGATATTGTTGAGCATCGGGCGTTGGATCTGAGGCCGTTTAATGAGAATCTGACCTATATCTCCTTCGATATGGACCGGATGATGCCGCATGAGGCGTTGTTTGGGATTATGGATGAGATTTTGACGCTCAGCCGGGAGGGTAAGCTTGCTCCCTTGCCGATAAAAACCTTCCCTGCGGCTGAGGCGGCGGAAGCCTTCCGCTATATGATGGCCTCGCGGCATATTGGGAAGGTGCTGCTCTCTTATGAGGATATGAGCGGCCTAAAGGCACGGCCTATTGCGCGCCCCTTACCGGGCTTTAAGCGGGATGGCTCGTACCTCATTACCGGGGGGATGGGCGGCTTTGGCCTCAAAACGGCGGAATATCTGCTCTTACAAGGGGCGGGGGCTGTGCATCTGGCTGGGCGGACCTTACCGCAAGACCCGGAGCGTCAACATGCTATCGCTCAGCTTAACAAGCTTGCTGCGGCGCATGGCGGGCAGGTTGTAACGCATCGGCTGGATGTCACCCAACCTCATGCGGTGAAGGCATTAGTGCGGAAGCTCGCTCAAGATGAGCGGCCATTGCGCGGGGTGTTCCATGCGGCTGGGGTGGTGGAAGACCAGCTTATTGAATCGATGGATGATTCGCGCAGCATCGCCCGTGTTATGGCCCCCAAAATCGTGGGGGCGCAGGCTTTGGATGAAGCAACGCGTGGCCTGAAGTTGGATCATTTTGTCCTTTATTCCTCCTTTACGGCAGAGTTGGGGAATGTGGGGCAGAGCAGCTATATCGCGGCTAATAGTTACCTTAACGCTCTGGCAGAACATCGCCGCCAGCAGGGCTTACCGGCTCTTGCTGTAGGGTGGGGAGCGATTGGTGATGTCGGCATGGTGACAGAGAGTGCGGGGGCGGGCCGTCTTTTTGAGGCTGCGGGTATTAAAACCATGAAAGCGGCGGATTCTTTGGCCCTTTTACCGGTTCTTTATGGTGTGGAGCGCAGTGAAGTCTCTGTGGTGGAGATTGATTGGCGGCAGGCTTTTGGGGCTCTCACATGGCTGAAAAACTCGGCACGTTTTGCGCTCTTGCAGCAAGAGAGCCAAAGCGGTGGCGTTTCTGATTCCGTGCAGCTTTTAATGAGCATGCCTGAGGGGGAGCGACTAGATTATGTGCTGACACGGTTAAAGCAGCAATTAGGGACGGTCCTCCAAGTCGACCCGCAGGGCATTGCTGACAGCGCGCGTCTCTCTGAATTGGGGATTGATTCCCTCGCCGGGGTGGAGCTGCAAACGGCTATCAATGTGGAGTTTGGTGTGGATGCGACCTTAACGCTCCTTGCACGGAGTGAAACCATCATCGAGATGGCGCGGAGCCTGCTGCAACAAGCCGTGATGATGGTGCAGCAAGGCGGTGCCATCACGGTGGAAGGGGCAGATCTATGAGGAGGGTTTCCTATAGGACGATTCAACAGCATGGTTATGTGGTTGATTTTTATGAAAATACGCTTGCTGTTCTAAATAAAGATAAAAACCGGCTGGATGAGATGCTCAGCTTCCGGGCGGTGGAAAACCCCGATAAGGTCCGCTTCTTCTTACTTGATGAGGAAGGGGAGATTGAGGAGAGTGCGACCTTCCAGCAAATGCATGATTGGGCATGTCGGATTGCCGGATTGGTGGATCGCTTCATGCCAGAGCGGTCCCGGGTTGTTTTATGTTTTGAGAATGGAACAGCCTCTGTAGCGGGCTTTTTTGGCTGCCTTTATGCGAATATGGAGCCTGTCTCTGGTGTGTATCCGGCTATGTTGGGCAGCGCAGACCGGCTTTTTGAGATTGTGGAGGATTGTGGGGCGGTTGCGGTGCTCGGCACGCGCGAGACGCTTATGGGCTTTAGGCGGCAGGCTGATGGGCGGGCTGCGGGTCTTAAATGGATCCCCATAGAAGGTGCCGAGCAGGCCAAACCGCTTCATCGCCGTCATGCTGCAGCGTTGGATGATATTGCCTATGTGCAATATACGTCTGGCTCTACGGGGCATCCGCGCGGTGTGAAGATTACGCACCGCAATGTGGGGGCGAACCTCCAACAATTGATGCTCCGTGGTAATTTATGGGCGGGGGAGAGTGGGCTTATTTGGCTCCCCCTCTCGCATGACCTTGGTTTGGTGAGTGTGCTTTATTGCATCGGGGCTGGTGGGGCCTTGTGGTTGATGCGGCCAGAGCATTTTATCGCCAAGCCGGAGCGATGGGTGCAGGCGATCGACCGGTATCGCCTCAGCTTTTCCGCTGGGCCTAATTTTGCTTATGAGCTTTTGGCGCATCGGGTACCAGATACTGCTTTGGAGGGGTTAGACCTCTCTTGCTGGGCATGGTCTTTCATCGGGGCGGAGATGATAGAGCAGGATACGGTGGAGAGGCTTTTTCAGCGCTATATGCCTTTAGGGTTGAAAAAATCTGTCCTTAGGCCCGGCTATGGGATGGCAGAAACCACCTTGATGATCGCTAGCGGTGAGGGTGATGGCAAAGAGGTTGTGTCTTTTGAGATTGTGTCGCGCTATGCTTTGGCAGAGGGGCGCGTTGCCCCCCCGCAGACGGCGTATGATAAGCGGGCCGTGGCGAATTGTGGGCGTGTGATTGAAGGGCATGCCATCCTTGTGGTGGACCCGGAGAGCGAAACCTGCTTGCCAGAAGGTCAGGTGGGGGAATTATGGTTGAGCGGGCCGTCTGTCACGCCGGGCTATGTGAATTGTGAGGTCGAAAATCGCGAGCGTTTCATTATAGGCGATGATGGCCGCCGGTGGTTCCGTAGCCGTGACCTAGGGTTCATGCAGCAGGGGTGTTTGTTGGTCTCTGGGCGGTTGGATAATGGTGTACTGATTGATGGTCAGCGTTATGATCCTGCGGATTTAGCCCAAGCCGTGCGGCAGGCTTGCCCACTTTTTCACAGCCGTGGCGTAGCGGTGTTTCGTTACGAAGGCCTATTATGCGTCATGGGGGAACTTTCTTTAACGCATATTCGTCAGACCGAGGGGCACAAGGATGTGCTGGCGGCTATGGCGCGGGCTATGAGACGGGTTTGCCCAGTCAAGCACATACGCTGCGTATTGGTGCGCCAAGGGGGCATATGGCGGACCCCCAGTGGGAAAGTGCGTCTTTCTGCGACATGTGCAGCCTATGCTGAGGGACGAGTGCCCATTGTGCAGGAGCAACGTTTCGGCCCTGAATTTTTAGAGCGTATCGAGGTTTTGGCCTGGGGAGAGCGGCCTTTATGAGTGAGCATAAAACGATTGTACTAACGCAAATTGGCCCCGAAGGTATCCGGTATGATTTTAATGATGGATGCCGTGTTTGGGTGCCAGAAGGGGCAACATGGTTAGTCCGTTTGCGGGATATGGAGACCGATACGGTTTTGTTCATGCAGGAGATTGCAGGCTCTGGCATGGTGCAGAGCTTTAAACGTTATTATATTCAGTTTGAGATTTGTATCTGGAAGAATAGCGAACTTATTTTCACGCATGTGTGTGATTTACGGAATCGTGAAGTTCTTATTACGATGAATTTGGGTGGACTTGGGGATCATATTGCCTGGATTGGTCACGCTATTGCGTTTGTTGAAAAACACGATTGTAAGGCGACGTTCTTCATTAATCCATTATTGATCCCACTATTCGAGGATGAATATCCGCATATTCGTTTTATTGGTGAATCTGATATGCAGGATAGACAATATTACGCACATTACAGCGTGCTTGTTTTTTTTGAGGACCATCAGCGCATCTGTCAGCCTAATGATTATCGCCAGAGTGGCCTTGCCCATATGGGCGCGTATATTTTGGGGCTTCCACCGCAAGATCGAAGGCCGCGTGTCTCGGCTGATCAAGAGGGGCGTCCGATGGTGGAGCCCTATGTATGCATAGCCGCCCAAGCATCAGGCCTTAGTAAATATTGGAACAACCCGCGTGGGTGGTATGACCTTGTGCGCTTTCTTAAAGAAAAAGGCTATAAAGTTGTATGTATTGATAAAGACAGGATGGGAGGGCCTATTGCGGCGTTACGCCCTATTCCACATGGGACGCAAGATGAAACAGGCCCCCGCCCCTTAACAGAGCGTGTGCGTTGGTTAAAACATGCAGCATTTTTTGTGGGGACGTCATCGGGGTTATCTTGGTTAGCTTGGGCGGCAGGGACACCAGTGGTGATGATAAGTGGTTATACCGAGCCCTATAATGAGTTCATGACGCCGTATCGCATCATTAATCGGAATGTTTGTAATGGTTGTGCGAATGATGTGAATATTGATCTGCGTGCTGAAGATGCCTTTTTTTGCCCTCGGCATAAAGGTACGGACCGTATGTTCGAATGTTCTATTGGGATTTCTTTTACGCAGGTGAAAGCGGTTATTGAGACGATTCCGGGTTTTGGGGAGTTGGATTAATGACAGAGCAAAAGGATCAATCCACCCAAGACACTCACAAGAAGGAGCGTATCTTACAAGATATTGCCATGTTACGCCCTGCCTCTTCATCCTCGGAGTTATTAGTAGCGGGGGGCACGGTTTCTACTATGGGCGAAGAAGGTGCAGCAGAGCCGATTCAGTCTGATAAGGCGTCCTCTGCCTCTACGACGGACCATCATGTAAAAGACGATGATATTGAGCGCATCCCTGGTGCTATATTCCCTGCCCCAGCGACTATACTTACGCAGGAAGGGCCACATGGGCTGCGTTATGACTTTAATCTAGGGATACGCGTTAAGCTTCCAGAAGGGGAGCAATGGCGGCTACGCTTTTGGGACGGGCAGACTGATACATGCCTTTATGACCAGAAGAAGGGCGGGGAGGTGATATATTCCCGCAAGAAATACTTTCTCCAAGGTGTGATAGAGCTTTTTGAGGATGAAAAGCTCATCTGGACGCATCATTATAATGCGCGGGGGAAGAAGGTCGCCATTATCATGCCTGCGGGGACATTGGGCGACCCCCTTGGGTGGATGCCCTATGCAGAGCGTTTTAGCCAAGTGCATGGCTGTACGCTCACCGTTGTGGTGAGTGAAATGATCCGCGATCTCATGGCACCGGTTTATCCAGAAATTCGCTTCATGGTGGATAAAGAGTTTGGTGCTGTGCGTGATGAGTTTTACGCCACGTATTATCTCGGGCTTTTCTTCCATGATGAGGATCAGGAATGGCAACCGCGGGATTTCCGCGCGGTGGGGTTGCATCGGACGGCAGGATGGATTTTGGGTGTGGACCCGACCGAGAGCCGCCCGAGAGTGGCGATTGAGAAACCTGATACCCGCCCGATAGAGGAACCTTATGTTGTTGTTGCGGTACAGGCCTCTTGCGCGTGTAAAATGTGGCATCACCCTATTGGGTGGTTAGATACGGTAAAATACCTCAAAAAGATGGGGTATCGTGTTATTTGTATCGATAAAGACCCTGTGGTTGGGATGGGTTGTTATTGGAACGCCCTGCCTCATGGTGTGGAGGATGAAACAGGCGAGCGTCCCCTGGCAGAGCGTGCGCGTTGGTTAAAACATGCAGAGTTCTTTGTGGGGTTATCTTCTGGTCTATCTTGGTTAGCATGGGCGGTTGAGACGCCTGTTGTGATGATTAGCGGTTTTACAGACCCGATGAATGAGTTCACTACGCCGTATCGGGTCTTTAGTACGCATGGTTGTAATAGCTGTTGGCATGATGTTCGCACGCCTTTTCAGCATAATGATTATCTCTTTTGCCCCCGTCATAAAGGGACAGACCGCGCTTTTGAATGTACGCGCATCATCGGGACAGCGTATGTGATTGATACGATTAAGCGTCTCTGCCGGGACCACGGCTATGTTCCACCGGCCGTTGCGGCAGGGGAGCCTTGGCCTGATGATAAAGAGCGTGCCGAGGGCGCGACCAAACAGGAGGGTTACGAGCATCGGCATGAGGTCTATTGGACGCTCTAAGAGCATGAGGGAACCTTGACGTCCCTTACTCTGGGGGACGTGCCTTTCTAAGGGTAGGCTGCTAGAAGGGGGAAAGGTTCCTTCTTTGCGAGATGGGTGACTAATGACAGAAACATCTTTGCCGGTTTGTGTAGCCGCGCTTTATCATTTTACAGCCTTTGATAATCATGAGGCTCTCCGCCAACCGCTATTGGATATGTGCCAGCGGGAGGGGGTAAAGGGCAGCCTCCTTTTGGCCCGTGAGGGGATTAACGGTACGATTGCCGGCTCTGATGCTGGGATTGATGCAGTATTGGCCCATATTAATAACCTGCCCGGCTGTGCGGGGTTTGATTATAAAAAATCCCGCGCCAAGACGATGCCTTTTTTGCGGATGAAAGTCCGGTTGAAGAAAGAAATCGTCACAATGGGGCAGCCTGATATTGACCCGCTCGTCTGCGTTGGGCGGTATGTTGAGCCAAAGGATTGGAACGCCCTTATCTCCGACCCTGATACGGTGGTGATGGATACACGCAATGATTATGAGGTAGCGATTGGGACCTTCCGCGGGGCGGTGGACCCGGACCTCAAAACCTTCCGTGCGTTTCCAGAATGGTTCCGTAAGTGGCGCAAGGAGGTAGAGGCCCAAGGCCGCACACCTAAAATTGCGATGTTCTGCACGGGGGGCATACGCTGTGAAAAATCCACCGCCTTTGCGCGGCAAGAAGGGGTGGAGGATGTGTATCACCTCAAAGGTGGCATTTTAAAATATCTAGAGGAAATCCCAGAGGAGGAAAGCCTGTGGGAGGGTGAATGTTTCGTCTTTGACCAACGTGTGTCTGTTGGGCATGGGTTAAAGCTGGGCCAATATGACCTTTGCCATGCATGCCGCGCACCTATTAGTGCAGAGGATAAGCAGTCCCCTCATTATGAGGAGGGGGTAAGTTGCCCTCATTGCTATAACCAACGCACAGAGGCCCAACGGCATCGTTACCGTGAGCGGCAACGCCAAGCCGCTCTGGCAGAAAAACGCGGCCAGACCCATCTTGGTGATGGCGCGCAGGGGTAAGGCCCTTTCCCTTCACAAAGAAAGGCGTCCCCCTGCATTGTGGAGACGCCTTTTGTTTTTAGAAATGCTCCCGTAGGGTCAGATTAACAGAGCGGCCCATGCCTAACACAGGGCCGGGTGGACTGCCTGCGGTGCTGACAGCACGGCCACCAAGGGGGAGGGCGTAGCGTTGGTTCAGCAAGTTATCGAGGCTTACATCAAGCTGTAGATATTTGGACCAATGATACCCTGCTCCCAGATTCAGCAGCGCGTAGCCGGGGGTGCGGGGCTCATTACGCACCCAATCGACTGTATGCTTAGCTTTGACAAGAACAATCTCGGCCATGCCGTGCCAGGGGCCAAAATGCTCATGGAGGCGGATGCTCCCATTAAGCGGCATTTGTTGATAAAGGCCGGAATGGGTTTTGAAGTCCTGCCCCTTTACCCAATTCAGCTGGGTGGAAATCTCCCCCGTGCCCCATTTATCGCCATCCCATAAGGTGGCGCGGCCAGAAGCGTTAATGCCGTAGCTTTGGGCATTATGATTCTCAAATTGTAAGAGGTTAAACCCGCGGGAGAGGGCCCCAATCCGCACGACATTAATGTAATTATGCGTATAGGTATAAAAGGGTTGGACCATTGCCTCCCATTGATGATCCGCCGCATCATGGAGGCGGAAGGTAATGCTCGCTGTATTAGCGACTTCTGGCTTGAGGTTGAGATTGCCGACATAGCCATTGCCATCGCCAAACCAGTTAATCATCCGCGCGGTCATGCTTTCCCGGCTCCAGCCATAGCGTTCATAGAGGTTGGGGGAACGTGTTTTGCGAGCATAGCCGCCTTCGATATTCAGATAGGCGTTGGCTTTATAACGTAGTAAGGCCGTGACATCGAAATTATCATCCGTCCGGCCCCGGCGCGCTTTGTTGAAGGCACGGGCGGCCTCTTGGTTGGTGCTGCCCATACTCATACCACTCATGCCCATGTTGGACATATCCATACCGGCCATGCCGCCCATACCCATCATGCTTCCCCCCATATTCATCCCCATATCACTCATGGAGGAGAGGCCCTGATAAGGGGAGACTGTGCCAGTATTCATCATGATGACATCGCTACGCATCCCAAGCTCGCTAGACCAGCGCGGGGACCATTGAGCATCCCATTGGATGAAATGGCCAAGATGGTCGCGATGGGCGTGGTTAAGGCTATGGAAGGCCTCTGGCCCCATCATCATGCTGCCCTCTAAAGGGGGCCACCAATCATTAAGGCCATCATGGCTAAACGCGCTGCCTAGTTTAAGTTGATGGCTCCGGCTCAAGGGGAGGGTGGCTACAAGGCTATAACCGGCTGTGCGTCCATCACTATTCATCGGCATACCGGTGGTAGCACTATGGCCGCCTTTATCGGCTAGCATATTCATGGCGTGGGTCACATGTTGCCAATAGCCACGAGCCTCTAACGTACCCCAGTTGAATGTTCCTAGATATTTGCCATTAACGAAGGTGGAGCGGTTATTTGTTTCATCCATATATTGGTTGGGGAAGCCCTCATAAGGGGTATTTTGTTGCCCAAATGTGAGGCTAAAGAGGTGGTTCTTTAGCTTTAGCCCTGCTGTGACATCATGGTTGAAGCTGAGATAATTGGAGGATAAAACCCGCCCGCCGCGTCCCCCGGCGGTATAATCGCTCGCATGGGTGTAGGAGCCACTATAGCGAAGGCTGAGCATATCGTTCGCAATAGTGAGGGAGCCCCCTGCGCCAGAGCCGCCGCCATTACTGCGCCAATCTTCTCGTCCATCACCGGTGATGAGGACTTTGCCCTCTTTGGCAAATTGTGGGTCTTTGCGCTCCACAGAGATGGTCCCACCGGTGCTATCACCGCCGAGGCTAACAGGGGTGATCCCCGCAATCGCAACGCTATGGGCGACTTCATCGAGGCTGATTTGAGAGAGGGCGGGGTTCATATGGTTAGGGCAATCGGCCATAAGGGGCATGCCATCCACAAAGGTGGCGACCCGGTCATCGGCCATACCATTTAAGACGGGGAGGCTGGCAATCCCACCCGTTTTATAGCTGCTAAAACCCGGTACATCGCGGAATAACGCTGCGGTGTCCGCGGCCTGTGTGAAAGGCCGCCGCGTGCCTATCACGCTGATTTGCTCCACCGGGTGGGGGATGGGCGTGGCGGAGGCTACGGCATCAGATGTGGATGTGGGCAGCGTATTTTGAGGGGGTGTTTGGGCGAGAAGGGGCGTAAGCGGTAAAGCAAAACCACCCAGCACTAAGAGACGGCGCGTTAGGCCCCGCCCCAGACGATATGAGGGGAAAAACAAAATCAATCCATCCTGAAAACAACATGCAGAAAAGGCCGACGCACAGCCTTTTAAGCTGGCTCGGTCAGGCGAATGTTTGGTTTAGAAAGAGGCGAGGCGGCCCACGGCTTGGCGGGCGTTGGCGTGTGGGTTCTGGTGGGGCTTGTGCGGGGGGACTCGCCTGCCAAAGCTGCCGGGAAAGCCGGATGCAACTTAACAGCACGAATAGGCTGGTAAGGGTAAAGAGGATGTGCCCTAAAAGCGGGCAAAGGGGGCAGTCCACCCCGTGATGATGGCCCCCATGATGGGTCATTTTATCATGCTGGGCTGTGTGATGAGGAGTAGTCATCCCCATAGCGTCATGCATGGTAGGACCAGCGTGAGGCTCTGGGCATGAGGGGGCAGGGCCTGCTGGCTCTGGCGGCGGTGCGGGTGCAATATCGAGATGCGTTAGACGTAAAATAGCCGCTCTGGGGCTTTCCTCTGGTAAGCTCGTAGCTGTGAGGAGGAGTTGCCCACTAAATGCTACGAGCATGATGAGCATCATCAAGCCGCGTAATATGTGGCGTTGTAAGAGAGTGGCCCTCATAGCGTTAGTGCCGTACCCCGCCAGAGAGGCAGGCGAGTAACGTGCCAAGCATGATGAGCCCAACCCCTAGATAAGCGGTGAGGTTTAAGGGCTGGCGGAAGACAGTCAGCCCGATAACCACAATGCAGACAATCCCCACCCCGCACCATACCGCATAAGCAATGCCGAGGGGGATGCATTTTAGGGCTTGGGCCAAGCAGAAAAAGGCCGCCCCATAAAAGAGGAGCGCGCCTATGGTCGGTAGGGGCTTGCGAAACCCGTTAGAGATATTAAGCAGGCTGGTAGCCATAACCTCTAACAAGATGGCCCCTAAGAGGAATAGCCAAGCAAAAAAGGGCGTCATAAGAGGTGCTTATCAGTTTTTGCGTGGTTTGGCATCCTTCTTTGTATGAGAGGGCGGGCCTTTGGCAGCGAGCATCGGGGCGAGGAATCGCCCTGTATGGCTGGCTTTACAGGCGGCAATATCCTCCGGTGTGCCAGTGGCTACAACCTCGCCCCCGCCTACGCCGCCCTCTGGGCCAATATCAATGACCCAATCCGCTGTTTTGATGAGGTCCAGATTATGCTCAATAACCAGCACCGTATTGCCTTGCTCTACGAGTGCATGCAGGACGTTGAGGAGCTTATGCACATCCTCTGTATGCAGCCCAGTTGTGGGTTCATCCAGTACATAGAGGGTTCGGCCTGTAGCGCGGCGGGCGAGTTCTTTCGCGAGCTTTACACGCTGGGCCTCACCACCGGAGAGGGTGGTGGCTTGCTGGCCAAGGGCGACATAGCCTAGCCCCACTTGTTGAAGGATGGCGAGGCGGTCGGCAATGCGTGGTACCGCATTGAAGAAGGGCACAGCCTCATCCACCGTCATGGCCAGAATATCGGCAATGGATTTACCTTTAAACTTAATCTCCAGCGTTTCCCGATTATAGCGCGCACCTTTGCAGCTATCGCAGGTTACGAACACATCCGGTAGGAAGTGCATCTCAATCTTCAATACACCATCACCTTGGCAAGCCTCGCAACGACCCCCTTTGACATTGAAGGAGAAACGCCCCGGCTTATAACCCCGCGCTTTGGATTCTGGCAGTTCGGCAAACCAATCCCGAATAGGGGCAAAGAGGTCCGTATAAGTAGCAGGGTTGGAGCGGGGTGTGCGCCCGATGGGGGATTGGTCAATCTCGATGATTTTATCGAGCTGCTCTGTGCCTTCTAGCCGTCCATAAGGGAGGGGGACGGCGGCCGATTTCATAATCTGCCGGGCTAGGCCTTTATAGAAGGTATCGGTAATGAGAGTGGATTTCCCACTGCCAGAGACCCCGGTGATGGCAATAAAGGTCCCTAAAGGGAACTTTACGCTGATATTTTTGAGGTTATTACCCTTTGCCCCATGGATGCTTACCCAGCGTTTGCTTTTACGGCGGGTGGTGGGCACGGGGATGCCCCGGCGACCTGCGAGCCATGCGCCGGTGAGGCTATCGGGATTTTGGGCGACTTCTTCTGGCGTGCCATAAGCGATGACGCGCCCGCCTTGGGTCCCGGCCCCCGGCCCCATATCGATGAGGTAATCAGCTTGGCGGATGGCATCTTCATCATGCTCCACAACAAGGACGGTATTGCCGAGATTGCGCAGCCGCTCCAGCATGGTGAGTAAGCGGGCATTATCGCGCTGATGCAGCCCGATGGAGGGTTCATCTAACACATAGAGGACGCCCGTTAGGCCGGAGCCAATTTGCGAAGCCAGCCGGATGCGCTGGCTCTCCCCACCTGAGAGCGTGCCAGAGCTGCGGGAGAGGGTGAGATAATCTAGCCCCACACGGTCGAGGAAATGCAGCCGCTCGGTAATTTCTTTGAGAATGCGCCGTGCAATCTCGGCCCGCTGGGGGGTGAGGCTGGCCTCCACAGTCTTAAACCATGCAAGAGCTTCCTGAATGGTAAGCTCTGAGGCTTCGGCGATATTGCTGTTATTGACCTTCACACACAGGGCTTCTGGCCGCAATCGTGCCCCGTGGCAGGCAGGGCAGGGCATAGCGGATTGATATCGGCCAAGGGCCTCGCGCACATGGATGCTGCTGCTCTGGGCAAGGCGGCGTTGTAGATGGCTGATGATGCCCTCAAAGGGGCGGTGGATGGTGTGTGTTTTGCCCTTACCATCCTGATAAGGGATGCTGACAGCCTCCGCCCCACCATGGAGAAGGAATTGGCGGGATGTCTCTTTCAGCTTGCTCCATGGTGTATCAAGAGTTTCCTCGCAATGGCGGGCGAGGGCGGCGAGGGTTTGGTCAAAGAGCGGGTCTTGTTCATTACGCCATGGTGCAATGGCGCCTTCTCGCAGGGTTAGGCTATCATCAGGGATGATGAGATTGGGGTCAAAATGCGTTTCTGTACCCAACCCATCACAGGTTGGGCAGGCCCCCATTGGCGCGTTGAAGGAGAAAAGGCGTGGCTCCACACTCTCTAGCATAAAGCCAGATTCTGGGCAGGAATAGCGGGAGGAGAAGGAGGCTTTAAGCGGCTCCCGCTCTTCCCCGCTGCGGAGGACTTCCTCAACAGAGGCCAAACCGTCTGAGAGTTCCAAAGCGGTTTCAAAACTATCGGCTAGTCGGGTTTCTATCCCCTCTTTTAGGACGATGCGATCGACCACAACATCGACATTATGGCGTGTTTTGCGGTTGAGCTTGGGGGCATCGGTGATTTCATAAAGTGTGCCATCAATCCGCACGCGCGCAAAGCCACGGCGGGTCAGCTCGGCGAGTTCTTTCGCACAATCGCCTTTGCGGTCCCGCACGATGGGGGCGAGCAGCATAAGCCGCGTGCCCGCGGGCATGGCCATAACACGGTCCACCATTTGGCTGATGCTCTGCGCCTCAATCGGTAGGCCCGTAGTAGGGGAGTAAGGCACCCCCGCCCGCGCCCAGAGTAAGCGCATATAATCGTGAATCTCGGTGATGGTCCCAACGGTAGAGCGTGGATTGCGCGAGGTGGTTTTTTGCTCGATGGAAATAGCGGGGGACAGCCCCTCAATGGACTCTACATCTGGCTTGCCCATGAGCTCCAAAAATTGCCGCGCATAGGCAGAGAGGCTCTCCACATAACGGCGTTGGCCTTCGGCATAGATGGTATCAAAGGCGAGGGAGGATTTACCAGAGCCAGAAAGCCCCGTCATGACCGTAAGCTTATCGCGTGGGATCGTGACGTTGACATTTTTTAGATTATGCGTGCGGGCACCACGGACAATGATATGGCTGGTGCCGGTAGGTGTGGGTGTGTCTGTCACGCTATGTCCTCTTGATGGTCTTTATGGCAGGGTGGATGCATGGGCGATTGTTCTGTGCAATATAAGCAATAAGGGCACATGGTGCCAGAATCGAACCGTAAGAGTGCAAACAGCTTCTTAAGAGAGATGGGGATTATACATGGCTGGTAGTGTAAATAAGGTTATTCTCGTAGGTAATTTGGGGCGTGACCCAGAGACGCGCAATACGCAGTCCGGCAGTAAGATTGTCAATCTCGCCATTGCGACTAGTGATACATGGAATGACCGTAATAGTGGTGAGCGGCGCGAGCGGACTGAATGGCACCGTGTTGTGATTTTTAATGAGCGCGTGGGGGAGGTTGCTGAGCGATATCTGCGGAAGGGCCGGAAAGTCTATATTGAGGGCGAATTGCGTACGCGTAAATGGACGGACCAACAAGGGGTAGAGAAATACACGACCGAGGTGGTGATTGACCGCTTCCGTGGCAATCTTGTGTTGCTTGATGGCCAGCGCAGCGGTGGTGATGATAGTGGCTATAATGATGGCGGTTATAATGACGGGGGAAGCAATTTTGGGGGACAACAGGCCGGTCCTGCAAACCGTGGGGGCAATAATGGTGGTATGGGAGGCGGCAATGGCTGGGATAGCTCTGCTGGCCACGACCAAGGCTTGGATGATGAAATCCCCTTCTAACTATGGCTGCGAATCAACAGGTCATACAGCCTAGGTGGGCTGGGGTCCTTGCTGTGATGGCGGGGGTAATGCTGGCGGGCTGTACCACAACCCCGCCTCAGCATCCTGATGATTTATGCTCGATTTATCGGGAGAAGCGTAGCTGGTATCACACTGCGATGCGGCAGGAGGAGAAATGGCACATCCCTTCTGCCATCCCGATGGCGATTATGAATCAGGAATCGAGCTTTCGGGCTAATGCGCGGACGCGGCGAACTTATATTCTATGGGTGATTCCGTGGGGGCATATTAGTACCGCCTACGGTTATGCACAGGCGAAGAATGAAATCTGGCGGGATTATCAACGCCAGACCGGGGCCGGGGGTAGCCGGACAAACTACGCTGATGCGTTGAATTTTGTGAATTGGTATCTCACCAATAGCCATAAAATTGATGGGATTCCCCTCACTAATGCAACACGGCAATATCTTGCGTATCACGAAGGTTGGGGTGGCTACCGCAAGCGGAGTTACGAGGCAAAGCCGTGGTTGGTCACTGTTGCGCGTAAAGTGGGGCGGCGTGCCCAGCAATATCAAAAGCAATATAATGCATGTAAAGATGAGCTAAAGGGTAGTTGGTGGGAGCGTTTTTGGAATAGTATTTTCTAATAGCAATGAACATAACCTGCCAGAGCCCAACGACTCTGGCAGGTATTAACAGAGAGGTAATTAAGCTTTATTATCCTCTGATGTGGTTTTTTGATCTTTATCCTCAGAGTTAGCTTTATCCTTTGCTTTGGCTTCTTCGGCTTCAGCCTCGGCTTTTTTCTGAGCAGCTTCTTCAGCCCGTTTTTTAGCAGCTTCCTCTTCGCGGTCTTTACGAGGGTGCGGGACGACGAGACCGTTCATTAAGACATAGTGGAATTGTTTGTCTTTAAGCTCGGCCATAAAGACATCTTCTAGCTTTTCGATGCCTCTACGTTTCATATCTTCTTTGAAGTCATCGGCAGAAAGACCAACGTCTTTGAGGTCATCCTCGCGGATAACACCATCATAATAGACGATGAGAGCAGGAAGTTTCTTTTTATCCGTAATAGCTGTCAGCGCACCGCTTGGCTCAACTTGGGCGAAATACACTTCATCAAACGAATAAATACCCTGAATATTAAGCTGAGATGCAATATTGAGCATATCAATTTTATTATTCTTATTACGGATATTTTCCATCAAGAAGCGTCCATCTTTCATGATGGTGATCTGCCGACCAATAGCGACGTTTCTGAACATATTAATCTTCCGGCAGAAGCGCGTAATGGTTAGCAAAATACCCACCCCGATGAGGAGGGCGATGACATATTCGTGGAAGGAAATATTGGTCGTGTAGAGAACACCGCCAACAAGCCCACCGAGGATGAAGTTACCAACAAGGTCGATGGCATTCATCTGGGAGACTTGGCTACGGCCAGAGATGTTGAGATAACCGATGATGATAGCAAAGCCAGTGACGAGCTTTAGAAACATCCATATATTAAGAGACAAATTCGGAAAAATTTGGTGGAGCATGAAAGAAAACCTTAACGTGGTTAAGCAGGTAGTATGCCCCGGCGGGTTAACTCATTGTAATATCCCGCGTAGGCGCAGGGGATGAAGCCCTTGCATCAGAATGCTATAAGCTTCTTTAATAAGTTTTCAAGGTGTTGCGATCTTTTCTTGTCCTGTTACTCTCAGGGGTAGGCTGTCGCAAAGCGTGTAAGAGAGCAAAATCAGGTAAGGTAAATAAGGAGTGATCATGAGCAAGCACACGAATTTCCCGATTCCCGACCAAGCCCCTGCTGCTATATTGCCTACAGGGCGCTTGGAAATGATCATTTTTGATTGTGACGGCGTGTTGGTAGGCGGGGAGCATCTCTCTACCGCGTTGATGGCTGAAGATGCCCGCCATCATGGGTGGGATATTAGTGATGAAGAAGGCAATAAGCTTTTTGGCGGGGGTGAACTTGCCAAAATTGGCGAGATGATTGCCGAGAAAACAGGCGATAAATTGCCTGATGACTGGGATATGATCATGCAGAATCGCATCGTTGAGATGATGCGGAAGAAGGCTAAAGAGGTCCCCGGTGCCACTAAGATGCTGCATGATGTTGTTAATGAAATTGGCTTGCCGATTCGTGTAGGGTCTAACTCCTCTGAGGCGGAGATGGAGGCTAAGTTTGCAAGTACAGGGCTGGATAAGATCCTTAAGGAGGATCGCATTCATTCAGGCCGGGATTTGAATATGCCTAAGCCTCGCCCGGATATTTATCTTTATGGGGCTAAGCAGGAGGGAGTTGACCCAGCACATTGCCTTGTGTTGGAGGATTCTGATGCTGGGGTAGAGGCTGCTCACCGGGCAGGGATGGCTTGCGTGCTGCTGCGGGATTTAAACAAGCCTGCTCCATCTTGGCCGGGTTTATTGCGTATTGAGCATCTAGATGAATTTGTCCCCTTGTTAAAGAAGATCATCGCTGCGCAGAAAGACCATCACAAAGGCTGAGTTTCTTCATAGTCGTAACCGTTTTTTGGAGACATGTTATGCTGACATATGAAGGTTTAAAAACATTACCGAAGAATGTCGCTGGCCCTTCTTACGATGTGCGTAAGGTTACATCGGGCATTGTACATTTTGGTGTGGGCAATTTCTTCCGTGCTCATCTGGGGTATTATGTGGACCGTGTGTTGGCTTTGCCTGGTCATGAAGGGTGGGGCATTACCGGGGTAGGGCTGCGCTCTGGTGATCGCTCGGAGAAAAAGGCGGAGGAGTTTCGTGCGCAGGAGGGGCTTTACTCCCTGACGGAAATCGCCGCTAGTGGTGCGACGCAAATCCGCGTAATGGGCGGGTTACGGGATTATCTCCAAGCCCCTGATGAGCCGGAGAAAGTGCTGGCTCTGTTGGCTGATAAAGCTACGAAGATTATCTCCATGACTATCACCGAGGGTGGTTATAATATTGACGAAACAACTGGGGAGTTTCGTCTTACACATCCAGAGGTGAAGGAAGACCTCGCAGACCCGCAACATCCTAAGACAGTCTTTGGCTATGTGGTGGAGGGCTTACGCCGCCGCCGTGAGGCTGGCCATGGGGGCTTGACGGTAATGTCCTGCGATAATTTGCGCCATAATGGGGATGTATCCCGCAAAGCATTTGTCGGTTATGCGCGCGCTGTGGATGCCGAGCTTGCCCAGTGGATTGAGCAGAATGTGACCTTCCCCAACGCGATGGTGGACCGTATTACGCCATCTGTCTCCTCCGAGGGGAAAGCGAAGCTGAATGAGCGTAGCGGGTTGGATGACCTCCAGCCATTAATCTCGGAGGATTTTATCCAGTGGGTGATAGAGGATAAATTTGCCGCAGGCCGTCCCGCTTTTGAGAAGGTGGGGGTAGAGTTTAGCGACCAAGTAAGCGCGTATGAGCATGCGAAGATTCGTATGCTGAACTCCAGCCATCTCATCCTTAGTGCTGCGGGGATGCTCTTGGGCTTGAAGTTGGTGGACCAAGTGTTAGCAGAGCAGCGTGTGCATAAATTTGTAGATTTAGTGTTGGAAAAAGACGTTATCCCAACATTAAAGGCCCCTCCTGGTGTGGATCTGCACAAATATAAAGCTACGTTGTTAAGCCGCTTTTCTAATAAAGCGATGGCAGACCAAGTTGCGCGTATTGCCTCCGATGCGACCTCTAAAGCACAGGTCTTCTGGACGGAGACTGTCCGTGCTGTCTTAGGTGAGGGGCGCGACCGTAGCCGGCTTGTATATTGTATGGCGTTATTGTTGGAGCTCTTGCGGGGTAAGACCGAAAAGGGAGAGACAATTAAGTTAGAAGAGCCTTTCTTGAATGCCGAGCAGTTAAAAATTGCTGCTTCTGATGATGTTAAGGCGTCTATTAGCTTGCCAGCGTTTGATACATGGCGTGATTTGCTTACGCCAGAGATTGAGCAGGAGATTGCACAGGCGCGCGACGTTATTCGCCAAAAAGGTGTATTGGCGAGCCTACCTGTGTAACGCGTCGCACGGTTGATAGAAGGCTTAGTGAAAGAGGAGAGGGGAAACCTTCTCCTCTTTTTTATGGGATGGATGTAGGAGGTAGAAAATTGAGAAAAAGCTTGTAAGGAAAAGGATATTAAATTTATATTTAAGTTGGTACGGCCTTTGACATATGAATTATGTTTATAATACAAGTAGTTCTAGGAAGTATGTTCCCCGCCCTCGCGGGGATGAACCGACCACGTCTGACAACTGCACCACGCGGTCGAAATGTTCCCCGCCCTCGCGGGGATGAACCGTCATTTAAAAAATACCCCCATTATTACCCCCAATGTTCCCCGCCCTCGCGGGGATGAACCGAGGGGCGGGTTATCATTATAACGGGTGTGAAAATGTTCCCCGCCCTCGCGGGGATGAACCGGTGGACGGCAACACGCCAGTGGCTATAGCGAGATGTTCCCCGCCCTCGCGGGGATGAACCGGCAGACCGAGCCAATTACGACACCAATGCTGAATGTTCCCCGCCCTCGCGGGGATGAACCGATCAAAACTCGATTGAGAGCCACATTCTGAGGATGTTCCCCGCCCTCGCGGGGATGAACCGAAAAATTCCAGTGATAGGCTCTGTACAGGCCGATGTTCCCCGCCCTCGCGGGGATGAACCGGCGCGGCCCGCTTCAACGCTGCATCGGTCAGCATGTTCCCCGCCCTCGCGGGGATGAACCGAGAATCTATTCACTCTGCGCGATGTGCAGTGTATGTTCCCCGCCCTCGCGGGGATGAACCGGGCAAGAGACCGATTCCCGCGTGGATTTTTGAATGTTCCCCGCCCTCGCGGGGATGAACCGCGGCCAGACAGCAGCACCGTATCGAGATGGACATGTTCCCCGCCCTCGCGGGGATGAACCGAAAATTCGAGAAATGAGGCCAAAAAATATTACATGTTCCCCGCCCTCGCGGGGATGAACCGAAACCCAGATGAGCGACACAAGGCTGGGGATTATGTTCCCCGCCCTCGCGGGGATGAACCGGCGGCCAGCGAGTCAGAAAACCCGGGTCCGAAATGTTCCCCGCCCTCGCGGGGATGAACCTTTAATCCCTCCGGGTCGGGCTTTGTACGTGCCATGTTCCCCGCCCTCGCGGGGATGAACCGGGACACCACCCCAACCTTTCTGAAACCCTATAATGTTCCCCGCCCTCGCGGGGATGAACCGTCAAATATTGCTGATACCTATATTTTGATGAGATGTTCCCCGCCCTCGCGGGGATGAACCGTGTTTTTTTGACAGTTGTTTCGGACACACCCGATGTTCCCCGCCCTCGCGGGGATGAACCGCCAACTTGTCCTGCACAGCCTTATCTACAACCATGTTCCCCGCCCTCGCGGGGATGAACCGGGAAAGCGTCTATGAGCGGCTTTGTTGACGAAATGTTCCCCGCCCCCGCGGGGATGAACCGCAGAACGGCAGAAGCGGGAAGAGGCGGTAGCAATTGGTAACTTTCAGAGGAAGAATAGGCATAAAACAACTAAAATTCATCGTTATTAAAAAAAACAACAAAATAATGAGTTGATTTTTGCACCAGATTTGACATGCTCCCTGCATGACGATGAAGCCCTTCTCTTATCTGCCGATTATGATGCGGACAGACCAACGCGATGCCCTTCTCATTGGGGGTGGGCAGGTGGCGGTGCAGAAGATGCGCTTGCTTAAAGGGCGGTGCCGGCGGCTTCATATTTGGGCGGAGAGCATGCATCCTGAGCTAGAGGCTCTCATTGCGCAGGGGCAGGCGGTGTTTCGGCAAGGGCGCGTTGAGGAGCAAGCCCTGCGGGAGATATTGCCGGAGATGGCTGTAGTCTTTGCCGCTACGGATGATGAGGCTGTTAATGAGATGGTGTCGCGGCAGGCTCATGCGTTGCGTGTGCCTGTATGCGTGGTGGATAATCAAGAGCTTTCCAGCTTTATTACCCCGGCGTTGGTGGATCGCTCCCCCGTGCAAGTGGCGATTACCACGGGGGGAGCCTCTCCCGTTTTAGCGCGCCGGGTGCGGCAGATGGTCGAGGCTATGCTCCCGGCTAGAGTGGGTGAGGCCGCACGGTTTATGCAGCAACAGCGCGGTTGGCTGAAGGCTCGCCTCCCGCATGTGAAGCAGCGGCAACGTGTGTGGGAATCCTTTGTGGATGGCCCTGCTTATGAGGCCGCTTTGGCGGGGGAGGAGGCTTCAGCCCGTCATCAGCTAGAGCAGCTTGTCGAGGCAGCGGAGGGAGTCGCCACGCGCCCGCAAGGGGAGGTGTGGCTTGTGGGGGCTGGGCCGGGGAATCCCGATTGGTTGACCCTTGCCGCCCTCCGTTTGATGCAAAATGCTGATAGTGTTTTATATGATAACCTCGTGGCTCCAGAGGTTCTGGACCGCGTGCGGCGGGATGCGGAGCGTGTGTATGTTGGCAAAAAGCGTAGCCATCATACGCTGCCGCAACGTGATATAGAATCCGAGCTTTTGCGCCGTGCCCAGCGGGGGGAACGCGTCTTACGGCTAAAAGGAGGGGACCCGTTTGTTTTTGGCCGTGGGGGTGAGGAGATGGAGAGTTTGCTCGCCGCGCATGTGCCGGTGCGGGTTGTCCCTGGCATTACGGCGGCGAATGGTTGTGCAGTAGCGGCGGGGATTCCGCTCACACATCGGGATTGTGCCCAAAGCTGCATTATGGTGACGGGTCATGCGCGCGCAGATGGTACGTTAAATCTGCATTGGCCCAGCCTTGCCTGTAAGGGGCAAACGGTGGTGATTTATATGGGGTTAAGCTCTATAGGGGAGCTATGCCAGCAAATGCAGGGGCATGGTCTGCCCGCCCATTGGCCTGTTGCGGTGATTTATCGTGGCTCCTGCCCGGATCAACGATGCGTCAAGGGTACGTTGGGCACAATTACCGCGCTTGTGCAGCAGCAGGGGTTGGAAAGCCCAGTCTTAATTATTGTGGGGGAAGTGGTGCATCATCGTGGTGCGGTGGAGCCGCCGGCTGCTTCCAGTGAGAGCACATCAAAGGAGCGTGCGTGATGAAACGTCTATCCCGCCCGGGAGAGGGGGAAGTCCTATTGCTGACGGCAAATCGCTTGCTGGATGGCCGTATTGTTTGGCTTGGCGAGGGAGAGCATTGGCGTGAATCCATTGCTGAGGCAAAACGCTTTAGCTATGAGGAGGCAGGCCCTGCCTTAGAGCGTGCTTTGGCCGCAGCGGCGCAAAAAGAGGTTGTGGCGATTTATGAAGTTGTCGCCCATGATACACAGCCGCCAGAGCCTGTAACAGCACGCGAAGTGATTCGTGCTCACGGGCCGAGTGTTCACCCTGATTTTTCGTATGACGATGCCCTAGCGCGGACCCCAGCGCAGGAGAAGGAGCGTGCGCAATGACTCAATCTAACTCACATTCTGTTGGGCATTATCAATATGAGGAGCGGGACCGGGCCTTTCTTCAAGAGCGGATTAATGAGTTTGAAGGCCAAGTGCGCCGCCGTCTTGCTGGCGAATTAAGCGAGGAGGAGTTTAAGCCGTTCCGTTTGATGAATGGCGTTTATCTTCAGCTTCATGCCTATATGTTACGCGTGGCGATTCCGTATGGTGTGTTAGATAGCCGCCAGCTGCATAAGCTTGCTGATGTTGCTGCGAAATATGACCGCAATTACGGCCATTTCACCACCCGGCAGAATATTCAGTTTAATTGGATTGCGTTGCAGGATATGCCAGCCATCCTGCGGGAATTGGCCGAGGTGGATATGCACGCCATCCAAACAAGTGGTAATTGCATCCGTAATGTCACCTCTGATGAGTTCGCTGGGGCGGCTAAGGATGAGCTGATGGACCCGCGCATCCATGCCGAGATTGTGCGGCAATGGTCCACTTTGCATCCTGAGTTCACCTTCCTGCCCCGTAAGTTTAAAATCGCGATTTCTGGTAGCCCAGAGGACCGTGTAGCGGCGCGCTTTCATGATATTGGCTTGCTGGCACGCCCTAGCGAACATGGCCCGCTCTTTCGCCTTTTTGTGGGGGGTGGTTTAGGGCGGACGCCCGTTGTTGGGCAGGAATTGTTCGATTCCGTGAGGGAAGAAGACCTCATCGCCACGCTAGAGGCGGTGTTGCGCGTTTATAATGCGTTTGGTCGGCGAGATAATCTCTATAAAGCGCGTATCAAGATTTTGGTGCAGACCATTGGGTTAGAGGCTTTCCGCAAAGCTGTGGAGGAGGAGCTTAGCCGCATGGACCGTGCGGCTTACCGCTTGACGCCGGAGCATGTTGCACAGATTCGGGCGCGTTTTGCTGTGCCGGACCTTCAAGCCCCAGCGGATGCGGCCTCTCTCTTTGAGCAGCATAAGCAGGCAGACCCAGCCTTTGCCCGCTGGGTGGCAAGCAATACGCACCCTCATCATCATGACAGCTATATTTGTGCGGTTATTTCCCTCAAAACGCCGGGGGCTATCCCCGGTGATGTGACGGCAGAGCAAATGCACGGTCTGGCAGATTTATCCGCTCGTTATGCCTTTGGGGAAGTGCGGGTGACGCATTTGCAGAATCTGGTGTTTGGTCATGTGCGTAAGGACCAGCTTTATGATGTGTGGCAGGGCTTGCAGAAGCTTGACCTTGCCGCGCCGAATGTTGGGCTGATTAGCGATATTGTGAGCTGCCCCGGTTTGGATTATTGCAATCTGGCCAATGCGCGCTCCCTCCCCTTGGCGCAGAAATTGGGAGCCCGTTTTGGGGATGCAGCGTTGCAGGCTGAGATTGGGGCGTTGAGCATCCATATGTCTGGCTGCATTAATGCGTGCGGGCATCATCATGTGGGTAATATCGGCCTGTTGGGTGTTGATAAGCGCGGGGCTGAGACGTACCAGATTCTCCTTGGGGGGGATGGGGGAGAGAATGCTGCCATTGGCGGGATTTTAGGCCCTTCCTTTGCAGAGGATGAAGCCGTAGAGGCCGTAGCGCGGATTGTGGAGTTCTATCTCGCACAGCGGCAGAAGGGGGAAAGCTTTGCTGCTATGCTGAAGCGGTGCGGGCTGAAGGCCTTTAAGGAGGTGGCTTATGAAACTGTTTAATCTCAGCGGGCGTAAGACGTTAGAGGAAGCCTCCCCTGTGGCTTTTGCAGATTGGAAGGACGCTCCCCACGGTACAGCTATCTCTCTGCCTCAGGATGTCGAGGTGGAGGATTTACGCTCTCATCTCAACGAGCTGACCTTGATTGTGTTGGAGTTCCCCATCTTCCGGGATGGGCGGGCTTTTACGCAAGCGCGCTCTCTGCGGGAATATGAGGGGTATAAAGGGGAGATCCGGGCCTCTGGTCATCTTTTGCCAGACCAAGCGATTCACCTTAAACGCTGTGGGTTTGATAGTGTGGCCTTACCAGAGGAAGCCAATACGCAGGACTGGGACGAGCAGTTGAGCCGTTATCAGTTTTATTATCAGAATACCGCTGTTAGCCTGGTATAAGGGGGCATATTGCCCCCCCTAAGATTTATTGGTTGGGGTGCGCGTTCCGCCGATGAAGCTTGCACATATTAGCACGAGAATGACCGCTAAAGAGAGCAAGGCATCCTCCCGTGCAGCGGGTAGAATGAGAAGAATGGCCCCCAAAATGGGGATGAGCAGGATTAATCCACGCGCCACGGGCATGGCGGTGGCTGTTTGTGATTGTCGGCCCCACAGCCAATAAGCAATGGCGATGATGAAATAGATAAAGAGGATTAACCCACCTGATGAGCCAAGCAGGACGGGGTAGAGTGTTTCTGGCGAGCTAATGGCCGAGGCAATGACGAGCAACTCCAACAAAGTTGTAAGCCGTAATGACCAAAGCGGTACATGGCGAGCGGTCTCAAGGGTTAGCTTTTGTGGGGCTAAGCGTAGGCTTGCGAGCTCTTTTAATGTACGCGAGACAACATAAACCGCCGAATTTAAGCAGGAGAGAACCGCCACAAGTGTTACCGCAATTGCCGCATAGCGTGCCAAGGGGACCTTGAGATATTCCAACACGCTGAGGAAGGGTGATTGCCCGACATGCACGTCACTCCACGGCAGAAGGGCGATAATGACCAAAACCGACCCAGCGTAGAAGAACAGCACCTGCAAAGGCAGTCGCCGCATAGTCCGTGCAATAGCGCGTAGGGGGCGATCACTATCGGTTGCGGCAATGATGGCAATTTCGCAGCCGGTGAAGGTCTGTATGATCATGGGCACAGCCCCGATGACAGCCCATCCCCCTTTAGGGAAGACCCCACCATGAGCAGTAATGTTCTGGAAGGCTATTGCAAAGGGATGGCCCGAAAGGGCTAGCCACCCTAAGCCAAGGGCAATAAACCCACCTAGAAAGAGTAGCTTAAAAATGGAGAGGCCTGTCTCTGCTTGTCCATAATGGCGGAGTGAAAGACGGTTAATAGACCAAGCGATGGCTACAAGGACGAGCGCACCCCATAAAGGGGCAATATGAGCCAGCCGCCCGATAATCATACCTCCGGCCACAGCTTGTGCCCCAGCGGTCACAGCCCAGAGGAAGGCATAGCTCCAACCTGTAATAAAGGCGGTGCGTGGGCCGATATGGGTGGCAATATGGGTAATAAAGGACCCTTGCCCGCGTGCGGTAATGGCCAAGCCGCCCAAAAGACGCATCACCAGCCAGACCACTAACCCTGCCGCAAGGTAGGAGAGCAGCACTGCGGGTCCTGCCGCAGCGATGGTGGCAGAGGTGCCGACAAATAGCCCCGCCCCGATGATCCCACCAATAGAGATCATCGCGACATGGATGCCTTTAAAGCGGTTGGTACTTGGAGGATGTGTCGTAGAGGACGCCGCGGGGGACTGGGCCATCGGGCTTTAACCTTCCTGATGTCCGGGGCCAAAGGGACGATCCCCGATGATGGTAACGCGGTTCATAATACGCCGGGCAGGAAGGTAGTCATTAACAGCATAATGCTGCGTGACACGATTATCCCAAAAAGCGACATCCCCTTCTTCCCACCGCCAGCGGATGGAAAACTCGGGCTTTGTGGCATGGCGGGTGAGATAAGCCAAGAGGGAGGCGCTTTCCTCTGGGTCAATGTCGTTGATCTCAGATGTAAAGCCCTCATTGACGAAAAGGGCTTTTTGCCCCGTCTCTGGGTGGACGCGGACAACAGGATGGGTCACTGGGGGATAAGCATCGCGTGTTTCGGCCCATTTTTTCCGTTCCGCTTCTGTCCGTCCATAACGGGAGACAGGGAAAGAGCGGAGGAAGTCATGCTGGGCGGTGAGGGGGTCGATCCTCTGTTTTAATCCTTCAGAAAGCGCATCATAAGCGGCAGTGCCACTGGCCCAAAGCGTATCGCCACCGCCTGTCTCTGGTAAGAGACGGCTTGTGAGGACAGCCCCTAAAGGTGGGTTTTGCTGGAAGGTGACATCTGTATGCCAAAGGGCATTATCGCGCAGGTCGTTTTTGGCGGTATCAAGCACAATGGCTTCTGGCACATCGGGTACAGTCGGGAAGATGGGATGGAGATGAAGTTCGCCAAAATTACGGGCAAAGTCCCGTTGTTGGGTTGGGCTAATGGTTTGTTTACGGAAGAACAGCACTTGATAGCGTAAAAGTAGCTGATGGAGGGTGTCTCTTTGCTCTGCGGAGAGAGGGTGGGAGAGGTTAACCCCTTCAATAATCGCTCCGATAGCGGGGCTGAGGGGAGTCGCTTTAATATCCGCATTAGCGGGTGAGGGAAAAGATGGGGCAAAAGCTGTAGCGGTGGCAACCATGATGGGCACTCCTAAAAGCGATCATATATCGTTATTAAGTAAAACAACGATTCATATGTACATAATGATATAAATAATCATTTTGAAAAGTGAAAATTAGCAAAAAGCGATTATTTTTTATAGCTTATTGTTTTATAAGGATTAATTAAGGGTAAGACGCGAGGGATTTTGTCCGATTCGGAGGGAGGGAGTCATTTAAAAACTTTTTAAATAACTATTATTAGTCGTGTTAATTGCCTTTTGAGGGTAGCCATAGCTAATTGCTCTAATCGGTTTGCTCTATAGGCATGGAAGATATGCAGCTTAGGGCGAAGGTGCCCATTAAGGGCTGAAAATGGCGGTTCATGGCTTTGCGCACCCTCTAAAACCAGTGCGATGAGCCAATATGCGGGTGTTATTTTTATGTAAGTTCAGATGGTTTTATGCAAAGACGGTTATGTGACACAGACCCTTTATCTGAGGAGATAACAGATGGGACGGATTTCTGGAAAGATCGCATTAGTCACCGGTGGTGGTAGCGGTATTGGTAAAGGCATCGCCGTACTTTTGGCTAAAGAAGGGGCGAAGGTTATTGTCGCGGACCTCAACCCAAAAGGTGGTGAAGAGGTCGTAGAGGAGATTCGTAAAGCTGGTGGCAAAGCATGCTTCTTACCGCTGAATGTGGCGAAAGAAGATGAGTGGAAAAAGACGATGGCCGCCATCAAAGAGCATGATGGCCGTCTGGATATTGTCGTCAATAACGCTGGTATCGCTTTTGATGGTACGATTGAGAGCACCTCTTTGGAGGAATGGCGGCGTGTGCAGTCCATCAATCTGGATGGTGTCTTTCTCGGTGTGAAATATGCCGTTGCTGCGATGCGTGAGCTTAATGGTGGGGATGGCGGGTCCATCGTCAATATGTGTTCCAGCTCGGCTCTGGTAGGGATTCCCAACCTCGCTGCTTATGGTTCCTCCAAGGGTGGGGTGAAGATGCTGACCAAGTCCGCTGCGCTGCATTGTGCGCGTAAGGGCTATAAGATCCGCGTCAATAACGTCTGCCCTGGTTATATTCAAACACCGCTGGTGGATGAGCTAACACATACGGACAAAGCTGCTTATCAGCATCTTGTGGATATTCACCCTGTTGGTCATCTGGGGACGCCAGAAGATGTGGCCTATGGTGTGTTGTATCTGGCCTCTGATGAATCCAAATTCGTCACCGCTACCGAGCTGGTGATTGATGGTGGTTACACCTCAGAGTGAGGTAAAGCGCGCTTAGGGTGCGTTACTAAAAAAGGCCTGCTCCCTTGGGGGCAGGCCTTTCCTTTTAGGTAGGTTACCTCTTTTACAGGCTCGTCTTACAAGCCAGAGAAGAGAGCGGTTGAGAGGTAGCGTTCGGCAAAATCAGGAATGACGGCAACAATGGTTTTGCCTGCCCATTCATCTTGTTTTGCAAGCTCCATCGCCGCAAAGAGGGACGCCCCGGAGGAAATACCAATAGGTAGCCCTTCTACCTTGGCGCAGAGGCGCGCTGTGGTAAGAGCGTCATGCTCAGCAACAGGGATGACTTTATCAATAGCGCGGATGTCTAACGTCTCAGGCTTAAAGCCCGGGCCAAGGCCCTGAATCCCGTGTGGGCCGGGGTCATCCCCATTGAGAATAGCACTCTCTGATGGCTCTAACCCAAAGACTTTCAGTCCTTCTTTGCGTGGTTTAAGCGCATGGGCAATGCCGGAGGCCGTCCCACCTGTACCTAACCCAGCCACAATAGCATCCACCTGCCCTGCTGTATCAGTCCAAATTTCCTCAGCGGTGGTGTTCTCATGCACGCGTGGATTCGCAGGGTTTGTAAACTGGCTTGGCATCCATGCGTCTTTAGTCTGTTTGAGGATCTCTTCAGCTTTGTTGATGGCCCCTTTCATCCCTTGTTGAGCGGGGGTTAGTTCCAACGTGACACCGAGGAGCGCCATCATTTTACGCCGCTCTAGCGAGGCACTTTCGGGCATCGTGACGATGAGCTTATAGCCCATAGAGGCCGCAGCGAAGGCTAGGCCAATCCCTGTATTGCCAGAGGTCGGCTCTACAAGGACGGATTTGCCCGGTGTGATGAGGCCCTTCTCTTGTGCATCACGCAGCATCGCCACGCCGATACGATCTTTGACGGAGGAGAGAGGGTTAAAGAATTCCAATTTTAGGAGCAGATGAGCTTTAAGATGCTCTTTTTTGGTCAGATTCGGGATGGCTACCAGCGGTGTGCCGCCCACAACTTCTAAAAAAGAAGGATAAACATGCCCACGCGGTTGCGCAAAAGCAGTTTTTGAAAGGGGAAATGGAACGTGTGAGGATGATCCTGACATTTAAGTGGTACTCCCTGTCATGGTATAAAGGACCTCGTCCATAGGACTTGTGTGGTACTTACTGCTATAGCTTAAACGATTGTAAGGGGAATACGCAAAGAGATGATGTTAAAATTATAAATCCCTTTTTTCTACCGTAAAATGAGGTAAAAAGAAGGGGCATATTTTGATGCTTAAAGGATGTTAGGCATGTATCTTAAAACTGACCGTATTTTAACAGCTCTATCTATTATGTTAGATGTCGCCTTCCATGCGGGGCGTTCTGGAGTAGTGAGTGGGGCCGACATTGCCCAGCGGAGCGGCCTTTTACGACGGGGGATAGAGCCAGTCTTACAAGCCCTTTCGCGGGCTGGGTTGTTAGATAGTGTAAGAGGCCCTAAGGGAGGGTATCGCTTAGGGCGTTCACCTCGTGTCATGAATTTGCATGAGATCGCCTGTGCTGTGGGCGCAGGAGGGCGTGAGCCTAATGAGGCGACATCCACCGCGGGAGAGAGAGACAATCCCCTTCAAAATATAGTGATGGAGCCTTTGTGGCGCGAGCTTAATGATGGGGTAAAAGATAAGCTGAGTAACGTTACATTGGCAGATCTGCTACAACAAGCAGAACGTTGTGGTTTGGAACGACCAAGGCAAGTACCTATTTCTTTTACAATCTAAACTTAAACAAAAATTAGGGAATCTAGTAAAGAGTACGTCCCAATTTTTACTAAATTTTAATATTTTTTATGACCTTTCTTTATAAGATTAATCTATCTTACATAAAATTTTATCTGATCTTATTATTTTTTTTAGGAAAAAATAGTTTTCTTTTCAGCGTTGTTTTAGTATTCCTTATAAACGGTGAAAAATTTCATCATTAATTAATCTGTATTGATATAATGTTAACTCTTAGTTATCCTGGTTTCCAAGAATTTTCTGTTTTGGCGATTCGAACTTTCAAAGGGTCCACAGTTTAAGGTGGGATTCCTAGGCGCGGGGAGGGAATATGCGCAACAAACTCTTGTTTACAGCGGCTTTGTTCTGCGTGGAAATGACGCCTTTTGGGCGCGTTTATACGTCTGCCCGCGCCGCTGATGCTTATGATGCTGCGGTAACTGGCTTGGACGACTCCGGCATTACGGGTGTCTATAATGCTAATGGTGACCTTGCGGGGGGGGCGGATCACCCTACCGATGCAGTCGCGTCGCAAATTTTAGAGCGTGAGAAGGCGGGTCTTCCCACGGGGCCTAATGGGGTGCAGTCCAATTTTTTTGGTCGGGGCACGGCATATGCAACCGATCAAAACAACAATAAGCTTCCTATTGTTACCCAATCTGCTGGACTGATTGTTGGTCTCGGTTCTAATGACACTGCGACTGATAAGATGAACATTCTTCCGCTTAAGGCTAAGGCTGAGTATGACGGTTATACGTTGGTGCGCGGCAATGGTAGCCTGATCCTACAGGATGGGGGGTCTATTAACTCTCAGGGTGTGACGGAAGTCGGTAACCGGACTGTTGATGCGGCTCATATGATTGTGGATCGCGGTAGTTCCTTGACGCTGAATGGGGATGCATCAGGTCAGACACCTAATGCGGTGATTGGCACGCTGATTGTTGGCAATAATGATCCGACCCCAGATAATCTAGGGACGGTTGAGAGCGAAGGTAATAATAACCTTACTGTGCAGAACGGGGGGACAGTCTCTGCCCGGACAGTCTCTATCGCCAATAATGTGGGTAACAATGGCGGTGTTATTTACGTTACGGGTGATGGGTCACAGCTTGTTGCTGGTGATGGTGGGATCACCGTTAATGAAGGCAAAGGTATTGTCCTCGTAGATCGCAGCGGTGTTATTGAGAGTAAGGGTGTTATTTCCTTTGGGGACGTTCACGCTGTTAGCACAACAGGTACAGCGCAGAATAGTAATGGTAATACCTCAGATAATGCTTATGACACAGTCCAGGGTAATCTGATTGTCGGGCGGCGTGGTACGCTTATTGCGGGGGATAGCAATGTTGCGGCCAATAATACTGTCGTCGATGGTAGTAACGGCAATGGGTTGATTGTCCATCAAGCAAAGCTTTTTGATTATGGGCGTGTGGATGGGATTACGCGCAGCTACGGGCAGAATGCTGTAGTGTCGTCTAGCGCGTTGCATCCTAAAGAGGCACAATTTTCCATCATTGATGGGACATTGGCTAACCGCACAGATAGCGGCTCTGATGGTAAGCAGGCCGACCCATTGCATACGAATATGAATATCGGCATCGCTGGTACGGCAACCTTTAGGGCCACAAATGCGGCGGTGAATTCTTCCACGCCATTGGATCCTATTAGTAATAAGCAGGATGCAACAGGGATTACCGTTGCTGGTAATATCTCTAATTATAAAGATACGTCCGGCAATAGTTATACAGGTAACCTGAATAAAACGGGTTCTGGTACACTAACCTTGTTGGGGAATAACACCTACACAGGTGTGACGACCGTAGAAGATGGTACGTTGCAGTTGGGGGGGATTGTTGGTTCGGCTACGCCATCAACGCCTTATGATCAAAGATTGGCAGCACGGCTTTTGGAGGAGAATACCAATGGGTCTGCACAATCTTACAAAGGGAGTGATGCGTATAATAACGACCTCCAGACAGCTTATAATCAAGCCGGTAAGATTGATCCCTCAAGTGCTATAACATTAGGCAAAACAGGTACATTAAACCTCGCTTGGGCTACAAATACCTTAGCTGATACGCCTAATAACCCCAATCATTCGCCTAATAGTGCAGCGCGGGAAAATTATCGTGTCTTTTCAAACGATATTTCCGGTCAGGGGCAATTATTGCGTGATACTACCGATGGCGTCATCAATGAGTCGGCAGATACATTGGATCAAGCGAATAGCTTTACCCATTTGACAGGCCAGACAAACTTAACCCACGTAGATGGTAGCCCCGATACAGCACTATTGTTGCGTAAAGGCAACTTGGCTGTAGATTCTTATGCCGGGAAAACAGGGAGTGTTACCATCACTGGCGGTGGGAACATTGTTGTTGGTAGTGACCTTGGTGGGCAAAAAGATCATACCAATGATAAAGCTGCCATGTTGGAGGACAATAATAGGCTTGTTGTACAAAATGGTGGTAGCATCACCAGTGATGGCGACATGACTATTGGGGACAAGGCCTCTGGTGCTGGTGCTGTGATTGTCTCTGGCAAGGATGTAACGGGTGATTTGCCTGCTGATAAAATCACGACTGGTGCTACCTCTAGCATTACGCTGAAGAATACAGGGAAGACCGGTAATATCGTTGTTGGTAATGCTGGGACTGGCTTCTTGAATGTAGATGAGCGTGCTTCAGTAACGGCTGGTGGTAATTTGACCATCGGTAACGAAGCTGGGGGATATGGTAAGGTTGTAGTTGGGGATGGACGGTACGGTCTGCCAGATACTGGCGTAACGTCCCATCTGGACCTTACAGGGACTGGGACGTCCGGCAATATCATTGTTGGTCAACAGGGTTATGGTAATCTGAGCATCCAAAAAGGTGGTGAGGTTACCGCTTATGGTGTGTCTGTTGGTGGGACGCCGGGGAGTTCGCTCAATGTCGGGGCTTATCCGCCTGGCGTAGCAACAGATGCAAATGCCTTGGATGGTGGCCAGTTGACCATTGGTAAAGGCGGTTTAACCATTGGTAATGATAAACAGGATCAAACTCTTTATGCGGTTGGGGTGACCCATGGTGGTACCATCAACAGTGAAGGGCAGGTTCACATTACACGTGATGGCTTCTTGAAGGTCGGCGATGGTGATGCCTCCTTTGAATCAGGTAAGAAGGGGACGTTGATCGCAGGTGATTTGGATGGCAACCCTGGCATTCTGAGCACTTCTACGCAGGCGAACGCCTTTACCTTGTTTGGTAATGGTGTCATCCAGAATCGGCAGGGAGCTGACCTGCATATTGTTTCAGATATTTACCTCTCGGATGGGCATTATGGCTCTGACGTGCGTCGTGGGACGTTCGACACGAATGGCCAGAACACCTATGTTCAAGGTAACCTGCTTGACCGTGGGCAAGGTGGTATTGAGAAAACAGGCGATGGCACCCTGTATCTGACGGGTCATGACAGTAATTACACGGGTGAGACACTCGTTAAGCAGGGTACGCTGGCATTGGCATCTGATTATGGTGTGGAATCTGATGCGAATATTGCTACCTCTTCTGGCCTAACAGTTGCTGATGGGGCGCGCCTAACTGGGTACACGAAGCAAGATGCGAATGACTACGGTGCTGCACCTGTTACGACTGTAGAGGGTGGCGGTACGATTGAGGCAAACTGGAGCCGTCCTACAGGGACATTGAATGTTGGTGCATTGAACCATACTGGTACAGCACTGACGATGAATGGCACCGCTGGGCATCAGTCTGTCTTATCCGTTGGTGTTGGCTCGGCTGCGACAAATAACTACATCAATCTTGATAATGCTACGGAGTATAGCCGCGCGAATGGCGCTATCGATACAACGGGTAAGACTGTAAGTGGTCGTTATCGGCAGTTGAGCGGTGGGCAGATTCACGTCAATGGTGATGCTGTCCTTAATAGCGCGACGATTAATATCCAAGGCGGCGAGACAGGTCGGGTCTTCGCAGGGGATGGCTATCGTATCTTGACGGCGACAGGCTCGGTAAGCGCGAATCATGATAACGCGTTGACGGGTGATTTGACGAATGGCTCGCTGTTCGTTGCGCCTTACCTGGTTTTTGAAAATCAGGCCGTGGATGTACTCTATGACCGGAATGATCGCTCTTTCGAGAGTGTAGGTCAGACACATAATGAGCGTGAGACCGGCCACGGGCTGGATGGCTTACCGGGGAGCAGTGACATCGTAAAAGCGATGACGGGCGCGACATCGGGTAAGGAAGCACGCCGGGCGCTGAATAATCTTTCTGGTGAAATTCATGCGTCTGCACGCACGGCTCTGATCCAAGATAGCTATTTGATTGAGCAAGCTGTGCTGGATAGACTCTCTGATGCTGGCTGCCATGGTCACGATGGTGATTATGTGTCGTCTCAGGGGCGTTATGACTTCTATACGCGTCGTAAGGAGTCACGTTGCTATAGTGACCACGCTATCATGTGGGGCCAAGCTTACGGTAGCTTGGGTCATAATGGTGGTGCGGGCAATGCAGATAGACTCCACCATCAGACGGCTGGTTTTGTCATGGGGGCAGATGCTCCGGTGGGTGACCGCTGGCGCCTTGGTGGCATGATTGCTTATGGCCATTCCATGTTTAACACGAATGGGGCGAGTAACTCTTCTGGGAATAGTAACAATATAAGCTTAGGTGCTTATGCTGGGTCTCATTGGGGTGGGTTCAATCTACGTTTGGGCGCCTTCTATACATGGAACTTGATGAACATGCGGCGTCATGTTGATGTGTTCGGCTTTGGCGGACGGCAGACGAGCCATTACCGTAACGGTACGGGTCGTGCCTTTACGGAGCTGAGCTATACGATGCATGCTGGTCAGTTCCAGTTTGAGCCTTTCCTTGAAGGGGCTTATGTGAACCAGTATGCGGGCCACTTCAATGAGCGTGGAGCGGCGGCTCTTTATAGCCAGTCGAAGAACCGTAGCGTAGGCTTCACCAGCTTTGGGTTCCGTACGGCGCGTGACTTCCGGATTGGTGATCTGCGTTTGCATGCTCATGTGATGGCAGCTTATCGGCGTGCTTACGGGTCGCTGCATTCTAGCCGTCAGGAGCGTTTCTACGGCAGTGCGAATGATATGGATGTCACAGGTGTGCTGCTCTCCCGTGATGCTGCTGTAACGAAGGCCGGTGTTTCTGCTAAGGTGACGGACCGTATTGATCTTGACCTGTCCTATATCGGTCAGTACGGCAACCACTCTATTGATAGTGGGGCCACAGGGTCTATTAAGGTTGCCTTCTAATGAGAAAGCCCCCGGGGTTTATCCGGGGGCGCTTTTAGAAAGCTTTTATGTAAAAGGACGGATCACCATCTCGGTGATCCGTTTTTTTATGTCTTTATGGATTGGGTAAAGCGGCGTGGTAGATAAGTGTACCCGCTAAAGTCAGCATGATGAGAGCTGTTAACCCGTCTAATATGCGCCATGAAAGAGGGTTGCTGAAGATAGGTTTCAGTATGGCGGCACCATAGCCAAGTAGGGGAAACCAAACGAAACTTGCCATTATGGCTCCTAGCCCAAAATAAGGACGACTGGCCTCTGGTTGGGTTAAGCTGACAGAGCCCATAAGGAGTACTGTATCTAAGTATAAATGGGGGTTGAGCAGCGTAAAGCCGCAGGTCATCATCATAACCTTTTTAAGGCTTTGGGGCGGTTGGTCCTCTAGGGTAAGGTGGTTGTGGCTTATCATATGGCGTAGGGCTTGTAGCCCCTGCCAGAGCAGAAAAGCAGCGCCTCCGTAGGTCAGAGCTGTTGTAAGATACGGGACGGTTTGCACAACATGTCCAACCCCTAGGACAGAAAGGGTAATCATCACCGCATCCACCCCAGCACAGAGCAGGATGATAGGCAGGACATGCTCTCGTTTTAGGCCCTGCCGTAGGATGAAAACATTTTGGGCGCCGATGGCGATGATAGCCGAAGCTCCCAAACAAAAACCAGTGAAGACGGGTGTGAAGATTGTATGCATCATTAAAGGGAGTGGTTGGTGGTGGAGCCGTGCATAGTTATTTATGCAGGGCGTAAACATTTTTATTAAAGTCCAGATGAGTGTTTAAAGCGTTTTGCAAGCCCGAAGATTACTGTAAAAGCGCGGAAGGGAAGCATAACCCGCCATGAAGGGGCAAAATTTCCCGCTAAGAGGGCAATGATAGCATCGCGCATTCTAAGAGGTTTGTTTTTAGGGCGCATGAAGAAATAGCGTAACAGCGGGTCATTGATGCGATAGACGAGCCAGCTAATTAGTTGCATTTCTTGGCGTGTTTGACGCTCAGCCTTACGGGCGGCTTTGCGGCCCCATTGGGGGCTAAGTAACCATTGGGAGGCAACATGAGCCCCACGGAGGGCCCCTTTCATGGCTAGCATGACGCCGGAGGAAAAGACGGGGTCCAAAAAGCCGAACGCATCTCCAATGATGAAATAACGCTCCCCCCATGCTTTGTCGCCTTTATAGGAATAATTGCCCGTGGTGGAGAGGGGGGCGAGGGCTTCGGCTTTGGCCATACGGGCTTGTACGCTAGGGCTTGCTTGCACATGCTTCCAGAAGAGTGCGTCGAGAGAGCCACCATGATGTTTAAAGCTTTCATGGTCGCCTACAAAACCAACACTCATGACATTATCTGGCAGGGGGATCATCCAAAACCAACCGCCCTGGACAAGATGGACGGAGATATAGCCCTCCATCCCTTCGCCTTCAGCGCGTGGGACATTGCGGAAATGGCTGAAGATTGCCGCTTTATTATTGCGAAGGTCGCTATATTTCTGCCCATGTTGGCGGAGCATGAGCGTATCTCTCCCAGAGGCATCAAGGAGAAAACGAGGGGCAAAGAGGCGCATCTCGCCCGTTTCCGTTCTGGCTTCGATTAAAAGGGTTGCGGTGGGTGTGAAAGTTACTTTTGTAACGCGTGTTTTCTCTAGCGTTGTGGCCCCAGCTTTTGCGGCATGGCGGAAGAGTATTTCATCAAATTCAGCCCGTCGAACCTGGAAGGCATGGTCCGCTTGTGCATCAATGGCGTAACGAAAGGGGAAGGACATGCGCCCCTCTCCTGTGTCGGTAACAAATTCTGCACCAGGTTTGTACACGCCTATAGCGGCAACATCGTCCAAGACGCCCAGCTCTTTTAGAATGGGTATATTGCAGGCGAGCAAGGATTCCCCGATGTGAAAGCGGGGATGCTGCTCTTTTTCTATTATAACGACATCAAGTCCTTGTCGTGCCAAGGTGATTGCCGCTGTGCTGCCTGCTGGCCCACCGCCGATAATGAGCACATCACAAGGGAGGGGAGAGTTGTTGGTCATAACAGTTATCCAGTTGGTAACATGACAGTCCCCGTCCCGCTCAGCAGGAGCGTGGCAGAAGGGCTCAAGAGGGAGAAATCATAAATCATGCCATTATGGCTCTGATGTTTCTGCGTGACGGTAATGGTCAGCCTATCCCAATGGGGGATATCCAGCTTATCGCAATGGATGTGAACATCACGCACGCTTGTTAGCCAGCCTTGGCGGGCTTCATGGGCGGTTAGTGCTCCATGAAGGGCCGCTGCTTGCATGGCTATCTCTACCCCTGTGATGGGTGGGAGATGGTCTGCGATACGGTAAGGATTCGCGGGGTCATTATGGCATAATATCTGGGCTGTTAGCTGTGTTGCATCCCAGTGGGTGGCACGGTCTAACAAACAGCTTACCCCTTGGTGAGGAATAAGGGTGAGTATGTCATCACGAGTTAGCATGAGCGAGGGCGAGTCTAAGATGGTTCGCCCCGTAAGGCAAGGTGAGCGTGCAGTCCCGTTTATGGGCTATGGCATAGAGTAGCGGGAGAACATGCCCTGCTGGGTTATGACGTAGAATGTTCATCATCACGTCTGGGAGAGGCGGTGGCGGAGTGGCCTCACCTTTTCCCTCTTGGAAGGATAATGTGAGCGATAGGGCTCCGTTTGCACCAGGTGTGAGGATGAACGCACAACTAAATGCGTGGTCTGTGCGGCGTGCTGTGCCTAAAGAGCCGGGGACGGGCGCATCATAAATGCAGAATAGAACGGGGCGCTGCTCTATATGTGCTTCAATAGCGGCTTTGAGGAGTGCGGCGGGGAGGGTTTCATCATGAAGGCCGAGTGAAACAGCTGGCTGGTGGCTGTGATGGCCGATCATCCAATAACCTGCTGGTGCATTATGGACGGAATTATGAAAGAGCGAGGGAGATACCGCCCCTCCCGGTGTGGTGAGGGATTCTAAAATCCGGTTGATGATAAAGCCATCCCCATTAGAGCTTGCAAAAATAACGGGGAGGTCCTCCGGCTTATAGGGGGTTTGTTGGCAGGCTTCTTCAGCGCAGCGCAGAGCAAGACGGATAATCTGGCTTGCTCGGCGTTGTTCATTCATCGGGAGGCTCGTAGGAGCGGGAAGTTTTAGCGATTCAGCACATAAAGAGGCTTCACCACGAAGGATGTTTTGTACGGTTGGCCAACCATGCAGCCCCTCTCCCCAACAGCCAATGGCTTCGATTGTGACGATCATGCAAACCTCCCTAGAATGAGGCTGCTATTAGTCCCGCCAAAGCCAAAGGCATTATTCATTACATAATCAGAGCGGCTATGACGGGCGGTAAGGAGAATATCGCTGCGAAAGGTAGGGTCAGTTGTGTGGCTATTCATGCAAGGGGGGAGGTGATGAGTATTGAGTACGATAGCGCAGATCATCGTCTCTAAAATACCAGAAGCTCCTAGCGTATGGCCTGACCATCCTTTGGTAGAAGAGCATGGCACGCGAGACCCAAAGAGTGTGTAAATCGCACTATCCTCCATTTTATCATTTGCGCGGGTGCCGGTACCATGCATGTTGATATAGCCAATCGCCTTGGCGGGGAGGTGTGCGTGTTCTAATGCGCGTTGCATAGCGCGTATGGCCCCTGCCCCAGTGGGATCGGGAGAGGACATATGGTAGCCATCACTACTCGCCCCATAGCCGACAAGCCGCGCTCTATAACTTGATGTTTCGAGGGGAAGAGGGCGGGCGTTAGCACGCTCTAATAAAGCAAAACCGGCGGCCTCCCCAATGGAAATGCCATCACGCTCGGCATCACATGGGCGAGCAGGGTGAGGGGAGATGAGCTCTAGTGAAGTAAAACCTTGGAGGGTCATCCGGCATAGGCTATCGGCCCCGCCAACAATAGCGGCATCACATACGCCGCTCGTAATAAGATGAGCGGCATCTATAAAAGCCCGTGTGGAGGAGGCGCAAGCGTTGGAAATGGTCAGCAAAGGCCCACTAACACCGAGTCGTGCAGCGACATAACGGGGGAGGGAAGAGAGGTCTTGCGTGTTGGTGTAATGAAAGCTCTTCGGTAGCGTCGGGTCACCGGGCGTACGGGCTGCGTATGCCTCTTCTGCACTGAGAATACCGGATGTGCTTGTACCCATAATGACCGCAATGCGATGAGGGCCATAATGCGCAGATGCGGTTTTTACAGTTTCTATGAAGCCATCTGTCATTAAGGCCATATCGGCCAGTCGGTTATTCCGGCAGTCAAATTGTGCGAGATGAGGGGAGATGATATGCTCCTCCACCCCGGCGACTCGGCCTATATAACCATGCCCTGTTGGTTGAAACTGGTCAGGTTGGAGGGTGTGTTGCTTATTTTGTAAACAACGCTGCGTTGCCTCTATGCCGCGCCCCATAGCACTAATAGCGGTCCCTGCGGTGATGATAAGCTCTGTCATAGCTTCGCTCTCATTGATGCTTTGGGAGGCATGGCCCCCATAAGGAGGAAGCTAAAGATCAACGCCAATAAGGCCCCGCAGGAGATGGTGAGGCCAATTTCTCGCAAGAGGGGCGTTTGGCAGCTGGCGAGGATAGCAAAGGAAGAAACAGTCATCAGGTTACAGGTCAAGAGTGTGCGTAGGGTACGGGTGCGTTCGGCATCATCTAATTGAGGTCGTCCAAAAAAGAGAGCGTAATCTATGTTTACACCTAGCACAAAGGCGAGGGCGACAATATGGATGATTGAAAAAACAGGGTTATGAAGGCGCAATAAGGCTAATGTACTTAGGCCGGTGAGCGTTAAGGTGAGGGCCACACGGCCAACGCGCCCTGGGCTTTTAAGGCAGAAAAAGAGGGTTATGAGGGCAAAACCTATCCCGATGATGAGCCATAAGGCCGCTTGTTGAACATAAGGGTGAAGCAGGTCGCCTACGGCTGTCCTCATATTCACCAGCAATATTGTAGGGTCGTGCTGAGCATCACGACGCAACCATTCGGCTGCTTCTGGCGTGCGGGGGATAAGCAGGCCGTACCAACTGCCATGACGGGGAAAGAGTAGGAGTGCAAGGCGATAAGCGAGCGTGGTGTTAGTGAGGTCTTCTATTCCTAGGGATGGTTGTTGTTGTGCGGAGGCAACGTCCCGGGGGATAGTGGCGAAGGCATCAGCTGAGAAGGGAGAGCCTTGTAACGCTGTATGTAGATTAGCTGTGATAAGTTTTTCTGGCGGGAGGCTCTCCACCCTGTGTTGCTGGCGGGCTTTGCTGGGGAGTAGTAACGCAGCAGCTTCTATATCATGTGAGGGGGGGAGACGCTCTAGAATGGCTTCTTCCCGCTGAAGGACAGTTTCACTATCAGCGGCGTGGATAACACCTAACAGGCCTGCTTGGGGGGCTCCAAGTTGTTGACGGAGTTGGCGGTCCGTTTCGAGCATGGAAGGGGGTATGGGGTTGAGGATTTGGCCTTGGCGTTCGATTTGAAAAGGATGAAGCCAGAGGAGGGCCAAAGCTAAGGGGGCAGCAAGAAGGCAGAGCATACGATAATGCCGTAATTTTTCCCAGCGTAAGAGCGAGCGGGAAATGCCTTGATGATAGGCTGCTAAGTCGGCCTGGGTGATGAGATGGGGCAGCACCCAGATGGTCAAGCATGCGGCGGTGAGGATGCCGATGGCTGAGAACAAACCGAGTTGCATAAGCCCCGGCAAGCCGCAGAAGATCATACTTAATAGGCCGATGATGGCTGTCAGAGCGGCTAATTTCAGGCTTGTACCGATACGGCCTAAGACAATGGGGATGGCCTCGCCTTTATCACGATGGCCGAGGAGGAGAACGGGATAATCTAACGAAACCCCCAGCATAGTCATGCCAAACCCTAGGGCAATGCCATGTACCCAGCCAAAGAGGAGGTGTAGCCCGAGCATAGCGAGCGAGAGAGACAGCAAAAACGGCACACCAATGGCGGCTAGGACCCAAAGGGAGCGAAACCGCCAATATAGGATTATAATAACGAGTGAGAGAGAGAGTAGGGCCAGGCGGTCCATATCATGCCGCAGGGATTGTGCGGCAAAAAAAGAGAAAGCTGGTGTGCCTGTAAGGGTGAGCGTGTAGCCTTTATGCCCGTCTACACTTTGGGCAAAGGCTTGCATAATGGTGTGATGAAGTTGCGTGAGCTGGGCGGTATCAAGGCTGGGATGGCGGAGATGGAGCAGCATCAATGTGGCGTGATGGTCCGTTGTGAGCCATAAACCATCTTTGCTCTGAGGTGGGTTTACTTCATTGAGACTTGCCAAGTAATCCCCATAAGCCCCTGTAGGGTCATGTAGGCCGACATCTTCCACCACGGGGGCTGCCATAGATTGTAGGAGGTCGTAAAGCTGGTTTAGGTCGGCTCTGAGAGCCGTTGGGGTGAAGAGGCGGGTATGGTCATGAGGGGCAAGACCATAACGATGAGCAAAAAGAAGGGGCTGGTCCTTTTGCCATGAGAGGGCGGTCGGGCCATCAAGAATAAGGTTGAACTGCCCTCCCGCGACTAAAGCGTCATGAAAGCGATGACCTATGTTGAGGAGAGTGGCTTCATCATCGCCTTTGATAGAGGCGAGCATAAGGGATTGCGTCGTCCCGTTATTAAGCTCGTCAAGCAGGAACTGAGATGTATCGTCATGGGGCCGGGGGAGGAAGGCCCGCATATCCATGCGTAAAGGGATGCAGGAGAATGTACCTATGGCTACGGCGATGGCGCAAAAAACTGCGAGTAGGAGGGGGAGGCGGCGTCTCATTGCGGGGTGATGATGGTCTCGGTGCTATCGCCATTTGCTTGGATGAGGCGTGTACGTTCTAGCACGTTATTGCGCCCCTCTAGTTGGACGCGTTGGATAATCTGCGCAACCTCTGATGTGCGGGGGGTGAGGAGGAGCGTCCAATGTCCCATATCGCCTTGTGCGCTGAGATTATAGTAGGTTTGTAACAAAGTTACGTCACCTTGGAGGGGGCCGCGGATTGTTGCTGCCATAATTTGCATAGTTGGGTTTATGTGCAGGGGGATGCTCCGCATAGGGTTTTGCCCATGTTGGAGCTGCACCATATCGCCTTCCAAAATAAAGTGATCTTGCACAGGGGTGAGGGTGTATTTCTCTATATGGTCAGGGGGTACGAAGCGGAGCAGCCCTTCGCTATGGAGGGGTTGCTTTAACGCATGGAGCTGGCGTGTTTCACGAAAGTGATTATCCCGTTGGGAGACCAGCCCAATATGGTGAATGATCTCTACGGCTAGGGCCTCATTAGATGTGGAGGAGGCTATGGGGGCGTGGTCTTGCCTGTAGAGGGGCTGGGCTAGAGCAGGGCTGAAGGTAAGGCAGCAGAGAAGAAGAGAGAGATATTTCATAAGGTCAGAGACCTTCTTCCCAGAAGTCGAAAAAATTGAACCAAGCATAAGGGTTTTGCTCACATAAATCTTCCATCCAGCGGGCATAGGCGAGGATGTGCGGATGTAAAGTGGACTGTGTTTCCCCTTGTGAGAGAGTATCAGTAAGGCGGCGGCATGCAATATGGTAAGAGCCATTTTTCTGCCGAATGGCCGAGACAAGCACAACCGGGGCGCCTGTACGGGCAGCAAGTTGATGCGGCCCTGCGGGAAGGCGGGCGGTTTGCCCAAGAAATGTCACAGGGACAGAGCGGCTATCATCATGAGCGCGGTCGGCTAATATGCCCACTACCTCCCCTTGTTTAAGGGCGTTGAAGGTTGTGAGCATACTATCTGCATGGCCAAGCTCAATGAGGTCGGCTTGAAAGGTCGGGGCAAGGGTTTCAATCAAACGTGAGGTTTCCCCTAGGAACCGTCGATACATCAACATGCGAAAGCGGACAGGGGCATCTATGCCGAAATAACGGAGGACATCAAAAGAGCCAATATGTGCCCCCATGATGATGCAGCCTTTTTGTTGTTTTAGGGCGTCTAAGAGGTAGTCGCGCCCATGGATATGGATTTTATGGGGTGGGAAACGTCCACTGAGAAGATAAATGCGGTCTAAAATATTGGTGCTGTAAGCATAAATATGTGCAAGGACCATACCATAATGGGGCTGTTGACCTCGCCCAACATTATGGAGATGAGTAAGATAGCGCCATGAGGCACGGCGCACCGAAGGATAAAAGGTGGCGTAATAAAGGGTTGCAGGCCAGCGGAATAACGCTGTGATGTGGTACCCCAAATGCAGTGCAACCCAAATGAGCAGCCGGCCGATTACTAGATTACCCTTTTCTGGGCGGAGCCATGTGTTGGCGCTCATAAGGATGGGCCTTTAGCCGTACCACGGAGGATGGTGCTTGTGGTGGTATGGCCGTCATGATGATGCAAACTAAAGCGGATCCGGCCATCGCCTAAAGCACTGGAGAGAAGATGGAGTGGTTCCTCCGGGCGGACAATAGAGAGAAATTTTACATTTTCGATAAAATGGGGTTTGAGCTTTAAGCGTGTAAAGACTTCCTCCAGCAGGACAATGCCTGGCACAGTAGGATTCTGGGGAAAATGGCCAGGGAGGGCAGGGTGTGTAGCTGGGATGGAAAAAGGTGGATAGGAGCGTTTTTCAGCATAATCGCGGATGAGGCTCTCCCAAGCGTGCCGTGTAAGTTTGCCAATGGCATTGCGTGGTAAATGCGGCAGGCGGACAAGCCGGCGTGGCATAAAGGCGGGGTCAATATAATGGCGCAGGGCCCGCATAAGAGCAGTAGTATCGTCTATTGAGCTGACAATAAAGGCTTGCAAGCGCGTGGGTTCTGGCTTGTCGTTTTGGAGCTCTGCTTCACTAAAGAGGGGGGCGAAGCAGCCATCTAAGACCCCGTCTAGTTGGAGGAGTGCTTTGTTAAGGGCTCCATAAGAGGTGCGTTTTCCCGCGATTTTGAGGAGGTCCCCTTTGCGGCTCATGAGCGTGAAATGGCGTGGCCCTTTTTGGGTGATAATGTCATTAAGGGGGTGAGGTGTTGCATAGGGAGCGGTGCAGATATAGGCCTCTGCATCTGTTGAGGTTGGGTCTGCAGTTAGGGTTACCCCGTCGTAAAGTTGCCATGGGTCGGGGTTTATTGTGCGGCGGCTAGCAATGGAGCCTGTCTCGGTAGAGCCATAAATCTCCATCACTGGGGCGTGGAAAAGGGTTTCTGCCTCAAGAGCGAGGTCATGGGGCAGGGGAGCAGAGGCGGAGATAATGCGCCTTACTTCTGGCAGGGCGATACGTGCTGTGGTGAGGGAGCGTAGATGCACTGGCGTTGTGATGAGTGTATGTTCTGTGGGTATGTGAGCGGCTAGTTTTTCGACATCGCGGGGGAAGAAGGAAGGGCCGCTTGCTGTGGCTGTGTGGGTATGGAGGCTTTGGAGGATGAGTGTCTCAAACCCGTACATATGGTAGGGCGGTACCGTACCTAGCATAGTCGTAGTGGTGGGATGATGTGGGGCGAGGAGGGGTAGGGCTGCGTGACTGCGAGCGACAAGCTCCCCCCAATATTTAACATGCATTTTAGCTTGGCCCGTACTGCCTGAGGTAAAGACGTAGGCCGCTTTATAGTCCACAGCAAGGTGGGGATTATCTGATTGTGTTGCCTTGAGTGTGGCCAGAGGTGGGAGGGACAGATTCACCAGCTCTTCTGGCAACGCTGTAGGGCTGCTGCAAAGGGCGTTATGTTCCTTTTGTAAGGTCAGTAATTGCGAAGCTGCGTGATTGCTGGAGAGTATGCAATATTGTCCCTTTAGCAGGCTTGTTAAAAAGACGATGGTAAAGTGTAGAGGGTCGGTATGGAGGTTGATAATGGGGCGTTCTGGCCAATGATCAGCCAAGGCCCATGCGAAGGAGAGAAGTTGCTCACCGCTAATAGGCCCGGCCATCGTGTAAAAAATAGGGCGTGCTGGTGCGGTGATGAGGGATAGATCAAAAGAGGCATGCATGGATGAGGCAAATCGCGTTACGATGGACGATGAGCCTCAATATAATGTGCAAGGGAGCGTAATGAGTGGAATATCTCACGATTGTTATCATCATGTGATTCCAGCTTGATGCCGTACTGTGTGTTGACCATCAGAGCAATTTCAAGCACATCGATGGAATCGAGCCCCAACCCTTCCCCAAAAAGGGGCGTCTCTGGGTCGATGTCGTGGGGGTCCATATCAAGCTGCACGGCGTCCACAAGATGTGTTGCAACCTCGTGCTCAAAGGGGGTTTGTTCATGCAAAGGGGCAGTGGCTGTCACTGAAAGAGGCATCCATTTATATGAAGGGCAAAAGCTGTGACCTCTTAACACCGGGTGTAGCAGGCAGCAAGAGCCGTAGGGCTTGGCTTTGGCGGATTGTCATATTTGCTAGTGGTGTAGGAGTGGTGAATCTGACAATCGGAGGGCCTCAGTGGCAGGCAGTATGTGTCGGGTTGGGTATGATGATGCAGCTTGTGATGTTGCTGCCATACCGGGTGTGTTGGGGTTATGGATTATTATTGTTTATAGGGGTAGCCGGTGGGTTATGGCCGGGCTTTGTGCGGCTGGGGGACCAGCTCTTACTTTATGCGCTGGCTTTGCTGGGGCCGTTTATGATGTTTGTACGCTCCTTACGGCGGGGGCAGACGGCGTTTATCACACAATTAGCTGAGGCAGTACACGGGCCTTTGCGCCAGGATATACGGCGTTACACGATCATCCTAACATGGGTGTGGAGCGGCTTTTTTATGATCGCCTTGGGGGCCCCGGTTATTTTGTGGCTCTATGCGCCACAGCAAGGATGGTGGCATATCCCCATACGCGGCGGTACGTTGGGCGTGGCATTGCTTTTATTTTGTGGTGAGATGCCTCTGCGGCGGGTGATTATCCGTCACTATCAACATGCCACATTAAAGCAAAATATTATGGCAAGCCGTGTTGTTTTTATGAGAAAGAACTCTCTATTCTGATAGGTCTTAAATAGTTCACTCATATGTGATGAAATAGGCCATGTCTGATAGTACATTTTCTTCACAACGCTCATCGTCTTTTGTGCCTGGGGACATGCGGGAGGGCATTATGGCGCGTGGTTTATTTGATGACGTGGCAATATATTATGATCGGATAAATAGCTTATTTTCTCTAGGGACGGGTCGTTGGTATCGTCGTCGTATGCTCAGGCGTGCGGGGTTGCAGCCGGGGCAAACTGTTTTGGATGTGGCTATTGGCACAGGCCTCATCGCGCGGGAGGAGGTAGCTATTATAGGGGCGGAGCATGTTATAGGGGTGGATGTAAGTTGGGGTATGCTCCAGCAATGCCAACGCGCTTTGCCTATTTCGCTTGTGCAGGGGGATGTGATGTCCCTTCCTTTTGGCGATGAGAGTATTGACTTCCTTAGTCTAGGTTATGCGTTGCGTTTGATGGAAGATTTGACTCAAACCTTCGCTGCTTGCCGCCGTGTGTTAAAACCGGGCGGGCGGATTTTGGTCCTGGAGATTGGGCGGGCGGAGAGCCGTCTATTGCATAAATTATTGCATATTTATCTAGGACGGGTTGTTCCATTTTTATCGGGGCAAGCGGCGTATCGGGCGAGTCGCGGCCTGATGAATTATTATTGGGATACGCTAGAGAGCTGTGTATTTCGCCACGATGTGATCGCAGCGATGGAGCGTGCGGGGTTTCATAATATACGGTGCGAGGTCTCTTGTGGTGTGTTTCACGCATATATGGGGTGTGTGTAAGAGGGATAGTAGATGCATTTATTGTCGGATGTGCTAAGGAGGCGGCATGTCTAATTCTCCTAAATCTCCTCATCCTGTTTTATCGCGCTTTTATACACATCGTGAAGAACGCGAAGAATTCGTTAGTGGTTTGTTTGATGAAACAGCCAGCCATTATGACCGTATCAACGCTTTGTTTTCGTTAGGGACGGGTGGTCGTTATCGCCGGCAAATGTTGCACAAGGCGGGGTTAAGGGCAGGCCAAAATGTTTTAGATGTCGCGGTGGGGACGGGCCTTGTTGCGCGCGAGGCAATGGCCATTGTGGGCGCAGAAAAGGTGACCGGGCTGGATATGAGCTTTGGGATGCTCCAGCAATGCCGTCATTCTTTACCTATTTCTCTTGTGCAAGGGAATGCGATGTCATTGCCTTTTGCTGATGGGAGTATCGATTTCCTCAGCATGGGCTATGCGTTGCGGCATGTAGCGGATTTACAGCAAACGTTTGCCTCTTACCATCGTGTGTTGAAGCCTGGCGGTCGTGTTTTGATTTTGGAGATCAGCCGGGCAGAGCATAAAATCGTTCAAAAGCTTTTGCAGTTTTATTTAGGGCGTGTTGTGCCGTTTCTCTCTGGTGTGGCGGCCTCGCGGGCTAGTCGTCGTTTGATGGATTATTATTGGGATACGATAGATCATTGTGTGTCTTATCAGGAGATTATGGCCGCGATGGAAGCTGCGGGGTTTCAGGATGTGCGCTGTGATGTCGCGTTGGGGATTTTCCGTGCTTATATGGGGCGCGTCTAAGCTGTGACATCGTCTTTTAAGCGGCGGGTATTGGTGCCCCATTATGCGAGGGGTACGCCTGTTGAGACAGCGCATAACCCTCTGGCTTGCGTGCGTTATGGGGGCGATGAAGCTGGGGTAGAGGTCGCACAGGGATGTGTTTTTATGACCCTTCCCGGCCCTTCGCCTGTTCTTTATGAAACATGGCATCCTATGCAGATAGGAGAACAACAGGCTGAGGGCGCAGCGTCTATTATACCGCGTATGGTCGGTAAGGAATCTGGCATAGGTTGGAGCTGCGAAGGTGATGTGTTGTTTGCAGCTTTTTGGGTGCAAGACCAGCCAGAATTATGCGATGCAGTACAAACACATTATGAGCGTTTGATCACATTAAGCCGGCAGAAGGGCTTCCCCCATATTTATCGGATGTGGAATTATTTAGGGGCGATCAATCAGGATAATGAGTATGGGGAGGAGCGCTATCGCGATTTCTGCCGCGGGCGAGCGCAGGCATTCGATGCGCTGGGGGTAGAGCTTACGGCCCTACCTGCTGCGACAGGGATTGGGTTGCCCGCGGGAGGAGTGGCTGTTTATCTTATTGCTCATCGTGTCATGCAGGGCGTGAATGTAGAAAACCCATCTCAGTTGCCTGCTTATCATTATCCACCACGTTATGGGCGGCGGTCCCCGTCTTTTGCACGGGCTACAGTGATGGAGGGTGAGAGCCAGACAGTCCTTTACCTTTCTGGCACGGCTAGTATTCGTGGGCATGAATCGGTTGGTCATACGCTTGATGAGCAACTTGCCATTACAATTGAGACAATCCATAGCCTGCGTGCGGCAGCAGAGAAACGCTTTCCGTGTCTTCAGGCTGGTCGGTTTGAGAGCATGAAGCTCTATGTGCGTCATCCTAAGGATGTGTCTGTTGTGCAAGCGGCAATAGAGCGTGCTTTTCCGTGTCCTGCTGGTCAAGCCCCGCTCTTGGTGGCAGATATTTGCCGAGCGGAGCTGTTGGTAGAGGTAGAGGGTATTCTCTTAGCGCGTCATTAGCAGGTCCTCACCGAGATAATGACCTTTACGATAGCCGGGGCAGGCAAACAGACCGCTGCCAATATGGGTTGTGTATTGGTTCATCATATCGAACTTTGCCATACGCTCAAAAATGCGGGTGAAGGCTTTGCGTGGGTCTTGCTGATAGGCAAGGAACATCAAGCCAGTATCAAACTCATTGCCCTGTCGCCACGGGGGCCAACGCTCTGCGATGTAGCTTAGGCCATTATCGTAGGAGTAAGCGCGCCTTAAAAACTCGGCTCCGCCATTCTCTTCTGGGGCGGCAAGGCGTGCATGGGAAGCCTCCGCCGTGATGGGATTACCGTATTTATCGGTTTGCTTGAGGGTGAGGGGCTCAAACTCATGATGCCCCCCAATAGGGGCCCCGCTGCGTTTTTGCCGCCCCATTGTTTCCTCTTGGAAGCTGGTTTTCGTGCGGTCCCAATGCTCTAGGGCAATGCGGATAATCCGGGCAACGAGATAGGTCCCACCCGTCATCCATGCTTTATCATCATCTGCGGCCCAGAGGACGCGCTTAGCAACAGCAGGGTCGGCAATATTGGGCTGCATGGTCCCATCTTTAAAGCCCATAAGATTGCGGCCCGTTTGGTGCGGCCCAAAATCAGGGAGGAAGCCCGTTTGTGCCCAACGTGGTGTGGCGATGCCATCAGCAAGGCGGGTGAGGATGCGGATGGCATGAAAAGCCGTTTGCGGATTATCGGCACAGCTTTGGATGCACAAATCGCCCCCCGTATGGGCGGGGACAAGCTGGTCCCCTGTAAAGCGGGGGAGGTCGGCTAAGGGGGCGGGCCGTTGGGCAGCGAGGCCGAACCTATCTTTCCCCTCTTTGGTAAAAAGGGTGGGGCCAAAGCCAAAGGTCAGCGTTAAGGCCTGATGAGGCAGGCCGTATGTTTCATCAGAATCAACAAGGTCGGGGATGGGCTTCTCTGCCATAAGAGCCGCTGCGGCGTCCGTCCATCGTTGCATAAGCTGGGCAACATCATGGCGGTTCTCGGTCGTGATATCCAGCGTGAGGAAATAGAGAAAAGGCAGTTGTGGCAGGGTAATACCTGGTTGATGGAGGAACTCTGCGGGGGATGTCGCCCAAGCATGGCGCGGGGCGAGGCAGCCCAGCCCAGCCATACTAAGAGCAGTGCCTAGAGCTTTACGGCGTGTGAGGAGATGAGCCATGGCTTTCACCCTTATGGTAGGCTGACATTGAGGGTATTCATATCGTCTTCGACATAATAAAAACCCTTATTATCTGGTGTCATAGCAAGGCCAAAGAGGTCGCCATTACCGGGTGGTTGCTGGGCTTGGTCATTATCTACCCATTGGGCGTAAAGCTGTTTTTTCGCCACCGGGTCAATCTCTACCACTTGCCCATTACGGCCATTGGCAACAAGCAAATGATGGCCGGGGACCCAAATCATCGCTAAAGGCCAGTTGAGCAATTTGCCTTTGGTGATAATGCGCCCAACAGCATCATTTTGGCGTGTTACAGGCTCGGTGCGGGTGAGGGCGTTATCAATAGCGGTGACTTCCTCATCATAGCCATCGGTGACGTATAATGTGCCATCAGTATCTAGGGCTAAGCCTGTGGGGCCAAAGAGGAAGTTATCGCGGTCCGCACGCCCAGCAAAACCACTGGCAATGACGGTTTGTTGGGCGATAACAGGGGGCTTGCCTGCGGGGATGTCGAGGTTAAAGCGTACCACTGTCGCATTATGTAAGATGGGGGGATAATGGGTGACAGGGTCGCTCACATAAGGGCTGGGCAAGCCCGCTGCGGCCATGGAGATAAAAAGCACTGCCTTATCGCCATTATCGACGCTGGCAATATTGCCCCATGGGCCAGTGATGAGCGGGCCTTTCCATGCCGTGGTAAAGGTGCCGTTTGCATCAAAGACGAGCAAGCAACCATCGCCCTTTGTGCCGGTTGTGCCATCTTTGCTGGGGGTGCTGCCGACAATCACCCAGCCGGATTTGAGCACTGTGAGAGCCGTAGTAAAGCCTATACCACCGGGGCAGGCGGCGAGATGAGCGGGCGCGCTGGCAAAGAGGCGTACGCTTTTCGTTACGGGAGAGTAAGCAACAATGGTTGTGCCTGTACCTTGTAGATTATTGACGTTGTTAAAATTAGTAACAAGTACCTCATCTTTCTTCAGGCTTCCCATATCTTGGGGGACAACATAAATTGCATAAGGGTTGAGGTCGCCATTACCGGGGCTAGTGGAAGCGAGCATGGCATGGCGGTGGATGGTCTCTAAAAACCCTTTTGGGGCAGCCTGAGCCTGCGTGGAGGAGAGCTGCCAGCCTAGCAAGAAGCCGAGAGTAAGGAGGGTAAAAGGGCGAGAGGAGAGCGGTTTAATGCGCATGATGTCTATCCTTACAGAGCAATGATGGCGCGTAGCCCAAGGACGGCAATATCTTTAATGCGCCGTGTGGGATGGAGTGGGTTGGGGATGCCCCCAGAGGGGTTAAAGAGATATTGGAAGTCCGGCTGAAGTTGGAGCCAGCCTGTCATCTGGCATTGATACATCAGCTCCATATAGGTCTCGCCGGTTTGGGTAGGGTTATAGGTGCCAGAATAGTTCCGCACGGCGCGATCATATTTTGCCAGGGCGTGGCTAACATGGGTGTAGCCCATCCCGAGGCCTAACGTATCATCTTGGCGGTAGGGGAGAGGGTCTTTTAAGGTGAAGCCAAAATTCATGCTGAAATCAATCGGCACGCGGTGTGATTGCGGCGTTCCCATAACGCGGGCAAACATATTGAAGGTGCGGTTAGGGTCGAAGTGACTATGCCAGAGCATTTGGTCAACCACGGCATAGAGGCTAAAGGCCCCTCTATGCCTGCGTGGGGTTCCATTACTATCGGGGGAGGCGAGGGATGTGCCACTTGTATCCCAATATTGGTCGGCAAAAGGCTCGGAATTATACCAGCCTCCGATGCGATAAACGCGGGAGAGGGCGTCAGCATCATCGGGGGAGACCATAGCCCCAAGGCCCGGATAGACATATTGGAACTCCATAATCGCCATCACCCCACGGTCGAGCGTAAAGCTTGTGCCAGAGCGATTATGTTGTTGGGGGTCGCCTGTACGGTTATGGACGGGGCTGCCGCTAAACACGCCTCCTTGAATATAAAGCGGCGTGGCAGCCCAATAGCGTGCGCGTACCCCAAGGCTGGAGAGCGGATAGGCCGGGCCACCGCCGGGGAGGTCGGCAGAGGGGAGCATCGGCCAGCCGAACATCGTATTGGCAAAGACGAGGGCGTTATTGCTGACCATCCATTCTTGGTCCAAGCTTTGTTGGCCAATTTTAATATCAAGAGTCTGTTGGTCGAGGAATTTTTGGTCAAACCACATTTCCCATAAGCGGGTGGAGCGGTCGGCCTCAATCCCGCTGACAGTTTGATACACACCAAGATTATCAGCACTTAAACTACGGCCATGGATTTGTTCCATACTGATTTGGAAGGTCCCGCCATACCAGCCAAAAGCGCGTTGTGTGTTCATTTGCAGGACGGCCGTTGTCAGCCCATCATAAGCAGGGCCTTTATGAAACCCACCAGAGACATTGGCAAAAAGCTCCGATGTTTCTTGGATAGCAAGGACAAGCCCGGCCTTGCCCATCTCTGTGCGTAAGCCCCACATATTGCCAAGAAGGTTGGCATCGCGCTTCCAGTTGGAGAGGAAGCCAAATACACCATCTGATGATTCATCACCCGCAGCGGCCGCATTGCCGATATTGACCATCGGCGCACGGGCATAAGCTATATGTCCAGCTAAGAGGAGGGCACTCGCCCCTGCGAGACTCATTGCTTTTAGGAAACGTTTTAGGGGTGATTGTCTATCCAGCAGAGCGGTGTGAGGAGGGGTCATGATGATGTCCAACTCATGGGTAATATTTATTACAGATATAAAAAAGCTTTTCTAAAAGTCAACGATTCTAATAATCATTCGCAACAAAATAGTAACGCTATCTTCTGTCACTCCATTTTGACGTAGGATGGGGCATTATGGAGTATATTTGTTTTTATAACGTAATGTTTGCGCGCAGCCCAAAGACGGCGATATTTTTAATACGCCGTGTGGGATGGAGCGGATTAGGGATGCCCCCAGAGGGGTTGAAGATATATTGAAAATCCGGCTGGAGTTGGAGCCAACCTGTCATTTGGCCAAGATACATTAGCTCCATAAAGGTTTCGCTGCCTTGAGCAGGGCTATAGCGATTTGTATGTGTTTGTACAGCGCGGTCATATTGGGCAAGGCTATGGCTTGTATGGGTGTAGCCCATGCCAAGGCCCAGCACATCATAAGGATGAGCGGGGAGAGGGGCTTTGAGGGTGAGGCCAGCATTCATGCTGAAATCAATCGGCACACGGTCTGATTGTGGGGTGCCCATTACACGGGCAAAGAGAGCCAGAGCGCGGCTTAAATTGTGATGGCTGTGCCAGAGTGTTTGGTCCATCACAGCATAGAGGCTAAAGGCCCCACGATGGAGGCGTGCCCTACCGGTACTTTGGGGGGAGCTTAGGGCGATGCCATGTTCATCCCCATATTGGTCAGCAAAGGGCTCGGAATCATACCAACCGCCTAGACGATAGACATAGGGCAGGGTTGTGGCTTCCTCAGGTGAGGCGATATGTTTTAGCTCGCCACGCGCATATTGGAGTTCTGCAATAGCAAATATACCGCGATTGAGGACAAAGCTTGTGCCGGAGCGGTTGCTCTTTTGGGCATCGCCAGTGCGGGCATAAGCGGGGCTACCACTAAAGATGCCTGCTTGGATGTAGAGTGGCTTTACGACATGATACCGGGCACGTCCCCCAAGGCTGGCAAGAGGAGAGGCTGGGCCACCACCGGGGAGGTCGGCTGAAGGGAGCATCGGCCAGCCGAACATCGTATTGGCAAAGAGCAGCGCATTATTGCTGATCATCCATTCTTGGTCCAAGCTTTGCTGCCCAATTTTGATGTCGAGCGTGTGATGGGGGAGGAATTTTTGGTCAAACCATAACTCCCATAAACGGGTGGAGCGGTCGGCCTCAATCCCGCTGATAGTTTGATACACACCAAGATTATCCGCACTGAGATTACGGCCGTGTATTTGTTCCATACTGACTTGGAATGTCCCGCCCGACCATCCAAAAGCGCGTTGTGTGTTGAGTTGAAGGACGGCTGTTGTCATGCCGTCATAAGCTGCCCCGCGACGGAACCCACCAGAGATATTGCCAAAAAGTTCTGATGTTTCTTGAACGGCTAGAACAAGGCCGATTTTGGCCATTTGGGTCCGCAGCCCCCCCATTGCGCCGAGGAGGGTGAGGTGATTGCTCCAACTCGGGAAAGGGGAGAGCAGGCTATAAAGGCTGCCTAAAGGCGGTGTATCGAAGATGTTGTGGGAAAGGTTATCAAAGATGGCCGTGGAGGAGTCCTCCCCCGCTGCAGTGGCATTGCCGAGATTCACCAATGGCGCACGCGCATAAGCGGGAAGGACAATAAGAGGCAGGGCTAACCCTGTTATAGCGATGCGGGGAAGATGGCGCTTTAATAAAGATAATATGTTGGATAGGGAGGCAAGAGAGGGCATGCAAGCCTCCAAATGAAAAGGGAAGGCTGCATCACTATAGGAGTAACGTTAAAGGTTAGAAAATTGTTTTTTGAATGAAACTGAGCCGCTTTATTTTCAATTATACTGAAAATGGCGTCCCGTACGGGATTCGAACCCGTGTTGCCGCCGTGAAAGGGCGGTGTCCTAGGCCTCTAGACGAACGGGACTAAAGGCGTGAGGGGTTAATAGGCAGGATGGGGCGTGGCGTCAAGCCAGTGCGGCGTCAAAAATGAAAAAAGTAAGATTTTCCCGCTCTTGCCAACGCTCTAGCCGTAAGTGCCCAGCAATATGGAGGAGGGGACGGCTCTTATCCTCTAAGAGGGGGGTAAAACGCTTTTCCCCAGCGCGAAAGAGCAACCCCTTAAGGCGGCTATAGCCATCGCTGCCTTGGAGGATCACCCGTAATGTATTGCCATCTTGACCGATGCGATCAGCTTTAACACAGCGGATATCGCGGATGGCTAATAATGGCTCCTCATTTCCCGGTCCAAAAGGGGCGAGTTGAGCGATATGTTGGGCAAGGGTAGGTGTAGCCCCTTGAATATTCACCACGCCATCCAAGAGCAAATCATCTTGCGGGGGGAGAGTGCGGGCCTCACTGAGCATATCGTCTAGGAAGGCGTGAAAAGCGGGGCATTGTTCCTCAGTAAGGGAGAAGCCAGCCGCCATAGCATGCCCCCCACCGGTTAAGAGCAACCCGGATTGTTGGGCCTGAATAATGGCTGCCCCCATATCCAACCCTGTGACGGAGCGGGCAGAGCCTTTCACTATCCCTTCCTGCAAGGCTCCGACAAGGGCAGGGCGGTTAAAGCGTTCTTTCAACCGGCCTGCGACAATGCCCACCACACCGGGATGCCAATCCGCCCCGTGGAGGAAGATAACCGCATGGCCAGCCTCGAGCTGCGTTTGGGCTTGCTCTATAGCTGCATCAAGAATATGGCTCTCAACGGTTTGTCTTTTGCGGTTGATCTCATCTAGGGCTTCGGCAATGGGGCGAGCATCGTTCTCAGTCGGGCTGAGGAGGAGCTGCAAACCTTGCCCAGCTTTACTAATACGTCCCCCAGCATTAATGCGCGGGCCTAGGGCAAAGCCGCAGCTCATTGCGGTGGCATCGGCCTTTACCCCGGCAATATCAGCCAGTGCGGCTAAGCCGGGGCGTTGACGGCGATTCATGATTTTGAGGCCTTGGGCAACAAGAGCGCGATTAAGCCCCTGTAAGGGCATCACATCACAAATGGTTGCTAAAGCTGTGAGGTCTAGCAGAGCCATAAGGTCAAGCTCTGGATGGTGGTTGAACCACCCTTGCTGGCGGAGTGTGCGTTGGAGGGCTATGATGGTGAGGAACGCAACAGATGTGGCACAAAGCTGCCCAAGGCCGGATTCACAATCAAGACGATTCGGGTTGACGACCAACCCTTTTGGTAGGCGCATACCATCGGGCTTGTGATGGTCTAGTACGATGCGGTCTGCCCTGCCCTCAAAATGGTCGAGTGTTTCAACCGCGGCGGTACCGCAATCCACACATACGAGCAGTGTCGCCCCTTGTTGGAGGAGCCCTTCTAAAGCGGGGATGTTGGGGCCATAGCCTTCGGCAATGCGGTCAGGGATGTGGGTAAAAACCCGGCAGCCCAAAGCAGTGAGTGTGGAGCAGAGCAGGGCCGTCCCACAAGCTCCATCAACATCATAATCCCCTAAGATGCCGATTGTCTCATGGTGTGTCACGGCTGCTGCCAAACGGGCTGCTGTGGCGTCCATATTTTTGAGGCAAGAAGGGTTTGGCAGCGCATCGCGCAAACGGGGTTGGAGGTAAGATTCCACCGTCTCCACCGTGATGCCACGCCCTGCCAGGATGCGTGCTGTAAGCTCGGACATATCCAGCTTCTGGGCAAGGGCGAGGGCCAGCCTGTTATCTGCTTGGGCAAGGAGGGGATGCCGCCATACCCAGCGGCGTAGCCCTGCACTGCATTGTATATTTAAAACAAGGTCCGGCGTAGTGGGGGGAGTGGTGGTAGAAGGCGAGGTGGCACGCATGAAAGGGGTAAAAGGTCCTTAAGCGAGATGAGGGTCGAAATGGTGATAAGCATCCATATAGCGGATTGTGCCACTCTCTGAGCGCATCATGACGGAATGGGTGCGGATATAATGCGGGTTGGGATATTCCACCCCTTTTAGCAAATCACCAGAGGTCACCCCTGTAGCGCAGAAAAAGACAGGACCGGCCGCCATATCGGCCAAGGTAAGGGCCTGTGTAGGGTCGAGGTCAGCGCGAATCATGCTGTGTGTGCGTGTAATTTGGGCCTCGTTTTCAAAAAGGAGGCGGCCTTGCATCTGGCCATTCAGGCACCGTATTGCCGCGGCGGCTAATACACCTTCCGGTGCGCCACCGCTGCCTGCATAAATATCGACCCCGCTATTGGGCAAGCATGTGGCGATGACGGCGGCTACATCACCATCACTGATGAGCCGGACACGCGCTCCGGCTTCGCGTGCTTTGGCCACAAGCTCATTATGGCGTTCCCGCTCTAGCGCACAGAGGGTGAGGTCGCTGACATCGCAGTGTTTGGCGCGTGCTAGATTAGCGAGATTTTGGCCTATAGAGGCATCAATCTCTATCACGCCGTCCGGCAGGCCGGGGCCTACAGCGAGCTTTTGCATATAAATATCTGGCGCGTGGAGGAAGCAGCCTTTTTGGGCGAGGGCTACAACAGTGATGGCATTGGGCAGGCTACGGGCGCAGAGATTGGTTCCCTCCAGCGGGTCCACAGCAATATCCATCTCTGGGCCGCCGTGGCCTACTTTTTCGCCAATATAGAGCATGGGGGCTTCATCCATTTCCCCCTCACCAATGGTCACTGTACCGCTGATGGCAACAGTGTCAAAGGCTGTACGCATTGCTGCAACAGCGGCCGCATCCGCAGCGTTTTTATCGCCACGGCCTGTCCAACGGGCAGAGGCAATGGCAGCGGCCTCGGTCACACGGGCGAGGTCAAGGCCCAGATTCCGCCCCGTTACACGGTACGCATGAGGTGTGATGCTGGAGGGCTGGGAACTCATGGTAAATCCTCCAGCTTGAGGGCGAGTGGTGTGCCGTTGATAAAGGCGACTTCCTCTAAAATGGGGAGGAGGCGGTTAATCTCGGCCAAGCTTGTGGTGCCGGTGAGGAAGATAAGCTGGGCAGCATCACCCTCCATATGGTGATGGCCGCTCTCTATCGGGAGGGCCTCATTTTCTAAAATAGTGCGGACCTCACGCAGGGCCGTAGTAGCATCTGGTACCGCATCTGATGGGGTTTTGAGCGTGATGCGGAGATAGAACCGGCTGGGCAAGCCTTCAATCGGCTCGCACGCGATGGGGGCTTGCTCTGCCATACGGCCCCAGAGAGGGAGGGCATGACCACGGGCGAGGTCGATAATATCGGCCATGACCGCATTTGCTGTAGGGCCTTCCCCTGCCCCTTGGCCGGAGATGGTAATCGGCCCGCTGAAAGGCCCTTCCGTTGTGAGGGCATTATACACGCCATTAACCTGCGCGAGGCCCGATTGTGCGGGGATGAGGCAGGGTTGCACCCATGCTTCTACGCGGTCATCGGCAAGACGGCGGGCAACACCGAGCATTTTGATGGCATAACCCAGCTTACGAGCTTGATGAATATCGCTTGTTGTGATGCGGCGCATCCCGCTGACGGCAAGACTATCAAAGAGAATCGGGCGGAAGGCAATGGCCGTGAGGATGCTTAGCTTATGGGCGGCATCCCAGCCATCAATATCAGCGGAGGGGTCAGCCTCGGCATAGCCTTTCTCTTGGGCTTCCTTCAATACATCATCAAAAGCGCGGCCTGTTTCTGCCATCTCGGTGAGGATGAAGTTGCTTGTCCCATTGAGGATGCCGCCTAAGCGTGTGAGGGCATCTGGGGCGACCCCTTCGCGCACCATTTTGATAGCGGGGATGCCCCCTGCCACGGCTGCTTCAAACAAAAGTGGGGCGTCATGTTTATGGCTGAGACGCGCGAGCGTTTGGGCATGACGAGCTACAAGGGCCTTATTAGCTGTGACGACAGCTTTGCCCGCCTTCAAGGCGGCTTCCACCAAAGCACGGGCCGCGCCGTCTGCCCCGCCCATAAGCTCTACTACCACATCAATATCAGGGGCGGCAGCAAGGGCGATGGGGTTGTCGTACCATTGCAGGGCGGAGAGGTCGATCCCCCGATCGCGTGTGCGATTGCGGGCACTGACGGCAATAACCTCAATCTGACGGCCTGTACGGCTTTGGAGCAAAGCCATATGAGTGCGCAATAGGCGAATAACGCCCGTCCCCACTGTCCCAAGGCCTGCAATACCTAACCGAAGCGGCGGAAGGGCGGGAGATGATACAGTGTTGTGATGGGCAGTCGTCATGAGCGCTGGCTTTCGTCTGATGGTACAAGCCCCGAGAGGGGGAGTGAGTTATGATTTAACGGCGTTATGGTGGTTCATAAAGGCTTTAATAGAGCGTGTGGCCTGGCGGAGGCGTTGGTTATTTTCCACCAGCCCGATACGGACGAACCCATCTCCATGTTCACCAAAGCCTAACCCTGGGGCAACGGCGACTTTTGCTTCCTTCAATAAGAGTTTGGAGAAAGCCACACTGCCCATATGAGCAAAGTGAGGCGGAATGGGTGCCCATGCGAACATCGACCCCTCCGGTGTGGGGACATCCCACCCCGCAGCATGGAGGCCGCGGATAAGAACATCGCGCCTATCTTTATAAAGCAGGCGCATATCTTCCACATAATCTTGCGGGCCATTAAGAGCGGCCGTGGCAGCAACCTGCACAGGGGTAAAAGCCCCATAATCAAGGTAGGATTTAATGCGTGTGAGGGCCTGAATTAAACGCGGGTTGCCCGCTGCAAAGCCAATGCGCCAACCCGCCATGGAGTAGGTCTTGGACATGGAGGTGAACTCCACAGCGATGTCCTTTGCACCCTCAATAGAGAGGATGGAAGGAGGAGGCTCATCACCAAAATAGATTTCCGAATAGGCGAGGTCGGAGAGGACCCAGATATTCTCCTTCCGCGCGAAGGCGACGATCTCTTTATAAAACTCCTTAGAGGCGAGATAGGCTGTCGGATTGGAGGGGAAATTGATGATGAGGGCCGTTGGCTTGGGGACGGAGTGACGAACAGCCCGGTGGAGCGCACGCAGCATCGTCTCATCAGGTGAGGCAGGGACAGAGCGGACAGAGGCCCCAGCAATGATGAAGCCGAATTGATGGATAGGATAAGAAGGGTTAGGCACCAAGATGGTATCGCCGGGGCTAGTGATGGCTGAGGCGAGGTTCGCTAAGCCTTCTTTAGAGCCGATGGTGGCGATAATCTCCGTCTCTGGGTCCAACTTCACACCAAAGCGGCGGTCATAATAAGCGGCTTGGGCTTTACGTAACCCGGGGATGCCACGGCTGACAGAATAACCATGTACACGCGGGTTACGCAGTGTCTCGGTTAATTTATCAATAACATGCTGCGGGGGTGGGCTATCTGGGTTGCCCATGCCGAGATCCACAATATCCTCCCCGGCGGCGCGTGCGGCGGCTTTGGCTTTGTTGACTTCAGCAAAGACATAAGGCGGCAGGCGGCGGATTTTGTGGAATTCTTCAGTCATGACACTCAATCAATCAACAGGCGGGGCAATAGGGCAGGGCCTAAAACCTCAAAAAACGAACGCCCCATGTTTCATGAGGGCGGGGCGTTCGACAAGGGTTTTTCGCGCAGATGAGGCGATTTTTATTTCACAGGAGTGCGATGACAGCCCGTTAGCGTTGGGCTGTTTGGGTGGGTTTGATGTTTAGCTCGTAAGAGACGCGCACCCCATCGCCGATAGGCTCACCAGTAAGACGCATATCGCTTGCTGAAACACCCATGAGGGTTAATTGCTGCGCGACTGCCCGGGCGCGTAGGAGGGCGAGGGCAATCTCATTGGCTTGCTCTGTAGGAGAGAGGCCCGCTTGTGCAGTAAGGGTGGTGCCGAAGCCACGGATGACAAGCCGATGATGGCGGCGATGGGCGATAATCTCGTTAAAACGATCAGTCTGATTTTCTACCATCCGGTCTGTACCAGATTGAAAACGGATGAGCGTCCCTGTTGGGGTGGTGGTATCAAAATTAGGGATGAGAGAGCGGGCCGTATCTGGCAGCGTGAAGCCGGGGAAAAGTACCGGTTTAGGAGGGTGCCCGGGGTCTGGCAGATAAGTAGGCATTTTGTGGGAGATGGGTTGATAGATGAGCGTTGAGCCAGAGCTAGAGATTCGTGCAGGAGGAGGCGCGGGTGTGTCCTCCAATGCGGGAGGCTGGCTTGAGCTGTTTAAGGTTGTTGCCCCGCCATGTTGAGTGCGTGGGGGAAGGGGATTGACCATACCAATTGGCAATGCACCCCCTGATGCGCCGACATGTTGGGTGAGATTACGGTCTTGCTCTAGCCGAGTCGTAATCATGGCGCGGTTTTCTGGGCTGGGGAATTCGGGAATGGTGGTGGGGGTAAAGGCGATGTTAGGGGCAGGTGTATTATAACCTGGTGTAAGGGGGTGCAGTTTTTTAATCTCGCCGCCCATGAGGTCATGCGAGAGGTCGCGCGTTATTTCCACCGGGCCGCGATGTTGGCAAGCTGTAAGGGGTAATATTACAACCAACAGGCATGCTGCCCTATCGCTTTTTATGGAGGCGATGTGGGATAGGGCGTTGTAAGTAAGGCGGGAGAGGTGATCAAAAAAGCTGCGTGTCATAATCCGGGCGTAAGATGGGGGCAAAGGGACAGGGCCCAAAAAGAAAGCCCCAAAGGAATTTATGGGGGCAGAATATGTATCTCTGCTGTTTGACGCAATTCCTTATCTGCATAGGAAAGGGAGAAAAAGAGTCCTAATTTTATCTTAGGAAATAATGAAAAAGCGACCCAGAAGTGCGTTTTTATGACTTGGCAGAGAGACAAAGCGGGAGCAGGATAGCACGCATGATGACATATGACGAACGCGATACACATACCGTAGCCCATCGGCTTGCTCGTACTTCTGTTTCAGAGAGGGTGCCCTCTCATATGGCGGAGCAGAAGGATAGATCGGAGGAGGAGAAAAAGGCCGCTCCCGCCCCGGAGGTAGAACGCCATCTCTTTGAGCAGCGCAAAGTGCTGATCTTTGGGGAGGTGAATGACCGCATGGCCCGCGAGATTACCGGCCGCCTTCTCGCTCTTGCTGGAGAGTCGGATAAGCCGATTGAGGTTTACGTGAACTCTCCTGGTGGCCATGTAGAGAGTGGCGATACCATCCATGACATGATTCGCTTTGTGGATTCTATTGCCCCTGTGACGATGATCGGCACAGGCTGGGTGGCCTCGGCTGGGGCATTGATCTTTGCTGCGGGGCAAGCAGCGCGGCGTGTATGTCTTCCCAATACCCGGTTCCTTTTGCATCAGCCGATGGGCGGTGTGCGGGGGCCGGCGACCGATATTGATATCGAGGCCCGCGAGATCATTAAAATGCGTGAACGCCTCAACCGGCTTTTCGCGCGGGAAACAGGGCAGCCTTACGAGAAAGTGGCCCGTGATACGGACCGCAATTATTGGATGTCGGCGAAGGAGGCGGTTGAATACGGGCTTGTTGACCGCATCATTTCGTCCGCGGCTGATCTTAAGAAGGTCTGATGCCCAGTTAAAGAAAGGAGCCTATCGATGAGTGACGTGAAGAATTCAGCTGGTAAAAGCTCTTTGGCGGATATTTACTCCCATCTGCCAGATAGCCCGTCTGAAAAAACGTTGGAGCAGGTGGATTACGATGCCCGCCATTGGAGCAGCCCCATTAAGGGACCGCTGAAGCCGGGTACACCGGAGCATAAAAAGGCAATGGCTGATATGTTCCGTGAGACGTTTAACCCGTACAAGCCTTCCGTCATTCCTTGGCCAAAGTTGGACCCAGAGACGATGCAGCGCATCACTTCCTTGCCTATCTGGGATATTGCGGTGCAGACAGAGGGTAAGGCGCGCCTGCGTATGGCTGCCTATGCCGAGATGCTGGATGACCCGGATGTGAAAGATGCTATCGCGCGTAATGCGTGGGAGGAGAATCGCCATAAAGAGGTGCTGGCCCGCATGGTCGAGCATTACGGCATCCCGCTGGCCCCGGAAGAGCCATATATCGAGCCACGCGATACGGAATGGGCTTATCTGGTAACGGGTTTCTCTGAATGTTGGGATAGCTTCTTTGCATTTGGGCTGTTCTCTCTTGCTGAGAAGGCAGGCCTCTTCCCGATGGAGCTGATTGAGACGTTTGAGCCAGTGATGCAGGAAGAATGTCGCCATATTCTGCTCTTTGCAAACTGGCTGGCTTATCATCGTGCGGTTATGCCGCTTTGGCGTCGCCCATGGTTTGAGATGCGCGTTATTGGTGTTCTGTTCTTCCTACTTTATGAGCGTCTGAGCCTGGTGCGTAGCTTTGATGATAATGGCGTGGAGCATACGCAGGATAACAACTTCACCGTTACAGGTGCAAAGAGCATGACGGACAAGCAGGTCGATTTTGTCGAGCTGATGGAGTTGTGCCTCCGTGAGAATGAGCGTCGCTTTGCTGGGTATGATTCCCGTCTCGTACGGCCTCAGATGGCACCATTTGCTGCGCGTTTAGCTTTAGGTGGTGTAAAGCTGTGGCGGCGTTTTACGGGCCAGGATAATACAGCACGGCATGCGGCCTAAAAAACAAGGGAGCTCAGCCTAAGGGTGGAGCTAAGTTTTGTCCCGTCTCGTTTAAAACGAGGCGGGATTTTTTTATGTCGTTATTTTTTAGGTAATCATTTTCATAGCAAGATAATAAAAGGTTGCTCAGTAGGATATGAGCTGAATTACTAGGGCCAAGGATAGTATGGTTTCTATATCAGGATATGCGGAATTTGTTATACCGCCAGATAGGAAGGTGATTGTCCCTTCAGCAGCGATTGAATGGAACGAGGTCGTTACGCAGACACGTGGAGTGGAAACAGCGACGCGTCATTCTGGTCGGTTTGCGATTGAAGGCGCAGGGGAAGCTTCTTTAGAGGTTTATGAATATTCAAAAGGCGTTTTTAGTTATCGTAATGTCAATCTGCCTGATGGATGTGAATGTGTGAGTATGTTTAATATCGAGGCATAATAATAAAGGAGGTGTGGTCCTATGAAGATACCCTCCATAGGACCAAAGGATTTTAGCTTTTACGTTTTGAGGGGGCGTTATCCAGGGGGAGTTCTTCCCCTGTAAGGTCGGTGTCGTCCTCTTGTTCTCCCGTCATCATATCATCAGCGATGAGGCCAGCACTCTGGCGGACGCGTTTTTCAATCTCATCGGCCATTTCAGGATGTTCGCGTAGATATTGCTTGGCATTTTCCCGCCCTTGGCCAATGCGCGTGCTATCGTATGAGAACCACGCGCCGGATTTCTCCACCACATTTGCTTTAACGCCGAGGTCCAGCAATTCACCCATTTTGCTGACCCCCTCACCATACATGATGTCAAACTCGACCTGACGGAAGGGCGGGGCCATTTTGTTCTTCACTACCTTAACGCGTGTCTGGTTCCCCACCACCTCGTCTTTATCTTTGACCGAGCCGATACGGCGGATATCCAGCCGAACAGAGGCATAGAATTTCAGCGCATTACCGCCTGTTGTGGTCTCTGGGTTGCCGAACATTACCCCAATCTTCATACGGATTTGGTTGAGGAAGATGATGGTGGTGTTAGAGCGGGAGACAGAGCCGGTAAGTTTGCGTAAAGCTTGGCTCATAAGGCGGGCATGGAGGCCGACATGGCTATCGCCCATTTCGCCTTCCAATTCAGCCTTGGGGACGAGAGCGGCCACAGAGTCCACTACCAGAATATCAATCGCCCCAGAGCGGACGAGTGTGTCGGCAATCTCTAAAGCTTGCTCACCTGCATCAGGTTGGCTGAGGAGGAGGTTATCAATATCCACACCCAGCTTGCGGGCATAGATGGGGTCAAGCGCGTGCTCGGCGTCAATAAAGGCAGCGGTGCCGCCCTTTTTCTGCGCTTCAGCAACGGCATGGAGGGCTAAGGTTGTTTTACCAGAGCTTTCAGGCCCGTAAATCTCGATGATGCGCCCTCGTGGCAGCCCCCCAATCCCAAGGCCAATATCTAAGCCGAGCGAACCGGTGGAGATAACATCCACCTGTTCCTTGGGGCGTTGGCCCAACCGCATGATGGAGCCTTTACCAAAGGAGCGTTCAATTTGGCTGAGAGCGCCGTCTAAGGCTTTGCTTTTTTCGGCGTTTTTATCTGCTGACATGAAGAAACCTCGTTATGATGCGTTGTCGCGTAGGAAGAGATGGGATTAGTGATGTGGTAGGGTCTGCGCGCTCAGGCCTTTACCATTGGCAGCGGCGTGACCTGTGCAATTTGTGCCTGTGCAGGTAATGCTATTAAGCACGCCAGAGCCGCTTGTAGTGGTCGCAGCCATGTGGTTTTGGGTGATGTTGCGTAGCCCATCAGCCACGGCTTGGGCAGCGTCATTTTGACCAGAAGCCGCAAGGATAGCCTGCATGTGGGTACGCGACGAACTGATAAAGGCGGCACTGAGGAGCGGGGCGGGGTAGTAGCGTGGTGCCCCACCGAGGACAACGCCTGTGCTGCCAGCTAGTCGCCCCGTACCGAAGAGGTTATTTTCCGTCAGGACACAACCGACGCTTAGACCCTTGCCGTCGCGCACCACAAAGGAGGTTGAGGCAGGGAGCGGGGGTAAGCCTGTGGCATCACTCTGGCCAGAGGTAATAAAGCTTTGTGCGTCCCGAAGGCTGTTGTGCGAGCCAGAATGCCGCCAGGCATTAACGACATTTTCTGCTGGTAGACCACGGCTGAAGGCCGCCGCACTGCCGATCCCACCATCAGCAGGGGGGGCTAGGAAATTGAGACTATATTGCCCATCAGAGAGAGAGAGGGCTTTGGTCCATCCGGGTATGGCGTGGCGAAGGTCATCACGCGTGAGGGCCGCTCCCGCTTGGTTCGCTTGTGAGACAAATACGTCAGAGAGCGCACCTGTATAGAGGTCACCAACCCCTACAAGTTTGAGGCGGGAGAGGAAGGAGGTCAGGCGTGGTTGGGTGAGCTGATCTCCCTCGCTCACAGCCGTGCCGGTGGCATCTTTGCTTAAAAGAGCGCGCATGCCTTCATTGGAAAAGAGCGGTGCTTTGACAGTCGCAATATCGTCTGAAAGGAGACGGCTGACAGTAATGCCCTGTTGGCCAAGGGTAATGGCGGGGTCGATTGTCTCGCCAAATTGAACAGAGCCATAACGTAGATGCAGGAGGAACAACCCGCGTGCGACCATCGGGACGGAGGCCGGGCGATCGCCTGTTGGGCCACTGCCATTAACAGGGACAAAGGTGATGCTCTCGGCCGCTTTGCCAGGGCGGACGACAAGGCAGGCCCCACCCCCGCCAAGAGAGGCGCGTGAGGGCAGCGTGACGGAGAGCGCAAAGGCTGTGGCTGTTGCAGCATCGGCGGCATTACCCCCTCGGGCGAGGACATCCCGCCCAATTAGCGCGGCTTGGGGTTCATCAGCGACAACAATACCGCTATTAGGTGCGTTTGTTGGGCCAAAGAGATGATGTTTAAGGCTCTTACCGCTGGAGCATGCACTAAGTGTACCACCTAAAAGGCTGACAGAGGCCAGTAAGGCACAATGGCGGACCCACCGGCGGGTTGGTCTTTTAGACAGGCAGGAGGATGAGGGTGTCTGGCTGTCATGCTGTGGCACGGTGGCGGCTCTCCAGTATTTTGCGGTCACGTTTAAGTTAGGTGGTCATTCAGACTGTGGAAAGCTATGGTGAGCTTCCAGAAAAGCTATCATAGCGTTAAAGCGGTCGGCAGGGAAAGAGCAAGCTCTTTTCATGGGAATTGTGATGGTTGGACCGTTTTGTGTAAAAGGAGCGGCCTGAGGGCCATATTATTGAAGGTATTGGAAGGCATGAGCATGAAGAATTATGTAGCAGCATGTGCATTAGCGTTATGTATTGGCCTACCTGTAGGGGGAGGGGCTTTTTTGCAGCAAGCCCATGCGGCCGGAACAGATGTTTTTAACCCCCAACAACGTGCTGCTATTATAGAGATTGTCCGTAATGCCTTAAAGACGGACCCGACTATCCTCTCTGATGCGATTCAGTCTATCCGTCAACAAGCGACAGCGCAGCAGGATGCCCAAGCAAAAGCGGCTGTACGGGCGAATTGGGCGGCTCTTTCCACCGCGCCTTCTTATGCGGTGCGGGGTAATCCACAAGGGCAAGTTACGGTTGTAGAGTTCCTCGACCCTCGTTGTGGTTATTGCCGTAAGGCGGCCCCGCTGGTGGATCAATTCCTTACAAAACATCCTGATGTGCGCTTGGTGGAAAAGGTCATCCCTGTATTGGGTGAAGCCAGTATTTTGGAAGCACGGGCGATTTATGCGGCGGCTTTTCAAGGGCAATATGATGCGATGCGCCGCCGTTTAATGGAGGACAATGCTAAGCCAAGCATGGAGCGTATTCGTGATATTGCGAAGGGTTTAAAGCTGGACCTAACACGGTTTGAAAAAGATATGGCAAGCCCGGCTGTTATGGGCCTGCTCGCTACGAATTTACATCAAGCGCAAATGGTTGGTGTGCAAGGGACGCCGACCTTCCTATTTGGCCAAGCTGCAATTGCCCCCGGTGCGTTGGATATGGCGCAAATGGAGCAGTTCTTGACCCTTGCGCAGAAGGGTTAGGCGTGCCGATGCCTTGTATGTAAGGTGGTGCGGATAGATGAAACCTACCCTTGTTGAACAGATTGCGGCTTATGGTCCGTCTGACCTCACATCGCCGGGACGGTGTCCTCTCATTATGGGGATTGTGAATGTCACGCCGGATTCATTCTCCGATGGGGGGCAGTTTTTCACCCCGGAGGCGGCACTCCAGCAAGCGCGTCTATTACGCGCCCAAGGGGCTGATGTTTTGGACCTTGGGGCGGAATCTACAAGGCCGGGTTTTACCCCTGTGGAGGCGGATGAGGAATGGATACGTCTAGCCTCTGTCATTCCTCCTTTAGTGGATGAGGGGGCGGTATTGTCTATCGATACCACTAAAGCCTCTGTTGCACGCCGGGCGTTAAAAGCTGGGGCGCAGATGATTAATGATGTGTGGGGGTTGCAGGCGGACCCGGCTATGGCCTCTGTCGTGGCGGAAGGCGGGGCGGTTGTTGCAGTGATGCATAACCGACAAGAGGTTACCCCGCAGTTGGATTTATGGGATGAGTGGCAACGTTTTTTTGACCACTCCCTTACGTTGGCTGAGCAAGCGGGTATTGCGCGGGAGAAGATTATGCTGGACCCCGGCATTGGCTTTGGCAAAACAGTAGAGCAAAATCTATGGGCAATACGGCATATGCGCGCATTAGGGGCGTATTATGAGCGGCCTATTCTGCTCGGTGTGTCGCGTAAGTCGCTTTTTGGGAAGTTGCTTGGCCGAGAGGTGGAGGCCCGCTTGCCTGCAACATTGGCCACTCATCTTTATGGGGCCGCAGAGGGGGCTTGTATGGTGCGTGTGCATGATGTTCAAGCGCACAAAGATGCCCTTACAATGGCGGCATTATTGGCTGGGCGCGATGAGGGGGCGGCTTGTGCTATGGTGGGAGAGACAGCGTGATTACTGCTCCTTTATCGCATGTGCGTGTGCATGATCTTTGCCTTTTTGGCCCTCATGGTGTGCATGGGGAGGAGCAACGCCTCGGCCAGCGTTTTTATATCTCAATAGATGTGCAGGCGGACCTTTCTGCTGCGACAAGTGCGGATGATTACGAAAAGGCCGTCTGTTATGGCCAGCTATGCCAGATTGCTGAGGCAGTGTTCCATGATACGACCTATCATTTGATAGAGACATTAGCCGCGCAGATTGGTCATGCTGTGTTGGCGGCTCATGCTGTGGTGGAGCAGGTTTCTGTAACGGTGCGTAAACCGTCTGCCCCTGTACCGCATCCGGTGGAAGATGTCTCTGTGACGGTGGCGCAGCAGCGAGCGCATGAAGTGGGTTTTTCTTTAGGGGCGAATTTGGGGGAGCGCGAGGCGGTGTTACGCGCCGCGGTGGAATCGCTCGGCCATTATGAGGGGATGGAGATAGAGGCTGTTTCCTCCTTTTATGATAGTGCCCCGTGGGGGGTGGAGGACCAACCGCCTTTTGTAAATATCGCAGCCCTAGGGCGTACGACCCTGCCCCCGCAGACGGTATTGCGCTTATGCAAAGAGATTGAGCAGCGTTTAGGCCGCATGCCGGGGCGTCGCTGGGGTGAGCGTGCTGTGGATATTGACCTTCTTTTCTATGGGGAGCGTGTTATCGAGCATCCTGCGCTGAGCGTGCCGCACCCTCATCTGTTTGAGCGCGCTTTTGTGTTAGAACCGCTTGTGGAAATCGCACCAAAGCTTGAGATTGCTGGACGTTCCATCGCGGAGGCGTTAGCAGGGATGGAGCGTATAGCCGGGGATGTAACACGGCGATAATGGGGCTATGTGGTGATGGGGAGTGTTGAATGGCGCGTAAGACGATAAAGGCAGTAACAGAGGCAAAACCCACGCCAGAGGGCGCAGCCGGGGCTATCATTCAGCCAGAGGACGCGTTGGAGCGCATTGCCGGTGGCGTGCGGGAGCTTCTGCTCGCTATAGGGGAGGACCCTAGCCGTGAGGGGCTACGCGATACGCCAGAGCGTGTAGCCAAGATGTATCTGGAGATTTTCTCCGGCCTGTATGAGGACCCGCGCGACCATCTCAAAAAGCAATTCAGTGCGGATCATCATAGTGGGATGGTGTTGGTGAAGGATATTCGCTTCCATTCTACATGCGAGCATCATCTCTTGCCGGTTATCGGGCGGGCGCATGTGGCGTATCTGCCAGAGGGCGGGCGTTTGACGGGCCTAAGCAAGTTAGCCCGTGTTGTGGAGGGCTATGCACGCCGCCCTCAATTACAAGAACGACTAACGGACCAGATTGTCCAAGCCCTTGTGGAGATATTGGAGCCTAAAGCCGTGCTGGTCATGATAGAGGCAGAGCATATGTGCATGAGCCTCCGTGGTGTGCGTAGCCCCGGTGCTACGACCGTCACGACAGGGTCTTACGGTTTATGGGCTGAAGATGCCCAAGCGCGGCAGGAAGTCATGGGGTTGATGCGCGATTGACGTGGTTGTGCGTGCGGGTTTAATCGCGCGTACTGTCATCAGCCCGGTGCCACCAGCATTGCTCTGCGGGGCGGTCCACTAATGGGAGATAGGGGGTCGGCTCGCCATGCAGGCGCACCGTGTTGGTGGGTGTTTCTTTAATCTCTAAACTTGCAGGGGCAAGTAGCCCGCCTTGGGCGGTGAGGAAGGCTTGTAGTTTGCTCATCAGCAGGGCAGCGAGCAGCTCCGTTGTTGGGTCACCCGGTGTAACGACGATTCGCTCTAGGCGTTGGGGTTCATGTGTTGTGAACCATTGTAAGAGCGGGTCGGATGCGGAAAGCTGAAAGCTATGGTCCATCCGCTCATCAATAAAGCGATGCCAACGGCCTTTGGCCTCTGCAAAGGGCAGCATCATATTATGGTGCCCATCAAGCCTCTGACCCTGCGGGGCGTTAGGGCCGGGGATGAGCGTGACGGTGACATATTCATTATGCCCATGTGGGATGGCACAACGCTCGCTACAGCCAGAGATAAGCCGATGCCCCATGCAGAAACGCCGGGTAAAAACGAGTTCTGTGCGGGTGATGTCGCTCATAACCCCTCCTGATAGTGCCGCCACCCTTCAGCACGCAAGGCGCAGGCGGGGCAATCCCCACAGCCAAAGCCCCATGGATGCTCATGGGAGCGTTCCCCTTTATAGCAAGAATGGCTCTCATGGCGGATGATGTCCACAAGGCTATCCCCGCCAAGCTCGTGGCAGAGTTGCCATGTCTGCGCTTTATTGATCCACATAAGCGGTGTGTGGAGGACAAAGCGTTGCTCCATGCCGAGATTAAGGGCGACTTGCAGGGCTTTGATGGTATCATCGCGGCAATCAGGATAGCCGGAATAATCCGTCTCACACACGCCGGTGACAATATGGCGGAGGCTACGGCGAAAGGCTAAGGCTGCCGCAAAGGTGAGGAAGATGAGATTGCGCCCCGGCACAAAGGTGTTGGGTAGGCCATTCTCCCCCATGCTGATTTCAGCATCACGGGTGAGGGCTGTGTCGGAGAGGGCCCCAAGGCTGGCGAGGTCAATCATATGGTCCTCCCCCAGCTTTTTTGCCCAAAGAGGGTTCTGTTCTGTTAGGCCGTGGCGAAGGGTATTGCGGCATTCCAGCTCGATGGCGTGGCGTTGGCCATAGGCAAAGCCGACCGTCTCGACATGCTCAAAATGCTGCAACGCCCATGCGAGGCATGTTGCAGAATCCTGCCCGCCGGAGAACAGGACAAGCGCACGGCGATTCTGCGCGGCTTGATGGCTGGCGGAAAGGGGAGCATTGGGCATAATTAGGCAATCCCGATGAGTTTATGAGTTTGCAGGCTAAGACGCCATTGCGGATGCGCTTGGCAATACTGCACAGCGTGCCTTGTGTTAGCGATGCGCTCTGGCCCATCCATAGGTTGGAGCCAGAAATGTTGGAAGGCTAGCCCCGCGAATTGCTCTGGTGTGAGGCTTGGTTGGGGATAGACGAGTTTAAGCTCATGACCATGGGTTTGTACGAGCGACTGGCCCGGTTTGGGGCTAACGCATATCCAATCAAGCCCCGCAGGGGCGGGGAGTGTTCCATTAGTTTCTACTGCGAGGGTAAAGCCGCGGGCCTTTGTGGCTTTGATGAGGGCATCATCAAGCTGAAGCAAAGGCTCCCCCCCTGTAAAGACGACATAGCGATGTGCTGCGTCATCTGTATGGGCGCGCCAGCATGATTCTAGGGCCTCTGCAAGGGAATCGGCATGTGCAAAACGGCCTCCACCGGGGCCATTCGTGCCGATAAAATCCGTATCGCAGAAGTTGCATTGGGCTTTATGGCGGTCCTCCTCCCGGCCAGACCAGAGGTTACAGCCTGCAAACCGGCAGAAGATAGCCGCACGGCCCGCATGGGCTCCCTCGCCTTGCAATGTAGCGAATAATTCCTTGATGATATAAGCCATGGGCAGAGATGTCGGGCAGCAGCGCGCTGGATGCAAGCGATTTCTCATCGCATGGGGTAAGTTTTTTATTTTTGAGAGGGGGGATGATACAAAAACGCCACCCTTTGAATAAAGAGTGGCGCGAGTGACGGGGCTCGAACCCGCGACCTCCGGCGTGACAGGCCGGCGCTCTAACCAACTGAGCTACACCCGCAGTCTCAACGACCCTACAAAAAGGTCTGTCCCGTGGGATGGCGTCTGTTTAGCGGGATAGAGCAGGGCTGGCAATAGTGAAAAATGATTTTTTCACTTTTTCTGCGGAGGGTTTGCCTCATGAGCGGTTTGGACAAATACGGCACCTTCCGGTCCTGCGGAGAGCCATAGGTGATGATGCATCAGCCAATCTGCCCCAAGGAGCATATCAGCTTGTTCATGCAGGGATGTCACCGTAAGGACTGGGTGCAGCTGGGTTTGCCCCCCCAAGGTGAGGCGGCCAAAACGGTGCCAATGGTAGCGATGTTCTTTATCGCCAATACCTGCACTAATACCGCCGGGGTCTTGGGCGAGTGCTTCTTTTGTAATGCCGAGTTTATAGACGAACTCTTTGCTGATGATGTGCGAGCGTGCTCCACTATCAATTAAGGCCACACCATCTTGGCCGTCTAAGGTAAAGGGGATGAAGAATCGCCCTCTCACCCGCCCTGCGGTGAGCCTCTGGCTCTGATACGGCCAAAAGGGAGGTTGTTGGCAGAGCATAGAGCGCGCATGAACGTCCCAAAGGCTTAACTGATGGTGAGGAAGATCAAGGTCAAGATCATAATGGCCGAGCAAATCCATCCCAATTAACCCCAATACGGGCGGTTGAATCGCGGGGAAGGCGGGTAAGGCCCCTAAAGGCATAATCGGTTGATGAAAGGTCACATGGCCGAGTGTGAGGGAGGCCAGCTCAATAGTGGGGACAACATGACCATGCCCATCCGCCCCGGAGATGATGGCGGCTTCTTCTGCATTGGGTGTGAGATGTAATTGGCTAATAGCCTCTGGTGTGAGCAAGCTCCCCTCCGAGCCTGTATCAATAATCATGGAGAGGGACCGGCCATGAATCTGTGCCACAGAGGTTAGATAATAGCCTGTCTCTTGCAAGGTGATGGTGGTGAGATGCCTCTGCCGACAAGCAGGCCCCGGCTCGCTCGCATAGGCTATGGGCAGGATGAGGTTCAAGAGAGCCATCATCATGGTTGGGATTATCACTTTGAGAGCGCGGGGGAAGGTCATCATCAGCCATTTATGTTGGTTAGGGGGATGTATCAGCACGGGGATGGGCTTTCTGCCATACATCCATGAGGTGTTGTTCATCAGCAAGGGTGTAGATTTGCGTGCTAGAGAGGCTGGCATGGCCCAACAGCTCCTGAATCGTGCGAAGGTCGGCCCCATTTTGCAGGAGATGAGAGGCAAAAGCATGGCGTAAGGCATGCGGTGTTGCAGAATCGGGCAGTCCTTCCATCATGCGCCATTGGCGCATGGCCCGTTGTGCGATGGCCGGATTCAGTCGTCCCCCTCGTACCCCACAAAAGAAGGGAGCCTCTGCATGGCGGTAAGGATGTGCTGCTAACCAACGCTCCAAGGCTTGCTTAACAGGTGGTAGAATCGGCACGGCGCGCTCTTTACCGCCCTTACCGGTGATGAACAGCATATCATCACTGAGGCGTTCTATATCCCCGATAGAGAGGGAGAGAGCCTCGCTGATTCGCAAACCTGCACCATAGAGCAAGGTAAAGAGGGCTTCATCACGTGCAGCAAAATGAGGATTAACGGTTTGCTCTGCAATGCCTTCTGGGGCGAGGCGTGCAGCGTCTGGCGTAAGGGGGCGGGGCAAGCGGGTTTTTAACCGTGGGCTACGAAGGAGGGTTAAAGCGGGGTTGGTGAGGTGATGTTCTTTTTCCAAATAACGGTAAAAAGAGCGTAGAGCGGAGATGCGGCGGGCGCGGCTGCGGGCATGGCCATCTTGTGTATGGCGGCTATGGGGATGGCGGCGGGCGTTCTGCTCTGCACGTGTTGTCTCATGGGCCAGCCATGAGCGGAAGTCGGTTAAAGAGAGGCGAGCAAGAGCGTGTAGAGGCAGCTCCCCTCCAAAATGACGGCTGAAGAAGCCTAAAGCGAGGGCAACATCATGTTGATAGGCTATGCAGGTCGCTTTACTGGCGCGTTTTTCGTAGAGGAGCCATTCTTGCCACGCGGTGAGGGCCTCTTGCGCGGTATGTAGCGTAAGCGATGAAGGCGTGCGCGTTGGTAGATGGCTCATGGTATTTCCCCGCCGGAGAGGGTAAGGTGATGCGATATGGCAGAACAACGCCTCTCCCCCCATAGCAGGAGACGGGAAGCCGGTCATCGTCTTTCCGTCCTTGTGCCACGTCCTTTTACGGGGCCGTTGGATTATAAGTTCGATACGCCTTTGGCACCGGGCACGGTGGTGCGCGTCCCCTTGGGGCGGCAGGAGATCGTAGGCTGTGTGTGGGAGGCCGAGCCAACACATTTACCGGTGGACCTTCGCCCGCCACGCTCTAGCCGACATGTGGCGTTTAGCTCTTTACGCGCGATTATTAGCGTGGAGACGCACATCCCTGCCTTACCGGAGACGTTACGGCATTTTATCGACTGGGTAGCTGCTTATGGGCTGAGTGCGCCGGGTATGGTGCTCGCCATTGCGCTGCGCGTGCCTGCCCAAGGGGGAGGGATGAAGCCGATGCTTGGGTGGGCCCGTAAAGCCGGCCCGTTGCCAGAGTCTTTACGGCTTACCCCCGCGCGTAACGCGGTTTTAGCCGCGTTGGCGGCTCATGGCCCGGCCAGTACAGCGGCATTAAGCGCGCAAAGTGGGGCGAGCGCGGCGGTGATTCGCGGCTTAGCACATGCCGGTGTGCTGGAGGAGAGCGTGCTGGAAGGCTCCCCCATGAGTGCCACGCCGCCTGAGCCTGATTACGCCCCGCCCACTTTATCAGCCGAGCAAGCTGAGGCTGCTCATGCTTTGATAGAAGCAGTGGAGGAGCGCGCTTTTAATGTAACCTTGCTAGAGGGAGTAACGGGCTCTGGCAAAACGGAAGTGTATTTCGAGGCTGTGGCGGCGGCTCTGCGGCACGGGCGGCAAGTGCTGGTCTTGGTGCCAGAGATTGCCTTAACAACCCAATGGACGGAGCGTTTTGCCAAACGTTTCGGCACTATTCCGGCGATTTGGCATTCCGATTTAGGGCAGAAGGCCCGGCGGGAGACATGGCGTGCGGTGGCAGATGGGCAGCAGCGCGTGGTTGTGGGTGCGCGCTCGGCCCTGTTTCTTCCCTTTGCTGCGTTAGGGCTTGTTGTGGTCGATGAGGAGCATGAGAGCACCTATAAGCAGGAGGAAGGGGTGCTGTATCATGGGCGGGATATGGCCATTGTGCGAGCGCGCCTTGCCGGGGCTGCGGCGATTTTGGTTTCAGCAACGCCCTCTATGGAAACATTAGTGAATGTCCAGAAGGGCCGCTTCCGTCATGAGGTGCTCGAATCGCGGCACGGGCCAGCCTGTATGCCAGAGATTAGCCTGATTGATATGCGTGACCACGGGCCGGAGCGTGGCTTGTTCCTCTCCCCTTTATTATGTGAAAGCATTGAGGATGGCATGAAGGCGGGGGAGCAAAGCATGTTGTTCCTCAACCGGCGTGGCTATGCCCCGCTGACTTTATGTCGGGCTTGTGGGCATCGCATCCAGTGCCCGCATTGTGCGGCATGGATGGTGGAGCATCGGCGGCGGCGGATTTTAGCGTGCCATCATTGCGACTATACCCAACCTTTAATGAAAGCCTGCCCCGCTTGTGAGGCGGAAGATAGCCTCGTGCCCATTGGCCCGGGGATAGAGCGGATTCATGAGGAGGTACAAGCGCGCTTCCCGGAGGCCCGGTTGCTGGTTATGGCCTCTGATACCTTAACCTCTCCCGCTGCGATGGAGGAGGCAGTCCGCAAAATTGCCCAAAAGGAGGTGGATCTCATCATCGGGACGCAAATTGTCGCGAAGGGCTGGCACTTCCCCGACCTCACCCTTGTAGGGGTCGTGGATGCAGACCTTGGCCTAGGCGGGGGGGATTTACGGGCGGCTGAGCGGACGATGCAGCTTCTTCATCAAGTGGCAGGGCGGGCAGGGCGTGGCTCAAAACCCGGCCGTGTGATGCTGCAAAGCTATGTGGGGGATCACCCCGTTATGCAGGCTCTTATAGAGAATGATTTTATCCGTTTTATGGAGCAGGAGGCCGCCCAACGCCGCCCCGGCTTTTGGCCCCCCTATGGGCGGTTAGCAGCTGTGATTGTCAGTGCTCCTAAGGAGACGCATGCCGAGGCCCTTGCTCGCCATCTAGCCCTTAATGGCCCGCATGGGGAGGGGATGGAGATTTTAGGCCCGGCCCCTGCACCTTTAGCGTTGTTACGCGGGCGGTATCGCTTCCGCCTCCTTTTGCGAACACGGCGTGACATCGCCCTCCAACCCGTTTTGCGCCATTGGCTCGCAGGGGTGACTTGCAAGAATGACGCGCGCATTGATGTAGATGTGGACCCGGTATCTTTTATGTAAGGCGGATGGTTAATCCGGTGTGCCGTTTGCGCGTTGCTCTAGCTGTTGGTAGCGTTTTTGCCCATTGGGGAGGAGCGGGGCATGGGTGAGGGCCTCCGTATAAGCATGGAGGGCCTGATGAGGGTGATGGAGATGCTCTTGCGTGCGGGCGAGCAAATCCCAGCTTTGAGCATCACCGGGGTCATGCACAAGGGCGACTTGGAGGTCCTCTACCGTGCCGGTGAGGTCATTGCCGATAAAGCGAATCGCTGCGCGTTGGCGGCGGAGAAAGGCATTATCCGGCTGAAGGGTCAAAGCGGCAGAGAGGGCGCGTTCAGCCTCATCCGTATGGCCTTTTTGGATGGCCTCTTGCGCTTCGCTCAGCAGTAAACGGCCACTATTTTGCACGGTATAGAGGCGTAATGTTTCGGCCTTTTTCATCAAGGCTTGGGCTTTTTGATCGTCTTGCTCTGTGGCGAGAGCCTGTTCGGTTTGGGTGATTTTCTCTTTTAAGCTGAGGCTATGAGCCTTAGGGGGGGCAGAGGCAGCAGGCGTGGGATGAGTCGGGGCTGCTGCATAGGCGAGCGGGGTAGTCGTAAAACAAAAAAAAGCCCCCAGCCAGAAGGCAAGAGGCTTCCCCCCCTTATAAGGGGGCAGAGCATGAAGTACGCAGCACATCAAGCGGTGCGTCCCCATAAATCCGTTACTTAGCCCTGACGAGCCTTCATACGTGGGTTTTGTTTATTGATGACATAAACGCGGCCACGGCGGCGAACAACGCGGCAGTTTTTATCACGAATCTTAGCGGATTTCAGGCTATTACGAATCTTCATAATGTTCAGGCTCCCCGACCAAAAGATGCGCCTCCCCACCTTTTTGCAAGGTAGTGGCTCTCATAATGCAGGGCTAACACGCCCGCGAAACTTGGCGACCGCATAGCCTGTAATGGAGGGGTGAGTCAAGGTGATGTCGTGCAAAAGCCCCATTTCCCCTTCATGTTTTTCGGATTATGGTAGGGGAATGAGCCAGTTTTCTTTCTTCTTGTCCCGCCGGTCCCGCCTTTTAGGGGGGCTTTTGAGCCTTGTTTTTATGAGTTCGATGGGGGTGGCATGGGCTGATGGCTCTGCCCGCACGGATGATGATGACCCCGCAGTGAATGAAAAAGGCGCGGTCGTGAACAACATCCTCGCCGTTTTGCGCGACCATACGCGTGTCGTCAGCACAGCTTGTGTGAATAATCTGCATGAGATGCGAAAGGTGCAAAAGCAGCTCGATGTTGAGGAAACCGCACAACGTAGCTTTGACGTTGGGCTTGTCCGCGATGTTTTGGAATCGGACATGGAGAGCGTGATTAAAAGCTGCGGTAAAGATGCGCGCACAGCTTGCGGGGAGGGCGTGGGGCAGGGTGATTCCCGGCTAGGTAAGATTTGCTCCCAGCTTGCAGAGATGGATATGGATAGCGAGGGGGATGACCTCCAATAAGGCTCTCCCCCGCTTTAATGGAGGGGTTATGCGTTAGCGCGTTGGAGGCTCCATAATGCGAAGGCTTGCACGAGGGCGACTTCCTTCAAACGTGCAAACCGCCCGGAGGAGCCGCCATGGCCTGCCTCCATATTGATATGACAGAGGAAAGGCCCGCCCTTGGCTTCCTCTCGCAAACGGGCAATCCATTTTGCTGGCTCCCAATAGGTGACGCGTGGGTCAGATAAACCCCCCATCGCCAGAATCGCCGGATAGGGGACAGGCCGGATGTTATCGTAAGGGGAATAGCTGGCGATGAGATCGTAAGCCTCTGGGTCGGTGAGAGGATTACCCCATTCTGGCCATTCCGGCGGGGTGAGGGGGAGGGAGATGTCCGACATTGTGTTGAGCATATCCACAAAGGGCACTTGGGCCGCAATCCCGGCAAAAAGCTCCGGAGCCATATTGGCAATCGCCCCCATAAGCAGCCCCCCAGCAGAGCCCCCATGGGCGACAATGCGGCGTGGTGCGGTATAGCCTTCATCAATCAAATAATGAGCAGAGCTGATGAAGTCGGTAAAGCTGTTGGTCTTTTTGGTGGCTCGCCCGTCTAGGAACCACCCCCATCCTTTCTCACTGCCACCACGCACATGGGCTATAGCGTAAATGACTCCACGATCCACCAAGCTTAGCGCAGTGGTGGAGAAGCTGGCCTCCATAGAGATACCATAAGAGCCATAGCCATAGAGCAACATGGGGTTCTTCCCATTTAGCTCCGTGCCTTTTTTCATCAAGAGGGTGATGGGAACCAACGCGCCATCCTGTGCTTTAGCAAAAAGGCGGCGTGTTTCATAAGCGGCAGGGTCATGCCCGGAGGGGACCTCCCGCACTTTGCGGAGGGTCTTTTGCCCTGTCTGCATATCGTAATCATACCAATGGGCCGGTGTGGTGGGGGATTGGTAAATATAACGCAGAATAGGCACGTCATATTCCAACACCCCGAGGAGGCTGAGCGTATAGGCTGGCTCATCCATGCTGATACGGCGTGCATGGGTGCGAATCGCCCCTTTATCAGCATCCTTATGGTCAAGGATGAAGATTTCCGTATTGCCATTGCGCCGTTCTATCCAAGCGAGATGCTCGCGCCCTGTACTAACACCGAGGAGGAAATGGCCTTCCTCATAAGGGAGGAAGTTCCGCCAATGGCTCCGGTCTGGCGTGGCTTCTGGTGCGGTCATGAGCTTGAAATCAACCGCCCCCCCTGCATTGGTGAGGATGATAAAACGGTCATTCCAATGGGTGAGGCTATAGCGTTCTCCCCGCACGAGGGGGGCGGCTAATTTTGGAGGGGCTGTTGGCTCCGCTGCGGGGATGAGGAGGGTCTCATTCGTATCATGGTCCCCGCGCTCGATGATAATCCATGCGCGGGAGGCACTCACCCCAATGCTGAGGAAGAAACCGGGGTCGGTCTCATCAAAGACGAGCGTATCATCCCCCCCACGCAGGGGGCGGCGATAAATACGGGAGGGGCGGCCATTATCATCGCGGTAAATCCAAAAGAGATATTGGCTATCCGGCGAAAGGGTGAAGCTGCCGGTACAGCTCTCCACCGCTGGGGCGCAGAGTGTCCCTGTGGAGAGGTCTTTGACCTGAATGCGATAGACCTCTGAGCCTTGTACATCCTCAGCATAGACGTAATAGCGGTGGTCTTCGGTATGGGCAGCTTGGGCGAGGCTGTAGAAGCTATGTTGAGCGGCAAGCTTGTTGACATCAAGGAGAATTTCTTCCGGCCCATCGGCCTCGTTAGTGCCAGCTTTGCGGGGGCGGCGGACATGGAGGGGATATTGGGCGTCTTTCTCAAAACGTAAGCTATATAGCCACGGGCCAGAGGGGAGCGGGACGGATTCTTCAGCAGGAGGAATCCGGCCGACCATCTCTTTAAAGAGGGCCTCTTGTAAGGGGACGGTCTCGGCCAGCATGGCCTTTGTATAGGCGTTTTCGTGCTCTAAATGGGTGCGGATATCATCGCGTAGAATGGAAGGGTCTCTTAAGACCTTCTGCCAGTTTTCATCTTTCATCCACGCGTAGGAATCCGTGCGGGTGCGGCCAAGCTGCTCTAGCACGATGGGGTTGCGCCGGGCGATGGGGGCCTTGGGCGTGGCGGTGGGAGCGGGGGTATGTGTATGTGCAGTCATGAGGCAGATGTGGCTGTTTGGGTGGGGGGATTCAAGATGGGATGGTCATAGAGGATGCGCCGTAACTCTGCGCTGCGCTCTGGCTGAGGTGGCAGTGCATATCCCCCAATCGCGGCAATCGGGGTGAGGTTAAGGGCCGTGGCCAGCCATGCCCCTTGTAGAAGGGGAATGTCATTGTTGCTCAAAAGTTGCTCTTCACACATCCCAGCGGCGAGCAATCGTGCGCGCGTAATACCAGGGAGGATGCCGGTGGAGAGGGGAGGTGTTACTAATCGTCCGTCTATCAAAGCTAGGAAGCTTGCCGCAGTGGCTTCGGTAATGGAGCCTTCATGGGTGAGCCAAAGCGCATCATCTGCCCCATGGTCTTGGGCTTCTAAACGGGCGAGGATGGCCGGTAATGCATTGAGTGATTTCACCCGATTCAACATAGAGTGAGGGTCCCGCCGCTGCGTGCTGATATGCAGGCGGATAGGCTGGGGTGGGTGTTGCAGTGGTGGGGCGGTTGTGATGAGCAAGGTCGGGTTTGGGTGAGCTGGTGGGGCTAAGCCCCGCGGGCCGGGGCCGCGTGTGAGCGTCAAGCGCACAGAGCCATGAGTGAGGTGGTTGGCCTCTATAAGTTGGTGGAGTGCCCTCTCAATAAGAGTGCGCTGAGGTGTGGGGATGTGCAATAGGCGGCAGCCTTCTTCTAGCCGGGTGAGGTGAGCCTCTAGTAAAGGCACGCGGTGATTATAAAGCTGCATGGTCTCAAAGAGCCCATCACCGAGGAGGTAGCCTCTGTCTTGGGCCATAATGGCCGGTTGGTCCGCTGGGTGGAGCGTGTCATTCAGCCAGAGATAAGGGGGGATGACCTTATGAGCCATAATGGCGAAGCACCTTTAAAAGAGGCGCGGCTTTGAGGCACATTTCCTCATATTCGCGCTCTGGGTGGGAGGGATATGTGATGCCCCCACCAGCCCCGATGGCAAGGGTCTTGGCTGTTACGCTGATACTGCGGATGATAACGGCACTATCAAGCGTGCCGTCCCATCCGAGGCGGAAAAGCGTCCCACAATAGGCCCCGCGTGCGGAGGTCTCGACCTCATCAATAATCTCCATAGCCCGATATTTTGGGGCCCCGGTGACGGAGCCGGGCGGTATTGTGGCGGCGAGGAGGTCCGCTGCATCCAACCCCGGTCTGAGCCGCCCTTGCACGCTAGAGACAAGATGATGCACATGGGCAAACGCCTCGACCGCAAAAAGCTGCGGCACGGTGACGCTGCCAAGCTGGCAGACTTGCCCAATATCATGGCGCATCAGGTCGGTAATCATGAGGTTTTCCGCCCGCTCTTTCTCATCATGGCGGAGAGCCTCTTTGAAAGCGTCATTCTGTTGTGGGTCTGGGCTGATGGGGCAGGTGCCTTTAATGGGCCGTGTCTCAATCATGCCCTCGGCATCAAGGGCGATAAACCGCTCAACTGAGGCACTGAGCAGCGTAAAATCCGGTGTATGAAACCACGCCCCAAAGGGGGCAGGGCATTGGGTGCGGAGTTGCTCATATAAAAGTGGGAGGTCCAACCCTGCGGGGCGGTCAGCATACCAGCGCATAGTGAGGTTCGCTTGGAAGATATCGCCGGCTGCAATGTAACGCCGCATAGTTTGTACAGCCTCTTGCCAGTGTGAGGCATTTTGCGTGGCATGAGGGGTGAGATGTGGTGTTAGGGCGGGTTTATGCGTTGGGGTGGGCATAGCGGGGGGAGGGAGCCCTTCCGCGCTGACCCACCATAATTTTTGTGCGCGCCGGTCAAAGAGGAAGAAATCCCGGCAGGCAAGGGCTGTTAAGGCGGGGCATTCTGTTTGATGGCGGGAGGTTAGACCTGCATAGCGCATACCCGCCTCATAGCTGAGCATACCAATCACCCCACCCAGAAAGGGCAGAGCGTCATCCATAGGCTCTAACGGTGTAGCGGGGGCATGAGTGGTGAGGAACTGGCGTAATATTTGGGGAAACTGGTGTATCTCTGCCAAAGGCAGGGTGAGATGAGCCACCGGGCGGGGGCAAAGCAAGCTCCAACGATGGCGGTCTTGTGTGGCAGGGCCGCCACTATCGAGAAAAACGGAATGTTCTGTCGTGCGGCAGAGGGGGAAAAATGCCGCAGGCGGCTGCCATGGGAGGGGTGTGATAAAGGGGGCAGCAGGGTGGCTCATAAGGGTAAAAAGAGCGCGATAAAAGAGGATGGACGGAACAAACTAGGAACTCTCGGTAGAATAGGCTATGCTAGGGACCCTAACCATTTATAGAAAATAGGTTGATTTGTCTTGAGCGAGCCGCACGATATTTTACCCTCCGACCGTCTCCCAGTAACGATTGAGGAGGAAATGCGCTCCTCTTACCTGGCTTATGCGATGTCGGTGATCGTCTCCCGCGCTTTGCCAGATGTGCGCGATGGGTTGAAGCCTGTGCATCGCCGTATTTTGTACGCTATGCGAGAGAGCGGCTTTACGGCGGATAAGCCTTATCGTAAATCGGCCCGCGCGGTCGGTGACGTGATGGGTAAATATCACCCTCATGGTGATAGCTCCATTTATGATGCTATGGTCCGCATGGCGCAATCATGGTCCATGCGTGTGCGGCTTGTGGATGGGCAGGGTAATTTTGGCTCTGTCGATGGGGATAGCCCTGCGGCTATGCGCTATACCGAGGCCCGCTTAGCAAAATCAGCCTCCTTTTTGCTGGATGATATTGACCGCGATACGGTTGCCTTCCAGCCTAATTATGATGAGAGCGAGCAAGAGCCGCAGGTTCTTCCGGCTGCCTTCCCGAATCTTTTAGTTAATGGGGCATCCGGTATTGCGGTGGGTATGGCGACGAACATCCCACCCCATAATCCGGGCGAGGTGATTGATGCTGTCCTAGCCCTTATTGCTAACCCGGATATGACGCTTGAAGACCTCATGCAGATTGTCCCGGGGCCGGACTTCCCAACGGGGGGAATTATTATGGGCCGCCGGGGTATCCGGCAGGCTTATGAGACAGGCCGTGGCTCTATCCCTGTGCGTGCCCGTGCTGAGATTGAGGAAATCCGTAAAGACCGTTTTGCCATTGTGGTGACAGAGATTCCTTATCAGGTCAATAAAGCGACGTTGCAGGAGAAGATTGCCGACCTTGTCCGCTCTAAGGATATTGAAGGCATTTCCGACATCCGCGATGAGAGTGATCGCTCCGGTATGCGGGTGGTGATTGAGCTAAAGCGTGATGCTACGCCGGAAGTGGTGTTGAATCAGCTTTATCGCTTTACGCAGCTTCAGACGAGTTTTAGCGTGAATATGCTGGCTCTGGATGAAGGCCGCCCCCGTACGATGGGGCTGCGCGATGTGTTGGATGCGTTTATTCGCTTCCGTGAGGATGTGATTCTCCGCCGGGCGCGGTTCGATTTGAATAAAGCGCGCGACCGTGGGCATTTGCTCGTTGGTCTGGTGCTGGCTGTGGCGAATATTGATGAGGTCATTGCCCTCATCCGCTCCGCACCAGATGCCGCTACAGCGCGTGAGCAGCTCATGACGCGTACATGGCCCGCTGCGGATGTAGAGCCGTTGCTGGAATTGATCCATGATGAAGGCAATGTGATTATTGATGGCCGCGTCCATCTTACCGAGGCACAGGCGCGCGGTATTTTGGAGCTGCGTCTCCAACGCTTAACAGGGCTTGAGCGGGAGAAGATTCAGGGTGAGTTGGCAGAGGTCAGCCAGCGCATTACGGAATTGTTGGAGATTATCGGCAGCCATGTCCGCCGTATGGAAGTCATGCGGGAGGAACTTCAGGCCGCACGCGCTGCTCTGGCAGACCCGCGTTGTACGGAAATCTCCGATGCGCTGGGTGATCAGTCCGATGAGAGCCTGATTGAGCCGGGCCAGATGGTTGTGACCATCACGCGCGATGGCTTTATTAAGCGGACCCCGCTTGATTTATTCCGTTCGCAGAATCGTGGTGGGCGTGGGCGTACGGCAGCAGGGCGGCGTGGTGATGATATCGTCATCCGCAGCTTTAATGCCCATACTCATCAATGGGTGTTGTTCTTCTCCTCTGGCGGGAAGGCGTATCGGATGAAGGTCTGGCATTTGCCAGAGGCAGCCCCAACCGCTAAAGGCCGCGCTTTGGTGAATCTGCTGCCAGAATTGGGCGAGGATACTATCACTGCCGTGCTGCCGTTGCCGCAAGATGAGGAGCTGTGGGATGATTTGCATCTCGTCTTTGCCACAGCAAGCGGGAATGTGCGGCGTAACCGGTTAAGTGACTTCCGCAATATTCGTTCCTCTGGTCTTATCGCGATGAAGCTGGATGAAAATGACCAGCTCATTGGCGTGGCAACATGCCGGGAGGGGCAGGATGTCTTCCTTGCTACGCGTAATGCGCGTGCGATTCGCTTCCATATCACCGATGATGTGCTGCGTGTTTTTGCAGGGCGTGGCAGCACCGGTGTGCGGGGTATTCGCCTCGCTGATGGGGATAAGGTGGTCTCTCTGGCCGTATTGAATCACGTTGAGGCAAGCGTGGAGGAGCGTGCTGCTTATCTCCGCGCCGCAAATGCACATCGCCGCGTCCTTGCCGCTCAATCGGGGGATGAGACCCTTGAGGAGGATATTGATGAGAGCAGCGATGTCGCCTCTGATGAAGAAGGGCTAGAGGGGATTCTCGCTGATAGCCCACTGAGTGAGGAACGCTATGCCGCGCTTGAGGCGCAGGAGCAAATCCTTCTCACTGTGACAGATACAGGCTTTGGGCGGCGGTCCTCCGCGTATGATTATCGCGTCTCCGGCCGTGGGGGGCAGGGCATTAATAACATGACCTTCTCCAATGCGCGCCGTGGTCGTGAGGTGGTCGGCACGCTTGTAACGCTAGATGGTACAGATGTGATGATGGTGACCGATACAGGCCGTCTTATCCGTCTGCCAGTGGAGCAAGTGCGCGTGATGTCCCGTCAGGCAGGGGGGGTAACGCTCTTCCGTGTCGATGGGGATGAGCGCATCATCAGCGTATTCCCCGTGATGGAGGAGGAGACTGAGGAGGCTGAATCGTCTGCCGAAGGTGAGGCCGAAACGGCTGAAGCCGCTACGGATGATAAAACGGATGACTAACCCGCGCATCGGTTTCTACCCCGGTACGTTTGACCCTATCACATTCGGGCATCTGGATGTGATTGACCGGGCGGCGGTGTTGTTCGATCATGTTGTGGTTGGTGTGGCGATTAACGATGCTAAGGCACCGCTTTTAGGCTTTGAGGAGCGGCGCGGCCTTGTAGAGCAAGAGATTGCTAGCCTACCGCACCGGGATCGCATCTCTGTTACAGGCTTTGATACGCTCTTAGTTGATGCAGTTAGGCAAGCTGGGGCGGGGACGGTTATTCGTGGGTTGCGCTCTGCGGGGGATTTTGACTTTGAGACTCAGCTCTCTGGTGCGTTACGGCGTTTAGCCCCGGAGATTGAGACGGTCTTTTTGCTGGCCTCAGAGAATCACCGTACAACCGCAAGCCGGATTGTGAAGGAGATTGCCCGCCTAGGGGGGGATATTTCCCCCTTTGTCAGTGACAGGACAGCTCGTCACTTGCGGGGTAAATTAGCAGGAGGATAATGAGATGAAACGGCGGCATTTCGTCACCGCTTTAACAGCCTTATGCGCGGCTGGCGGAAGCTTGGCACAAGCTTGGGCTAGTGAGCAGGCTGATAGTGATAATTTAGGAGAGGGTACAACCATGACAGAGACAACAAACGGGCATAAATTGGTTTTGGAATTAAAGGACGGCAAGGTTGTCATCGCGCTGCGTCCAGACCTCGCCCCTAAAGCGGTGGAGCGTTTGGAGACCTTGGCGAATGAGGGCTTTTATAATGGTGTGAAGTTCCACCGTGTGATTGAAGGCTTCATGGCGCAGACAGGCGACCCCACAGGGACGGGGACAGGCGGTAGCCAATATCCCGACCTGCCAGCAGAGTTTAGCCAAACGGCCGTGTTCGACCGTGGGACAGTGGGCATGGCCCGTACTATGGACCCGAACTCCGCTAACAGCCAGTTCTTCATCATGTTTGATCGCGTTCCGTCTTTGGATGGCCAATATACAATTGTTGGTCAGGTCATTGAGGGGATGGAGGCTGTCGATAAGGTCAAACGTGGGGCTGGTGCCTCTGGCATGGTGCAGAATCCGGACCACATCATTAAGGCTTATGTCGAGAAGTAAGCTGTAAGGTGGAATATGGCGTTTCTTCTCCTGTAAGGGGTATCCCCGTTTTAAGCAGGAGAAGAAAATTGCTGCGCTGGCGTCTTTCTCCCCTAAGCGGGGTTGACGCCCCCTAGGGGAGCGGGTAGATAGCCTCCTCAAGTGAACCGGTAGCTCAGTTGGTAGAGCATTCGACTTTTAATCGAATGGTCCTGGGTTCGAGTCCCAGCCGGTTCACCATGCGTGCAAATGGGTATGCCCAGATGGCGGAATTGGTAGACGCGCAGGCTTCAGGTGCCTGTGTCCGCAAGGACGTGGAAGTTCGAGTCTTCTTCTGGGCACCAATCTTGTGATGATGAGTGCTTTAAAAGCAATCATTATATGGTTTCCATAAAAGTGATTTATTGATGAGATGCAGCACCTAACTGAGGTGTTTTGACCTGTTCTATTCTAATAGAGATTAAGAACTTCTTTCAAGAAACGATTTATTAAGGCGATTGTGCAGTCTTTTTAGGTCTATTGCGAAGAGATTGTGCGATGCGTTTGCGGTATCGTGCATCTTATTGGAGTTTTTTTGTACTGTTTTTCTTGTAAAGATGTATGCTTTCTTCTATAAGAAAAAACCGGCAGAAAACAAATTGTTTTATAAGAGTTATTGAAAATAACGATTTACTTGCCTTACCCCTTCCCGATAATATAACTGTGCGATGTGTGACAGTGATGCATCTGCCATGCAACAGCTTGTTGTACGTGGTTTGTTGCCGTTACGCACTCTAGCGAGTCCTCATCCATGAATAGGGAAATTATCAGGATGAAATTGAAACAATTTGGGGCAGCTCTGCTGATTGCCAGCACGACACTGACCTCTTTTGCATCGGTTGCTATGGCCGCTGATGTCCCTTCACCGAACCAGTATTACTGGCCGAAGGGTATGAATCTGGCCAAGCTGCGCGCTCATGATTCAGAATCTGACCCATATGGTGCAGATTATTACACGAACTATCATAAAAAGTTCGAGCAGCTGAATCTTCAGGAAGTCCGCAAGGATATTGAGAAGGTTATGCTGACCTCTCAGCCTTGGTGGCCGGCTGACTACGGCAATTATGGGCCGTTCTTCATCCGTATGGCATGGCATAATGCTGGTACATACCGCGCTATTGACGGCCGTGGTGGTGAGGAAGGCGCACAACAGCGTTTTGCTCAGCTGAATGACTGGCCCGATAACGCTAGCTTGGATAAAGCAAAGCGTTTGCTCTGGCCTGTTAAGAAGAAATACGGTGAGAAGCTCTCCTGGGGTGACCTTATCGTCCTGACAGGTGATGTCGCGCTGAACCAGATGGGCTTTAAGACCCTCGGCTTTGTCGGTGGTCGTCCTGATGACTGGCAGTCCGAGCTGATCTACTGGGGGCCGGGTACTACATTCTTCCCCAATAAGAGCTCCTTCCAGGTTGGTCAGAACGGTACCCTGAAGCACCCGCTGGCTGCTACGCACATGGGTCTTATCTATGTGAACCCAGAGGGGCCGAATGGCGATCCTGACCCTGTGAAGTCCGCTGCGATGATTCGTCTGGCCTTTGGCCGTATGGCGATGAATGATGAAGAGACTGTGGCTCTTATCGCTGGTGGTCATACCTTTGGTAAGGCACATGGTGCGCACCCGAACTCCTGCTTGAGCGGCCCGCCGGTTGCTAACGGTGTGGAGCATCAGGGTCTTGGCTGGGCTGACCACTGCATTAAGGGTAAGCAAACAGCTGATGATGCCTCCACCAGTGGTCTGGAAGGCTCTTGGTCTGCTGATCCGATCCACTTCACCACACAGTATATTGACAACCTGTTGAACAATGACTGGGTGTTGGGGACAAGCCCGACTGGTGCGCATCAGTGGCACACCAAGACGGACGACAAGATCGCTCCAGACCCGGCAAACCCGAACGATCCTTCCAAGATGCGTCCGATCATGATGTTCACAACGGACATCGCGCTGAAGACGGATCCGGCTTACCACAAGATCTTGGCTCGTTGGGCTGAGCATCCGAATGAGTTCGCTGATGCTTTTGCTCGTGCATGGTTCAAGCTGGTTGTGCGTGACATGGGTCCGAAGAGCCGTTACTTCGGTAGCGAAGTTCCTAAAGAGACCTTCGTATGGCAGGATCCGGTCAATATGCCGGCTAAGCCGATCAATCAGGCTGACGTTCGTGAGCTGAAGAAGATGATCGCTGCAAGCGGCTTGTCTGATCGTGATCTGATCAAGACAGCATGGGCTGCTGCGTCTTCTCATCGCGTGACCGATCACCGTGGTGGTGCTAATGGTGGCCGTCTGGCTCTGATGCCGCAGAATGGTTGGGCAGTGAATGATCCGCAGGATCTTCAGACCATCCTGCCGAAGCTGGAAGCCATCCGTGATAAGTTCAACGCTCACAGTGCCCGTAAGGTTGCTCTGGCTGATATCATTGTTCTTGGCGGTAGCGTCGGGATCGAGGATGCGGCTAAGAAAGCTGGCGTGAACATCCAGGTGCCGTTCGCTCCGGGTCGTGGTGATGCTACGCAAGAGCAGACAGATGTTAACTCCTTCAATTTGTTGGAGCCGACAGCTGATGCCTTCCGTAACTACTATCGTGCAGATGCCGATAACACACCGCCGCTTAACGCATTGGTGGATAAGGCTGATACGCTGGGTCTGACCATCCCTGAGATGACAGTCCTGCTTGGTGGTCTGCGTACTCTGGATATCAACACCAATCATTCTCAGAATGGTGTGTTGACAAAGAACCCAGGTGTCTTGACGCAAGACTTCTTCACCAACGTGTTGACGATGGATACACGCTGGCAGAAAGCTGCTGGTCAGGAAGACCTCTATGAGGGCTTTGACCGCGCAACAGGGCAGAAACTGTGGACAGCCACGGATGTGGACTTGGTCTTCGGTGCGAACCCAGAGCTGCGCGCTGCGGCTGAGGTTTATGCTTCTGACGATGCTAAAGCGAAGTTCTATAACGACTTTGTGAAGGCTTGGACGAAGGTGATGAACCTAGACCGTTTTGACCTTCAGCGTTAATCTCTGTTCCTTCGTTTAAAGAAAGATCAGATAAAGCATTCCGCCGGGGTCTTTCCCCGGCGGTTTGTTAAGAAGTGGAGGATAGTATGTTTAAGTTTGCAGGTGGAGCTTTAGCTCTGTTCATGGCAACGGCCCTGTCCGCCACAGCGGCGACGGTCGATGTTAAAATGCTGACCCATGGTAGTGATGGCGCTTATGCTTTTGAGCCAGGCGTTGTGCGTATTCATTCTGGTGATAGTGTGCGCTTTATCCCTACCGATAAAGGCCATAATGTGCAGTCTATCCCAGGGATGATCCCTGAGGGGGCACAGTCTTTTAGCGTACCCTTTAGCCAAGAGCGGACAATTAAGTTCACAACGGCTGGTGTGTATGGCTATAAGTGCTTGCCGCATTACTCATTGGGGATGGTAGGGCTTGTTGTGGTGGATAACGCCAATAACGAGGCCCAAGCGCGTAAAGCCCCGATGTATGGTAAAGCTAAGGCTCGCTTTGAGCAGCTATTCCAGCAAGTGGACAGTGCTAGTAAGTAAAAAACAGCTGGTCTTAGAAAGGCCATAGAGTTGTTTATAATATCATCGGCCTTATCTCTGCACCCTGCGGGGAGAGGCCGGTTTTTTATATAAACTTTACGGAGACACACCATGTCTGAGAGGACGGAGACACAGGGCGGGCAACTGGCGCGTTATGACGTGGTTGCGATGCTCCTGCATTGGGTAATTGCCCTACTTATTCTTTTTTTGATAGCCCTTGGTTTATATATGGATCATGCCTCTGTGAGTGATCCAGTGGCGTTACATCAGCTGCATAAATCAGTTGGTATTATAACGATGCTGCTAATTGCAGTGCGGATTATATGGCGGCTGACGCATAAAGCCCCACCGCTTCCGCAAGGTATGTCTGGTATTCAACGTGTAATGGCGGGCAGCGTTGAGGGGATGTTGTATCTTTTTCAAATTCTCCTACCTGCAACAGGTTGGTTGATGGTCTCTGCCATGGCGATGCCGCTTGTATTGTTTGGTCTTGTGGCTTGGCCATTAATTCCCCTGCCGCAGAGTGTGATGGATAGTGGCTCCCTTGCAGAGATGATGCCAGGGCTGCATCAGTGGCTTGGGTGGATATTTGCTGGGTTTATTGCATTGCATGTGCTGGCGGCGTTGTATCATCGGTTTATTAAGAAGGACCATATTGTAGAGCGTATGGTGCCGGGTCATCGTTCTGACCGCTGAATGGTTCTTGCTGGAACACCCTTACTCGATTGGGAGTGAGGGTGTTTTTCTTTGGAGAATATGGTATCACTCAGCGTGATAGGTAGGATATAAAGCAAGCTATATATCCTGCTAGTGAAAGCCCGCTGAAGGAAGAGCGCAATGGCGTCAGATCATAAAAAAACCCATATCGGCAACCATAAGCTGCATCCTGAGACGGAGATGCTGAATTACGGGTATGACCCAGCTCTTTCAGAAGGAGCGGTAAAGCCGCCGGTATTTTTAACCTCCACCTTTGTGTTCCCCACGGCGGAAGATGGGCGCGATTTTTTTGATTACGTCTCTGGTCGTAAAGAGCCACCGGAGGGCAAAGGGCAGGGGTTGGTTTATTCCCGCTTTAACCATCCCAATAGCGAGATTGTAGAGGACCGCTTGGCGGTTTATGAGGAGGCAGAGCGGGGCGTATTATTCTCCTCTGGCATGTCCGCGATTGCGACCACCTTATTGGCGTATGTGCGTCCGGGGGAGGTGATTCTCCACTCCCAGCCGCTTTATGGCGGGACGGAAACTTTATTGACCAAAACTATGGCCTCTCTAGGGATGAAGTCCGTAGGGTTAGGCAGCAATGGTGTTGATGCTGGCTTAATGCGGAAGGCGGCAGAGCAAGCCATGGCAGAGGGCCATGTAGCGATGATTCTGGTCGAGACGCCTGCGAATCCAACAAATGGTCTGGTGGATTTAAAGCTGATTCGTCACATTGCAGAAGAGATTGAGGCGAAGCAGGGAAAGCGGCCTGTCATTGCGTGTGATAATACGCTCCTCGGCCCGCTTTATCAGCATCCGTTGAAGCATGGGGCAGATTTGTCGCTCTATTCTCTGACAAAATATGTGGGTGGTCATTCCGACCTTGTGGCAGGGGCTGTGCTGGGTAGTGAGGCGATGACCCGCCCGTTGCGTCAATTACGCGGGGCGATTGGGACGCATTTGGACCCGCATAGCTGCTGGATGCTTGGCCGTTCTTTGGAGACATTGAGCTTGCGGATGGAGCGGGCCACGAAGAATGCGGAGCGTGTGGCGACATTCTTAAACCATCATCCTAAGGTGCAGAAGGTGCACTTCCCGCCTTTTTATGAGGCTTCCTCAGCTGAGGGGCAGCTTTATGCCCGCCAATGCAGCGGTGCGGGCTCAACTTTCTCGTTTGATATTGAGGGCGGTGAGGCTGCGGCCTTCCGCTTCCTCAATGCGTTGAAGATTATGAAGCTGGCTGTCAGTCTTGGCGGAACAGAATCTTTAGCGAGCCATCCCGCTACCATGACCCATTCTGGCGTGCCGAAAGAGGTGCGCGAGCGCATCGGGGTGACATCGTCCACCGTGCGTCTCTCCATCGGTGTGGAGCATGTTGATGACCTGCTGGTGGATGTTGAGCAAGCTCTTAATGTTGCCTGAGAGGGTGTGGCGTTAAGGTACAGTGTAGAAAAGCCCGTCCCCATTATGGAGGCGGGCTTTTTAAATGGGAGTGGAGGCGCGTTGCTTGCTAGTGCTTTAACCAACGAGCGAGCGCATTACCGAGAATCTGCATCACACTGACCATGATGATGAGGACCACCACCACACCGAACATCACAGTGGTGTTGAAACGTTGATACCCGTAGCGAATGGCCAAGTCGCCTAGCCCACCGGCCCCAATCACACCTGCCATAGCAGAGGCCCCCACCATGGAGATGAGCGTCACCGTCACCCCGGTGACGAGGCTTGGCATGGCCTCTGCAATCAAGACCGAGCGGATGATGGTTAGACGTGTCCCGCCCATAGCGCGTACGGCGTCTATCAAGCCGGAATCAACCTCCCGCAATGCCATCTCCGCAATACGGGCGAAGTAAGGAATCCCCGCAATGGAGAGTGGGACAATGGCGGCCTCGGTCCCTAAGGAGGTCCCTGCAACAAAGCGGGTAACAGGGATGAGCAGGACGAGCAAAATGATGAAGGGGACAGCCCGTACAGCATCAACAATCATACCAATAAGACGCGCTGCAAAAGGGAGGCGATAAAGCCCGCGCGGGCCTGTAGCAATCATAAATAGAGCAAGAGGCAGCCCCAATAAGACGGAAATCGCTGTGGAGGCGAGGACCATCTCCAGCGTTTGTTCTGTGGATTGGAGAATCAGCTTAAGGATGAGAGGGGACATAGCCCAAAACCTCCATGCTTTGTGTCGCTGTTTTGAGGAAGGCCAAGGCTTGCTCTATATGTTCTCCCTCTAAGCTGAGGATTATATCGCCGCTAAGGCGTTGGCTAATGGTCGTAACCCCACCTTGGAGTAAGGTCGCTTTAACGGCATAGTGTGCGTAAAGCATACTAAAGAGCGGGGTTGTAGCACTATCCCCACTCAAAACCAGCCGGATGATGGTTTTATGTGGCTCAGCTGGGGGGCTGGGGCTGAGGTTCTCAGCAATGAAGGCCGGGAGAGAAGGGCGAATATCGGCTAGCAATTTATGTAAGGTTTGGTTCTCCTGCCCATCGCGCAGGATGTCGAGCAAGGAGCCATCTTCCACGAGGCGGCCATGGTCAAGGACGAGAATCCGCTGGGCAAAGCGGCGGACAACCTCCATCTCATGTGTGATGAGGATAATCGTCAGGCCAAGTGTGCGGTTAATGTCGGCCAAGAGGGCCAATATGGAGTTTGTGGATTCCGGGTCTAGGGCGGAGGTCGCCTCATCACAAAGGAGCAATGTTGGCTCTGCGGCGAGGGCACGCGCAATGCCGACACGCTGCTTTTGCCCGCCAGAAAGTTGGGAGGGGTATTTATCCTCAAAGCCTTCCAACCCGACAAGGGCCAATAACTCGGCGATGCGTTTGGCATGGTCCTTACGGGGGCGGCCCGCGATTTGGAGGGGGAGGGCAATATTACCCGCCACCGTGCGCGAGGTAAGCAAATTAAAATGCTGAAAGACCAAGCCAATCTTGCGCCGCGCGCGGACAAGTTGCCGCTCGGTTTGGGTGGTGAGGTCCACCCCATCGAGCAAGATATGGCCTTGCTGTGGTCGCTCTAACGCGCAGAGGCAGCGCAAAAGGGTGGATTTCCCCGCTCCAGAGCGACCAATCAGCCCAACAACCTCTCCTTGCTTGATGGAGAAGGAAATATCATGCAGGGCGGTATGGTGGCCAAAAGCATGGGTTACATGCTGGATGTCAAGGATAGGCCTCATGACCACGCAGGGGTGACCGTACCGTGATAGAGGTCCAAAATCACCTGACGGACATTAGGTTGATGATAGCTCTCCACCAAAGGCTTAACCCATGGTGCATTAGCGTCATTCCCATTCACAGAGATGAAATTGACATAAGGGTTATTGGCCAAGCCTTCTACCCCAATGCGCTCTGTCTGCGGGATGCCAGCCTTACGCGCCCAGTCCATATTCACAACCGCGGCGTCTAAATCCGGCAGGGAGCGGCCAACAACACCAGCATCAAGCTCCTCAATAGAGAGGTCACGCGGGTTTTCAGCAATATCTAGCACAGTGGGGAAGAGCCCCGTATTGCTGGGAAGCTTAATGAGGCCAAGTGTCTCTAACACATGCAGGGCACGGCCCTCATTGCTGGGGTCATTAGGGATGCCAATGCGGGCCCCCTTAGGGATGTCCGCAGGGCTGTGCCATTTATGGGAGTACAGGCCAATCGGCTGGAAGTAAGTATCCCCTACAGGGACGATGTCATACCCATGGGCCTTCTTTTGCGCATCAAGGAACGGCTTGTGCTGGAAGGCATTTGCATCCACCTCATGCTCGGAGAGGGCTTCATTAGGGGTGTTATAATCGGAGAAGGTGATGATTTTAAGGCTCAAGCCACGCTGTGCCGCATTTTGGCTCACAACGCGCCAAATATCTTCATCCTCACCGGACATGATACCGATTTTGAGCGTACGCTCCTCCGCATGAGCTGCGGCAGAACCGAGAAGGCCAAGAGTCGCAGCCCCCGCTAGCCCTGTTGAAAGGCTAAGAAAACGACGCCGGGGGAGAGAAAAGGACCGGGACATGGGCATACCTTTCAACATTTGGGAGTGGATGGGTACTGTATTACAGACGTTTCCACCACAAGGAAAGAGGGACACGCACACCAATCATAGCGCGTGTGAGATGAGTTTTTAGCTGGTCGCTTTATTCTGTCAAGATAAAGATATGACCATATGAGCAGTTAATGATAAAGGAATATAAAGCTTCAGGAATATCATCCTTTAGGGGGAAAGGGTGCGTCTTATGGCGTTAAGAGATGGAGACCCGTCATGGGGCCTTGTTGGGTGAGAAGGCGTGCCTCTGCTGTGGTGAGGTTAATCTCGTAAAGGGCACCCTCTAAATTACTGACAAAAGCGCATCCTTTTGCTTCATCAATAGCGAGGCCGATGGCGTCTCCTAGGTCTCGGGCGATGATGCGATGGTCGTGTAGGCCCTGCTTATCTACATGGGCAACATTCAAGCTGCTGCCATTCGGGGGGCCGCCTCGGTCTGTCCACCATAAGGTGCGGCCATCGGAGGAGAGATGCAGGTCAATAGGTTCAGGCAGATGCGAAAGGAGGCAGTCTATATCTGTACGATGAGCGGGGTCCATGCCCTCTGGCCGCTCTAATGCCATACGGAAGATGCTGCCTGTGCCTCCTTTTGGGGGGCCTTTTTGGGTCCAATAGAGGTAATTATGATGTGTATCGAGGGCGATTCCAACGCAATGGAGGGTGCAATCTGTCATATCTGTGGGGAAGGTGCCTCTTTGGAGGAGAACTTCCAGATTGCTACCATCGCGGCGGCAGCGCATGATGCGCATCCCCTCTCGGTCGCACCAATAAAGATGCTCACAATGCGGGGCGGAGGTAAGCTGCTTGGGTGTTACGACAAGGCCGTGGCCTATGAGGGTTTTATGGTCACGTCCATCTAACCGGGCGGTGTTTATTGTGCCATCAGCAGCGGCGTAATCCTTGCCCATATTGGTCCAATAAAGGCGGCCCTCGGCTTTATCAATCCAGAGGCCATCAGGTGTGCCCCAACCGATGTCAATATGGGAGAGCACCTGCCCTTCTTTGGGGGAGAGAATTATTATGCGTGGTGGTTCGGTTTCTAACGTGTAGAGAAGGGGCTGATGGGTCATGATGTTTCTTTACCATAGCTATAGAAGCCGCGGCCTGTTTTGATACCGAGCCGGTTTTCGGCAATCATTTCGCGGAGAAGCTGGCGTGGGGCCTCTGGCAGATGAGGGAATACCGCTGCGTAATGTTCCTCAATTTGTAAAACGATGTCCAACCCCACTTGGTCCATAAGCTGGAAGGGGCCTTGGGCGGTTCCTATAGTTTCGCGGTAAATGCGGTCGATCGTTTCAGGCTCGGTAATGCCTTCAGCCGCAACGCAGAGAGCTTCGCGTTTGATGGCCGCCCAAATACGATTTTGGATAAACCCCATGCTCTCTTTCTTTAGGAGATAAGGTGAGAGGCCAAGCTGGGTGAAGTAAGCCGCTAGCCCTTCCATAAGGCTAGGCTCTGTGGCCCCGCAGGACATAATCTCCACCGCGCGCTTATCCGGTGGCATCATAAAATGCGTGTTAAAGACGCGGTGCGTATCCTTCACATGGCCAATAATGTGACGAGAGGGGAAGGAGGATGAGGTCGTTGTAAGGAGGGCATCTTTGGGGGCGTATTGCTCTAATTGGCCAAAAATATCTATTTTAAGGTCCAATTTTTCCGGCAGGGCCTCAATCACAAGCCATGCGTCTTTTAAGGCATCGTCCAGAGCGGTGGTGATATGTACAGGCCCGGCTTTCCCCCCTTTTACGGTAGGGATGACCTGTGGAAGTGTGTGTTGAATATAAGCAAGCCCGCGTTGGGTGGCTTCCACGCTGCGGTCAAAAAGGCGTACTTCTCCCCCTTGTGTGGCGAGCATAAGGGCGATGCGCGTGCCCATCGTCCCTGCCCCAATAACAACGGCTGGCCTGTTACGGGCTTTTGTTAAGAGTGTATCGAGCATGATGGCCCCTTTATTGCGCTAGTGTTTTTAGCTCTGGGGCTGTTTTGGCGGCTGTGAACTCAATAAACCGATATTGCCCTACGCCAGAGGTTACAAAAGGGTCCTCCGCTAAGAGGGATTCAATCTCATCTAGGCTAATGCCATCGCGAATGATGAGGATGCCACCATCCTTGCTGGTTTTGGGACCAGAGGCCAGCAATAAGCGGCGGTCATATAATGTATCAAGGAAGGCGCGATGAGCAGGGCGTTGGGCTTGTACGTCTTCAGGTGAGGCGAGGTAGGAAACTTCAGCGATGATCATAGAAGAGGTCCTTTGGTGAGTATATGGAGGCGATTTAATCTAGCAGCCCCATAGGGAAGGAGAATAACACTTTCATAATATTGGCATTTTTTTTAAGGATGATAAGGTGTTCTTCCAAAAAGGGAGGAACGCTGTTTTTGCTACTGCCCTTTATGATAGGGAGGACTAATTATGATTCGTACATTGATAGCCTTTTTCATCCCCTGGCTGACCTTTTTTACCATTGGTCGCCCTTTTGCTGGGATTATTTGCCTTATCCTGCAAATCACCATTCTGGGCTGGATTCCGGCGGCCATTTGGGCGGTGTTGGCTTTGCAGAAATATGATGAGACAAATCGCTAAGACGCGGTAACGTCCGTTAAAAAGAAAGCCCCCTGATTGTAAGGTCAGGGGGCTTTTTTATGGGCTAGTGTTGTGGGGGTTGGGGGGTCTCCCCAGAGGGGGCAGCATTGGTGATAAATCTCTCCAACGTAGCACCTTGAATATCCACAACCTCGCGGGGATATTGGATGCCATGCTCCTCAAAGCGTTTCTTCATACGGCGGTTAAACTCCCATTCCACCGTCCAACGGCCTGCATTGGTGGTGGGATAAACCCCCTTAACCGAGACAGAGGATGTGCCGATGGCCGAGACGCCCCAGAGGTCGAAATCAGCGAGGATGAGGTCTTTATAAGGGGCCTCATGACGCATCTCCTTCCCAATTTCGACCAGAATAGCCGCTACTTGGTCCGTATCGCTTTCAATATCCACAGTTGCGAGAATCATAGCGCGGGAGAAGTCGCGATTATAGTTGGTCACTTGGCTGAGTGAGCTAAAGGAGAAGATATTGATGGACCCATCATTTGCTCGTACATGCACCGAGCGCAGGGAGAGACGCTCAATCACCCCATATGTCCCGTTGAGTGTGACGGCATCACCAACGGTAAGGGCGTTCTCCAAAAGCAAGAAGATCCCGCTAATAAAGTCTTGGACGAGCTTTTGAGAGCCAAAACCCAAGGCCACACCGAAGATAGACGCACTGGCAATTAATGGGCCGGTATCAATGCCCAATTGGGAGAGAACCGTCAGCCCAATAATAACAGCCAAGATGAGGAGAAAGAGGATGCGGAACATCGGCGTTAATGTCTGCAGCCGTGCTACGCGGATTTTGGTATCGCGGTCCTCTTGTGCATCAAGGCGGCGGATATGATGCTCAATCGTCACATTGGCTACTTCCCAAGCAACCACACCGATGATCAAGGCTACGAGAATGGTGAGAGCGGCTTGGAAGATGCGCGGGCCAAGTGTGTTCTGCCCCATGAGCAGATAAACAGGGGCCCCCCATGCAATGGCAAGAGCCAAGATGGTGATAACGGCCATAATGATGCGAATAATCGCTGTAGCGGCCGGATAATAACGGCGGATGCGCGTTAGGGTTTCCTCATTAAGGTTCCAGTCATCCAAAGCGCGCATGAAGCGTTCTAACCCACCATAGATGAGGATGCTTACAACCCGGACAATGACTAACGCTACAATGGTGCGGACAAAGAGCTGGAGGATGAGTTGGTACCCCCCTGCAATATCAGCAGCCCAAACGAGCCACAACGCCACGTCAAAAAAGAGCGCAACAACCCACCACCCACGGGCGATGATTGTCATAAGCGATTGCAAATGGCGGTTTGCTGCTCCGATATGTTGGCAAGCCCGGCGGACAATCCCGCGTGAGCGAATGATCATCACTGCGAGGATGAGGTGAACCACCAAAAGAAGGAGTTTTTGCAACCCATGAATGACCGGGTCGGGGACGGTCATCATATTAATGACATCAAGTAGAGCAAGCCCCCATGCCAGGATAAACCCAACCTGGCGTAGATAATGGAAAATGAAGCTCGCAGTACGGTCATGCAGGATGCTGAGACGTAACCAAGGGGCTTCTGGGGCGAGGAAAATGCGGAGAACAATAACCCACACGCCTAGTCCGATACCGCCTAACCACGCAATACTCCATAAAGCATGGCTGCTTTGGGGGGTGCGTGCTGGGTCTAGTATCTCCATCAGTAACGCAACGAGGGGGAACATCACAATTGTGAGTAGCTCTAACGCAGCCCAGGCAAGCGCATAGGGTGCGCGACGCAGGCATAGCATAAGCTGTGTTAACGCCCCTTGATGGCGCAAGCTTTCCTCAATATTGGCTTGGAGCGCTTCGGCATCATCCGTGGTTTTAAGTTTACTTTCAGTTGTGGTTTCAGCTGCTGTTTTTTGGACGATACCTTCCGCCTCGGCATTAGCTTTGCGGAGTTTAAAAGCCTCGTCTTTGAGGACTTTCTTGTTATGCTCCTTAGCCATGCGATTAAGACGCTGGCGGAGCGGACGCAGCAGAAGGCGCATACCATAAAATAGCACGAAACTGGCTACCAGCATGATGAGAACGCGCAGCGCAATCTGTGCAATGGTGGTTTGGAGGGCTGCATCCTGTAAGACGGTATGAAGCCAGGGGCTAATTGCGCCGAAATCAAGAATATTTTGATGAAGAACGTGCAATTGCTGGAGTGCGCGCGCCCCGAAGTCTGCAATATTGTCGCGCGCTATTGTGAGGAGCGAGACATGTTTTGTGCTTTGCTCTGCCGTGACAAGGTTTTGCAATGTTGTGAGAAATTGCTGCCGTTGGCTTTCATTATTTAAAACAGAAATAAGCTGTTGTGCTTGCTCTGCACTCAAGCCGGTTTTAGCGGGTGTATCCGCAGCTAGGGCAGGATGTAAACTGGCTACCCCAACGCTAAGCATCCCGCCTAAAAGGAGGGCTGGCAATATTGTAGAATGGAGGGCCCGCCGCATCATGGCAGAGAGCCGTATGGTTTTGAACATAGAGAGATGCCTCTTATGGGAGATCGATATAAAGCGAGTTAATCGCTCTTTTCTCAAAAGTTTCATATGGTTTTAAGGGCTAGTTTTATGAAGATCATGTCATTTCTCGGGGGAGGCGGCGTGTGAGGTGAGCTTTACAGCCCATAATTGTGCCAGATTATCGGCAGTTCCTTCACCATCTAGGCTGTTAAAGAGGGCAATAGCCTCGGTACGTTTGCCGCCATCCAGCAGGGCCATACCGAGGGTCAGACGGGCAAGGTCTGGTTGATGCGGGTGTTTTGCTAGGCCTTGTTGCATCAGGGCGATGCCTTGGTCCACCTGCCCATTGAGGACAAGATTATAACCCGCTGTGAGAGATAGCCCTGCATCTGGTGAGGTTTTGGCGTGTTCAACAGCAGCAGGAAGAGCCGCGCGTGTCTCGTTCGCGCGTTGGGCTACGAAGGCGCGGAAATGCGCTTGGGCTGCTGCTTGTGGCCCCGCACCGAGGAGATGACGGTTATAGCCTTCATCCAGCAAATTAAGCGCAAGCTGCGGCAGCCCCATTTGGACGGCACGCTCGGCCATATCTTGGAACTCCGCCGGGTTTGTAAGCAGCCCGGTTGCGAGGCGTAAGCGTTGGAGGTTAAAGACCATACGTGGGGTCAAGGTGCTGTCCGTCGTGAGGTCATGAATCAGCATCTGCCAATATTGTGGCCGTGCATAATATTTCACCAGCTTGACATAAATGCCCGTCTTATTGGTGATGTCATGCAGCTTATCATAAGCAGTCGCCAGCATTTGGAGCTGATTTTCCGCGGGAATGAGCTTGGCTTTTTGGTCCGCGGCGAGGATGGCTTTCCCAACCCCTGTTAGGCCCTTCCAATCTTGTTGGAGGTAATAACATTGCAGCAAGAGAGTTTGCATCGCAGGGTTAGGGCCAGCCTCACGCAGGTAGCGGCTGGCGGCACGGGCTGCGCTAGGGTAGTCATGCGCCCCATAAGCAAGGCTGGCTTGGGCCATGAGCATTTGATGGCGTGTTGCAGGGGCTGTGCGCTCATTAGTGATGAGTACATCATACGCTTTTAAAGCCGTTGGGACATCACCTGCTTGGCTTGCCGCTGCAGCGCGCATTTGGGCGATGACGTAGCTCTCATAAGCGGTTTTTGTCGGGACAGCATCCGCGCGTTTGATGAACTCTAACGCCTGAGCAGGGCGGTGAGCATCCAGAGCAGCTTGCGCTTGTTGGAGTGGCTTGCCAACCTCTTGCCCTAGCTCATCCTCTGCATAAGCGGTGCTGAAGGCGAGGGGAGTAAGAGGGGTGTGCGTTAGCCCTGCAACCCCGGTGGCAGAAAGACCAATTAGGGCTGTTAAAAGCCACGGGCGCGGCTGTTTGAGAGATGGGAACATCATGATTATTGGCCCTCCATCATTTGCTCTAACCCTACAATGCCGAGTTTGGTCACACCAAGGCGCTGGGCATCGGCAAGGACATGAGCCACGGTTTTATAATTCGCAAGGCGGTCGGGCCGGATATGGATTTCGGGCTGCTCCCCCGTTGCAGGATGTACGGCCTCGTTAATATGCGCTTGGAGAGCATCCTCAGAGGGGATGGGCATGTCATTCCAGCTCAATGAATTGTCGTAATTAATGCTAATCGTAACAATTTGTGGCTGTATTGCCGAGGGAGGCGGGTTGCCTTGGGGGAGGTCAATCGCCACGGAATGAGTCTGGAGGGGGATGGTGATGATGAGCATGATGAGCAACACCAACATGACGTCAATCAACGGGGTGGTGTTGATATCGACAATGGCTTCATCTTCATGAGTGCTGCTAGAGCCAATACCCATAGCCATGATGGACCTCCCAAAATGTTCGTCCGGTTTGGCCCCCAAAGAGGGGGCAGAAAATGGGGCCTCTGTTACAGATTAGGTAAATAGAGGGGGGGTTAGTCGTGTGGTTGCTCGGTGATGAAGTCCACATGTTGGATGCCAGCCTCTTGGCACGCCGCTACAATCCGACCGATGGGCATATATTGGACAGACCCATCGCCACGGATTTGGATTTGCGGTTGAGGCTGCTGGCGTGCTGCCTCCATAAGGCGGTTGAGGAGGTCCTTATGCCCGGTGAGGGGGGTGGTGTTCCAGTAGCTTTGCCCATCAGCGGTGACAGCCAACACAATATTGCCCGGTTTGGTCTTGGTTGGCTGGTTGCGGTCCACCGGTAGCTGCACCTTAACCGTATGGGTCGCTACCGGGATGGTGATGAGGAAGATGATAAGCAGCACCAGCATGACATCAACAAGCGGCGTGGTGTTGATAGCCGACACCACCTCGCCGTCATCATCTCCACCGTTACCGATGTTCATAGCCATGATGATTAGACTCGCGTGCTGGTGGTTGTCGTGGTGGGGCTGTCATCCTTCACGGCTTCGCTCAGGCCATCTTCATGCCGATAACCGCCGAGCAGAATGGAGTGAAGGTCAGAGCCGAAATTACGGACGCGGTCCATCGCTCCTTTATTACGGCGCACCAAAAGGTTGTACCCCAATACAGCCGGGACAGCGGTAGCAAGACCGATAGCCGTCATGATGAGGGATTCACCAACAGGGCCAGCGACTTTATCAATGGAGGCTTGCCCTGCAATGCCGATGGCTGTCAGAGCATGGTAAATACCCCAAACCGTACCAAAAAGCCCGATAAAGGGCGATGTGGAGCCAACCGTACCGAGGAAGGCGAGACCCGCTTGCAAACGTGTATTGATGGTCTCTAACGCGCGTTGGATGGACATGGCTGTCCAAGATTGCAGGTCGATTGAATCCCGCATGGAGCCTTCATGATGCTGCGCGGCGATGATGCCTGTCTCCGCAATATAGCGGAAGGGCGAGGTGGGCTTGAGGGTTTTCGCCCCTTCTTGAATGGTCTTTTGTGTCCAGAAGGTCCGGTCTGCCGCTTTGGAGGCACTAAAGAGACGGGATTGCTCAATGAACTTGCTGACCATGATAATCCATGTCCCTAAGGACATCAGAGCCATAATCAGCAGGACGCCACGGGCGATGATGTCCCCATTCTTCCACAAGGCTTTCAGCCCATAGGGATTGTCTTTTGAGGCATCATCAGCGGGTTTGTCGCTGACGGGGGTTGCTGTGACAGGGGCATTGCCCTCGGTCCCAGCGGGGGGTTGGGCGTCATTAGTCGCCCCTGCTGGCGGTTGAGCCGGAGCGGTTGTTGTAACGGGTGCTTGTGCGGGAGCTGTTGCCCCAGCGGGGGGTTGGGCTGGTGCGCTCGCCCCCGCGGGCGGTACAGCAGGGCTTGCCTCTTGGGCCAACGCCGCAGAGGAAAGCGGCATAGCTGCAAGGATTAAGGCCAAAGCTGTACCGTAGAATGGACGTGCTTTAGAGGCGGTATGTGTCAGGGGAAGGCGGAGCATTCTGGTCATGAATCCCATATCCTTGTCTATCAACGCAGGGTGCGTTTTCTTAACGGACCCTGTGGTCAGGGCAAATAAGCGGGTGATGGATGAGGCGATACTCATTCATCACCGAGGGTGAAGTCCACATGTAGGACGTGGTTATGTTCAATAACGGGTTGTCCGCCAGCCACAGCGGGTTGGTAGCGTACGGGGGAGCGTTCTAGGAAGTTGAGTGCGCTTTCGGCAAAATCATGCCCTCCTTTTACACTGAGCAACTTACAATTAGCGGGCTTGCCATTGGTGAGAATATCGCATGAAGCCGTCACAGAGCCCTCCCGGCTCTCCTCTTGGGCTTCTTCAGGATATTCTGGCCGTACATTATTAATCGGCACAGCCCCAGCAGCATGGTCGCTATCGGAGGTGCTATCACCACTGCCACTACTGCTGCTGGACGCCGCCGAGGCCGATGTGGCAGCAGGCGCAACAGATGTAGGAGCCACTTTAGGTTGAGGCACTTTTTGCGCGCTATGATGGATAGGCGGCTTAGGCGGCGGTGGCAGCTTAATGCGCGGGGGAGGGATATAAGGTGGTGGTGGCTGCACCATGACCGGATGAGGCGGCGGTGGCGGTGGTGGGGGAGGTGGTGCCTCTGCAATGATGACCGTTTGAATCGGCGGGTGTGTAGGCTCGGTCTTCTCTGCCTTATTGAGCGTGAGGGCATAGACCACCAACCCAATGGCAAGAAAAGCCACAACAGCGGCAACGATATAGTCAATCGGCCTACGTTGTAAGGCAGCGTAGCTTTTCATAGCAAAACTCTTTGCCCCTTTGGTTATCTTAGGGTCACACACTACCCCAACACGGGACCATTCCCGTCTGGTTTATTGTGTCAAAATGGCCTAAGCCGTCCCCGTTATGCAAGGGGTGATATGCGACTCTTTCGCAGAAAAGCCTGTGCATAACTCTTATATAAAATGTGGATAATTTTTAAAAAGATTAAAAAACGGCTATTATACAAGGGTTGTAGAGCCATACTCTCATTTTTGAGAGAGGGACCATTGTGTATAATTTTATACTAGACTTACTTATAAAAACGATAGGAGTAGCCCCTTTGGGGAGGGGGTGTTGTGCCCCCTCTTATGCTGATTATAGGGTTATTATTGTGCGGTTGCACTGGCTTCGGAGCGTGTTGCGCTTACACGTTGGGCGAGTGACGCGGCCATGAATTCATCTAAATCACCATCAAGAACGGCATCGGGGTTGCCTTTCTCTATGTTCGTCCGCAAGTCCTTGACCAGCTGATAAGGTGCTAGAACGTAGGAGCGAATTTGGTGCCCCCAACCAATATCCGTCTTAGCCGCTTCTGCGGCGGAGGCTTCAGCCTCCCGCTTTTGCAGCTCAGCTTCGTAAAGGCGGGCACGCAGCATCTCCATCGCAGTGGCACGGTTGCGGTGCTGGGAGCGGTCTGTCTGGCAGGCCACAACAATGCCGGTGGGGATGTGCGTAATACGGATAGCCGAATCCGTTTTGTTCACATGCTGGCCCCCCGCACCAGAAGCACGGAATGTATCGACTCGGAGGTCAGAATCGAGGACTTCAATCTCAATCGAATCATCCACAACGGGGGAGATATAGATGGAGGCGAAGGAGGTCTGACGGCGTGCAGCAGCGTCAAAGGGGGAGATGCGGACAAGCCGATGCACCCCGGCTTCGGTTTTCAGCCAGCCATACGCATTGGGGCCGCTTACGAGAATCGTAGCTGATTTTAGCCCCGCTTGCTCGCCTGCGCTGCTTTCCATCAGCGTGACTTTATAGCCATGTTGCTCGGCCCAACGCGTGTACATGCGCAGCAGCATCTCGGCCCAGTCTTGCGCCTCGGTCCCTCCCGCGCCGGAATTGACCTCAAGGTAACAGTCATTCCCATCGGCCTCACCAGAAAGAAGGCTCTCCGTCTCACGCTGTTGGGCTTGGGCGGCTAAGGCACGCAGAGTGGTCAGGCCATCTTGGATGACAGCCTCGTCATTCTCCATCTCGGCAAGTTCGACAAGGTCGAGCGTGTCTTGCACTTCAGTCTCTAAGGCCTCGACCCCCTCAATCTGATTAGCGAGCATGGTGCGCTCGCGCATCATTTTTTGGGCAGCGTCTGGATTATTCCAAAGCTCTGGGTCCTCAGCGAGGTGGTTTAGCTCAGCAAGGCGTGTTTTGGCGGCATCCCAGTCAAAGATGCCTCCTCAGCAGTGCAACAGACTGCTTGATTTGCTCGGAGAGGGCTTCGGTCTCAGCCGACATGAGGCGTTCTCCTTATTCCTATGGTTAGTGATGCCGCCTTAGTATAGCCCCCCAACGCCAATGTCACCTCCCCCTGTGGTGTTTGGTGTCGTGTTGGGAGTGCTGGGGGTTGGCGTAGCTGCCATAGGTGTAGGGGGGGGAAGGGGGGCATCACTATTGGCAGGGTTAGCAGGATTTGATGTGTTGTTGGGGGTGCTGCTGGGCATATCGGTCTCAGAATCAGGAATCATATCCGCACCCGTATCGGCCGCAGTAAGGGTTTGTGTCCCATCGCCAAAGCCATGCAGTGGGACGGATGCTCCTGGAATCTGGTCCTGTTTAAACGCATCAATCGCCCGGATGCGCCCTGTGTCATATTCTGCCAAGGTCATGCCCTCTGGGGTGGGGAAGTCCAGTTTGGGACGGGTGGCAAAAACGGCTTTCATGATGCCATTCCAGATAGGGCCGGAGAGATGGCCGCCTGTCTCGTTCTTACCGAGGCTGCGGGGGTTATCATAACCAATCCACACCACAGTGACGACATCGGGCGAGAAGCCTGCAAACCATGCGTCATGATAATCTTGGCTTGTCCCGGTTTTCCCGGCGATGGGGCGGTCAATCCCCACACCTGCGCGCACACCAGTCCCACGGGCAATGACATCGCGCATCATGGTGGTGATTTGATAAGCACTTTGCGGGGAGGCGAGGACAGGCCGGTCATCATGGATGACAGGCAGGCCATTCTCCGTTGTGACGGTACGGTGATTAGCCTGATTTCGCCAAATAATTGTCCCATCTGGGTTTTGGATATAGTCGATGAGGCTAGGGGTGATGCTATGGCCACCATTGGCGATAGCAGCATAGGCCCCAGCTTCTTTAAGGACGGTTGTCTCCACCGCACCGAGGGCAGCGGGCAGGTAAGGCGGCATATTGTTCACCATGCCAGAGCGTACCGCTATATCGCTAACAGCCTTCATCCCTAGATGCGCGGCAACGCGAATCGTGACGAGGTTACGGCTCTCCCGCAGGGCATCATGCAACGTGGTGGGGCCCCAATTATCATGCTCGTAATTTTGCGGCTTCCAATCCCCAAAGCTGATGGGGGAATCATCAAATGTTTCAGAGGGAGAAATATCCCGCTCCATCGCAGCAAGATAGACGAGCGGCTTAAAGGAGGACCCCGGTTGACGTTGGGCCTGTGTGGCACGGTTAAATTGGCTTTGCTGGAAGGACCATCCCCCCACAAGGGCCAGCACGCGGCCTGTATGGGCATCCAGCGTGACGGTAGCCCCTTCCACTTGAGGGATTTGCTCTAGTGCTGCGGAGCCATCGCTTTGCGGTTCAATCATCACGATTTGACCGGGGAGAAGTGGATGAGTGCGCCGGCTCCAGCTCTCATCAGCTTTGCGGAGTGTGGCGGTGTGGGCTGTATGGCCACTCACCCACCCAACATGCACTACTGGGGCTGGGGAGAGTATAACGGCTAACCGCCATGAGGAGAGCATCCCTGCGGGAGGCTTCTGGCTGGGGAGGTCATCTTGCCATGTTGTCAGGCTGGATAGGTGCCCTACAGGGCCGTGCCAGCCCTCATGCGTGCGTGCATAATTGATGAGCCCTTCCCGTAATAAATGAGTGCTGACTTGCTGGAGGTGAGCATCCAAACTGGTATGGACATCCAACCCGCCCTCGGTGGTTTGTTCCTCACTATAGAGGGTGGTGAGCTGGCGGCGGACTTCTGCGGCGAACCATTCGGAATCCTGCAAGGGGCCGAAGCGCGTATAGCCTTGGGGGATGAGCGGGTCTTGCTTGGCTTGCTGGGCATCCTCTGGGGTGATGGCGCGTGTCTCGCTCATCCGGTCCAGCACCCAGTTGCGCCGCCACATCGCCGCTTTAGGGTGGAGGAAGGGATTATAATTGCTAGGGGATTTAGGCATGCTGGCCAGCATCGCAGCCTCGGCATTGCTAAGCTGGTCGAGCGTTTTATTAAAATAAGTCTGAGCGGCGGCTTCTACACCATAAGCCCCATTACCCAGATAAATCCCGTTAAGATAGATTTCTAAAATACGGTCTTTGGAGAGGGTGTGCTCAATACGCATCGCAAGCAGAGCTTCGCGTATTTTGCGGTCGATGGTCAGGCTGTTATTATTAAGCAGCATAACCTTAGCGACCTGTTGGGTAATGGTGGAGGCCCCGAGGGGACGCTTACCCTGATGGGTGAGGATGCTGATAATATCCGTCACCCCAGCACGCAGCATCGCTAAGGGGTCCACCCCGCCATGGGAATAGAAATTTTGGTCCTCCGCAGCGAGGAAGGCGTTACGCACACGCGGGGGGATGGCCCGGATGGGCACATAAATACGCCGCTCGTGCGAGAGTTCGGCCATGAGTTGGTCATCAGCGGTGTATAGCCGGCTTACAACGGGGGGTTGGTAATGTTGCAAGCTCTCTACGCTGGGGAGATTAGCACTAAGATGGGCATATAAGCCCCAACCCACCAGCACAAGGGTGGCAAGGCCAAGCGTGCAAAGGCTAAGCGCAGCCCCTAGTAAGAACCGCCAACGGCGGAAACGGGGCTTCTGAAAAGGCGGTGGCGGGCTGTCTGGCAGCATAGAAGAACGCGTCATGCTGCCCTCTATAACATGGTCAATAAAAAAACGGGAGGCAGCCTCATAGGCTCTGTTTTATGGTACGGTGCTGGACGCCCATAGGATAAGCCTTATTGTGGGGCTTGTTTTAAAAAGAGTTAAGGATTCAGTTTTATGGTTACACGTCCCTCCGGTCGCGCTGCCGATGCCCTCCGTTCTGTTACAATCGAGACAGGCTTTGCCACTCATGCGGAAGGCTCTGCGCTGATTCGCGTAGGGGGGACGGAAGTGCTCTGCACGGCCTCGGTCGAGACACGGGTGCCACCTTTCCTGCGGGGGCAGGGCCAAGGGTGGGTAACGGCGGAATATGGCATGTTACCGCGCGCGACTCATACGCGTGGCTCCCGCGAGGCAGCACGGGGTAAGCAATCAGGCCGCACGCAGGAGATTCAGCGGCTCATTGGGCGGTCCCTTCGGGCTTGCGTGGACCTTAAAGCCCTTGGCGAATGTATGATTACGCTAGATTGTGACGTGCTGAATGCCGATGGCGGGACGCGTTGTGCCTCCATTACCGGGGCATGGGTTGCCCTGGCGCATGCGTTGGAGGGGATGGGCAAAAGCAAAGCTCTGACCGCACAAGTCGCAGCTGTATCGTGTGGTTTGACAGAGGCCGGGGCTGTGTTGGACCTTGATTATCAAGAAGATAGCAGCGCGCAGGCCGATACCAATTTTGTCCTCACAGCCGATGGCGGGATTGTGGAGATTCAAGGCACAGCGGAGGATCGCCCCTTCCGCCCGGAGGAGTTCCAACAGCTTTTTGACCTTGCACAGAAAGGCACACAGACCCTCTTTGCCGTGCAGAAAGAAGCTCTCACTCGTAAAAAGGGAGGCTAAGCTTTATGCCGCATTATGAAGATAAAATGCGCCGCCTAGCGCGGGGGAGTGAGCTTGTCCTCGCTAGCCATAATCAAGGTAAATTACGAGAGTTCTCCCTCTTATTGGCGGAGAGCGGCATTACAGTCCGCTCCGCAGCGGCATTAAATTTGCCAGAGCCAGAGGAAACCGCAGCGGATTTTGCCGGGAATGCGCTGATTAAGGCTGCGGCCGCAGCAAAAGCAACCGGCCTGCCTGCTTTGGCAGATGATTCCGGTTTTTGCGTTGCAGCCCTTAACGGCAAGCCGGGTGTGTATTCCGCCCGCTGGGCTGGTCCGCACCGTGATATGACCCTCGCGATGAACCGCGTATATGAGGCGATGCAGGCCAGTGGCTCTGCTGATAAAGGGGCCTCTTTTGTTGTGGTCTTATGTGTGGCGTGGCCTGATGGGGCGTATCGTATGGTAGAGGCGGCATGTCATGGCCATGTCGCATGGCCCCCGCGTGGGACGCATGGCCATGGTTATGACCCTATCTTTATCCCTGAAGGGGAGAGCCGCCGTTTTGCCGAAATGACCGAGGAGGAGAAAAACCGTTTCAGCCATCGTGGACAGGCCATGGCCCGCTTTTTGCAAGATTGTGTGGCGTAGAATCGGAAAAATAATCGTGGAATTATAATTTCACGACTTCACAAAGGGGATAAAAACATATGTAATATATTGCACTATTACATAACGTATAAATGGATGCCCCATGCCCCCCGCCTCGTCATCACGCCATGCTCGTGCGTATATCATTGGTGATGTGCCAAAATGGGATGGCCCTGTATGGGCATCTATTGTGATGGTGGTATCGGCGTGCTTTGGCGGGGTAGGGCCGTTACAGGCAGAGGATAAGCCCCCGCCAGCGGTGGAGGTCATGCCGGGGGCGGGGGTGATTGGCCAACCACGCCGTGTCACGCTGGAGCAGAATCGTTCTAAAAAGCGACATCAGGGCGATTGGGGGGCTTTTAATTGGGGGAATGGGGAGTTCGCAGGTTTTGGTCCGGTGGGGGTTTATGGTGTGGCCCCATGGGCTGAGGATTGGAGCAGCAAAAAAGACCCGAAGAATTACACGGATTTTCTGGACCCTCTAAAAGCGATTCGTCTGAATGAATCAGGCAGTATTTGGCTGACCCTCTCCGGGGAATCACGGATTCGGAACTGGTATGAATCCAGTCCGATGCTTGGCACAGTAGGTAAGCGTCATTCTGGCCGGTTTACAGTGCGTAATTTGTTGGGGGCAGAGCTGCATCTCGGCACGCATTGGCAGATATTCGGGCAGCTTAATAATGGCGAGGCCGCAGGGTGGAATTATTACGGCTATAACGCGACATGGCGGCGTAGGCTTGGCTTGCAGCAGCTTTTTGTTCGTTACGAGCAGAAGCTTCTAGGTGCAAAAACGGGCGTAATGGTCGGGCGGCAGCAATTTTTGGATGCCCCTTCATGGCTGATTTACGCCCGTGAGACCCCTAATGTGCAACTCTCATGGAATGGCGCGCGAGGCTATGCCATGTGGGAGCGTGTGCGGGTTGATGTGTATAATTTTGTGGCAACACAAGTGACGCGAGATACTATCATGGGCGGCGGATTTGATGATGGAACGCGCCTTTATGGGGGCGATGTTACGGTCGCTCTGCCGCGTTTTTCTATCGCGGGGCAGCAGGTTCATTCTTTTTTGGACCTATTTTGGATGGGCTTTCACTATGGGGGGAAGGCTGCTGCTATCGCCCAGTTTAAAGGAAGCGAGGCAGGCACGCAGACGCGCCAAAATGGCGGGTTCCGCTGGTATGGCTCGGCCCCCGCCTTTGAGTATGATGTTAGTGGCGTTTATCAGGCAGGGCGGTTCCATTCGAGCAAATCTGCTATCGGCAGCCGCCCGGTGAGCGCATGGGCTGTGCGTGGGGTGGCGGGCTGGCGTCATTCTTCCTCTTCTTTACATCCCTTCCTCGGTGTGCAGGCGGAGGCTTATAGCGGGGGGGATAATCGTCGCGCGCATGGTACGGAGGGAACATTCTCGGCCCCTTTCTCCCCGCGTAACGCGACATTCGACCTCACACGGACGATAGCGCGGGCTAACCTTATTAGTGCAGGCCCGCTTATGAGCATTGTGCCTCGCCCTTTTATGAATATCCGTATTCGTGTGCCGTATTTATGGCGAGAGAGCGTGCATGATGGGCTGTATAACTCCTCATCGCCTTTTTCCTTTTTAGCGGGGTCTCGTCTAAGGGCGGCGGGGCGTGCCGTGGGGTTACAACCGCAAGGGCAGGTGCAATTTCAGCTTCAACAGCATGTGAATTGGCAGCTTGATGGTGGGGCTATTTTTCTTACCCATCGGATGCGGCAAGCGGGGGGAAAGAATGGGACCTATATGCTCTCTACGTTGACCTTCCGCTTTTAAGGATGCTGCGAGAGAAAAAACAACTAATATAAATAGTTTAATAAAAGCAAATATTTTGGCTGAATTTCTTTACAAAGCTATCTTTATATCATCAAAAAATGATCTTTTTTCATTTTTTATATCAAATACACATTGAAGTTAGTGGATTATGCAATTACTCTCTTTCTTATCGTATTAAAGATGCAGGAGCAGGGTACGTGGCAGTCTCGGAGGATGAATTTCAAACCCTCCCTCGTCAGGGGGTTGTTGCAGCGTCAGAGGAGGAAACAGGGCGTGTGCTGGCCTCTGTTTTGGCACGTTTTCCCGGTCGCGTGGCGGTGATTTCCTCCTTTGGGGCGGAGTCCGCCGTATTACTCGCGCAGATTGCCGCGCAGGATAAAGCCGTGCCGGTTTTCTTCCTCGATACAGGGCGGCATTTCCCGGAGACTTTGGCCTATCGTGATGAGCTAAGCCAGCATTTGGGGTTGGAGGATGTCCGTACCCTCCAGCCTGCGCGTAAAGAGGTCGAGTATCGTGACCCGGAGGGCCAGCTTGTGGCCTTCGACCCTGATGCGTGTTGTGCCCTGCGTAAAGTAGAGCCTTTAGATGTTGTTCTGCCAGAGTTTGATATTTGGGTGACGGGGCGTAAGCGTATGCAAGCAGCCACGCGGGCAGCCCTCCCAGTGGCTGAGCGGCAGGCGGATGGCAGTGTAAAGCTTAACCCCCTTGCTGGGTGGAGTGAGGCGCAGATTGCTGACTTTATGAAGGAGAAAGCCTTGCCTGCTCATCCTCTTGTTGCGCGTGGTTATCGCTCTATTGGGTGTGAGCCTTGCACAAGGCCCGTTGGTGCGGGTGAGGATAGCCGCGCAGGCCGCTGGGCTGGGCTTGCGAAAACGGAATGTGGCCTACATCGCCCTGTACCTGTTACGCCGCCACCCGGTGCGGATAAGGAAGAGATTTCAGCCACGGCTTTATTAGCGGAACGGCCCGTAGAATGACGCCCGACTATCGGGTTTATCAGTAAGGAAAGGGAGCAGGCATGGCTCTGCAAGACGCACATATTATGGATGGTTTGGACCAATTAGAGGCCCAGAGCATCTTCATCCTGCGGGAGGCTTATCGCAAGCTGAAGCCTATGGCCCTGCTATGGTCTTTAGGCAAAGATAGTAACGTGATGGTCTGGCTCGCGCGTAAGGCGTTTATGGGTCATGTGCCTTTCCCCGTGATGCATGTGGATACGGGTAAGAAGTTCCCCGAGATGTATGCGTTTCGTGATGAATACGCCAAAAAATGGAACTTAGACCTCATTTTAGGGGAATGTCCCCCCGTGGAGGAGATGGACCCGTCTCTCCCCCCCGCTGCACGCTCTGCTGCACGCAAGACGGTCGGGTTAGCGAATTTGATTGATAAGCATAAGTTCCGCGGTGTTGTGGCTGGTATTCGGCGGGATGAGCAGGCGACCCGTGCTAAAGAGCGCGTCTTTAGCCCGCGCGGGGCGAGCCATCAATGGGATGTGCGGAACCAACCGCCAGAGTTTTGGGACCAATATGCTACCCCTTATGAGGAGGGGATGCATGTGCGTGTTCATCCGCTGCTGGCATGGCGGGAGCTAGATATTTGGCGGTATATTGAGCGCGAAAATATTCCGCTAGTGGACCTCTATTTCGCAAAAGATGGCAAGCGTTATCGCTCGCTAGGCGACCAAGACATTACCAGCCCGATTGAGAGCCAAGCCTCCACCGTGGCGGAGGTTATTGCCGAGCTTGAGACAAGCCGCACGTCCGAGCGGGCGGGCCGCGCTATGGACCATGAATCAGAAGATGCGTTTGAGCGTCTCCGCGTTGCTGGCTATTTGTGAGGAGAGCTTTAACGATGACACAACCTCATTCATCTTCTACGCAGGTGCGTCACGGTGTTAGCACGCCGATTGTGATTGTTGGCCATGTGGACCATGGCAAATCCACCCTGATTGGCCGTTTGTTATACGATACAGATAGCCTGCCTGATGGCCGCCTCGTCCAGATTGTCGAGAGTAGCCGTAAGCGTGGCCTTGCTGTGGAATGGAGCTTCCTGCTCGATTCCCTTCAGATTGAGCGGGACCAAGGCGTGACGGTGGATTCCACGCGCATCCCTTTCCAACTGAATGGGCGGGATTTTGTGATTGTCGATGCGCCGGGTCATCGGCAATTTTTACGGAATATGATTACTGGTGCAGCGGATGCAGAGGCTGCCGTGCTGGTGGTTGACGCAGCTGAGGGCGTGCGCGAGCAAACACGCCGCCATGCGATGTTGCTACGGCTCATCGGCATTAGTCATGTGATTGTGCTGCTTAATAAGGCTGATAGCATCAATTTTGATGAGGCAAAGCTTAAACAGGTCGAGGGCGATATTCGCCAGTTGTTAGCCCGGTTGGAGATTGATGTTAAGCAGGTCATTCCTGCTTCGGCACGGGATGGCGATAACATCGCTACCCGCTCGGAGAGGGCAGAATGGTATAAAGGCCCAACCTTGTTGGAGGCCCTAGCGCAGATTCAGCCGCCAGCCTCTCGTCATGCGCTGCCTTTGCGTATGCCTGTGCAAGATGTGTATCGTTTTGAAGGTGTGCGTTATGTCGCAGGCCGTATTGAGCGCGGCACAGTGCGGGAGGGGGACCGGCTGGTGATTGGCGGGCAAGGGCAGGAGGCCACCGTGGCGGAGGTCTGCCGTTGGCATGCCCCGCATGAGCCTGTTGCAGGTGCTGGTGAATCCATTGCTTTGCGTTTAGAGCCTGACCTCGTACCAGACCGTGGGGATTTGCTCTTTCCTGCGGGGGATGAAGCCGCTGCCCCATTGAAAGCGGCGCGTTTGAAAACACGGCTCTTTTGGCTGCGTGGTGAACCGTTGCATGTGGGTGAAAGCTTCCGCCTACGTTTAGCCACAGCGGAATATGACGTGACGGTTGCGGCGATTGATGCGGTGGTGAATCTGGATGACCTCACCCTCAGCCCCGCTGATGAAGTTCCCCCCGATGGTTTTGCCGAGATTACGTTGGCGGTCGCACGGAATATCTTGTTCGATCCCTTTGCACCGGGGATGCCAGATGGGCGCGGTGTATTGGTGGACCGGCATCAGAAGATTGTCGGTGGGGCACCGCTTATCGGCCCAGCTGTGTTGGCAGATGGGGCACATGCCATTCATCCTACAGCAAGCGGTGTGAGTGAGGCTGTTCGGGCAGGGTTGCGCGGGCATAAGCGTGCTGTGTTCTGGCTGACAGGTTTACCCGGTGCTGGCAAAAGCACTATCGCCCGCCATGCTGAGGAGGCTCTCAGCCATGAAGGGCTGAATGTCACAGTGTTAGATGGCGATACGGTGCGCTCCGGCTTGTGTAGCGACCTCGGCTTCTCCCCAGAGGATAGGCGGGAGAATATCCGCCGTGTCGCGCATGTGGCGCGGATTTTGGCAGAGAGTGGGCAGATTGTGTTGGTCGCTTTGGTGTCGCCTTTAGCGCAGGATCGTGCCATGGCGCGGGCGATTATCGGTGAGGATTGGCATGAGGTCTTTGTTGATACCGCACCAGAGCTTTGCCGCCAGCGTGACCCGAAGGGGCTTTATGCACAGGCTGAGGAGGGGCGGATTGCCTCCTTTACCGGTGTATCCGCTGCCTATGAGCCACCAGAGACGCCAGATGTCATTGTCCCCGGTGATGGGGATGTGGCCCGTAGCGTACAGCATTTAATAGACGCTGTGCATAAAGCCGTACGGTAAGCCGCTCAGGCCGTAAGGACTGTCTATTTAGGGAAAAGAAGCCCGGTTTTTGCCAAGGCAAAGGCCGGGACGGGAGGAGTTTACCCATTACGGTAAGCCTCTCCTTTAAGGGAGGATAGGGTGATGCAGCATTTTGCTTATGTCATCTCCGGTGCGTTAGTGGGGTTTTTAGTGGGCATGACGGGCGTTGGCGGCGGCTCCCTCATGACCCCGCTGCTTATCCTCCTTTGTGGGATTCATCCTAAAGCAGCGGTGGGGACGGACCTCATCTATGCCGCGATGACGAAGTTGTTTGGCACGTTTTTACATAGGCGATGTGGGCCGGTGCGTTGGTCTATCGTGTTGTGGATGATGTCTGGCAGCCTTCCCGGTGTGGCAGTCGCGCTCCTTTGGCTGCGGCATATAGGCTCCCCGCAAGAAATGGCGCAGGTTATTCGTGTCTCATTGGGTATTTGCTTATTAATAACCGCCCCTGCCATTCTCTTTCGTCCTACCTTAAAAGCATGGGTCTTACGGCATCAGCTTGGTGGGCCGGTGCAATCGCGGGTGCTAACGGTTGTGCTAGGTTTTGTGCTGGGCTGCATGGTGAGCCTCTCCTCCGTGGGGGCCGGGGCGATTGGTATGGCCGTGCTGGTGATGCTCTACCCCACTTTGCCACTGCGTGAACTCGTAGCCATTGATATTGCCCATGCTATCCCCCTCACACTCATTGCCGGGGCAGGCTATTGGGTGGAGGGTGATGTTATTGTGCCAACATTGTTGCTGCTTTTAAGCGGCTCCTTGCCCGGTATTTGGCTCGGCACACATTGCGCAGGCCGCTGCCCAGAGCGATGGCAACGGCTCATTTTAGGAAGCCTATTGTTATTGATTGGCGTGAAGATGATTTGACCATGAGCCGGGCTATGTCCCGGCTTTTTTCACGATAAGGGTAAGAAGCACCTTCACAAATGTTATAGTATAACATAACATTCTTCACGAAGCAGGATGCGTGCGTGAAGGAGTGGAGAGTGGCATGGCGGTAAAGCGGTGGGGCGGGGGTGTTTATGTCGCCTTGGTTGTAGGCGGGATGTTACCGCCTACAATATGGGCACAAGAGAGCCGCCAGCCTGTGCAGCGTGATGCTAATAACGCAGCAGAGGGGCAAGAGGAGGCACATCCGCTTAGTGCGCAGGAGGAGCACATCCATGTGACAGCGCGGCGGTTGGACCAAGCGCGCCAAGCTTTGCAACCTGCCATTGGGGCCACGCAGACAAGTTTCTCCCGCAAAGCTATAGAGGCCAATCCCGGCGGGGATAATGCTGCCCTTAACAGCATCCTTTTGCAGGCCCCCGGTGTTACGCAGGATAGTTATGGGCAGATTCATATCCGGGGGGATCATAATAATGTTCAATTCCGGCTGGATGGTGTGGCTTTACCAGAAGGGGTGAATGTGTTCGGGCAGGCTTTGATGACCCGCTTTGCCCATTCTATGAGCCTGACAACGGGCGTTCTGCCGGCGGAATATGGGTTTCGCCAAGCGGGGGTGATTGATATTCAAACCAAAAATGGTGTGTCGGATGAGGGCGGAATGCTCTCCGGCTATGGCGGGGTGCGGGATTATGTGCAGCCTTCTCTCCAATATGGTGGGCATTGGGGCCAGTGGGATGGCTTTATCACCGCTGATATGATTCATGACCGGGTGGGGATAGAGAATACCATCCCCAGCTATAATGCGATTCACGATCTCTCACGTCAGCATCATATCCTAGGGCATGTGCGCTATACCCTCCGGCCAGAGACGCGCTTTAGTTTTACAGCGGGGATATCCAATGCGTGGTATCAGCTACCTAATAATCCCGGCCAACAACATCAATTTGCAACCCCGCTTTTTAAGGCAGATAACGCACTCTCTATGCAGGCAAACGCGCCTGATAGTAGCCATCTGGATGAGCATCAGCAGCAGATTACCGACTTCGCTATCCTCTCATGGCAAGAGGAGCATGAGACTGTTAGTGCTCAGACATCAGTCATTCTTCGCTATAGCTCTATGCGTTATTCGCCCGATTGGGTGGGGGACCTTGTTTATAACGGCATAGCACAGCAAGCGGCGCGGTCGGTCTTTTCTAGCGGGGTGCAGAGTGATGTAACATGGCGTCTTAACCATGCTCATACGCTGCGCGGTGGGGTGCAAGCCTACGGGGAGCGGGCGGTGAGTAAAAGCAATGCCTCGGTGTATCCCTTAGCAGAGGATGGAAGCATCATCCCTCAACCGATGAATGTGCATGATTCATCAGGCAAGACCGGGGCTCTATATGGGGCGTATATTCAAGATGAGTGGAAGATTACGCGTAAGCTGGTACTGAATTTTGGCGCACGGTTTGATGGTGTGGAGGAATATGTCCATGCTCATCAGCTTAGCCCGCGTATCTCTTTGGTGTGGACACCGTGGCGTGGTGGGCGGTTTCATGTTGGTTATGCGCGTTATTTAACCCCCCCACCTTTTGAGACCATCGGCACAACTAGCCTCAGCCGGTTTGCCAATACATCGGCCGCCCCAGCGCATTATCAAAATGACCGCGTGAAAGCAGAGCGGGATAATTATTACGATATTGGCTTTATGCAGCGCCTTACCCCGCATTGGTCCATCGGGGTGGATGCTTATTGGAAGGATGCGAAAAATCTTCTGGATGAAGGGCAGTTTGGCGCGCCGGTGATTTTGACGGCCTATAATTATCGCCGGGGCCATGTGCGGGGGGTGGAGTTTACAACCGATTATGAGGCTGGGCCGTGGAGCTTATATGGCAATGTTGCCCTCTCCCGCGCGATGGGGAAGGATATTAACTCCGCACAATGGAACTTTGATGAAGATGACCTCCAATATATGCGCCATCATTGGGTGTATCTAGACCATGACCAACGTGTAACGGCCTCAGCGGGGGCGGCTTATACGGCTTTTCGTAAGACGAATCACCCTTTGCACCTTTCTGGGACGATGGTTTATGGCAGCGGGTTACGGCAGGATAAAGAGACGGCAACTGGGGACATCCCCAACGGGGCGCATGTGCCGCGCTATGTGACCTTTAACCTCGCCCTGGTACAGCATATCTGTCATATCGCTGCATTAGGGGGGCATAACATGCAGCTACGCTTGGATGTTATCAACTTGTTTGATAAGCATTATATGCTACGCGATGGCAGCGGCATTGGGGTTGGTGCCCCACAATACGGGCTGCGGCGGAGTGTGATGGGGGGAGTCTCTTTCTCCCTCTAAGGCTGGTGCAGCCATGATTGATGTACCAAGGAGTGGGGTTTCATGCGGAAGATACTCTTTACGTCTGGCATTGTGCTGGCTTTTATTGGGTATGCGTTCTTTTCCATCAGTGATGCTTGCTCCAAAGGGTTGGCAGGGGCGTTGGACCCTTTTGAGGTCGCCTTTTTTGGTGGTGTCTTTGGGTTTTTGATTGTCCCAACATTGCGGCGACCGCAGGAATCCTATAGCGCGCTGGTCCTCTCCAACCATCCATGGCTCTGGCTGTTACGAGCGGCGGCGGTGTTTGTGGCTACAGCAGCCAGTGTGGAAGCCTTTATGCTTCTACCCATGCCAGAGGCCCTCTCGCTCATGTTCCTTATGCCTTTCTTTGTGACGATTGTATCGGTCTTATTCCTTAAAGAGCAGGTGACGGGCTGGGCGTGGCTGTCTGTTCTGTTGGGGTTTGTTGGGGTGATGATTGTCCTGCGCCCCGGTATGAAGGCCCTTAATTTCGGCCATCTTTGTGCGGTCTTAGCCGCGATGTCCACCGCTGTGAGTGTGATTGCCTATCGCTTTGCGGGGAAGGAAGCGTCCCGCCTTACTTTGTTTGGTTCTAGCTTGTTTGGGCCGTTAGTGGGGGATGGGATTTTGATGGCGAAGCACTTCGTCATCCCTCATACGGTAGCGGAATGGCTATTGCTTTTTGGTTATGGCTTTTTGGCCGCTGCGGGGCAGTTGTTACTGATGTTGGCGGCCTCCATCGCTCCGGCTAATCGCGTGGCTTTGCCCCAATATAGTCAGATGGCTTGGATTGTGGCCTTTAGTTATTTCATCTTCCATCAACCTGTTGATGTGTGGGATGGGATTGGGATTCTGGTCGTTACCTTCTCTGGCATGCTGAATTGGCTGCGGCAGAAGATTCGCTTTGAGAAGATGATTCATCGTGGCTGGTGGTGGAAGCGTAAACCCTCCCCAGAGGTCATTGCGGCTACCCCAGCAGCAGTTATCACCCCGCCATTGCCGGAAACGCCTCATGATTAAGGGGCGGCTCGCAGCAATGTGAGGCGGTGGTTATTCGTGGAAGCTATCTAAATCCCCAAAGCGGGTGAACTCCCCTTCAAAATAGAGGGGGATGGTGCCTGTGGGGCCGTGGCGTTGCTTTTCCAAAATAAGCTCGGCTTTATTATGGACAAGCGACATTTTGCGCTGCCATTCCTCAAGCGCAAGCTGGTACTTCTCCGGGCTGGAATAAGTGGAATCTTTAGGTTTGCGCTGTTGGAGGTAATATTCCTCACGATAGACAAACATCACCGCATCCGCATCTTGCTCAATCGAGCCTGATTCACGCAGGTCGGAGAGCATGGGGCGTTTATCATCGCGTGATTCCACTTGGCGAGATAGCTGGGAGAGCGCAATCACGGGGACGTCTAGCTCTTTTGCGATGGCTTTAAGCCCTTGTGTAATCATGGAGATTTCCAGCACGCGGCTATCGGGCCGTGTCCCAATGGCAGGGCGCATGAGCTGGAGATAATCCACCACCACAAGGCTTAGCCCGTGTGTTCGCGCAAGGCGGCGGCAGCGCGTCCGCATAGCGGAGAGGGAGATGGCCGGTGTATCGTCAATATGCAGCGGTAGGCGTTGTAGCTCCGTTGCGACACGGACAAAGCGGTCAAAATCCTTCGAGCCAATATCGCCACGGCGGATGCGCTCGCCCGAAACCTCTGCTTGCTCGGAGAGGATACGCGTGGCTAATTGCTCGGAGGACATTTCAAGGGAGAAAATAGCCACACTTCCGCGCGGTCTCTCCAGCCCTTCGTCTTGGGCCTCTTGCATCAGTGCGCGTGCGGCGGAGAAGGCGATTTTTGTCGCAAGGGCCGTTTTCCCCATAGCAGGCCGACCAGCGAGGATGAGCAGATCGGAGGGGTGCAACCCGCCTGTTTTTTTATCAAAATCGCGTAAGCCGGAGGTGAGGCCCACAATATCGCCCGTATGACGATAGGCTTGGTCGGCAATCTCCAGCGCACTTTTTAGGGCTTGGGAGAAAACGAGAAAGCCACCTTCTTGGCCTTTATCGGTTGCGAGATTAAAGAGGGCTTCCTCCGAGGCGGAGATTTGCTCTGGTCCGTCAAGGTCAGGGCGTGCCCCAAAGGCGTTATTGACAATATCCGTCCCAATGCCAATGAGCTGGCGGCGCACCCAGCAATCATGGATGACCTTCCCATAATCGCGCGCATTGACAATCCCCACCATGGCATTGAGCAGCTTAGCAACATACTCCGTCCCGCCCGCAGCAGCGAGGGTGGCACTGGCCTCAAAATCCCCGCGCATGGTGATGATGTCCACCCCGCCTTTGCCGCCATTACGCTCAATTCGCCGGGTGATAAGCTCATAAAGATGAGCATTGACAGCATCAGCAAAATGAGAGGGGTGGAGAAAGTCCGACACGCTCTCATAGGCTTTGTTATTGGTCAGAATCGCCCCTAAGAGGGCTTGCTCTGCCTGCATATTGGCAGGGGGGATACGCTGTAAAAGGCTTTGTAACTCCCCGCCTTGGTCTGTGGTGGGGCTAGTTTGTGGAGTAGGGTTTTGGTCGCTCATGAGAGGGGTCTTACGATGCAAAGTGAGGGGCAGGTGGGTTAGTGCGGTGTGGCACCATCAAGGGCGAGGGCACAGCCTGCGAGATATAAGCTACCACAAATGAGGACACGCGCCGGGGGGCTGTGCGGGGGGGCATGGTTGGTCCGCAGATAGTGTAGGGCGGTGCGAATATCAGGCCCTGCTATAGCCTCTCCCCCCGCAGCACGGGCAGCGTTAAGAATGGTAGGGACAGGCATAGCCAAATGCTGACCCGGCTCTGCCACGGCTTGGAGTGTGGTTGCATAGGGGATGAGCGGGCGGAGAAAGCCCGTAACATCCTTGCTGTCTTTTAGCCCGACAATCAGATGGAGGGGGCGATCCTGCCAGTGGTGGAGGACTTTTGCCAAAGCCTCTCCCGCGCCGGGATTATGCCCGCCATCAAGGAGTAAGTCCCACCCGGTTGGGAGGGCGTGATGCAATGCCCCATGGAGGGGCTGTAAGCGAGCGGGCCATGTGGTTTTGGCAATGCCCGCAAAAGCATCCTGCGGCAGCGTAAGGCCCGCATGACGCAGGGCGGCAATGGCTAAGGCGGCATTATCGTATTGATGAGGGCCGTGGAGGGCCGGATAGGGTAGTGTGAGCGTGCCTTTATCATCGTGGTAAAGCAGCCCATCACTTTGCGTTGTGAGGGTGATGTCATGCCCTAACCGATAGAGCGGGGCCTGATGGGCGGTGGCGATGTCTGTGATGGCCTGCATGACGGCATCAGTCTGTGGTGCGACAAAGACAGGCACATTTTGCTTGATAATCCCCGCTTTTTCCCGCGCGATACCGGCGAGGTCATCCCCTAAAAAGGCCTGATGGTCGAGGCTGATAGAGGTGATGATGCAAGCGCGTGCTGTGGGGATGACATTTGTTGCATCAAACCGCCCGCCAAGGCCGACTTCAAGGATGAGAAGGTCCGCAGGGATACGGGAGAAGAGCAAAAACCCCGCTGCGGTGAGGACCTCAAAGACGGTGATGGGGGCCCCGTCATTGAGCCGTTCAATCTCCTCTAAAGTTGCGATGAGGTCATCTTCTGTTACAAGCTGCCCTGCAAGGCGAAAACGCTCTGTCACGCTGAGGAGATGCGGGCTGGTCATGACATGCACTTTTAAGCCTGCTGCTTCAGCAATGGCGCGGAGATTGGCGCATGTGCTGCCCTTACCATTTGTCCCAGCGACATGGATGGTAGGGGGTAAGTGCTGCTCTGGGTGGCCAAGGCGAGCGAGTAGCCGTTCTAGCCGCTCTAAGGAGAGATCGATGAGCTTGGGGTGGAGTTCTTGAAGGCGGCGCACCACCTCCCCCGTCCGCCCGTGGAACTCACCAGAGGGGAGGTTGGTTTGCGGGCTTGTTGCCATAATCGCCTATCCGGGTTTCTCAGAAGGGGAGGGGTCATACCCGGCCGTTTAGTCAGGAAAGGGCCGGGGCAATGGAATGTTAGGATGCTTTTTGGGCGGGAGCGTCTTTTGTGGGGCTGAGCATCCCTACGAGTCGTCCCAAAAGAGCGGGGAGTTCATCACGCGTGGCGATGAGGTCCACCATCCCATGGTCTTTGAGATATTCAGAGCGTTGGAAGCCTTCAGGCAACTCTTCACGCACTGTATCCCGAATCACACGCGGTCCTGCAAAGGCGATGAGCGCATTAGGCTCGGCAATATGGATGTCTCCCAACATGGCAAAGGAGGCCGACACCCCGCCTGTTGTGGGGTTGGTAAAGACAACAAGATAGGGCAAGCCTGCCTCGCGCAGCATCTCCACCCCGATGGTGGTGCGGGGCATTTGCATGAGGCTGACAACCCCTTCCTGCATCCGCGCCCCACCAGAGGCTGTAAAGATGATGAGCGGGGCTTTTTGCAAGATAGCGAGGCGACATGCTGCGAGGAAGGCCTCCCCTAACGCGCTGCCCATCGTCCCGGCCATGAACTCAAAAGCCATGACGGCAACAACGGCATCATGACCGCCAATTTTGCCATGTGCCACAAGGAGGGAGTCCTCCAAGTTGGATTTAGAACGCGCCGTTTTGAGGCGGTCTGTATAGCGTTTGGAATCGCGAAAATGCAGCGGGTCAGCAGGGACGGAGGGTAGCTCAATGGTGGTGTAATGGCCGTCATCAAAGGTCCATGCCATACGCTCATGCGCCCCGGCGCGCATATGGTGCCCACAATGGGGGCAGACTTTCTTTTTGCGGGTAAGCTCCTTAGTGAGCATCATTTGCGAGCAAGATTCACAGTTGGTCCAGAGGTTATCTGGGACCTCCCTTTGCAGCAGGCTCCGTAATTTGGGACGGACATGTTCGGTCAGCCAGCTCATGGTATTCTGTTCACTCTCCAGCAATGGTGCATCATTAGGGCCTATAAAGGCTGGGGGACTTTATCCGGGCTTGGGAAAAGATGCCAGCTTTCTCTTTGCACAAGGCGTATTTCTACGTTTTTAGAGCGGTCTTGTTAGTCATTTGTTTGTGAAAAGAGGCATACAGGGCCGTGCGAAACACGGTATAAAGACCGTGAAGGCACGATGTGCAAAAGATAATAGACGAGAGGGGAGTCGGACATGCGTATGTTGATAGGGGATTATCTCATTCGCCGTTTGGCAGAGGCAGGCATTAGCCATCTTTTTGGTGTGCCAGGGGATTTTAATCTTTCCTTCTTAGAGCAGGTAGAGGCGGCTCCCTCTGTTAGCTTCGTTGGTAATTGTAATGAGCTTAACGCAGCTTACGCGGCTGATGGCTATGCCCGCACAGCAGGGCTTTGTGGGTTGGTCACCACCCTTGGGGTGGGGGACCTTGGGGCCATTAGCGGCATCGCTGGGGCTTATGCAGAGCGTGTGCCTTTTGTACATATTACGGGGATTCCCCCCCTGCATGCGGTGGAAAGCCGTGCCTTATTGCATCATACATTGGCTGATGGGGGTTATGGTAATATTGGCCGCTGCATGGCTGAATATACAGTCGCACAAGCGCGCCTCACCCCAGCTAATGCTGTGGAGGAGATTGACCGTGTCCTCCAAGCCTGTTGGCGGGAGCGGCGGCCTGTCCATCTTCAGCTTCCTTCTGACATTACCCATTTAAGCATTGAGGTGCCCGATGCACCGCTTGTCTTGGAGGATTCACAAGGCGATGCGGAGCAAGTGGCCCTCGCAGCTGAGCATATTGCCACACGCCTTGCCGCAGCGCGTCATCCTGTTATGATTCTTGATGCTGATGTGGATCGTTTCGGCACGGCCTCTTTGGTGGCCGACTTAGCCGAACGAGGCGTCATTGCTTGTGTGGCCACGGCCCCTGCCAAAGCTGTGTTGGATGAGACCGCCCCTTATTATCTAGGTGGGTATGTGGGGGCTGCGAGTCGTCTTGATATAAGGGAGCTTGTCAGTCAATCCGATTGTGTGATTGGCCTTGGGCTACGCTTTACTGAGATTAATACGGGCTTTTTTACGCAGAAGATTCGGCCAGAGGCTTTTATTAATATCCTAGCCCATGAGGTAAGCCTTGCTGGGCGGTCTATCCCTGCTGCACCGATGGCAGCGGTGTTGAAGGCTTTATTAGCAAAACTCTCCCCTAGCACACGCACATTGCCCGCGCGCCCTGCGACAGGGGCAGCGAGTGCACCCGGGCAAGGGGATGATGCCCTCACCCATGCGGCTCTTTGGCCCCGTGTGGCGGCCTTCTTGCGGGAAGGAGACGTGATTATTGGTGAGGCCGGGACAAGCAATACTGCCCTTTTGGGGACAGCCTTCCCCCAAAAGACGCGTTATATCGCCCAGCCCATATGGGGGGCGATTGGCTATACACTCCCCGCTTTATTTGGCTCTTATATGGGAAGCCCGGAACGGCGGCATATTTTGTTCATCGGGGATGGGTCCTTTCAATTAACAGTGCAGGAGCTTTCTTCCATCCTCCGTCATGGGCAGAAGCCAATCATCTTCTTGCTTAATAATAAGGGTTATACGATCGAGCGTCTCATCCTTGGGGAGCGGTCACGGTATAACGATATTGCAAATTGGCGTTATGCGGCTTTGCCTCATGCCTTCGACCGTGAGGATAAAGCTCTCTCCCTCGTAGTGGAGCGTGTGAGAGAGTTAGAGGATGCGCTCAAACAAGCAGAGCAGGCCGATAAAGCTGTGTTTATTGAGCTGATTTTGCCAGAGATGGACGCGCCAGAGGCTCTCAAGAGGTTCGGCATAGCCGTGGCTGATTATGATTACGGCCCCACAGGCCCGCGCAATGCCAGCACGCAGACACACGCACGGAAAGGATGAGCCACGCTTATGTTTCACTCTGTTGAGCAATCGCCGGGAGACCCGATTCTTTCTCTTGTGGAAGATTTTAAGCGGGATAAGCGGGCGGAGAAGGTCAATCTCAGCATTGGGCTGTATTATGATGAGGCGGGGCAGGTCCCTCAATTAGCGTGCATCCGTAAAGCTTATGAGCGGTTGGCAAATACATGGGATAAGCCGGAGCTTTACCTCCCGATGGAGGGCCTCGCCTCTTATCGGCAGGCTGTGCAACATATGTTGTTCGGTGAGGAGAGCGAGGCTGTAAAAGCGGGGCGTATTGCCACAGTCCAAACTCTTGGCGGCTCTGGGGCGTTAAAAATTGGTGCGGATTTTTTGCATCGTTATTTTCCCCAAGCTGACCTATGGGTGAGCCGCCCTACATGGGAGAATCATATCGCCATCTTTGCTGGGGCGGGCTTTACAACGCATGAATATCCTTATTTCGACCCCAAAACAGGCGGGGTAGATTTTGAGGCGATGTGCGCATGTATCCGGCAGATTCCGGCTGGGGACGTGGTTTTGTTGCACCCTTGTTGCCATAACCCCACCGGTGCAGACCTTAGCGAGGCCCAATGGGATGCGCTGATTCCTTTGTTGAAGGAGCGGCGGTTAGTCCCTTTCCTCGACCTTGCTTACCAAGGGTTAGGCAGTACGTTAGAGGCAGATGTGTATGCTGCCCGGGCGATGGTGAAAGCTGGGATGACGTTTTTGCTGAGCAACTCATTCTCTAAAGTGTTTTCCCTTTATGGGGACCGGATTGGGGCTTTGTCGGTCGTCTGTCAGGATAAAGAAACGGCGGAGCGGGTGCTAAGCCAGCTAAAGGTAACGGTACGGCGTAATTATTCCAGCCCGCCAGTCCGAGGGGCGCAGCTTGTTAATATCGTGCTGAATGATAAAGAGCTGGCCCGCCTCTGGCGGGAGGAAGTTGCCGCTATGGGCGCGCGCATCCGCACAATGCGCCAGAGCTTACATACCCAGCTTTCCGCCCGTTTACCGGGGCAGGACTTCCAGTATCTTTTGGCGCAGCGCGGTATGTTTAGCATGATGAAGCTAACCCCCGCCCAAGCAGACCGTTTACGCGAGGAATATGGCGTTTACATCTTGCGGAGTGGCCGCGTCTGCATGGCCGGGCTGAATGAGCAGAACCTCCCGCCTGTGGTCAATGCCCTTGCGGCGGTTTTTTCCACCAGCGCGTAAAGCAAGTGCGTAAGGGAAAAGGGCCTCGTTAAAGAGGCCCTTTTTCAAAGGTTTTACGTTTGGATTTATGGGCCTGTTCGGGCAAGAAGGGTGGGGCGAAACGGAGCCGGATAGCGTTACCAAGAACAAACAGGCTAGAGAACGCCATGGCCCCCGCGGCGAAGGCTGGGGAGAGCATGATATGGGCCAGCGGATATAAGGCCCCGGCTGCGAGGGGAATAAGCACGATATTGTAAATAAAAGCCCAAAAGAGATTCTGCCGGATGACCTTCATGGTCGAGCGTGAGAGCGTGATGGCGTCAGGGACACTCATCAGGCTATCGCGGGTGAGGACGAGGTCAGCAGCCTCAATGGCGATGTCTGTCCCGTGGCTGATGGCAAGCCCAGTATCGGCTAAGGCGAGGGCGGGGGCATCGTTAATGCCATCCCCTACAAAGGTAACCGGCCCATGCAGCTTTTGTAGCGTCTGTATGGTAGCACCTTTCTCCTCTGGCATAACATGCGCGATGACATCTTCAATCCCCGCTTGTTGGGCGATGGAACGGGCTGTGGCTTCAATATCCCCGGTAATCATGACGGTACGGATATGCGCGTTCTTCAGTGCGGCGATGGCTGCGGCGGCAGAGGGGCGGATAGGGTCGGCAATCGCCATTAAGGCGATGATGCGGCCTTTATAGGCCATATAAAGGGGAGACGTCCCCTTCTGGCTTAGCGTGTCAGCCAAGCGGTTTGCCTCGGCGGAATAATGACCGAGTGACTTCATATAGGCATGGTTGCCAAGATGGATGTGATGGCCTGCCTCATCTTGCGCTTCAATCCCCAACCCGGTGAGGGTGCTGACATAACGAACAGGCGGCAGCGTTACAGCCCGCTCCTCCGCGGCTTGGGTAATCGCCCGGGCCAAAGGATGGTCGGAATGTCGCTCCACAGCCGCAGCGAGGGCGAGGAGTGCTTCCTCCGTTAGTGTATCATCAAGGCGGTAGATGTCCGTAAGATGAGGTTGGCCTTTGGTGAGGGTGCCTGTTTTATCAAAAGCAACAAGGCGTGTATGGCCGAGGGATTGCAGGGCCTCGCCTTTGCGAAAGAGGATGCCTATCTCCGCGCCTTTACCCGTTGCCACCATGATGGCCGTAGGGGTCGCAAGCCCCATCGCGCAAGGGCAAGCGGCAATGAGGACGGCAATAGCGTTGGTAAGAGCATAGATAAAGGAGGGGGCAGGCCCTATGATGAGCCATAATAGGAAGGTCAGCCCAGCAATGGCGATAATAACGGGCACAAACCAGAGAATGACCTTATCCACTAAGGATTGAATAGGGAGTTTGCTGCCCTGTGCATGCTCCACCATGCTGATGATGCGCGCCAGAACAGTATCAGCCCCCGTGGCTGTGGCCTGAATGGTCAATGCGCCTTCTTGGTTTAGCGTCCCCCCAATGATGGTCTCACCCACACCGCGTGGGGTGGGGAGGGCCTCGCCTGTCAGCATGGATTCATCAAGATGGCTTTTGCCTTCCAAAATGACGCCATCCAGCGGTACGCGTTCCCCGGGGCGGATGAGGAGCTGATCTCCCGGCTTTATCTGCGCGATGGGGACATCATGCCCCCCTCCATTATGGAGGAGATGTGCCTCTTGGGGTTGGAGGCAGATGAGTTTTTCTAACGCGGCGGAGGTACGGCCTTTCGCGCGGGCCTCTAACATACGGCCAAGCAGGACGAGCGTGATGATGCCTAAAATAGCATCAAAATAGAGATGCTGTGTTTCTGCGGGTAATAGGGCAGAGGCAAAGACAACAAGGCTGGAATAAAGATAAGCTGCCCCCGTACCGAGGGCAACGAGAGTGTTCATCGTTGGGGTGCGGTGGAGCAGCGCGGGGAGGCCGGTCCGATAAAATTGTCGCCCCGGCCCGATGAGGGCGAGTGTGGCAAACACCCATTGCAGCCAAGGCCGCCACCCTACAGGGATAAAGCCAAAGCCGTGACCCATACCCATAAATAAGATGAGCAACCAAAGGATGACCGCATGTAATAAATCGTGCCGGAGCGCGCGCGTTTGGGCCTCACGATGTGTTTTGCGGTCTTGTATTGTACGATGCGCCTCTTGTTGGATGAGCGGTGCCGCCCCAAACCCAACAGTCTTGACGGCCCCGATGAGAGCCTCCTGAGAGGCTGTGCCTGTAATCTGAGCCTGTTGTGTTGCGAGATTTACATGAGCATCCGTTACGCCCGGTACAGCGTGTAAAGCTTTTTCTACCCGTGCGGAGCAGGATGCGCAGCTCATACCCTCAATAAGAAGTGTGCGTGATGATGGGGAGGATGTAGGCACGCAGGGCCTCCTAAGAGTGAGGGAGATCTATGATGATACAGCTTATGATAAAGTGTCGTGTAAAGGGGCAAAAGCCCCCTTTTAGAATATGTTAAGGTGAGTTGGTCACTTTTGCACGACATATGCAGAAAAAAGAACTCTCCCATGAGATCACCCCCCCTTATTCTTTATGATGAGGGTGTTATGTTTACCAAATGTCAGTATTTTTCTGACGAAACTATAAGATTCAATCTGCAGATTGCCTTTCATAATGGAAGAGGACGAAGCAGGTTTTGAAGGAGGGGAAACCCATGGCAGACGCTCTTAATGTCGATGCGCTTAAAACAAAAGCAGAGCAGACCCTTAACAAGGCTGGGAATGCTGTTGATACAGATGCGCTAAAAGCTAAAGCACATGAGCAAGCACGTCAGGCACAGCATGCTTTTAATGAGCTGAATAACGAGTTGAAGCAGCCTAAAGGCCGTTGCCAATGTGTTGGCCATACGCTGCTTTGGGGCGGTATCATCGTTGCTGCTCTAGCTGGCCTTTGCGCCATCGGCCGCTGGCTGAAGAAGTAAGCTTATATCATCACGCTTTGTTATAGCATAAAGCATGATGCCCCCGGCCTTCCTACAGGCCGGGGTTTTTTGTGGCCTATCCCCGCACGGCCTTTGCTAGGGAGCGGATTTTCTCCAAAGCGGTGGGGAGGCTTGCTGCAGTGGCGCGGCCTTGCTCATCATAGGTGGCGGCCATCTCTTTGATAATGGCGGAGGCCACAACGGCCCCATTGCTAATGCGTGAGGCTGTGCGGGCTTGCTCTGGCGTGGTGATGCCAAAGCCTGCCACAATAGGGAGGTCCGTTGCGCCGCGGAGGCGTGCCATTGCGGCCTTTAGCTGCTCCTCTGTAGCACTGCGCGTGCCGGTAATGCCGGTGATGCTCACATAATATACAAAGCCGCTGGCGTCTTTCAGAATGGTTTTGAGCCGCTCATCAGGCGTTGTAGGGGCCGTGAGGGTGATGATGTCCAGCCCTTCCGCCTTGGCATAGGGGGCGAGCTCTTCAACTTCTTCAGGGGGTAAATCTACGATGATAAGCCCATCCACACCGGCTTGATGCGCGTCTTTGCAAAAACGCTCTACCCCGTAATGGTTGATGGGATTGTAATAGCCCATGAGAATAATGGGCGTATGGTCATCACCTTGGCGGAATTGGTGGATAAGCTCTAACACACCCTTGAGAGTCGCCCCAGCTTTAAGGCCGCGTTGGGCGGCGAGTTGGATGGTTGGGCCATCTGCCGAAGGGTCGGAGAAAGGCACGCCAACTTCGATGAGGTCCGCCCCGGCTTCGGGCATTTGGCGCAGCAGGGCAAGGGAGGTTTCGTAATCAGGGTCGAACGCTTCTAGATAGGGGAGTAAGGCCCCGCGTCCTTCTGCTTTTAGGCGGTCAAAACAGGCTTTGATGCGGCTCATAATGGCTCTCCTTACAATTTTACGCCGAGATGGGCCGCAACAGTGGGAACATCCTTATCCCCCCGGCCGGATAGATTAACGATGATGGTTTGGCTCTTCTCCATCTTGGGGGCCATGACAATGGCATGGGCTACTGCATGGGCACTCTCTAAGGCGGGGATAATGCCCTCCAGCTTTGTAAGGGTTTGGAAGGCCTCCAGAGCTTGCTGGTCTGTAGCACTGACGTAGTTCACCCGGCCAATATCATGAAGCCATGAATGTTCTGGCCCGATGCCCGGATAATCCAGCCCCGCGCTGATGGAGTGGGCTTCTGTAATTTGCCCGTGATCATCTTGTAGTAGATAGGTACGGTTGCCATGCAGCACACCGGGCGTACCGCGGGCGATAGAGGCCGCTGTTTTACCGCTATCTAGCCCCAAGCCTGCGGCCTCCACGCCATAAAGGGGGACCTCTGCATCATCAAGAAAGGGATGGAAAATCCCCATCGCGTTAGACCCGCCCCCAATGGCAGCGATAACGGCATCGGGCAAGCGGCCTGTTTGCTCCTGTATTTGCTCACGCGCTTCTGTCCCGATGACGGATTGGAAGTCCCTCACCATAGCCGGATAAGGGTGAGGCCCCGCGACCGTGCCGACAAGGAAGTAAGTGTTCGCTACATTAGCCACCCAATCGCGCATGGCTTCATTCATAGCGTCTTTTAAGGTGCCGGCCCCGGCTGTAACGGGGTGGACTTTAGCCCCCAGTAGATGCATGCGAAAGACATTGGGTTTTTGCCGTTCTACATCGGTGGCACCCATATAGATTTCACATTCCAACCCAAAGAGGGCGCAGACAGTGGCTGTGGCCACACCATGTTGCCCAGCCCCGGTCTCTGCCACAATGCGGGTTTTGCCCATACGGCGGGCAAGGAGAATCTGGCCCATCACATTATTGAGCTTGTGGGAGCCTGTATGGTTGAGCTCTTCCCGCTTGAGGTAAATCTGCGCGCCGCCGAGTGTCTCGCTCAGCCGTTTAGCGTGCCAGAGCGGGCTAGGGCGGCCAACATAATGGCGGAGGTAATAATCTAACTCGTTTTGGAAGGCCGGGTCTGTTTTGGCGTGAGCATAGGCTTTTTCCAACTCTAGCATGAGGGGCATGAGGGTTTCTGCGACAAAACGCCCCCCATGAATCCCGAAATGCCCGCGTTCATCTGGCCCGGTGCGGAGGGAGTTAAGCTGGCTGGTGATGGGTGTGTTTGTAGGCATGATATGTATCTTTGCGTTGTGAAAAGAGGGATTAGTCGATGGTTGGGGTGGGGGAGTGCAGCCCTAGAGCGTGCTGGACGAGGGCCTCTTGCTCAGCTTGATGAATACTCGCAAGCCCCGTAGCGGGAGAGGCAGAGGCCTTGCGGCCCGCATAAAGCGGACGGGTGCAGCGATGGCCGACATCATGCAAGCAGGCTTCAATACGCCGGTCCACAAAGTGCCATGCCCCGCCATTTTCTGGCTCTTCTTGGCACCAGATGACCTCTTGTGCCTCTGGGTGATAGCCAAGCTCTTCAGCTAACGCATGGTGAGGGAAGGGGTAAAGCTGCTCCAACCGAATGATGGCGCAATGGGACAGACCCATCTCATCGCGTTTTTGTAGAAGGTCGTAATACACCTTCCCGCTACATAGCACGACTCGTTTGGCCCCACCGGGGCAGGTGGCATCTGCCAGAATGGGGAGGAAGCGTGTATGCGGCCCCATATCGCTAAGCGGTGAGACAGCCAGCTTATGGCGGAGGAGCGATTTGGGGCTGAACACCACCAAAGGCTTACGGCAACGGCGGGCAATTTGCCGCCGCAAGAGGTGGAAGAAGCTTGCTGGGCTGGAGGGCATACAGACGCGCATATTATTCTCCGCACAAAGCTGGAGGAAACGCTCTGGCCGCGCAGAGGAATGTTCTGGCCCGGCCCCCTCATAACCATGTGGCAAGAGCAGGGTAAGGCCTGAGGTACGCAGCCATTTTGTCTCCCCTGCGGAGAGGAATTGGTCGATGATAATTTGTGCACCATTGGCGAAGTCGCCAAATTGCCCTTCCCACAGCACCAACGCATCAGGATTGCCGAGGGAATAACCATATTCAAACCCCATCACGCCATATTCGGAGAGAGGGGAGTTCCATACATTCACAGGGGCTTGGCGCGGGGCGATATGAGCTAGTGGCGTATAATGATGGCCCGTATGTTGGTCTGTCAGCACGGCATGGCGTTGGCTAAAGGTCCCACGGCCACAATCCTGCCCAGAGAGGCGCACTGTGTGGCCATCTAAAGCCAGCGTACCAAAAGCGAGGGCTTCTGCCGTGGCCCAATCGACTGGCCCGCCCTCGGCTAAGGTGGCCTGCCGTGCTTTAAGTTGCCGGGCAAGGCGGGGATGAATGTTAAATGTGGTGGGGACAGTCGTTAGGGCCTCCCCCACCTGTTGCAGACGGGGAAGGGGCACGCCCGTCATGGGCTGGATACGCTCTGGCGTGTCGAGCAAACGGGTGGGGTCTTGTGGGCTATAATCAAGCCAATCGGTTGGGTCTGGCTGGTAGGTGTCGGCTTCCTCAAAAGCACGATGAAGTTGAGCCTGCACATCCTCCCATAACGCATCAATCTCGGCAGGGTGGATGTTCGTCTCCGCGAGGACCTTCTTGGCATAGAGGGTGCGTAAGGTGGGATGCTGGCTGATCGTTTGCACCATCGCAGGTTGTGTAAAAGCGGGGTCATCCGTCTCATTATGGCCATGACGGCGATAGCTGATGATGTCCACCACAATATCGCTGGCGAAGGTCTTGCGCCATTCATGCGCTAAAGCCGCACAACGGGCCACAGCTTCGGGATTATCACCATTAACATGCAGAATAGGGGCCTGCACGGTTTTGGCGACATCGGTGTTCCATAAGCCAGAATGAGCGGCCTCTGGGCTGGTGGTAAACCCAACTTGGTTATTGACGATGATATGCACTGTCCCACCCGTGCGGTACCCTTCTAAGCGGGAGAGTTGGAGTGTTTCATACACAACACCTTGCCCCGCAAAGGCGGCATCCCCATGGACGAGAATCCCAAGATGCTTCTGGCGGGTTTCGTCTTTATCTTTATCTTGGTCCGCACGGACGCGGCCTAGCACGACAGGATCCACAGCCTCCAAATGGGAGGGGTTGGGCAGCAGGGAGATGCGGATTTCGTGACGGCCCTGACGGATGGTGGTTGTGGTGCCGAGATGATATTTCACATCACCAGAGACACGGATACCCTCTGGGTAGAAGGCCTTGCCGGCAAACTCGCTAAAGATAGCGGCATAGGGTTTACGCAGGATATTGGCCATGACATTCAGCCGCCCGCGATGAGGCATCCCTAGGGAGATGGAGCGGACATCATCGCGTGCTGCCTCATTGAGCAGGGCTTGCAGCGCGACAATGAGGCTCTCTCCTCCCTCTAACCCAAAGCGGCGCATCCCGGTGAAGCGTTGTTGGCAAAAGGTCTCAAACCCTTCCGCACGGGTGAGCAAGCTGAGGATGCGCTCTTGGGAGAGGGGGAGAGCTGTTGAGGGATGAGTCTCTAAACGGTCGATCCACCATTGCCGTTGTTGGCTATCATGGAGGTGCATAAACTCTGCCCCAATCGGCCCGCAATAAGCGCGTTTTAGATGGGCTAGTAAGGTAGGGTCGGTGTGGCTATCGGGGGTGAGGGCATCATGCGGGCGGGCAGGGCGTAGGCCGAGCGGGTCTAGCTCGGCATGGAGATGACCACAAAGGCGGAAGGCCTCTTTAAGTCGCTCATCACGCAATTCTGCCTCGGAGGAAGGCGAGGAGGGCAAAGCGGCCTCGTCTTCCAAAGCGGGGTTGCCCATTGTGGTAAAAAGCGCATCATAATCAGGATGGACAGAGGTCGGGTCCTCCACCCATTGGGTGTATAGCTCGCCGAGATAAGCGATGTTCTCGCCATTAATGGCATGGTGATGGTTCGGTGAGCCCGTCATGATGGCATGATTCCTTTTCGCCTCGCTGGGTTCATATTTTTAACCGATCCTACGATGAAGGCAAAATTTTCTCTTCGATGTGAAACTTATGAGAGAGAATGATGGCTTGCCTGCCTTGCTGGGGAGGGGTAGCTTGCTTTCTATTATGAGTGCTATTTCTCTCAATTATGAGGCTGTGCAGCAAGCACGCCTCCAGCATAAGCCGTGCCCGCATCTTGTGGTGCCGGATTTTTTGGCAGGGCCGTCTCTTATGCGGGCGGTGTCGTTATTGCCAGAGATAAAAGCCGGTGGGTCTTACCCCTTAGCGGCTTTGTCGCTCCATCCAGAGTTAAAGAGCATGATGGAGGAGTTCGCTGGGCCGCGTTTAAAAGCCATTGTGGCGGAGAGATTTGGCTTAGATGTGCAAACCGCCCCAAGTATGGTGACAATGCGCGGGCAAACGCGCGCTAAAGATGGCCGGATTCATCGTGATAGTGCCTCTAAGCGGGTGACAATTCTTCTTTATCTTAATGACCCTACACAGGATTGGGCGCATCAGGGCGGGTGTTTACGCTTTTTGAATGGGCCGGATGATGTGGAGGATTATGTAAGTGAGATTCCACCTGTTGGGGGGACGTTGGTTATTTTCCCCAATGGGCCGGATACATGGCACGGGCATCGCCCTTATATAGGGCCGCGCTATACAATTCAGTTGAATTACATGGCACGGGATAAACGCGCCCAGTATGAGCTTTTACGGCATCGTGTCTCTGCTTTTTGGAAGCGGTTGGTTTCGTAAAATAAGTTGGTTTGTAAGAGGCCGTTGAGGCGGAGATGAAGGCAAAGGCATACCCTTTGCTGATAAGAGGAGAGTGAGACGATGGGGTATAGAGTTGCTGTTGTTGGGGCTACGGGGGCTGTTGGGCGTGAGATCCTCAAAACATTGGCGGAGCGTCAGTTCCCAGTTGATGAGATTGTAGCCCTCGCCTCTGCTCGCTCGGCAGGGCGGGAGGTCTCTTTTGGAGACAAGACGGTTCTGAAGGTTCAGAATCTCGAGACGTTCGATTTCACAGGGTGGGATATTGCGCTCTTTTCCCCCGGCGGGGCTGTATCGGCCAAATACGCGCCTAAGGCTGCGGCGGCAAAATGTTTGGTCGTGGATAATACATCCCATTTCCGTATGGAGCCGGGTATCCCCCTCGTTGTGCCGGAGGTCAATGCCAGTGCTTTAAAGAAGGCGCGTAAAGGCATTATCGCTAACCCTAACTGCTCTACCGCTCAGATGATGGTGGCGTTGAAGCCACTGCATGATTTGTTCAGCATTGAGCGTGTGGTGGTCTCGACCTATCAGGCTGTCTCTGGGGCAGGGAAGTCCGGCATGGATGAGCTGTTTAGCCAGACAAAAGGTAGCTTTGTGAATGATGCGCCCACCATTGCACAATTTACAAAGCAGATTGCCTTTAACCTCATCCCGCATATTGATCGCTTTATGGAGGATGGTTCCACCAAGGAAGAATGGAAGATGGCGGTCGAGACTCGTAAGATTCTGGACCCGGACATCAAGGTCCTTGCCACATGCGTGCGCGTGCCGGTCTTTATTGGTCACTCTGAGGCGATTAGCATCGAATGTCGTAAGCCGGTGGATTTAGAGAAAGCCCGCGCGGCGTTGCGGAAAGCCCCCGGTGTGATTTTGCGTGATGAGCGTGAAGATGGTGGCTACGTCACCCCAATCGAATGTGTGGGTGAGGATGATACCTACATCTCCCGCCTGCGGATTGACCCGACTGTAGAGCATGGTCTGGCCTTTTGGTGTGTGTCGGATAATCTCCGTAAGGGGGCGGCCCTTAATGCTGTACAAATTGCCGAGAGCCTGCATGAGCAGCATTTGATTGGCAAGGACTCCCCACTTTGGAAGCCAGCTCCCCGCCCAGAAGAGCCATCGTAATTACGGGTGGGTTAATAGATGGTGCTTATCGCAATGCTGGGGTGAAATCCTCTTTCCAAAAAAGGATGTCGTCCCCATAGTGGAGGGGCTATGTCTTATTTTACTTATACCCCTCCGCGCACGCCTGTTCCCTCCGGGGGGCGGGTTGGTGTTCTTCTCGTGAATCTGGGTACGCCAGATGATACGGGTTATCGTTCCGTCCGCCGTTATCTGAAGGAGTTTCTTTCAGACCGCCGGGTGATCGAATCTCATCCCCTTATCTGGCAGCCCATCCTTAACACGCTGGTGTTGTCGCGTAGGCCCTTTGCGAGTGGGGCGAATTATGCCCGCATCTGGGATAAGGAGGAGGATGCCTCCCCTCTGCGTGTCTTTACCCGTAAGCAGGCAGAAGGCTTGGCCGAACGCCTCGCCCCGGAGGGGATTGCGGTGGCATGGGGGATGCGCTATGGCCAGCCCTCCGTAAAGCAGGCTTTGGAGGAGTTGCTGGACCAAGGGTGTGACCGCATCATCAATATCCCGCTTTATCCGCAATATTCCGCCACCACGACAGCAACAGCGAATGACCAACTCTTTCGGGCTTTGATGCGCTTGCGGCGGCAACCTTCGGTGTTGACGGTACCGTCTTTTCCTGACCATCCACAGTTTATTGAGGCGTTAGCCGCTTCGGTGAGGCGTGTTTATGCAGGGCTATCCTTTACACCGCAACGGCTTGTGACGTCTTATCACGGCCTGCCAAAAGCCTTTGTGGAGAAGGGCGACCCGTATCAAGAGGAATGTGCCCGCACGACCAAAGCTTTGGCTGCCTCATTAGGGTTGAAGGATGAGGAGGTTCCTTTGACCTTCCAATCCCGCTTTGGGCCGATGGAATGGCTCCAACCTTATACGGCCCCTTATATCGCGGCCTTACCCAAACAAGGTATTACAAAGATTGCCGTCATCATGCCCGGCTTTATGGCGGATTGCATCGAAACGCTGGATGAAATTGGCCGGGAGGTGCGTGAGGAGTTCATGGAAGCAGGGGGAGAGGAGTTCGCCTTCATCCCCTGTTTGAATGACGCGCCAGAGGCTATCACGCTTTTGGAGCATTTAGCGCGGCAGGCGATGAAAGGCTTTCAACCCTGACACAAAAAACCCGGCTAAAAAGCCGGGTTTCTCATAAGCGATATACGCTTAGCCTTAATGGGCGGCTTGGGCATCCCCATTAGCATGCTCAGCATCGTACCATTGGGCTTTTTGCGCTTTAGCTGCGGCGGAGTTGTTTTTCTGCCACCAGCCGCTGCCATTTTGCTTGCTCTCTACAGGATGTTCCTTATCCCAAAGAGCGGCTTTCTCCGCGATGGATTTGCGGTATTTATGCCGCTGATACATCCCCACAGCGCAGCCGCCAACAGCCCCAGCCACAGCATGTTGATGGGCAACATGGCCCGCTACAGCCCCAGCGGCACCATATTTGAGGCAGCCGCCCGGCTCTGCCATGGCAGGAGCAGCCATGCCGACAAGCATGCTGGTAGCGAAAAGAGAGAAGATTGCGCGCTTCATCATGAAGGCCCCTAACATTGTTCTTTTTTATGCAAAGTGAGAAATGGTCGGAGTGAGAGGATTCGAACCTCCGGCCCCTGCGTCCCGAACACAGTGCTCTACCAGGCTGAGCTACACTCCGATTTGTGGGGTTATACCTACCCCGCCTCTAACAGGGGTGCAAGGGGGAGCCCTTCTGTTTTTCCAGAAAAATAAAGAAATGATTGCCCGGTAGCAAATAGAACCCCCGCCTTCTCGTGGGAAGAGAAAGCGGGTGTCTTTTAAGAGAGGCGCGATAGAGCCTACAGAGCTTTGGTTAGAGCAGGTAGAATCTCAAAGAGGTCCCCTACCATGCCGTAATCCGCCACTTTGAAGATGGGAGCCTCTGGGTCGATATTGATAGCAACAATCACGCGGCTATCTTTCATCCCAGCAAGATGCTGAATAGCCCCGGAGAGGCCCGTAGCGATGTAAAGCTCTGGCGCAACCACTTTACCCGTTTGGCCCACCTGCATCTCATTGGGGGCAAAGCCAGAATCCACCGCCGCGCGGGAGGCCCCAATAGCGGCCCCTAATTTATCGGCAATTGGCTCTAATAAATTATGGAAGTTAGAGGCATCTTTAAGGCCCTTACCACCAGAGATGACCACACGCGCGACTTCTAGCTCTGGACGGTCGGATTGGCTTTGTTCCAACTTCACAAAGCGGCTTTTGCCGTCATCAGCGGGGGCGTCTAGCACTTCAAGGCTTGCATTGCCGCCGCTCTCAGCCACAGGGTCAAAACTGGAGGAGCGAATGGTCAGGATTTTGATGTTATCGCTGGATTGCACAGTGGCGAGGGCATTGCCCGCATAGATAGGCCGGATGAATGTACTCTCATCCTCAATCTTCACCACGTCAGAGATAGGCTGAACATCCAACAACCCTGCTAGACGGGGGAGGATATTCTTCCCGCTGGAGGATGATGCCGCAAGAATATGGCTGTAAGAGGGGGCCAATGTGGCTAGCAGAGCTGCCGTAGGCTCGGCGAGGGCATGAGTGAGTGTGGGAACATGCAGAACCTTGCGTACACCAGCCAATGTGCTGGCAGCTTCCGCTCCAGTGTTTCCAAGGAGCAGCGCATCAACCTCGCCAAAGCGGGAGGCAGCGGCAATGGCAGAACGGGAAGCCTGACGGACCTTGCCGTTCTCGATTTCGATCAGAACAAGTGCGGTCATCAGATCACCTTCGCTTCTGTCTTGAGCTTCTGGACCAGCTCATCCACGGTTTCGACAATGATGCCCGCTGTGCGTTGGGGCGGCTCAGCGACCTTTACCACCGTGAGATGGGGTGTCAGGTCAACGCCTAAGGAGGCTGCTTCAAGCGTCTCCAGTGGCTTTTTACGCGCCTTCATAATGTTAGGCAGGGAGGCATAGCGTGGCTCATTAAGGCGGAGGTCCGCTGTGATGACCGCAGGTAGGGTGAGGGCAAGGGTCTCCGTCCCGCCATCAACTTCCCGCGTAACGGTGGCGTGGCCATCGGCAATGTCAATCTGACTGGCGAATGTCCCTTGCGGCCAGCCAAGCTTGGCTGCGAGCATCTGGCCAGTGGCGTTCATATCATCATCAATAGCTTGCTTGCCCATGGAGATAAGGCCCGGCTGCTCTTTCTCCACAACAGCTTTGAGGAGATTAGCGACCACGCGCGGCTCACAATCTACATCGGTGCTGATGAGGATGGCACGGTCTGCCCCCATGGCCATGGCGGTCCTGAGGACATCCTGAGCCACTTGCGGGCCGATGGTTACCGCGATGACCTCACTAGCATGGCCCTTCTCTCGCAGGCGGAGGGCTTCCTCCAGTGCGATTTCATCGAAGGGATTCATGGACATTTTCACGCCCTGCGTTTCGACACCACGGCCATCTGCGGCAACGCGTGGCTTGATGTTGTAATCAACAACCCGTTTGACGGGGACAAGAACCTTCATGGTCATCCTTTGTTGCTGTCGCAGCTTAAAATGAAACTGGGGTTAGGTTATCCGCTTTTATCCTAAAAGTCACATCCCAGAAGGATAATTTGGCCCGCTACCGCCTTCTGGCGTACACCAGTTAATATCTTGCTCTGGGTCTTTAATGTCGCAGCTTTTGCAATGCACGCAGTTTTGAGCATTGATAACAAGCTCCTCTGCCTCATTGGTTTCATACACACCGGCAGGGCAATAGCGGCTCTCTGGGGCGGCAAAGCGGGCAAGGTTAACCTCTTTCCACGCCTGCATATCGCTTACATGTAGATGAACAGGTTGGTCCTCATCATGGCTGATATTGCTGAGAAAGACAGATTCAGCCCGGTTGAAGGTTAGCTTACCATCGGCTTTGGGGTAGTCGATTTTGGGGGCTTTATCAGCGGGGAGGAGAGTTTGGTTATCAGCATGGCGGTGATGCAAGGTCCAAGGGGCGCGCCCACGGAAAATCATGCTATCAATCCCGCTATAGGCGGCTCCGCCGAGCATCCCCCAATGAGAGAAGGCTGGACGAATATTGCGTGCAGCGGAGAGTTCCTTCCATAACCATGAGGCCTTTAGGGCCTGCATGTAGGTGCTGGCCTCAGTTTGCTCAGTTTGGATGGCCTCCAGCACCGCATCTGCGGCAATCATGCCGGACTTCATGGAGGTGTGGATGCCTTTAATCTTGGGCATATTGAGGAAGCCCGCGCAATCGCCTGTCAAAACCCCACCGGGGAAGATAGGATGGGGGAGGGATTGTAATCCCCCCTCGGAGATAGCCCGCGCCCCGTACATGATGCGCCGTCCGCCTTCAAAATGTTTCTTAAAGGCGGGGTGCTGCTTGGTGCGCTGCATTTCCTCAAAAGGGGAGAGCCATGGGTTGCGGTAATCTAGCGCGGTGATGAAGCCGTAAGACACCAGATTTTCCCCGAAATGATAGAGGAAGGCCCCGCCATAAGTGTGGGTATCAAGCGGCCAGCCAAAGCTATGCTGCACAAAGCCGGGGCGATGATTCTCCGCAGGAATCTCCCATACTTCCTTAATCCCTAGGCCAAAGGTCTGCGGGTCGGCGTTTTTGCGGAGGTCAAAGCGGGCCATGGCTTTTTTGCTGAGCGAACCTCTGGCTCCTTCTGCCAGAATGGTTTGTTTCGCGCGGAGAATCATCCCTGGTGTGTAGTCAGGCTTTGGCTTACCTTGGCGGTTGATGCCCATATCCCCAGTGATAACGCCGCAAACTTTGCCATCCTCAATAAACAAATCTGCGCCAGAGAAGCCGGGATAGATTTCCACCCCCAGAGCCTCGGCTTGCTCCCCGAGCCAACGGCAGAATGCGCCGAGGGAGATGATGTAATTCCCCCGATTATCCATTTGCGGCATGAGGAGATGGAGAGCTGGGATGGGGATGGCGGTTTTTTTTGTCAGAAAGAGGAGCTTCTCATCTCGGACAGGTGTGTGAAGTGGGGCACCGCGCTCCGGCCAATCTGGGAAAAGCTCTGTCAACGCGCTAGGCTCTATCACAGCACCGGAGACAATATGCGCGCCAATTTCGCTGCCTTTCTCCAACAAGCAGACTGAAAGTTCTGGCTGTTGTTGACGGAGGCGAATAGCGGCAGTGAGTCCGGCAGGCCCGCCCCCCACGATGACGACATCAAAAGCCATTTCCTCCCGCTCTATAGCGGTTGTGTTATCGCTTTGGGTCTGTGACATGAGGGGACTCCTACTGCTTACAGGGAACATAAAGAGTGGTCAGAGAAGGTATCTCACCCTTTGCGTGTAAAGGTCCAGTAAAAAGGCTGCCGCCCTTCACGGAAGGCTTTGGCCTCATAGCGTGTGGGGGACCAATCTGCGGGGCGTTCTAAGGCAGGCGGTGGGGCCTCAAAGAGCGTTTGCTGGCTCATCACCTCTGTGACCCAGTCTTGATAGACAGGGTGGTCACTTGCAACACGCCACGGCGCACCGGGTTTAAGCAGCCGAGCCATATGGCGCAGATTCTCTGGATGGATGAAACGCCGCTTCGCATGGCGGGCTTTAGGCCACGGGTCGGGGAACATGAGATAGGCGCGGTCTAAGCAGGAATCGGGCAGGCCTTTTAATAATTGGCGGCCATCTTCTGCCCAAAGGCGTAGATTATCCGGCCCTAAGGCTGTGGCTTCTTCCCCCTCTGGGATGATGCGCGAGAGGAGGGAGCAAACGCCATTATCAAACACTTCCGCTGCGATATAGCCAGCCTCTGGGTTGCGAGCGGCTTGGTCATAAGCATGCTCACCACCACCAAAGCCAATCTCTAAGAAGAGTTGAGAGACAGGCTTGCCGAAGCCTTCCAACGGAGCGGCCATATTGCGGAAATGAACACGCGGGAGGGCCTCATCGAGCAAGCGTTGCTGGCGTGGGCGAAGGGGATGGCCACGTTGGCGGCCATAGAGGCGTTCGGGCTGGGGTTTGAGGTCTTCAAGCACAATCGGGCACTAAAGTTGAGGATGATAAAAAGCCTCCACTCCCTTTTCATGCTGAACATGGAGAGGAAGCGGAGGCTGGCAGAGGGGGAGGGGCTTATGCCCCTCCCTGTAGGACTTCAGCGATTGAGCGCGCTTTTAAGCTGCTCGGCAAGGTCCGTATTTTCCCATGTGAAGTTATCTAACGCAGGGTCAGGAATACGGCCAAAATGCCCGTAAGCGGCTGTTTTGCTGTAGATAGGCCGGTTAAGACGCAGACGCTCGCGGATGCCACGGGGGGAGAGATCCACAATCTCATTGAGCAACGCGCCGAGGCGAACTTCATCCACATCTTTGCCAGAGCCATCCAGGTCCACATAAACAGAGAGCGGACGGGAGACGCCAATTGCGTAGCTGAGCTGGATGGTGCAACGGTCTGCGAGGTCCGCTGCAACGACATTCTTGGCCAGATAGCGTGCGGCATAAGCAGCAGAGCGGTCCACCTTGGTCGGGTCCTTCCCGGAGAAAGCTCCGCCGCCATGAGGGGCAGCCCCGCCGTAAGTATCCACAATAATTTTGCGGCCTGTTAGCCCGGCATCGCCATCTGGCCCCCCGATGACGAAATTGCCTGTCGGGTTGACGTAGAACTCATGCTCTGGGCACATCCACCCTTCGGGCAGGACCTCCCGGACAGTCTCACGCACCATTTCGCGGATGGTGTTTTGGCGCATACCTTCTGCATGTTGGGTGGAGACCACAACAGAGGTCGCCCCAACAGGTTTGCCATCCACATAGCGCAGCGTGACTTGGCTTTTAGCATCAGGTAGTAGGCCCACGCCGCGTGCATCGCCTTGCTTACGATAATCGCGGATGCGCTCTAGGATGCTTTGGGCGTAAAAGAGCGGAGCAGGCATAAGCTCTTCAGTTTCACGTGTAGCAAAGCCGAACATAATGCCTTGGTCGCCTGCGCCTTCATCCTTATCGCCAGCACTATCAACACCGACAGCAATATCGGCAGATTGTGCGTGGAGGAGGGAGGTGATTTCAGCATGTTTCCAAGAGAAGCCCTCTTGGTCATAACCAATATCTTTGATGGCCTCGCGGGCGCGGTCGATCAATGTATCTTCGACAGCTTTAGGGCCGCGAACTTCGCCAGCAAGAATGACACGATTCGTAGTAACCAGTGTCTCACAAGCTACGCGGGCTTCTGGCTCGGCCTCAAGGTAAGCATCTAGGACGGTATCGGAGATACGGTCTGCTACTTTATCGGGATGACCTTCGGAAACGGATTCAGAAGTAAAAAGAAAATCGCCGTGATTGCGCACTCAGGGACCTCGCAGGGAATGAGTGGTGAAAAAAAGGCTGCCCCTGCCCCCCGAAAGGCACAAGCGACAGGACATGAAGAACCTAATCGCTTGGCTGAAAAACGCTCTGAGGTCAAGGGTTAGCGCGTTCTTTACATTTCAACGTGTGGGATTGGATTGTAAAGAAAGTGCGTATTTTCCGCTTGTTAGGCCATGTTGGCAGGGTAGGAAAAAAGACGTGCAACATGGCCATGAGGGGGAACAATTACGGTGTGTTTAGCACATCCTGCATGCTGTATAGCCCTGCTTTGCGGTGAGGCTGTGCTAACCAGAGGGCTGCTTTAAGCGCACCACGGGCGAAGACGCGGCGGTCTAATGCACGGTGGGAGAGGGTAATTTCTTCATCGGTGGTGAGGAAGCGCAGCTCATGCTCGCCAATAACTTGCCCCCCACGGAGGGAGGCAAAACCGATGGCCCCATCAGGCCGCTTACCATTTTGGTCTAATCGTTTAACCTGCTCAAACTCTGCCTCTCGTCCTGCAGCAACAGCCCGCCCAATGGCGAGAGCCGTGCCAGAGGGGGCATCTAGCTTTTGGCGATGATGTGTCTCAACAATTTCCGCATCATAATCTGGCAAGGCTGCGCCGAGTTGGCGTGCGAGGGAGAGCAACATAGTAAGCGCAGGAGAAAAATTCGCCGCTTGGAGGACAGCGATATGCTCGGCTGCTTGCTCTACAGCGTGTTGTGCTGTGGCATCTAACCCCGTTGTGCCGAGGACCCACGCACACCCTGCTTGCGTAAAGGCATGGGCGTGAGTGGGGACAAGGCTTGCATGGCTGACATCAATAATCACGTCACATTCACGCCCAAGAGCATCGGCTTCGCTGGTGATATGACGCGCAGGGTCAGCCGTGCGGGACAGGCCGCCTGCGAGATGCGCACCTGCTTCCTCCGCACAAAGCTGCCCTAGCCGCCCGGTAATGCCCGCAATGCCGATGCGGGGAGAGAGAATGTTACTCATGATGCTCTGCCCTTATCGTTCCCAGAATTTTTTAACACGGGCAAAGAAGCCATCATGCTCGGGGCTGCCCTTGCTATGGTCTTTGCTCTCTGCCTCGAACTCCTCAAGCAATTCGCGTTGACGTTTGGTGAGGTGGCTTGGGGTTTCTACCGTGATGCGGATATACATATCCCCCCGCGCTTTGGAGTGCAGGACGGAGAAGCCCTTCCCGCGTAGGCGGAAATTATCGCCTGTTTGCGTCCCGGCAGGGATTTTCACCATTGTTCGTCCCCCATCAATGAGCGGGACTTCAATCTCATCACCCAAGGCGGCTTGGGTCATTCGTAAGGGGACGCGGCATTGGATGGTAGCCCCTTCGCGCTCGAAGATACTATGGCTATCCACCGTGACGAGGACATAAAGGTCCCCCGGCTGGACACCGCTGCCCCCAGCCTCGCCTTTGCCAGCAAGGCGGATGCGTGTGCCATCTTCAATCCCGGCGGGGATATCAACAGCAACAGTCTCTTTTGCGGCTTCGGTCCCGCTACCATGGCAGCTATGGCATGGATTGCTCACCGTCTGTCCTGCGCCATGACAGGTTGGGCAAGGCCGTTCTACAACAAAAAAGCCCTGCTGTACGCGTACAGCCCCTTGCCCGTGGCACGTTTGGCAGGTTTGTTTGCTGCCGTTAGGGTCTGCCGAGCCAGAGCCTTGGCAGCTGGAACAGGCCTTGCGGGTGGGGACTTCAATCTCCTTCCGCACGCCAGAGAAGGCCTCTGTTAAGGTGATGTCGATCTGGACTTGTATGTCCTCAGCTTGGCGTTGTTGGCGGGCACGGCGGCCACCCATATTGAACATTTGCTCAAAAATATCGCCAAGGCCACCAGCATCAAACCCGCCGAAGCCACCGCCAAAGCCACCTGCTCCACCGCCGCCCATGCCGTTTTCGAAAGCATCATGGCCGTAACGGTCATAGGCAGCACGTTTTTGCTCGTCCTTTAGGACTTCATAAGCGGCGTTGACTTCCTTAAACTTTCTTTCCGCTTCCTCATCATCGGGGTTGCGGTCGGGATGGTAGCGCATTGCTAATTTACGATACGCTTTTTTAATCTCTGCACCGCTTGCTGTGCGGGAGACACTGAGTGTCTCGTAATAATCCATTCGTGTAGCCATAATGGTCCTCAGTCACGCAGGGGAGCGGGCACCCGGATAAGGGCGGGCCGGGTGATGATGGTCAGTCCCTTATGCAAAAAGGCGTCACCCCCCAATTGAGTAGGGGAATTGACGCCAATCGCAGGAAGGGGAGCCCCGCAAAAAGGGCCGGGCTCCACCTTATTATAAGCGATTATTTCTTTGTTTTATCGTCAACGTCCTCAAACTCGGCATCGACAATATCTTCCTCTGGTTTGCCGCCAGCAGGCTGACCTTCTGCCTCACCAGCCCCAGCTTGGTGAGCCGCTTGCCCAACCTTCATAGCAACTTGAGTAAGATGCTCGCTGGCCTTTTTAATGGCCTCAGCATCCTCACCACCAAGGGCTTCGCGAGCCTTTTTGATAGCGTCTTCTGCCTCGCTCTTATCAGCAGCAGGGACCTTATCACCAGCCTCGGAGAGGGTCTTCTCGGTCTGATGGATCATGGCCTCGGTGCTATTGCGGAGGTCCACAAGCTCACGGCGGGCCTTATCGGCAGAGGCATTTTCCTCAGCTTCTTTGACCATGCGATCAATATCAGCTTCAGAGAGACCACCATCGCCCTTAATGGAGATGTTCTGCTCCTTGCCAGTTGCCTTATCCTTGGCGGAGACATTGACGATACCGTTAGCATCAATATCGAATGTCACCTCAATTTGCGGCTGACCACGCGGGGCCGGGGCAATGCCTGTGAGGTCAAAATTGCCGAGCAGCTTGTTATCTGCGGCCATTTCGCGCTCACCTTGGAAGACCTTAATGGTCACAGCTGGCTGATTATCCTCAGCGGTGGAGAAGGTCTGGCTCTTTTTAGTCGGGATCGTCGTGTTACGGTCGATCAGACGTGTAAAGACACCGCCCAGCGTCTCAATACCGAGGGAGAGTGGGGTCACATCCAGCAGCAGCACGTCTTTGACGTCACCTTGGAGAACACCACCCTGCACAGCCGCACCGATGGCAACCACTTCATCAGGGTTCACATTGCGGGCAGGCTCTTTGCCGAAGAACTCTTTAACGCTCTCCACAACCTTGGGCATACGGGTCTGCCCACCAACGAGGATAACCTCTTTAATGTCGGCCGGTGTCAGCTCTGCATCCTTGAGGGCCTTGCGGCAAGGCTCCAGAGACCGTTTGATGAGATCATCAACGAGGCTCTCAAGCTTTGCACGGGTCACCTTGACGACAAGATGTTTCGGCCCAGAAGCATCAGCGGTGATGAAGGGCAGGTTGACCTCTGTCTCCTTAGCGGAGGAAAGCTCAATCTTAGCCTTCTCGGCAGCTTCCTTCAGGCGTTGGAGAGCCATTTTGTCAGTGCGGAGGTCTAACCCCTGCTCCCGTTTAAACTCATCAGCCAGATAATCGATCAGCTTATTGTCGAAGTCTTCACCACCGAGGAAGGTATCACCGTTGGTGGATTTCACTTCGATCACACCATCGGAGATTTCCAGAATGGAAATATCGAATGTACCACCACCGAGGTCATACACAGCCACATTGCCAGAATCGCCTTTCTCAAGCCCATAAGCGAGGGCAGCGGCGGTTGGCTCGTTAATGATGCGCTTAACATCCAGCCCAGCGATACGACCAGCATCGCGTGTGGCTTGGCGTTGAGCATCGTTAAAGTAAGCTGGAACGGTGATAACGGCTTCCGTCACCTTCTCACCGAGATAAGCCTCAGCGGTTTCCTTCATCTTGCCGAGCACGAAGGCAGAAATCTGGGAGGGGGCGTAGTTCTCGCCGCGGGCACGCACCCACGCATCGCCATTATCACCTTTGACGATCTCGTAAGGAACGGTCTTTTGGTCCTTAGCAACGGTGGGGTCGTCAAAACGGCGGCCAATCAGACGTTTTACAGCATAAAGTGTGTTGGCAGGGTTTGTGACAGCCTGACGTTTTGCAGCCTGACCAACCAAACGCTCCCCACTATCAGTGAAGGCAACGACGGATGGGGTGGTGCGGGCACCCTCGCTGTTTTCGATAACCTTGTTCTCATTCCCCTCGCGCACAGCAACGCAGGAGTTGGTTGTCCCAAGGTCAATACCAATAATTTTACCCATGACGATTTGTCCCTTTTCAGCGGCGTCCCCCAACCCCCTCAAGGCATCGGGTGGAAACCCTATTGTGACGTTATCAGGTCGGGCTGGCAGGCAAGCCTACAGGCCCATGGGACCGATTTGGTAAGTCTGTCTTGCTCTTTCAAGAGGGAAAAGCTGGAAAAGATAGCTGATTTTCCTATAAGGGACGGGCATGTTTTCCCGTTGGAGAAGCGTGGCATCTGCGTTAAGCTGAGGTAGTGTGACTATAACATACTGTCTTTATTAGGAGTTCTCCCCTGTTTGGCCTGAAAACTTTATTCTGTAAGCTGGGTTTTGTGGCGCGGCTTTATTCCATATGCCGGTGGAAAAATGACTGTAGCAGGTGGCAGGGGCGTGTCGTGCTATCGTTATGGGCATGTGTATTGCCTCTTGCACTTGGGGGGTGTTTGACGCTTGGCCCAGAGCGTATGCGGCATGACCAACTTGCTTATTCCCGCGCCCTTGGTGAGGTGCAAAAGCGGGAAATGCTGCTCAATATCGTGCGGTTGCGTTATGGGGAGCCACCGGCCTTTTTGGATACAACGCAGGTGATTGCTGGCTATAACTTCTCGCGTAGTTTTTCAGGCGGGTATTATGGTTATCCGGCATCTGCGGTAAGTAATTATCTCTTTGGGACAGGCACTATGTCCCAAGCGGAGAACCCAACTATCACCTACCAGCCTTTAACAGGGGAGCAATATGCGGAAAATATTGTTCGCCCTATCTCTCCTGTAGCGATTATGCCGCTCAGCCTTGGGGGGATGGCGATTGATACGCTCTTGCGGCTGACAGCACAATCTATTGATGGCCTCTCGAATGTGCGGGGGGTGGGGCCTTTTGGGGGAGGGTCGGTCCGCTTTTATCTTTTATTGCATGACTTACGTCAGTTGCAGCTTGCTGGGGCGATGACGGTGCGTATTGCGACAGATGATCCTGCTTCATCAAAGGGAGGCAAGTCGGTCAATGCAACGCCGGGGACGGGCAGTAATGAAAGCAAGGGAGGCAATGGCCAGCCGAACGAGCATATATATCTTGTCCTCACCAGTACGGCCGACAGTAACTTACAGGCGATTCAAGGTGAGGTGCGGCGGTTACTGCATCTTGATGCTGAGACGAGTGAGGCGGAGATTGTGTACGGCCCTTACCCTAAGAAAGCAGGGCAAATAGCTATTCTTACACGTTCTATGCTCGCTATGCTTACTCAGCTTTCTTATGAGATGGAAGTGCCGGAGAAGGATGTTCATTCCGGTCGTACTTTGCCAACGATTGGCCAAGTTGGGATTGAGAGCCGCCCGGAGGTGGTTATTCATTCTGGTAAAGAAGCACCTGAGAGCCCATATGCTGCTGTTTTTTATAAAAAATGCTGGTATTGGATCTCTGATACGGACTTCCGTAGTAAGGAGGCCTTTACGATGGTTCAAGTCCTCAGCACGCTTGCGGCAACCAGCCATAGCGGTGGTGCTGTGGTAACGATCCCAGCTGGGTGACAGAACGAGGCATGGTGATGACGCAAAGACCGGTGATTCTTCAGCTTCTACCTGCTCTTGGGATTGGGGGGTTGGAACGCGGTGCGGTCGATATGGCGGAGGCGATCAGCCAAGCGGGAGGGCGTGCTCTTGTAGCAGCGGAGAGTGGGGCTTTGGTGTCGCGTTTGCGCTATGTAGGGGGCGAGCATGTGGAGATGGCTTTTCGGAAGAGTGTCTCGCTGCGATCTTTTTTCAGCCGGGTGGCGGCATTGCGTCGGCTTATCCGCCGAGAAGGGGTAAGTTTGGTCCATGCGCGCTCGCGTTATCCGGCTCTTGTCGCAGCGATAGCCTGCCGGAAAGAGAACATCCCGCTTGTGACGACATGGCATGGGGACCATCAAGCGCGTTTTTGGCTGAAAAAGTGGTATAATTCCGGCCTAGTGCGTGGGCAGCGTGTGATTGCGGTGTCGGAGCATATAGGGGAGCGTTTGCGTAAAGAATATCGCGTGGGGGAGGACCGGTTACGGGTCATCCCACGCGGGAGTGACCCGGCTATTTTCGCCCCCGAAGCGGTGCGTGGGGGACAATTGCAAGTTTTGCTGGAGCGTTGGCGTGTGGGTGAGGGAAGTCGCATTATCCTCATGCCAGGGCGGCTTACGCGTTGGAAAGGGCAGGAATGTCTTATTGAAGCCTTGGGGTATCTAGCAGCGCACCATCCAGAGCAAGAGTGGGTGTGTGTTATGGTTGGGCCGGGGGAAGAAAGACCGTATGCGCGGATGCTTCAGAAATTGGCTGAAGAACGCGGTATAGCCAGCCGTTTGCGTTTTGCGGGTGTGTGTCACGATATGGCAGCAGCGTATAAATTAGCGCATATTGTCGTGGTGCCCTCTTTAAGGCCGGAGCCGTTTGGACGCGTGCCAGTAGAAGCGCAAATGATGGGACGCTGGGTTATAGGCTCTGCCCGTGGGGGGTTGAAAGAGACTATCCATCATGGTGAGACGGGAACGCTTGTCCCTGCGGGGGATTCGCGCGCGCTTGCTATGGCCCTGCGGGAAGTGCTGGACGTGCCCCCAGAACTTATGGCAGAGCGGCAGGATGAAATACGCGCCCATGCGTTAGCGCGCTATACAAAACAACATATGCAGCAAGCCACGTTGGGTGTGTATGATGAGCTTCTATCCAGCCATTTGCAGGAGGCTTTTATACGCTTCCATCAGGAGAGGGATGTAGAGCATGAAGCCTGATAGGGCGAAAAAGATGGAGCCTGCCCCTATGACAGCGCGGCAGGAGCGTCAATTACGCGAGGCAGAGGCTTTGCGTGCCAATTTGATGCGCCGCAAGCAGCAGCAACGTGCCCGCCCTACGAGTGCCTCTAGCCGAGAGAAAGCCTAATGAATAAGCTCTCCTTACCGCTCCCATCCCGGCAAGAAATTGCATTGGGGATTATCACCATATTATGGGGGGGCACCTATTACATCATCCAGCTGGCTTTAAAGACCAGTGGGCCGATGTTCTTTATTGGGGTGCGCTTCCTCATCGCGGCGTTGTTTGTGGTTTGTTTTGTAGGGCGTAAGCGCGTCTTGCAGGGGATTCCACGCTCGGAGATTTGGCGTGGTGGGATGATCGGCCTTGTGTTGGCCTTTGGGTATATTTGTCAAACAGAAGGTTTGTTGACAATTACCAGTAGTCGCTCTGCGTTTTTGACGGCTCTTTACGTTCCCCTTGTTCCCCTTCTGCAATGGATCATCTTGCGTAAGGCTCCTAATACGAGCGGGATTATTGGTATTTTCCTCGCCTTTGTTGGGCTAGTTCTTCTCGCTGAACCGTGGAAGACGGGCTTAACAATGAGCGCCGGTGACGGTTTGACCCTATTGGGGACGTTCTCTTACGCCTTTGAGATTATCTGCGTTGGTCTTTTCGCTTTAGAGACTGATAGCCGCCGTATGGCCTTTGTGCAGCTGGTTGCTGGGGCATTACTTTCTTTTGTGCTGATGCCGGTAGTTGGGGAGCATATTCCAGCCTTCAGTTGGGGCTGGATGAGCTGTGCACTCGTAATGGGTGTGGTGAGTGCAGCCACACAACTTGTGCTTAACTGGGCGCAAAAGACAGTCTCTCCCACAAAAGCAACGATTATTTATGCGAGTGAGCCAATATGGGGTGGCCTTGTAGGGTTCTTTACAGGGGATGTTTTAACGATAACGACCCTTGTCGGGGCAGGCTTTATTGTGGCGGGGGTTTTAGCCAGTGAGGTTAAGCCACGTTGGCCGCGTTTCCGTCGCACATTGCGCGGTGGTGCAGTGCGCGATACGGCAACGGTGTTAAAGCGGCGTTATCGCCCTAGTATGTCGGATTTGACGATCCGTAATGGGTCTGACCCGCGATAGGGGATAATTTTGTCCTAGCGCAGGCAGATGATATGGTAAAAGAGGTCCGGCTGGTCGGGCTGGGATTTAAGCACGATTTGAGTGACCGTAGAGGTTATTAATCATAAGGGAGAGCGGCTATGTCAATTATGCCCGATCACTGGATACGTCGCATGGCGAAAGACCATGGTATGATAGAGCCTTTTGTTGAGGCACAGAAGCGTGAGAAGGTGATTTCCTACGGCCTGTCCTCTTATGGTTATGATGCCCGCGTGGCTGATGAGTTTCATATCTTTACAGATGTGGATAATGCCATTGTGGACCCAAAGAACTTCAGCCCGGATAGTTTTGTCACGCGCCGGGGGGATATTACAATCCCGCCTAATAGTTTTGCCCTAGCGCATACGGTGGAATATTTCCGCATCCCGCGGGATACGCTGGTTGTTTGCCTTGGTAAATCGACCTATGCGCGTTGTGGGATTATCGTCAATGTCACCCCTTTAGAGCCTGAATGGGAAGGGCAAGTGACCATTGAGATAAGCAATACAACCCCTCTGCCAGCTCGTATTTACGCTAATGAGGGTATTTGTCAGTTCTTGTTCTTTAAAGGTGATAGCCCTTGTGAGGTGAGCTATGCTGATAGGGCAGGGAAATATATGCGGCAGTCTGGTGTAACACCGCCGCGCTTATAAGCGGCATATTTTAGGTTAAGAGGCGAGGGGAACAAGGCTGATGGATTATTTCCTCATAGAGGGGGGGCGGCGTTTGGAAGGGCGCATCCCTGTTGGTGGTGCAAAGAACTCCGGCTTGAAGCTGATGGTAGCGTCCCTCCTCTCTGAAGGGCCTTTGATTCTCTCTAACGTGCCTGATATTGCCGATATCCGCACGATGCGGACCTTATTGGGCCAGCTTGGTTATGAGGTGGCGGAGGTTGATGGCCCCGGCACGCTGAGCCTTGGGGGGGCCATTCATTCTGTAGAAGCCCCTTATGATATTGTCTCTCGTATGCGGGCTTCTATCTTGGTGTTGGGGCCTCTTTTGGCCCGTATGGGCGAGGCGCGTGTCTCTTTGCCTGGTGGTTGTGCCATTGGTACGCGCCCGGTGGATTTGCACCTCAAAGGGCTAGAGGCTTTAGGGGCGGAGATTCAGTTAGAGGCAGGCTATATCCATGCGCGTGCCCCGCAGGGTTTGCAGGGGGGGCGTGTGGTATTACCGTTCCCCAGTGTGGGGGCGACCGAGAATATCATGATGGCCGCTACCCTAGCGCGTGGGACGACAGAGCTTGTTAATGCCGCGCGGGAGCCGGAGATTTTAGACCTCGCTAAGTGTTTGAACGCCATGGGGGCCCGCATTACCGGGGCACATTCTGGCACCATCACGATAGAAGGGGTGGAGCGGCTGCATGGCGCGCATTATGCGGTGATGCCAGACCGGATTGAATGTGGGACATATGCTTGTGCGGTCGGGATGACTGGGGGGGATGTCCTGCTAGAGGGTGGTCGTATGGCCGACCAAGAGGCGGTAGTCCATGCGCTACAGCAGGCTGGTGTTGAGGTTACGCAGGAGGCTGAGGGGCTGAGGGTGCGCAGCCAAGGCCGTTTGCGCGGGTTAGATTTAACGACCGAGCCTTATCCCGGCTTCCCGACAGATATGCAGGCGCAGTTCATGGCGATGCTCTCTGTAGCGGAGGGGGCCTCTATGATCACTGAGACGATTTTTGAGAATCGCTTCATGCATGTGCCAGAGCTGAATCGTATGGGGGCGAATATTACGATCCAAGGGCGTGCTGCGGTGATTCGTGGGGTGGAGCATCTTTCTGGCGCACGGGTGATGGCGACTGATTTGCGGGCCTCTTTCTCCCTCATTCTGGCAGGGTTGGTGGCAGAGGGCGAAACGGAGCTTAGCCGCGTTTATCATCTTGATCGCGGTTATGAGCATGTGGAGAAAAAGCTCTCTGCCTGTGGGGCGAAAATTAAGCGCGTGAAGGCTCCTGCAAAAGCTGGATGACGCTTGGTACATCCTCCACAACCTCATAGAGGCTTGAGGCAGTAGCATCGGCGAATCCTTGCTCCAAGGTTGTACGAAGCATAGCGATGAGCGCCTCTGCCCAGCCATGAGCGTTGAGGATGATGATGGGTCGCTGGCTTAGTCCAAGCTGGCGATTGACGAGGACCTCGGAAAACTCATCAAACGTACCAAAGCCGCCGGGCAGGACGATATAAGCATCAGCAATTTCAAAGAGCTTGGCTTTGCGTGTAGGCATGTCCTCTGTCACGTCGAGGTCCGTTACGCCTTCGTGGAGGATTTCTCGTGCTTCTAAAAAGCGGGGGATAATCCCTTTAACGCGCCCGCCTGCTTGTAATGTTGCATCAGCAACGGCCCCCATTAATCCAGCTTTGCCGCCCCCATAAACAAGGGTGATGCCTGCTTGGGCTAGGGCCGTGCCAAGGGCGCGGGCTGTGTGCATATAGGCGGGGTCATGACCAGGGCGAGAGCCACAAAAGACAGAGCAGAATTGAATGGCCATAAAAGATGTGTCTCCTTCGCATAAAAAATGCCGGGTGCAAGAACCCGGCATTTAGCATGGGATAAATCCCATAAAGGCGTAGCGGTGAGACTACGCCTTTGCTGTAAGGCTCTGCCTTATTGGGTATTTTTAGGAATACCACACCCGGGGATACGGGAGAAAGCAGCACTAAAGGCGATACCGCTAACGCAGAGCACGCCAGCTACAGCAAACATGACGCCCCAGCCCATATGGTCGCGCAAACCACCCATGAACCAGCTGGAAACCACAATGGTGATGTCCGTGAAGATGGAGTAAGCAGCGATGAGAATCCCATGGAACTCCGGCCCATCGGTCTTGACGGCCATTGTACCCATAGCAGGGAAGAGGAGGGAGAAGCCAGCACCGGTTAGGGCAGCACCGATCAACCCGCCTGTATTGTTATGGACCAAGCAGAACACGGCCATAGCGATAGCTTCTGTCACGAGGGACATATAGGCAATCGGCACACCGCCATGCTTGTCGATTTGGCCAGAGACGAAAATCCGCATGAAGATAAAGCATGCTGCGAACACGCCGAAGGCAATGCCAAGGCCTGTCCAGTGATTCTCTGTATAGTACAGGGCGAGGAAGCTGTTCACCGTCCCGAAGCCGACAGATCCAGCAGCTAGAGCGGCACCATAAGGCAGCACCTTCTTCACTGCGAGGCCGAAGGACATAGGCTTACCCTTGCTGGGCAGGGGTTTAATGGCCTTATAGAAGGTCAAGATGATGAACCCGCAAATGCCCAATGCTGCGGCAAAGATACCAACAGGCAGAAGCTTGATGGTTGGCAGCAAGCCGCTGAGCCATTGCCCAACAGTCACACCAACAGCGATACCACCGTAGGAGGTCACACCATTCCAAGAAATAGCAACGGAGGAATGAGCCGGTCCAACGCGGCGGAGGTTCCATGTTGTTACAGAGGTAGATGTGCAGCTCTCTGACCAACCGATGAAAAGACGGCTGACAAGAGCAACAGCCAACGCTACATAGCGGGCTGTGTCATTCATACCCATCAAATGGGATGTAGGAATGAGCGCAGCAAGGCACATCAACAAACCGGAGATGGTGCAGAGAATCAAACCCCATCTTAAGACCGCTTTCGGGCCAAAGACGTCAATACGGTGGCCAACAATCACACGGCCCATTGCCGTGCCGATATATTGTAGGGAGATGGTACTCGCTGCAATAGCCGTACTAAAACCCAGCGTATTATGGACGAACTGAGCACCAATAATAGCGTTGGGCAGCCCGATGACGAAATATACGAGGAGGTTAAAGAAAACAACGGGCATCACACGCATAGTCGGTGAGCACGTGTAGGTTGCGTCTTCGTCAGACATGAACATCCCCTTTGCAGTTTTTGCAGCCATGCCCACCTATAGCTGACATAGGCATAACTTTGCTTAGGTCTCGACCATAGGTGAGAAAACCTTTTCCGTCACGGGGCAAAGTTTGCTTTGCTGATATAGTTATGAATGGCTGCCATGCAGCAATCAGGTGGGTTGTTTTATAAAGAGTTTCTTTAGGTTATCCATTTCATAGCTTGCAGGAAGGAGCATGGATGATGACTGATGATGCGTTAAGAAAAGCCCGTGAGGATGCAGGATACCGTATCCTTTCCTCAGAGATGGTTTATAAAAATCCGTGGACGGCCGTACGGGAGGATAAAATCATCCATCCCGGTGGGAAGGAAGGTCTTTACGGTATTGTAGAGCGTGGGCCTTTTGCGGTGATCATGCCTGTGCATGCGGATGGGCGGGTCACTCTTGTACAGCAATTCCGTTATCCTGTAGGCAAGCGGCTTTGGGAATTCCCGATGGGGATGTGGGAGACACGGCCCGATGCGGAGGCAGAGGCCCTCGCTTTAGGGGAATTGCGGGAGGAGACGGGCCTGCGTGCGGGGGAGTTGATTCATGCTGGCACGCTCTATCAAGGGGCGGGTTATTCTACGCAAGAGGGGCATGTTTTCTTAGCGCGTAATCTCATTCGGGGTGAGGCAGAGCGGGAAGCAAGCGAGGCTGATATGGTCGTACGTGATGTAAGCTTTGCGGAGTTTGAGCGTATGATTGTTGAGGGCGAGATTACGTGTATGGTTACCTTAGCAGCTTTTGCTCAGATTCGCGCACGAGGCTTAATCTGATAGGCCAACGCTATATACCGCAGGAACATGAGGGGCAGCGTCCTTCCCGTAGAAGGTCTCTCATGCCGGTGATGGGTTTTGCCCTCTTTTTATTAGTTGGGCCATTGCTGTTATGGCATGTGCCTTTCATTCAACGAGGTGTGTGCGTCTTGCAGAGTTGGGCGGGGCGGCCCTATGCGGTAGCGTGGCTTTTACCGGCGACAATAGCGTATTGTGCGTTGGGTTTCCCCCGTCAGGTGCTTTGTTTTGTTCTTGGGGCGAGTCTTGGTGTTAAGCTCGGCTTGGTAGAGGCGAGCCTCGCTTATGGGGGCGGGGCGTTTTTGGGCTATAGCGGGGGCTGGCTTTGGCAGCGATGGCACCCTGTAAACAAAGCCGCTATGCCGTGGTTTATTAAAGCGGGGGTGGCAGCTCCTTTTCGTGCGGTATTATGCGCACGTCTATTGCCAGTGGGGTCGGCTTTGCTGGTCTCGGTCTCATCAGGGATGATGAGGCTTGCTGTTGGGCGGTTTGTGCTAGCGACAATGCTTGGTGGGGTGTCACAAAATCTTGTTTTTCTCCTCGCTGGGCGTGGTGTAGAAATAGGACACGGGGGGGCCTTGATTATGGCGATAATCTTGGCACTATCCTCTGCTGGATTAGCAGGCTGGGTGTTACGCGGCTTCCATCAGGATAGACAGAAGGCAGAATAACGCATTATGGCGATGTCACAACGCAGTGTTTTCGAGCAAGCCGTGCTTACAAAGCCCTTGGTAAGAGGTGGGCATTTGCCCATGTGGGTGCCTTTAATATTAGGGACACTCACCGCTGTAGGCCCTGTCTCGACTGATATTTATTTGCCCGCTTTGCCAGAGATGGAGCGTCAGTTAGGCTCTGCTGCTGGGACGGGGAGCTTGACCATGGCTGCCTGGGTGGCGGGCTTAGCGATTGGGCAGATTCTCGTAGGGCCGATAACAGACCGTTTTGGCCGGCGTCGTCCGCTTTTAGTGGGGACGTTATTTTATGCCATAGCCGCTGCGGGTTGCGCACTTGCAACCTCTATGCCGATGTTGTGCTTCTTTCGTGCTTTTGCGGCCTTGATGGGGGCGGCAAGCCTCGTGGTGCCCAATGCTTGTGTGCGCGACCTGACCATTGGTGATGCCACGGCGAAGTTGATGTCTCGGTTGATTCTCATCCAAGGTGTGGTGCCGATTTTGGCCCCCGCTCTTGGTGGCTTTGCGCTGCAATTTATTAGTTGGCGCGATATTTTCTGGGCGACATCATTATATGGGGTTGTGGGGTTAGTGATTGTTTTTCTCTTTCTGCCAGAAACATTGGCCGGGGAGGACCGTCACCCTATCAGGTTATGGCCTGTTATTGTCCGCTACGGGCAAACCTTGCAGGATAGGAATTATCGCTTCAATGCTCTGATTTGGATGATACAGGGCTTTGTTATCTTCACGTATCTTACTGCCGCCCCTTTCTTATTTGAGAGCGTGTATGCCTTCACACCCTTCCAATATGGGATGCTCTTTGGGGTGATGGCATTATGTATGATTGCCTCATCGCAGATTAATGCGTGGTTGTTGAATTATTATCATAGCCGGACCCTGTTAAAAGCTGGCTTGACCATCAGCATGATAGGGTCGGTGATTTTGTTAGCGATTGCTGTGTGGTCTGCGATAGATGTGGACGCAGCGGGGCATCTTAAACATCTTTATTTATGGCCATTATTTGGGGCGATGGTGTGTGCTTTAGGCTCCGGCGGTTGCATCGGGCCGAATGCTATGGCCGGGGCTTTATTGACGCAGGGCCGTAATGCGGGTGTTGCCACAGCTTTGGCTGGGACAGGGCAATATCTCTTTGGGATTGCAGCGAGTGTGATGGTCTCTTGGTTGCCTGTAGGTACGGCTATTCCCATGGGGATTATGCTGTTTGTGGCTTATATCTTCATGCTGTTATCAGCTCGTTTTGCTCCTTAATGGGATGGGGCGGCATATGCCCCTTCCCCCTCGCTAAGAGAAGGGCCTATAAGGGGCCTTTGTTTATTCTGACCCTATTTATGAGGGAAGTGCGCTCATGCCCTTTAAAGACCCTGCCCCATTGGAGCTGAAACGCTATATCCGCGAGGTTCCAGATTTTCCTAAGCCGGGGATTCTTTTCTACGATATTTCGACCTTGATTCGGAATCCAGAAGCATGGCAGGTGGCGACAGGGCGGCTAGCGCAGGTTGTCTCTCGCTTTCAGCCGGACCTTTTGGCAGGGATTGAGAGCCGTGGCTTCCTTACCGCTGCCCCGCTCGCAACGCGGCTTGGATGTGGCTTTACGATGCTGCGCAAACCGGGCAAGCTACCGGGTAAGACAATCTCTCATAAATATAGCCTCGAATATGGCGAGGATGAGCTGCATATTCAGGCTGATGCGGTCACACCCGGTCAACGTGTTGTCGTGTTAGATGACCTCCTTGCAACAGGTGGAACACTTGCTGCCTCGATCGACCTTTTACGCAAGGCCGGGGCGGAGGTTGTGGGGGCATCAGTCATGATAGAGCTTTTAGCTCTTGGGGGGCGTAAGAAGATTGACGTGCCGGTGACGTCCCTGCTGACCTACGAGGATTAAGCGTTATCTCCCGTATGCAGCGTGGTGTGATGTCAGAGCCTTTACCGGTAACAGAGATTTTGCCCGCGCTGCATGAGGCCTTGCTCGCGGGGCCGAATCTCGTTCTCGTAGCTCCACCGGGTGCGGGTAAGACGACAACCGTCCCTCCCTTTTTGTTAGAGCGTGCTCCGGCATGGTTGGGGGCGGGGCGTATTTTGTTGGTCGAGCCACGGCGTGTAGCGGTGCGGGCTGCGGCGCAGCGTATGGCCGCTTTGCGAGGGGAAGCCCCCGGTGGGGTGATTGGGTATCGTACCCGGCTGGAGAGTGCGGTTTCTACCCAAACGCGTATTGAGGTTGTAACAGAAGGGCTATTGGTCCGCCGCCTTGTGGCAGACCCGCTTTTGGAGGGCGTGGCTGCTGTTATTTTCGATGAGGTGCATGAGCGTTCCCTCGATGGAGATACGGCTTTAGGATTCTGCCGTGATGTGCAGCAGAACTTTCGGCCGGATTTACGCCTCATAGCGATGTCTGCCACCTTAGAGGCTAGCCTTTTTACAACCGCTTTGCAGGCTCCATTGCTTGAGAGTGATGGGCGGCACTACCCTGTAGAAATTCGCCATAGGCGGGATATAGGCCATCTGCGGGATTTACCAGAGGCATGCGCGCACGCCGTGGCGCAAGCATGGCAGGAGGAAGAAGGCTCTATTCTAGCTTTCTTACCCGGTATAGGGGAGATACGCCGCACAGAGGCTTTTTTGCAGCGTCTTTTGGGCGAGCAAGCTCCACTTTATCCCCTGTATGGGGAACAATCGGTTGAGGACCAAGCCCGTGCGTTAGATCCCACCTCAGGACGGCGGATTGTATTGGCGACCTCCATTGCAGAAACTTCTGTTACCGTACCGGGGGTGCGTGTGGTGGTAGATGGTGGGTGGCGGCGTTTGCCACAGCGTGATGCCAGTACGGGCTTACCGCGGTTGCACACACGCCGCATCTCCCGCGCTACGGCGGAGCAACGGGCAGGGCGCGCAGGGCGGCAAGCCCCCGGTGTGGCTATTCGTTTATGGTCGGAGATGACACAGCGCAGTTTGATTGTGCAGGACATCCCCGCCATTTTAGAGGCTGATTTATGTGATTTTGCCCTCCTGACAGCGGCATGGCAGCAAGCGATGGGGACAGAGCCAAAGGCTCTACCTTTGCTCGATCCTGCCCCTGCTGGTGGCCTTGCAGCGGCACAAGCATTGCTACATGAGTTAGGGGCGTTGGATAAAGAGGGAGTGTTAACCCCTCTTGGGCAGAGGATGATTAATTTTGGCACGCATCCTCGTTTAGCTGCCTTGCTGTGCGCTGCGCGTACGGTGGAGGAGCAAGCAGTAGCAGCGTGTTTAGCCGCCTTGTTGGAGGAGCGTGACCCCTTGAGAGGGCGCGAGGGTATGGGGGAGGCCCTCTCGGCAGATATTCGGCTGCGTTTGAGGCTCTTTACCCATGATGATGGGCGTGTGCCGCGCCCTGTGATGCGTAGGCTCCAACAAGCGGCGGAGCGTTTTTGGCAGCGTGGTGGGCAAAAGGGTGGCCGTCGCCAATTAGCAGAATATGTGACGGCAGGTATGCAGGGCTATGGCGTGGGGCGTTTGATCGCGGCGGGTTTCCCTGATCGTCTCGCACAGCGGACCCATGCGGAAGGACGTTATCGCCTTGCAGGGGGTGGGAGTGCGCGGCTCAATGCGGCGGACCCTTTAGTGAAGGAGGAGCTTTTAGCGGGGGCGGCCTTTCATAGTGGTAAGGGTACGAGCATGACCCTTGCTGCCCCCGTGACAATGGATGAGCTGCCTGATTCCGTTAAAGCCTGTATGCAGGAGCAGCGGGAGCCTGCTCTTGATGGTACTTCGGGCAAGGTAATTGTACGTCAGAGAGTACGGTTGGGGGCTCTTATCCTAAGGGATAAAAATGTACCCCCATTGCCAGAGGATATTACCACGGCCTTGCTTGCCAAAGTGCAGGCAGACCTTCCTCGTTATGTGGAATGGTCCGATACAGCGCGGCAGATGCAAGCGCGCGTCGCCCTTGCGCGGACGCATTACGCGCCTCATTTGCCGGATATAAGCGATGATGCGTTAATGCAGTCTATGGAATGGCTGGAGCCGTGGCTTGCGGGGATGGACCGCCTCGCTCAGCTTAAAGAGTTGGATATGACGGCTATTCTGACGAGCTTATTATCTTATGAGGACCAACAAGAGCTTGCGCGCCAGCTTCCTACTCATGTGGCATTAAAGGGGGGACATAGGCGGATTGATTATACAACGGTCATCCCCTCTCTTGCAGCGCGTGCGCAGGATTTTTACGGGATAATGTCGCTGCCAAAATTGGCAGGTGGTAAGGTGCCCTTACAAGCGACCTTGCTCTCCCCGGCAGGGCGTCCGCAGGCTGTTACAGCGGATTTAGCGCAGTTTTGGAAGGCGGGTTGGTTGGATATGCGGCGGGATATGCGTGGGCGGTATCCTAAACATCATTGGCCAGAAAACCCCGCTGATGAGACGTCCTAAGAGGCGGTATAAAGGGGCTGCCTGTAGGATTGTGTGAGGGAGTGTGATAGGGGGTATAGGGAGTCGTTTGGCCGCGTTATGGCTGTTATGGAAGGGAATGAGGTATTCATGCAGCCGGTAATAAGGCATGTGGTCTGGTCTGTTTTAGTCCCAGCGGCTGTTGGGAGTGTGGCGGCGATGGGCATATGCCTATGGTGGGTCCCTGGTGGGGAGAAGGTCCCTACACCCATCCGTAATACGCGGTTTTATCAAGCTGTGCATCACCCCCCTGTGCCGGTATCGTCCCCTTTGGTGTTGCCTTCAGCAGCTGTGCCGGCGTCGTCTCCTACGGCAGGGGGCACTCAGCGTGACCCTGTAGCTGTGCGGGAAGCCTTGAGTTTGCCTAGTTTTGCCCCGTTGGTGCACCAGGTGATTCCGGCTGTTGTGAATATTTCTATCTCTCATGGGCCGGTGAATGACGATGAGGACGGGGCTGCCTCAACCTCTCCTCAAAAAACACCAGCGCGCAAAATGGCACCCATCCCTGCCCCTCATCGGCGGCATCGGGGACAGAAACATCATGTCGTTCGGCCTGCTGATGATGATTTAACTGGCGCAGGGTCCGGCTTTGTCGTGGATGCTTCGGGCATTATCGTGACGAACCGGCATGTGATAGGCCATGCCTCGCGGATTATGGTTTCGCTCTCTGATGGGCGGTCGCTTAAAGCGCGGAGTTTGGGGGAGGACCCCATGACTGATATCGCCGTTATCAAGGTCGATAGCCCGACCCCGCTCCCCTCTGTGACATGGGGGGATAGCCGGCAGGTAGAGATTGGCGATTGGATTTTGGTTGCTGGGAATCCTTTTGGTTTTGGCTCCTCCGTTACGGCGGGGATTGTCTCTGCTGTAGGGCGGGATTTAGGCAGTGGTGCGCTGGATGACTTCATGCAGCTTGATGCCCCTATTAACCCCGGTAATTCCGGCGGACCAGCCTTTAACCTTCAAGGGCAGGTTGTGGCGATGAATGCCGCGATCGCCTCGCCCAGTGATGGCTCGGTGGGGATTGGCTTTGGCATCCCCTCAGAGATTGTAGCCCCGGTTGTGGAATCGATTCGTAAGACTGGTCATGTGGAGCATGGCTGGCTTGGGGTCACATTGAATGACGCAAGTGCGCCTATGTGGGTGGAGGATGTGGACCCACACGGGGCGGCTTGGCAGGGCGGTTTGCGGAAAAAAGACGCCATCCTCGCTATTGGTGATGTGCCTGTGCATGATGCACGGACAGTATTACGCAGTGTCGCAGCGGCACATCCGGGAACCGTCTTTAACTTTACCATCCGCCGGGAGGGGAAAGAGATGACCCTCCCTGTAACGCTCGGTAAACGCCCTATAGCGGATTTTTAAACGGGGGCGCGTCTATATGGCCCCCTTTCTTCTTAGGGAGTAGGAGGGGTGTTCTTCTCCAGCTTATCAGCCAATAGGGCTTGAGCATGGATGGTAACACGGATTGTTTGTACCTCTGCCGTGCTGCTAGGGGGTGTAGCGGCACTGCGCATCTCGGCCATCATGAGCATGGGGGGGCGAGGCTCAAGCGGATTTATGGGGCCTTGCCCCCCAATATGGACGCGCTCTAGCCGGATTAAGGAGAGACCAAGGGCAGCGGCATCCTCCTCTGCCTGTTGGCGGAGTTTTTTAAGCGCACCAAGGCGGGCTTGTTGCTCTAGCGTTTCACGCAGTTGGGGGTTGAGGGTCCATTGCATGCTCTCAATGCTCAGACCAAGCTGTTGGAGCTTCTCCGTCATAGCGAGGAGCTGCTCGCGGTCTTGGCTGCTTAATGTCAGGCTTTGTTGGGCAACCCAGCTATGTTTGTTATGGGGGCCGTATTCCTCCCCAACCATATAATTATCGGCCGTGCTTTTAATAGCGGATTGAGCATTAAGGAGCTTCATCGCCGCATTAACGCGTTGATTGAGCTGCTGCTGCGCACTGCTGGGGGTGGCATTTTCGGCCTTAGCAGAGAGATGAATAATGAGCGTATCGGCCGTTGCTTGTGCTTCATCAGAGACAGTGAAGCTTAGTTCCGTACCGCGAGGATGAGGCATAGGCGGCGGTGGCGGTGCTTGGTGAGGGGGGAGTAGGGCCTCCCCCTCAGGCGCGGCGGAAGCAACGGAGAGGGGGGTTACCAACAAAGACCCTGCGGCGAATGTCGCTAGACTCAACGCGGTAAGGGGGTGACGTAGGCTCATTGACGAGGTCCTTCTTCCTGATTTTTGAGGAGAACAAGCGCGCGCCGCAAACGGCCTATCCCTGCGCGAATGTGATTTTGTTGGCAGAGTTCCCGGCCTTCTTCTAACAAATGTTGGGCATCATCCATGGCGCCAACAGGGACATTATGGGGGGTGCGTATTTTCTCAGCCAGATGCTCACTGAGTTGGGCGCAATAAGCTGGACTATCACTAGTAATGACAAGGTCTTGAGGGGGTGGAGATGAGTCTCCATCCGATAAGAGTGAGGCTCTCGCAATGTTCGGCCGCATTGTTAGCGGGATGACAAGAATTAGAGCCGTGAGTGAGCAAATGGTGCGCATGGGTACAACGGTATCATAGAAACTACACTTTTAAGATGAGTAAGGTATGAAACTTTCGTAAGGCATAGCGGGGTATTCATGCATGGGACGCTGTTGTTGTGGTGTGGTCCGCGTCTTGTTGTAGAAGCGGGAGGAAGAGTGTGACCTTCAACCCCGGATTCGTGCGTGTGAGGATAAGGCGGCCATGATGAAGGCTCGTTACCGCTTGGACGAGGGAGAGCCCAAGGCCAGAGCCAGGCGTATGGCGGGCACTTTCGGCACGGAAGAAGCGTTCATGCGCACGGAGAATATCAGCTTCATTCATCCCCGGCCCTTGGTCTTGCACACTAATTTCTATCCCAGTGGGGGTGGTGTGCGCTGTATGACCACGCGGTGTAATGGCTGTAACGGGGCGGGCTGTGAGGGAGAGTAGGCTACGAGGGGGGGAAAACTTAATCGCGTTATCTAACAGATTCGCCAAAGCCTGTTGGAGCATACGCTCATCCCCATAAAGAGGGGGCAGTGGGCTGATATCCATATGGAGGCTTAACCCTGCATCTTCAGCAGAGGCTTCATATAATTCCGCCATATTAGTGAGGAGTTGGTTAAGGTCCACCATAGTAAAGGCGGAGCGACGGGCCCCGGCCTCAATTTGGGCAATGCGGAGGAGGGCTTCAAAGATACCGGTAATATGGTCGAGGTCTTCAATCGCTTTGTCCGCCGCTAGGCGTAGCTCATCAGGTGAGGAGGCAGAAAAGAGCGCTTCTTCAAGTTGGTTACGGGCGCGGGTGATGGGGGTGCGGAGGTCATGAGCAATGGCGTTGGAGACTTGGCGGACCCCTTCCATCAACCGGTTGATTCGGTCCAGCATGGTGTTGACCGTCTCAGCAACAAGGTCCGTCTCGCTGCCTGTGAGGGCGATGCGGTGGTTAAGGTCCCCACTTGCCACAGCAGAGGCCGTGCGAGCGATGGAGCCAACAATACGGCGGAAGAGATTACGCACCACTAAAGCCCCGCCAATAGCGAGGAGGGCAATCATCACAGCACACCAAATGAGGGTACGGGTGATGACCGTACTGAGGAGGGCGCGGCCCCTGATGTCATGCCCGACAATGAGCTTAAAGCCGTGGGTGAGGTGGTAGGCTTTAAATTGCGCGGGGGTGGAGAAGGTATAACGGCGGATGGTAAGCTCGTAAAAATGATCCATCTTTGTGATGGCAACGGGCCAGCCAGGTAGATTGCCCGCTAAACGTCGCCCGCGGCGGTCGACGAGCAAATAGAGGGCATCATCATCAATATTTTGTTCCAAGCGGTCTGTAATGGCGCTGCTGAGGGCAGGGGGGCCGCCATAGTGCCATCGCTGTGTGAGCTCCTGCGCATCGGTCTCTATAAAGGCACGGACATGCTGGGTGAGGAGGTTGGTACTACTCCACCAGATGAAGGATAAGAAAAGCGTGGCTGAGATAAGAAATAACACGCCATAGCCGAGGGCGAAGTTAATCCCAGCGGAGCGGATAGGCCAATGCCATCGCCCCACTTTGGTGGCATCACCCCGCCGCCATTGGAGCCAACGGCGCGGGGCTTTCTTATCCTTCTTCATAAAGTAGCTAACCTCTTATCCGCGCTAACTTTGTGTCGGGCGGAGGATATAGCCTGCATTGCGGACTGTATGAATGATGGCAGTCTCAAAAGGTTTATCAACCTTCTGCCGGAGACGGGAGACATGGACATCAATCACATTGGTCTGCGGGTCAAAATGATAATCCCAAACTTTCTCCAGCAGCATGGTGCGGGTTACAACCTGTCCTGCATGGCGGACAAGGAACTCTAGGAGGCGGAACTCACGCGGTTGGAGGTCGATCTTCTGGCCTCCACGCCGTACCTCGCGGGAGAGGAGGTCTAATGTGAGGTCACCTACAGTGAGGGTTGTCTCTGGGGCGGTTTCATTATGCCCACGGCGGCCGAGGGCCTCCACACGGGCGAGAAGCTCGGAGAAGGCAAAAGGTTTTGTGACGTAATCATCCCCACCGGCACGCAACCCATCGACCCGGTCATCCACATCAGAGAGGGCAGAGAGCAATAGCACAGGGGTATTGTTCTTCTGGCTGCGGAGGGTCTCAAGAATATGCAAGCCATCGACTCCACCGGGGAGCATCCGGTCTAAGATGATAATATCGTATTTTTCTCCAACAGCGAGATAGAGCCCATCTTTGCCATTATCGGCATGGTCTACATCATGCCCAGCTTCTTTAAGACCTTTAAGGACAAAGGAGCGAACGGTGGGATCATCCTCAACCAGTAAGATATGCATTGGTCCTGCCTGTTTCGTCTAGTCTGCTCTATAGAGCGTTTGTGCGCCTAGGATAGCGGTAAGCTGGGGGAAAAGGGAAGATCGCCCTTCAAGGGCTTTCTTGCCTCATATTACGGGCATGTTAGGATGTTGGAGACACTGTGATTGTAAGGAGAGGGGAATAGCCATGCAATACAGACCCTTAGGGAGAACTAGCCTTAAAGTAAGCGAACTATGCTTAGGAACCATGACCTTTGGACAACAAAATACCGAGGCAGAAGGTCATGCTCAGCTCGATATGGCCCTCGAACATGGCGTAAATTTCATCGACACGGCGGAATTATATTCCATCCCTCCGCGTGCAGAGACACAAGGCTCGACCGAGCGCATTGTGGGGAGTTGGCTAAAGGCGCGCGGTAATCGTGATAAAATTATCCTAGCCAGCAAGGTGGTTGGGCGTAGCCAGAATGAGTGGTTCCGCCCCGATGGGGAGAAACCACGCCTGACACCGGGGCAGATTCGATATGCGATCGAGCAATCGCTCAAGCGGCTCAATACGGATTATTTGGACCTTTATCAGCTCCATTGGCCAGACCGTAAGATTAACATCTTTGGTGAAGGGGGTACGACCTTCCAAACCCTCTCTGATGCTGATGAAGTGCCGATTGCTGAGACATTAGGCGCATTGGGGGAGTTGGTGAAGGAAGGCAAGGTCCGTCATGTAGGTTTATCTAACGAGACCGCATGGGGTGTGGCGGAGTTTTTGCGTGTTTCACGCGAGGAAAAACAGCCGCGTATTGCCTCTATCCAAAACGCCTATAATCTGTTGAACCGCACTTATGAGATTGGCCTTGCCGAGATGGGCTTGCGGGAGGATGTCGGCTTATTGGCTTATTCTCCACTCGCGCAGGGCTATTTAACGGGTAAATATCTGGATGGTGCCCGCCCACCGGGGGCGCGGACAACCCTCTTTGAGCGGGGGCAGCGTTACGAAAAACCGGGCGTTGATGATGCGATTCGTGCTTATCAGGCCCTTGCGAAAGAGAGCGGGTTAGACCTCGCCCAAATGGCGATTGCGTTTGTAACCACCCGTCCCTTTGTGGCCTCTAACATCATCGGGGCAACTAATTTGCAGCAGCTTGAGACGGCTCTAACATCCGTCAATCTCACCATTACGCCGGAGCTGGAGGAGAAGATTAACGCCATCCATCAGCTAAACGCCAACCCTGCCCCTTAAGGGGAAGTATATAAAGTAAAGGGAGAGCCGGAGCATCATTATGTTCCGGCTCGTCTTTTAGGGGGCATCCTTTTTTAAGACGCGCCACAGGGCAAGCAAAACCCCACTTAGTAGTGCGAGATAAAGCAGCACAGCCGTGCCGATAAAATGGCGGGTGCGTTTATGGCTATCATCAGCCCATTGGAGAAAGGCTGTGACATCGCTGGCCATTTGGGGGATGGTCGCTTTTGTCCCATCGGGGAAGTTGATAGCCCCCTCTTGCAAAGGCGGCCGCATTTTGAACTTGTGATGATGCGTGAGTGCCGTGGGGTTGTAATAAGTATGTGGGGCGAGTGTAACGCCGGGGGGAGCAGGGCGATAATCTGCAAGCATGTGGCGGATATAATCCGGCCCACCGCGTATTGTGCGGACAATATGGGAGAGGTCTGGCGGGTAGTCCCCCCCATTATTCGCTTTGCCCACAGCGACACTAGGATAAGGGGAGGCAATGGGGCTTTCTAACCCTGTATGGCGTTGTTGTGCCCAATGCTGCAAGGCGGCAACATCTGGTTGTAACGCAATCATATCCCCATAATGGGCATGGTCCATACTATGGCAGGAGCTGCATATTTGCTGGAAGATGAGCAACCCGCGTTCTTCCGGCTTCATAATGGGGGGCGGAGTAGGGGATGCCGCCGTGATAGGGGCGGCGAGAGCAGGGCTAGCGGCCCCGCTGATGAGGGTGAATAGAGCAAAAGGAGCCCATAACAGACGGTGTGGCATCATGACTGTACATCCTTTTGTGAGGATTGTGCGGCTTTGCGCTCTTGCCATGCAGTGAAGGGGAGCAGAACGAGAAACACGAGGAACCATACCAGCAATGCGCCTCGGCTTATCCATGCCCATAGGGGGGTAGCTGGTTGTAGCCCTGCTACGATGAGGGTGAGGAAGGCGAGGAAGAAAAGCCCCATCCCGATGCGGATAAAAGGCCGATAGGTCGCATTATGGCGGGGGGAGATATCCAACCAAGGGAGAGCAAAAAGGACGAGTAAGCTAGAGGCCGCTATGATAAGCCCCCCAAGGCGGGAGGGAATAGCGCGCAGCATGGCAAACCACGGGGCAAGATACCATTCTGGCGTAATATCAGCAGGGGTTTTGAGGGGATTGGCAGGGGTAATGTTATCAATCTTGCTTAATAAACCGGGGAGGAAGAAGATTAACCCCGCCAATAATGCCAGAAAAATACAGACGGCTAAGCTATCTTTGACAACATAAAACGGTGCGAAAGGCCGTGTTGTTTTGTCAGGCTGGGGGCTATCTAGGGTTGGATTGCTAGAGCCTGTCCCGTGGAGGCAGATGATATGCAGGCCAATCAGAGTGGCGATAATGAAGCCAAGGGTAAAATGCAGGATGAAAAAGCGGTGCAGCGCAATATTGCCTAACGTCTCTTCCCCAAGGAGATAAACAAGCAGCGGATGCCCAATAGCTGGCACGGCGTCCACCGCATGGGTAATAACGGTTGCGCCCCAATAGGACATCTGCCCCCATGGTAAAACATACCCTGCAAAGGCTGTGACCATAAAAAGGAGCATCACAATAAGGCCAGAGAGCCAGACAAGCTCTCGTGGGGCCTTGTAGGAGCCATACCATAGCCCTCTCCCTATATGGAGATAGAGGGCTGCAAAGAGCATGCTGACCCCGCCTGTATGGATGCTACGGACCAACCAGCCAGAGGGGACGCGGCGTTCAATCGCTTCAATGCTTTCAAAAGCCTGCGTCATATCGGGCTGGTAGTGGAGGGCAAGAAAAATCCCGCTTACAATCATGAGGCCGAAGGCGGCGATCAAACAGGCCCCGATAGTCCAGAGCAGATTTACCGGCGGCATGGGGAAGCGCGCCATATGGCGGCAGAAAGGCCGTAGGAAAGGCAAGCGGCGGTCAAGCCAATGGGAAGGCGGTGTGGGGGTGTGATTCATCATAGAGGCCGTCCCTTACAGTTGTTGGATTTTGGTGATGTCGTAATGAGGGGAGAGTAAGCTTTCCCCTAGGCGGATGGTGTTATCATCAACAAAATGAAGGGGCGGGACGGGCAAATTATAAGGGGCGGGCATATTGCGTAGGACACGTCCCGCCCCATCAAATTGTGAGCCATGACACGGGCAGAAGAACCCACCAGAGGCCGGTAAGTTTGCACTATCTTGATAATTGGGGACGCAGCCTAGATGGGTGCAAATGGTGATATAAACCCCATAGTCAGCCCGCAGGGAGCGATGGGGGTTTTCAGCCTCGGCGGGTTGTTGATGGATACGTGATTGTGGGTCGGCCAGTTGGGTGAGGAGGGTAGGGTCCTCCAAAGCGCGGAGCATCTCTGGCGTGCGGCGTTGAATAGCAACCGGAAGGCCCTGCCAAACGACTATTTTGTGGCTACCCGGCTCTAAATCCTGCACAGTGACATCAAGAATGGCGTGTTCATGCGTGTTCTCCGCAGAGCGTGCTTCAGTCTGGCGGAGACTATTGAGGAAGGGCGCAGCGAGCGTGCAGGCCCCAGCTCCGCCTAAAGCGAGAGAGCTTGCCGTTAGGACCCGCCGCCGCGTAGGGCGAGGGAAAAGGGGGGCGTCATCCAAAGCTGGGTGCGGCGGGGGGGTATCGTTCTGCTGGGTCATGGGCGCGCTCCTTATCAGGCTTTTCTTTATAGAAATAGCGATAAAGTGACGCAATGTAGAGAAGCCCCCTTATGGGGTATTAGGCGCGTGCAATCAGCTTTTTTGTGAGATATTGGCAACGATGTTTTAGCCGTTCCATCAAAAGATAAATAGCAGGTGTGGTGTAGAAGGTTAAAAGCTGGCTGATGGCCATCCCCCCTAAAATCGCTACCCCTAAGGGGCGGCGGAGCTCACAGCCATACCCATCGCTGATGAGTAGTGGTACCCCGCCTAAAGCTGCGGCTAATGTTGTCATCAGGATGGGGCGGAAGCGGATGATAGAGGCCTGCTGGATAGCTTGCTCGGCTGTCATCTCAGGGTTGGATTTATGGGTTTGTAGGGCAAAATCAATGACCAAGATGGCATTTTTCTTAACAATACCTGTGAGTAAAATGATGCCAATGACGGCAATAAGGCTAAAGCTTTCTCCTGCAACCCAAAGCCCTAAGACAGCCCCCACCCCGGCAGAAGGCAGGGTAGAGAGGATGGTGATAGGGTGTATGAGACTTTCATAAAGAATACCTAAGGTGATGTACATAATGGCGATAGCGGCAAGAAAGGCGAGTAGTGCGTTGGTCATAAGCGCGTTGGTTTCACCTATTGTACCAGTAAACTCCCCATGAATTACATCGGAGACGTGGAGATTTACTAATGTATTTTTGATGATGGTTACTGCCTCATCGTAGCTATGGCCGTCTGTTAGATCAAAAGAAAGCGTTGTGGCGTAATAACCATTGTGATGAGCAATAGTCAGGGGCATGGGGGTTTTGGCAATAGTGGCGACATTATCCAGTGGGATCATCGTCTCTTGAGACGAGGACACTGCCGCTCCGTTGGAATTATTGCCCGAGAGTTTATTGGCAAAAGAGTTCGTCACAGAATCTTGAGCGATGGAGGCTTGTGCGCTTAATGTCCCTTTGCTGCGGACACGGATCAGATTAGAGGCAATCCCCCCGGCGGCTGTCCCAGCAGAGGTGGAAAGCCAGAGATGATGGAGTGTGTTGGGGTACTGGCGGAAAGGGTCATCAACCACCATGACCACTTTGTGGTTGGTAAGGGGGAGATGAATGGTCGAGACAATGCTTTGCCCGTAAGAATCAAAAAGGGCATTTTGGATTAATTGAGGTGTGACATTATAGCGCGCTTCTAGGTCTCTATGGACGATAATATGAGCTGAAGAGCCCATATCTTCTGCATTGGTTGAGAGGTTACGAAAGAGCCCACTCGCACGTAGTTTTGCAAGGAGGAGTGGTGTTGTTTCATAGAGGGGAGTGCTGTTATCGCTTTGGAGGACATAGCGATAATTGCCTGTATTGTTTGTATCATCACCGCCTTGACGGTTATTGCCGAAAGCCCAGAAGAGAGCCTCCGCCCCAGCTTGTTGGGGAATAGCTTTATGAAGGCGAGCAAGTATGGTTTGGGGATTATCGCGTTGGCTCTTAGCTTTTAAGGAGATGAAAAAATCCCCCGTATAGCTATTACGGTTGAAGGTCACAACCGTTTGGACAGCTGGGTCTTTTTGGATGATCGCTTCAGTTTGCTGTAAACGACGGAGTAAGGCTTGGAAGGAGAGAGTTGGCTCTCCAACAATGCGGCCTTGAAGGATGGCGAGGTCCATCTCCGGTAGGGCGGTTTTGGGAAGAATGGCAACACCAGCGATGAGGATAAAGAGACTTCCCGGCAGAGTTAAGCCGGTGAGAACGGGGTGCTTTAAGCTCCATTTTATGGATCGTTCATAAGCTTGTGTGAGGCGGTGTAGGGAGGCTTCCGTATTGGCGAGGAGGAGGCGTATCCCATAAAGGCCCCATATATGGGGGGCATGTAAGAGAGTAGAGCAGGGTTTACAGAGCGGCTCGGCAGAGGTGCGATGGTGTATTGTGAGAAAATGGGCACATAACATAGGGGTGAGGGTCAGAGATAAAACCATCGAGAGTATGATAGCTGCGACCATTGTGAGGGCGAATTCATAAAAAATGGACCCTAATGTCCCTGGGATACATAAAAGGGGGATAAAGACAGCAATAAGGGAGAGACTGATAGATATAACGGTAAAGCTGATTTCACGCGTTCCAATAAGGCTTGCTTGGTAACGCTCTACCCCTGCTTCCATATGGCGGGCGATATTTTCTAGCACGACAATGGCATCATCAATGACAAAACCCACGGCAATCGTCAGGGCCATGAGGGATAGAACATCCAATGAGAAGCCACACCATGCCATGATTGTTAGCGTCCCAGAAAGAGCAACAGGGACCGTGATAGCAGGGATGAGTGTGCTGCCAATATGCCGGAAAAAGAGTGCGATAACGAGGATAACTAAAAGAATGGAGATGATTAAGGTAAGTTTTGCATCCGTAAGGGAAGCGCGGATCGTACGGGAGAGGTCTAAGCCTGTATGAATGCTTACCGTGGCGGGTATCGCTTGTTGGAGGAGGGGTAAACGCTGGGTAATGTTATTGACAATAGCTACTGTATTCGCATGTGGTTGTGGCATGATAGCAATTGTAATGGCAGTTTGCCCATTAAAGGTACTTTCTTGATAAATATCTTGTACGTCATCATGCACTCTAGCGATGTCACGCAAATAAATAGGGTAGAACTTATTACGATAAGCGACGATGAGATTGCGATATTGCGCCGCATTGATGGCTTGGTCATTCGTTTGTAGTTGGATGCGTTGCCCATTGAGGGTGAAAAACCCTTTGGGTGTATAGGCATTTGCTGAGGCAAGAGCGGAGCGAATATCCTCAGGGTTTAACCCCCATTTGTAAAGCGGGTAAGGGTTAAGCTCTACGCGGACTGCGGGGTTGGACGCCCCGAATATTTCCACCCGGCCAACCCCTGTAATTTGTGCTAAAATGGGGCGTATGCGGATGAGGGCGAGGTCATAAAGCTGGTCGCGGGATTGTTGTTTAGAGGTCAGATGGAGGAGGTAGATAGGCCTATCGCCATCTAGCTTAAAGGCTTGTGGGGTGGCGTTTAATGTGCCCGTTGGCAGGTCACTCATAGTTGCGCGTAAAGCGGCTTGGACGTCGCGCAACGCACCGTCAATGTTACGCGAGGGTGAGAAGTCAATAAAGATGGAGGTTTGACCACTACCCGTGCTGGATTCTAGCGTTTGTACATCGGCAATAGAGGCAAGATGCCGCTCTAATGGGGTAGAGACAGAGGTCGCCATTTGTTGGGGTGTTGCCCCAGGTTGGTTGGCGATTACCATGATGGAGGTAGCCGTCATATCCGGCATGGTCGCAATAGGCAAAAATGGTAAAGCAACCAAGCCGGAGAGAAAAATAGCCAGCGCTAGTAGGGTGGTCGCTACAGGGCGATCAATAAAAACCCGACAAAAGACCATGACCCTACAACGTGTCTTTACGCCCTATATCATCACGGCGTGATAGGTTGAGGGGTGGGGACATAGCCATAACCCTGCACATAGGTTGTTGTTTGGGCTACATAGCCCTGCCCTGGTTGGTAATGCGTATAGCCAGGGACGGGATAAGGATAGCCGGGGGGCCCTGCGGGGGGTGCAGGGGGTTGTACGATAACAACATTGGTGCTGGGTGGTGGGGGTGCATAGCTGGGGACAGCATATGGTACGGCATAGCCACCATCATAATAACCACCATCATAGCCGTACCCAAAAGGCCCGCCAGAAAAAACGCGATTAACGACACCATAGCCTAGGCCTGAGCCAACGCCATAACCAAGACCACGGGCGAAGCTATGGCCAAAGCTGTGATGATGGCCGTAATAATAATGACCGTGATGAGCCTCTGCCGTGTGGGGTGTTAACGCACCAATAGCGAGGGCCAAAGCCAGCCCAGTAAAGGCTTTTGGGATCATATTGGTGATGATAGCTCGCATCTTTATTCCCCTTGATGGGATCCTCTTTATCGTGATGGATAGTAATCCCGCGCGGCGGTAGAATGGTAGTGAAAAAAACGTCACGAAATAGTCATGTAGAATGGGCCGTGCCCTACTCGGCAATCGCGGCAAAATGGGCTTGCAGGACATTTTGAATATCGTGCGGGGTCATACAGGCTAAAAACCCCCGCGCCCCAGCATTAATCCAAATTGTTTTATGCTTTTGTGCGCTGCGGTCTATGATAGTGGGAAATGATTCACGGGAGCCAAAAGGCGTTGTCCCACCAGAGACAAAACCGGTGCGCTCGTGAGCTTCCTCCGCTTGCATCATTTTAGCATTTTTGCCGCCTAAGGCTGCGGCTAAGGCCTTAAAATTGACGCGTTTGGCTACGGGGATGACAGCAAAAGCCGCCTGTTTGCGGTCTATTTTAACAGCAAGTGTTTTAAACACAGCCGATGGTTTGGCCCCAATGGCGTGGGCTGCTTGCTCGCCAATATGGCCTTTTTGCGGGGCATAATCATAATGGCGCGTCTCGTAAGAAACCCCCGCTTGGTCGAGGAACAGCGTAGCGGCGGTCTCGTCATGCTGGGAGGTGTCTATGTGCATCATGCAACCCTTTCAATCGCGTGGAACGCTACAACGATATGATGATCGCCCATTATCAAGCGTGTTTCAGCCGGCGGGACAAGCGAGGCCTATGCAGCCCTGCCTTGTTGGGGCGCAGGGCAAGGCGTATCATAAAGACTGGATAAGGCGTTATTACGCAGGAGGAGTCGATGTCCCAACCGCTCGTTGTGTTTGCTGAGTTTGAAGCAACAGAGGCTAGTTTGGCGAAGTTCCTTGAGGTGTGCCAGTATGATGCGCTGCGCTCCAAAACGGATGAGCCGGGCTGTTTAGAGTTCCTCATCCAACGCAGTGTTGAGGAGCCTTATCTTGTCGCTCTTTATGAGGTGTATAAGGATGAGAAGGCCTTCCAAGCGCATGAGGCAGCCCCTCATTTTGCGGTATTTCGTAATGCGTTGAAGGAGCTTGCCATTACAACAAGGCAGATTCGTTTCTTCCATCGGCAATGATGGATGATTTATTCCCAGAGACACGCACCCGGCAGGTTTTAGCCCCCGGGGCTGCGGTGTTGGGTGGTTTTGCTAAAGCAGATGCTCCCGCTTTGTTGCAGGCGATTGAGGATGTTTTAAAACAAGCCCCTTTGCGGCGGTATAAAACAGCCCGAGGGGGCCAGCTTGCTGCGGCCATGACGGCATGTGGTCGTTATGGTTGGGTGAGTGATGGCCGAGGGTATCGTTATGATGAGCTAGACCCTTTGACCGGGCGTGCTTGGCCGACTATGCCGCTTATCTTCCAATCACTTGCGGTGCGAGCGGCGCAAGAGGCAGGCTATGAGCAGTTTATGCCGCAATCTGGGTTGATTAACCGCTATGCCCCCGGTGCAGGCATGGGGCTGCATCAGGATTGTGATGAACAGGTCGTTGAAGCCCCGATTATTTCGGTCTCTCTTGGGTTATCAGCGATATTCCAATGGGGTGGGGCGACGCGCAACACCCCATGTCGTAAAGTGCCCCTCCATCATGGGGATGTAGTGGTGTGGGGCGGGCCAAGCCGGCATAACTTCCACGGGATTATGCCCATCAAGCCCGGCCCTGCTGTTGCGGGGCTAGGCTGGCGATATAATCTCACCTTCCGCACTGTACGGTAAGGGGGGGCTTATTTCGTCACTGCCGAGACGGCATCAAGATTGATGATGCTTGGTGCAGGCTCAAAACGGTGGGGTGAATGCGCGGCTTTATCTGTATCATTTTCCTCCGCCGTGACGGGGGGACGATGAGTGAAGCTGAGTTTGAGCATTACACGCGTATTATTGAGGTAAATCGCCCCCAATTTTTCATCCTGCGCGGGGCTGATGCCATGGGCAAATTGGTCCTCACGCCATGGGGTGATGGTGCGGGAGGTCCAAGCATCTTCATCAGAGATAGAATCAGGCTGTTCATTTTGCTCATCAGAGAGATAAGGGGTGAGCTGCCCATCAGTAAAGCAAGCATTATCCATATAATTTGTGACGACATCACGATAATGGCGCACTTTTGGGGGGCGGGGCATGTAAAAGCCGTTCCAATGGGAATGGTAGGAGCAGCTCTGGGCGCGCCATAACCCATCTTGGCCTTTGTCCATCACACATTGCACCCGCATATGGAGGGCATCATCACTATGTTTAGAGGCGAAGATAATCGGTGTGCTGGCCATCTTTTGGCACGGTAATTTTGGTTCCAAAAGGGCTGGGGCCGGTGGGCGTTGGGAGGCTGGCAAAGGGTCGCCCGGCTCAGCATAGAGAGGGGAGAGGGGGAGGAGGCTAGCAGCCCCACAAATCAGAGCAGGGAGGAGAAGGCGTTTCATAAAGCCGACCGTAAGGCAAATAAAGAGACGATGTAGATTCACAATACTGTATGCGTCACGGTAAGGGAATGGCCTCCCTTAACAAGCAGGGACATTCACCGCTAAGCCGCCTAAGGCGGTCTCTTTATAACGGTGATTCATATCCCGTCCTGTCTCCGCCATGGTTTTGATGACATGATCAAGGGAGACATAATGCGCGTTTGCATCATCACTCATCGCTAAAGAGGATGCGTTAATGGCTTTCACAGCCCCAAAGGCATTGCGCTCAATACAGGGGATTTGCACAAGCCCTGCCACAGGGTCGCATGTCATGCCGAGGTGATGCTCCATAGCGATTTCAGCAGCATGTTCACATTGCTCTGGTGAGCCACCAAGGGCTGCGGTTAGGCCCGCAGCAGCCATAGAGGAGGCAACGCCAACTTCACCTTGACAGCCAACCTCCGCCCCGGAAATAGAAGCGTTGAGCTTAAACAGCCCCCCAATTGCTGCTGCTGTGAGGAGGAAGGTGCGTAACCCAGCCTTGCTATATTCGGGGCAGAAGTCGCGATAATAGCGCATTACAGCGGGGATAACGCCAGCGGCCCCGTTGGTAGGGGCGGTGACAACACGCCCGCCAGCGGCATTTTCCTCATTCACCGCAATGGCAAAGAGGCTGATCCAGTTCATCACATTATGGGGGGAGGGGGCGGCGTTTGTTTTGGCTTGTAAGCGGGCATATAATTTTGCTGCACGTCTTTGTACTTTTAGTGGGCCGGGGAGTGTATCGGTATGATGTAACCCAGCCTCAATACAGGCGAACATAACATCAGCAATGCGGTCCATCCCTCGCTCAACATCCCATAGGGGGCGGATGGCGGTTTCATTTTTTAAAACGATGCTGGCAATATCGGTATGATGTTTCTTCGTATGGGCTAGCAAAGCCGCCCCACTGCGGAAAGGGTAAGGCACATCCGGTAGGGAATAAGACATAGTGCGCGCTTGTTCTTCTGGCGTAATGAATCCACCTCCGACAGAGCAAAAGCGTTGACGTGTGATGAGGCTGCCATCTCGGCTGAAAGCTTCAAACTGCATAGTATTGGGATGGATGGGCGGGATGGTGCTGGTATCAAGGCAAATATCTTTTTGATAATCGAAGGAGAAGCTCGTGCCATTGAGGTTCAGCAGATGTGTGCTTTCAATATGCTGGACGAGCTTTTGGGCTGTATCGGGGTTAACATGCTCTGGCGTTTCGCCCGCTAAGCCAAGCAGAATCGCTTTGATGGTGCCGTGCCCTTCCGCAGTGAGGGCGAGCGAGCCATAAAGGGTGACGACAATACGGGCGGGGTCTTTCTCTAAGGGGCCATCAGGGAGGTCTGCCAGCACATCGGTAAAGCGTTGTGCTGCACGCATAGGGCCGACTGTATGGGAGGAGGACGGGCCAATCCCTATTTTGAATAGGTCAAAGAGGCTGAGCATGAAAACGGGCCCTTGGTCCTGTGAATCCTTCTTCCTTTATGGGGTAAAAATCGTTCTGTTATAAGCCTTAAAAAATAAATTATTCTGATAATGCAACAAACAAGAAACTTTGCTATAAGGGACACTCCCCACTATGCCCCCTCTTTTTAAGAGGGGGAAGTTGGTTGTGCCCAGAGTGTCTCCAAAGCAAGGCGGCATTGTGTGATGAGGGCGGATAGGTCCCCTTGATACAAGCTATCGCTGACATCGGAGGAGAAAATCTCCACCGCGCAGGCCCCGCGGAAGCCCGCATCCCATGTAGCATGGAGCATCTCATGGAGGGGGATGCACCCTGCTCCCGGTATGAGCCTATCTGCAGCGGAGCGTGGTGTGCGCCAGTCGCTAATCTGCACAACATTAATCAGCGTCCCCGCCCGGCGGATGGCGGCGCATACATCAGGTTGTTGCCAGATGTTCCAATAATCAAGGCATAGCCCTAGGGCAGGATGATTGACGGCTTTGATGATGTCTAAGGCTTGGTCAATCGTCCAAATAGCGGTCTCATAATTGATGGATGTGGGGTTGAGCGGCTCTAAGGAGAGTGTAACGCCGAGTTCTTGTGCTAAGGGGCAGAGGCGATGGAGGGAGTCTATCGTATGGTGGATGCAACCATATACATCGCCGTTATCAGGTGCCCCTGTATTGACGACGAATGGTACATTTTGGGCGTAAGGCGCAAAGCGATGCAGGCTTTCTTCTAAGCGGGCGAAGCGGCGTTCAGCCTCTTGGGGATAGGGCACCATCTTACTGGCCCCAAATGTGCGGACTAATGGTTGGAAGGAGCTAAGCTTCAGCCCGCTTTCCTTCAGCAATGCCATTTGCTCATCCAACCGATGGGGGTCGAGTTTGTTCTCACATAGTTCGATCGTCTCAACCCCTAGGGCTGCATAATGCTGAATATCTTCCTCAAAAGACCACGGTTGGGTGGTAAACTCGTTCATGCCAAAGGCGAAGGGAAAGTGGCTCATGCGGCGGCTTCCTCTTCCATAAAGGTGAGAACAGTATGGTTGAACTTCTCTGTCTCATCAAGGAACACCATATGGGAACTTTCCTCAAACTCTACGGCTTGGCAATGCGGCATATGCTCTGCCACCCACCGAGGCCCAGCAGCGGGGAGGACTTTATCCTTCCCAGCAATCATCATGAGGGAGGGTAGTGAGAGATGGGGGAGGACATCTCGCCAATCTTGCGTTGTATGGTCAGCCATCATGAGGGAAGCGGCATAGCTAGGGCATGCGGCCATCTCGTTAAGCAGCATGGTTTTTTCATCCTCAGGCAGGGAGGTGCTGAGGCAATCAGCGAGATTTTGTTGATCAAACGCGCTGCGGTTAAAGGTAAGCTGTTGTTGGAGGAAGGTTAACCCGGCCTCATCGTAGCATGTAGCGTGGCCTAGCTTCCAGTCAGGCGAGAAGAATTGCTTTGGTGTCTGCTGGACGAAAATGGCACTGCGGAGGCGTTTTGTGCCAAAAAGCTCCATATAAGACCAGATGATGGGTGAGCCAATGGACCAGCCAAGAACTGTAACATCATGAAGGTCCAAAGCTTCCAACACATCGCGGAGGTCCGCTGCGAGGCGGGCGATACGATAGCCATGATGCGGTTTGTCAGAGTGCCCATGCCCGCGTAAATCCAGCGTAATGACACGGTATTTTTGTGCAAAAGCGGCGACATTACGGTGGAAGAACCGCCCGGAAAATGTCCAACCATGAATCATGACAAGGGGCCGCCCTTGGCCATGCTCCTCATAATAGAGTCTGACATGGTCGCTCGTGGTAATATGGGGCATCGAAGAATCTCCCTAATACGGCCTTCACTAGGCGTCTTTCATGTAAGATGGTGTGGAGCCTCTTTTCCCTGCAAGGGGGGTGATGATGTTGTAATGTTTTTACCTTACAAAGCGGGTGCGGCAGGGAGCCAGATACGGCATATCGTGCCTTCATGAGGGGGGCTGAGAAAGCGTAGATGGCCTTTATGACGTTCTACAATCTGTTGGACGATGGCCAATCCCAACCCTGTGCCTTCTTCCACTTCTGCGGGATTGGTCTGCTTATTATCGGTAACGCGGTAAAAACGCTCGGTAAGGCGGGGGAGATGATGAGGCGCAATGCCGGGGCCATTATCACTTACAGATAATAAAATGCCCGTACCTTCCCTACGCGCACAGAGGCGGACCTGCAAAGTGTGGTCTGGTGTCGTACCATAGCGGATGGCATTTTCGATGAGATTGAGAAAGAGCTGGATCATCTCATCCTCATCAGCGAGGAGGGTAAGATGATCCTCCTCTTGCTCTACAGTGAGGTTACGCGTGTTATCGGTAAAACGAGGTAGGACTTCCCCCACGATAAGGGCGAATAACTCCCCAACATCAAGGCGTGTATGAGGGCGGTTATGGCTGCGGAGTTGGAGATGAGAGAGGTATAAAAGTCGCTCCACTAGCCGTTGCATACGCGTGGCTTGTTGGCTCATTATCTGTAGATAAAGCGTGCGGGAGGCTTGGTCTGTTGTGCCCTCATTGTCTTTTAGGAGGTCGATAAACCCACTGAGTGAGGCCAGCGGGGTGCGTAGCTCATGGCTTGCATGGGCAATAAAATCGGCCCGCATACGGTCCATTGCTTGCTCTGTGCTATGGTCGGTAAGGAGGGTGAGGACCATCTTATCCCGCCCTTGTGGCCCACTTAAATGGCGCATCGCTAGGCGGATAGTGTGTTTGATGGGGACATCCAGATGAACGATGGCGGTATGGATGGCATGCGGGCTGGTAGAAGGTGAGGTCGCTAAGGCTTCGTGCAATATAGCGCGGCTATTAGGGTGACGAAGGATGGCGCGTAAGCTCTCTTTATAATGTTCTTGCGCGGCTTGATTACAGGCGTGGATCTGCCCCATCGGGTCAAGGATTAAAGCCATACCGGGGATGAGTTCTACTAACTCATCTAATGCCATCTGATGGAGGGGGGCTTTAGCGGATGAGTATGGAGCTGTGTGTGTCTTGCGAGGTGGGTTGTCTTGATAATAACGGGCTAGCACCCACCCTATATAAAGGCAGCAGAGGCATAAAACGGCACCACCACCTAGCCATAGAATATGCCCTATCATTTAAGGCGCAGTGGGGGCAGAAGGGGAGACATCATGCTCCGTGCGGCTATCATCTAGCGCGTATCCTGCCGAGCGTACGGTCCTGATAAGGTCTGCCTCCCCCGGCTCATTTAGGGCCTTCCGTAAGCGGCGGATATGGACATCCACCGTCCGGAGTTCCACATGAACATTGGCTCCCCAAATGCGCTCTAATAAGAGTTCGCGGGAAAAGACTTTACGGGGTTGGCGGATGAGTATCTCTAAGAGGCGATATTCCGTTGGCCCTAAGGTGATGACGCGGCCAGCGCGTGTGACGTGGTGATTTTCTGGCTCTAAGAGTAAGGGGCCGAAACTGATCTGGTCTTGGCTAGGGCGAGCGCGGCGTAATAAGGCGCGGAGGCGGGCGTCTAACTTATCAGCACTGCATGGCTTAGTGAGGTAAGCATCCGCCCCATGATCAAGCCCATTAATAAGATCTTGCTCCTCCGTTCGTGCAGTGAGGAATAAGATAGGCAGGTCCTTTAAACCCGGCTTCTGCCTTATGATGCGGCATAATTCTAAGCCGGAGAGGCCGGGCATCATCCAGTCCAGAAGGGCAACATCCGGCTTTGTCCCCTCCAGGAAGGCGAGAGCTTGTTCCGCATCTGCAACAGTATGAACCTGATAACCACGTTGCTGCAAGCTATGTTCAAGCAATAGGCGCAGGGCGGCATCATCCTCTACAACGAGGACAAAGCCTTTAGTGGTATTTGTAGCCGGTGGAGCAGGCATCATGGGGTGCTGGCCTCTTGCTCTGTGGCGATGCTCTGTGCTGCATGGCCGTGCGGTCGGGCTGTGGGCGGTGGTAACGTACCTGTTGCGATGAAGATGATGCGCTCGGCTATATCAGTTATGTGGTCTCCTATCCGCTCTAGGTTTCTAATAATGAATAAAAGGGAGATATAAAAGCGTAGCGCACGGGGCTGTTGGGTCATGCGCTCCAGATAATTATGGGTCATGGTAGCGCAATATTCATCCACACGATGATCAGCCTGCCAAACAGAATGAGCCGCCGTTGCATCTTGATGCTCTAAAGCGTCCATCACACGGCGGAGATGCTCGAGGACCATGCGACCAATTTCACTCAAAGCGAGCCGGTCATGAGGGGGGATGGGCTGCTCCATCTGTTCTAGCCGCCGTGCGATGGAGCGCGCATAATCGCCAACGCGCTCTAATGTGCCAGCCATGGGGATGTTAGCGACAATCTCACGCAAATCTGCGGCCATAGGGCCATGGAGAGCGAGGAGGCGGATGGCTTGTGTTTCTACCTCATGCTCTAAGGCATCAATGGCTTTATCATGATGAATGACTTGGGAGATGGCTTGTGCATCGGTCTCGGTAAAAGCGGTGAGGATAAGCGATAATTGATGTTCCACAAGGCCGCCCATCTCCTCCATAAAAGAGCGTAGGCGGCGGAGGTCCTCCCCATAACGTTGTACAATATGTTGGCCTTGTTGCGGCATAGCCTCTCCCTTTTGCCGCGATACTAGCCTAATTCTGTAAGAGCGGGAACAGGCCGCAAGAGGTGGAGAAACCACCAATAACATCCTGTTTTCTGCCGTTTTTGTGAAGATGTTTTGATAATTAACACAGTTGTCATAAATTTTTCATCAAAAGAGGCGGCGGTTAATAAGCTTGATTATTAAGGCTGTGTTGTAGCCATGTCTCCTCAGCTTTACTTAAGGGGCTATTACGGCGGACTGCGAGTGAGATAGTGATGCGGAGGGTAGGGTCTTGTAAGGGGCAGCAATAAAGCCCGTCATGTTGGATAGGATTATGAAAAGCAGCGGGAAGGATAGTGATGCCAACACCCGCCTGCACCATGGTTAGTAAGAGCGATGTATCGCTTGTCCGCCCCGTAACCTGCGGTGTGACCCCGTGAGAGGCAAAGGCTTCTGAGATAAATTGGTTAATTTTGAAATCCTCATTCATGAGGACAAATTTTTCCTCTAAAATATCGGTGAAGGAACATATAGGCCGGCCTGCAAGCGGGTGTGTGTCCGCCATGAGCAAGCATAGCTCCTCCTCTGCAAAAGCGATGGTGTGTAATTGCTTATTATGGATAGGCTCTATGAGTGCAGCGATATAGGTATGATGACCTAGAAGCTGTGTTACGATCCTGTCGGAAGGGTATTCCTCAATTGTGAGCACGACCTCTGAGTATAAGCTGCAAAATTGCCGGATGATAGGGCGGAAATAGATAGCCCCAAGGATAGGCGGGAGGGCTAAATGGACAGTCCCTTTTAAGGGGCCGGATTCATCAGCCATAGCCCGTTGAAGATTCTGTTCTGCCTCTAAGAGACGTTCTGCATGGAGGAAAAAGGTCTTGCCTTTGTCGGTAAGGGTGATGGCTTTATGTGTCCGGTCAAAAAGGCGCACATCTAATTTATTCTCTAAAGAGCGGATGCCCATGCTGAGGGAGGGCTGGCTGATATGCAGCACATCACTTGCACGGCTGAAATTGCCTTGCGTGGCCACGACCATGAAATAATGAAGCTCACGGAGGGTGAGTTGGGGGTAAGGCATCGAGCATGTCTTTGGGGTGCCGGGTGATTATGCCTTCCCGATTAATGATGCCATTACCGCGCGGAAAGATATGCGCTGGGTTGGATGCTCTAACGAGTTGAATGCCGCTTATGCTGCTGATGGTTATGCGCATGTGCGGGGGATTGCCGCCCTTAACCAAGTACAGTGTTGGGGAGTTGAGTGCCATTAACGGCGTTGCCGGGGCATATGCGGAGCATCTATCGGTTATCCATCTGGTTGGGCTTCCCGAACGCGCTGTGATGGATGAAAAACGGCTCGTGCATCATACGTTAGGCAATGGTCAGTTCATGGCGTTTCATGATGCAGCGGCTCATATTGTGTGCGCTCAGACGATTTTAGATGGCCAGAATTGCGTGCAGGAGGTGGAGCGTGTCCTTGCTGCATTGCATAGAGAGCGGCGGCCTATTTATATCGGTATTCCCTCCGATGCGGCTCATGATGAAGTGGCCATGGTGGAGGGGCATAACCCCCCTCGCGCCCAGCCGAACACGGCACAAGCCGAGCATGTGGCCAAGCGTATTATCGCTCAGCTTGAGCAGAGCAAAACGCCATGTGTTTTACCGGGTATTCTTACCGCTCGTTTTGGCGGCCAAGAGGCCATGCAACAGTTTTTAAAACGCTCCGGCCTGCCTTACGCTACGATGTATATGGATAAAGGCGTGGTGGATGAGCAGGATGCCGGTTTTATAGGGATGTATAGCGGGCATCTCGTCCAGGAGGCTGTTGCTCATTTTGTGGAGCAAGCGGATCTTGTCCTCACATTGGGTGCCGAGATGACGGATTTTAACACCGGGACATTCACGCAGAACTTGAATCCGGAGCGTGTTATTAGTGTCATGCCGCATGAGGTGCGCTTTGGTGATGGTGCGGTTTATGCAGTCGCCTTGGTAGAGGTTATGGAAGCCCTTGCCGCGTTAGCGGGGACCCTGCCTGCCTATACGGGGCCGGGTTATTGGGGGACGGAATTTGCCCCCCAGCAGGCTGATGAAGGCGATGATGGGGCTATTCGGACTCACACGCTATATTCCGCTGTGAAGGATCATCTCCGGGCGGGGGATATTGTGGTGAGTGAAACCGGGACCATAGCCATGGGTATGGGGTTTATCCGCTTACCAGAGGGTGTACGCTATGAGGAGCAAAGTTTATGGGGGGCCATTGGTTGGGCCACACCCGCTGCTTTTGGTATGGCTATGGCAGCCCCGCATAAACGGGTTATCTTGTTGACAGGGGAGGGGTCTCATCAGCTTACAGAACAAGCTGTTGGTGAGTTTGCCCGCTTTGGCTGCCATCCTCTCATTTTGGTGCTTAATAATGATGGCTATCTAATTGAGCGTCTGCTCTGTGATGATGGGGAGCGTTATTATAACGATGTTGCCAGCTGGGATTATACCGCTCTAGCCCGTGCCTTTGGTGGGAAAGACTGGCATTGCGAACGTGTCAGCACGCCCAAGGCTTTGCGACAGGCGCTTGCAGCGGCAACACCGGGGCAAGGGGCCTACCTAGAGGTCATAGCCCCCCGTTATGATGCCCCCATGATGGCAGAAGCTATGGGGAAGAAGCAGTAAGGCAGTAAAGTCCTCCCAAGCTGGCCAAGCTGGGCCTCTTCTTATGAAAGGGAGAGGCCCTTTTTATAGGGCTTGTGACATATACTAAGCGGGCATAAACGCTAGCATAGCGAATGCCATTATTATGAGATGATTTAGTTTTTAAGGAAGATGATAGAGCGATTGGCGTCCCGTACGGGATTCGAACCCGTGTTGCCGCCGTGAGAGGGCGGTGTCCTAGGCCTCTAGACGAACGGGACTAAAGGCGTGAGCCTCCTCTAAAAGAAAGAGTACAGAAGCGCAAGGGGGCAGATGTGCTTTTTTACGAAACTATTGCAGAGATTATAAAAAAAGCCCCACGAAGGAGCTTTTTATCTTGGATGATGGAGAGAGGTTTAACCCTTCTTAGGCGGGCAGAGTATGGGGCCAAGTTTTTGACCGCCGAGCAAATGAACATGAAAATGCGGAACTTCCTGCCCACTATCAGGGCCAGAATTGCTGATGAGGCGAAAGCCGCTGGGGATGAGGGATTGCTCGGCTGTGATTTTATCCACCAATTTCCAGAAATCGAGAATCTCTTCATCACTCGCGCGGGAGGTGAAGTCATGCAGGTCGGTATAGGCCCCACGTGGCACGACTAAAACATGGATCGGTGTTGCAGGGGAGATGTCGTAAAAAGCAAAAGAATGCTTGCTATCGCAGACGCGCTCGGCTGGGATTTCCCCACGCAGGATTTTGGCAAAAACATTGTTGGAGTCGTAAGCAGGATTGGCGGTCGGCATAAGATTAGGTCCTCCTCTTCACCCTATAATGATTGAGGAACTGGGTGGGGGTAAGTCAAGAGGGCATAGGGCAACCCACCCATGCCTTGCTTTTTAGAAGGTCTCTTTCGGGCGGGAGGCTTTTTCCTCAATACCGCTCGTACCTTCCCGGCGTGTTAACTCCTCCCAGACATCGGCAGGGGCAACGCCAGCATCTACCCACATCACAATGAGGTGGTAGAGTACATCCGCACTCTCACTAATGAGGCTCTCACGTGTGCCGCCAATGGCTTCAATAACGCATTCAACGGCTTCTTCCCCAAATTTTTGAGCAATCTTGCTTCGCCCACGGGCCATAAGACGGGCCGAATGGCTGACAGAAGGTGAAGCCCCCTTGCGGGCCATGATGGTGTGATAAAGTCGCTCCAACACTTCGTTACGGGTGGGGAGTGCTGTGGTATCAGTGGGGGCGGTTTGTTTTTTGTCTTTGTTCATTCTGTATCTCCCCAAAGCTGTTAGCGGCCAAGCCGAACAGGCAGATGCGCCTTGTGTAAGGCCTGCTTGACCTCGTTAATTTTAAATTGACCGAAATGGAACACACTCGCGGCGAGAAGTCCACTCGCACCAGCCTGCGCCCCTTCGACAAAATGAGTAAGTTCCCCTACCCCGCCAGAGGCAATAACGGGGATGCAGACACGCTGGCACACAGCGCGGAGGAGGTCTAAATCAAAGCCAGAGCGTGTGCCGTCACGATCCATACTGGTAAGGAGGATTTCCCCCGCCCCACGCTCTGCCATTTGTTCAGCCCAAGTGAGGGCATCTAACCCTGTAGGCTCGCGCCCACCTTTGGCATAAACCTCCCAACCACCCCGGCTATTGCTGCGGGCATCGATAGCGACAACAACGCATTGGCTGCCAAAGCGTTCGGCTGCTTCATTGATGAAATGGGGCGTACGAATCGCAGCGGAATTAATAGCGCATTTATCAGCCCCGCTGAGGAGGAGCTTACGCATATCCCCACAGCTTCGCACCCCGCCCCCAACTGTAAGGGGGAGCTGGACTTCGGCGGCTGTGCGCTCGACAACATCAAAGATGGTTTCACGGTTATCAGAGCTTGCCGTGATGTCCAAAAAGGTTAGCTCATCCGCCCCGGCAGCATCATAAAGGCGTGCTTGCTCGACAGGGTCGCCAGCATCACGGAGGGAGACAAAATTAACCCCTTTGACAACACGGCCATCACAAACATCAAGGCAGGGGATGACGCGTAGCTTTAGCATGTCCCCTCCAACACCTGTAAGGCGTCTGGGAGGGAGAGGCGTCCATCATAAAGGGCGCGGCCAACAATCACCCCCGTAATGCCCGGTGTCTCTTCAGCAGCACGGCGTAAGGCGCGGAGATGCTCTAACGTGCCAACCCCGCCACTGGCGATGATGGGGATGGAAACATGTCGCGCTAAGGCCGCTGTTTGCTCAATATCAAGCCCTTCTAACATGCCATCACGAGTAATCTCGGTGAAGATGATAGCCGCAACCCCGGCATCCTCCATATGGCGGGCGAGGTCTGTCGTGGTAAGTTCGGAGACTTCTGCCCAGCCTTCTGTAGCAACACGGCCTTGGCGGGCATCAATCCCTGCAACAATCCGGCCGGGCCATGCGCGGGCTGCTTGGCGGACGAGGTCTGGGTCTTTTACCGCGGCAGACCCAAGAATAACCCGGCTCACACCGGCCTCTAACCAGCGTTCGATTGTTTTCATATCGCGTAACCCCCCACCAAGCTGCACGGGAAGGGAGGTATTGGCGATAATGCCCTCAACGGCATCTATATTGGCGGAGCGGCCAGCAAAAGCACCATCTAAATCCACAATATGGAGATGGCGGCAGCCAGCGGCCTCAAAAAGTTTGGCTTGTGCTGGAGGGTCATCTGAATAATGGGTGGCATCATTCATCGCGCCTTGGCGCAGGCGCACACACGCCCCGCCTTTAAGATCAATCGCAGGATAGAGGGTTAGCCCTGTAGAGGTAGGCGTAGGGGCCTGTGGCGTGTGATGAGGCATAGTTGTGGCTCCCCCTGCTGCTTGCCATTGGACGGCATTTTCCTCAGGGACAAGAAGTTTGGAGAAGAATAATCCGCGCACTGTCCGGTCTCCGATGCGTGCAAAATAGGGGTGGGTACCCCAATGGGTGAAGCCCAATGAGGTGAGTAGGGCGATAGCGTCGGGTAGAGTTTCCCGCACGCGGCAGTCTAACACTTTTGCACCACCAATGCGCGCACGCGCGATGACTTTGTGGAGGAGTAGCGTGCCGAGCCCTTTATTACGCTCATAAGGGACAATGAAAAAGGCCGTAACGGTGGCACTAGCTCCGTAAAGCTCGGAGCGAGCAGTAGCATGGGCTAAAATAGCGGCCCCACAAATGCTGTTATCGGGGGCTCGGACGATAAATAAATCCCGTTCTGGGACCATCAATAAGCCTTCAAAAAAACGGCGTAACACTCCGGTTTCTGGTGGGGTATGCCAGTTAAAGACGCCTTCATTTAAAATAGCGGCCGTTGTGCTTTCTATGAGGCTGTCCAGGTCATCTTCATTAATGCTGCCGTGCAGGTGCTCTGCTTGGTAATGTTCAGGAGGGGTAGATAGTGGCATATTATATCACCCAACCTGCCAGAGGAGGAAATTACCAAGAATGGTCAGCCCAACCTCTTGGCTTTTCTCGACATGGAATTGCGTACCACAACGATTCCCCTTCGCTACGATGGCAGGTATAGTCATGCCGTAATCCGCTGTGGCGATGACTTCATCCTCATGGGCTTCTTTTAGAGCGTAGGAATGGACAAAATAGCCATGCTCCCCCGGCTGCAACCCTTCTGTCAGGGGGTGGGCACCGGGGGTGAAGCTAAGGGTGTTCCACCCCATATGAGGGAGCTGCAATCCCGCTTTTGCGCTCTCATCCATAGGGGCGATATGCCCATCAATCCAGCCTAGGCCTTCTGTACGGCCATGTTCTAGCCCATAGCGAGCCATGAGCTGCATCCCCACACAAATGCCCAAAAAGGGTGTGCCTTCCGCTGTGGCTTTCTCCAATAAGGGGCGGAGATTGCCGGTATTCAGCCCATGAGCGCAATTTGCAAACGCCCCTTGCCCAGGTAGGATGAGCCGGTCCGCGCTGAGGATGTCCGCTTCCTCACGGCTGATGAGGATATCGGCCTTAATCCCTCGCAGAGCTGCGGCGCGGCGGGCAGCTTGTGCAGCGGAGGCCAGATTGCCGCCATTATAGTCGATTACGACAACGCGCATGAACCCTTCCCCTTAGCCTACGAGATACTAGCTTTTCTTTCAGGCAAGTGAGGGCGGGAAAGCAAGCAAAAATTCTATAAGGTTTTTTTATAATACACCTTTTGTAGAGGGGATGCGCCCTGCACTGCGCGGGTCACGGGCTAAGGCCATGCGGAGGGCACGGGCAAAAGCTTTAAAGGCACTCTCGGCAATATGGTGGGCATTGGTCCCTGCACGGCCATTCATATGGACGGTAATGCGCGCTGCCATACAGAGGGCGCGGAAGAACTCCTCCACCATTTCGGTTGCCATTGTGCCAATCATCTCGCGGGGGAAGGTGAGGTTCCACGCAAGGAAGGGCCGGCCAGAAATATCGACGACCGCTTCGCACAAGGCTTCATCAAGCGGGACGAGGGCAAAGCCAAAGCGTTCGATTCCTCGTTTATCGCCAAGGGCACGATGAATGGCCTCCCCTAAGGTGATGCCGACATCCTCAATGGTGTGGTGGTCATCAATATGCAGGTCCCCTTTGACGCGCACCTCAAGGTCTAACCCACCATGACGGGCAAGGGCCTCTAACATATGGTCAAAAAAGCCAATCCCAGTCTGGATGGAGCTTTTCCCTTTTCCATCGAGGGAGAGTGAGAGGGCGATGTCTGTCTCGTTTGTGTGACGATTCAGCGTAGCGGTGCGGGGTGTCTGTGTTGTCATGCGTCCTAATTATACCAGTTTCGGGCGTAATCCAAACTTGCTTATCGCGCTCGTCTGGGGGAGAGTGTTTTGTATCTGATATTCTTATGACGATGGAGAGGGTTAATATCATGACACAGGCTATATCTGATTCGCCTCTCTCTGCGCTATTGGGGCGGTCCTCCACGGGGGACCTTGTCGCACCTGCCCCAGAAGGCGATGTGTTGATGCGTATTTTATCCGCAGGTCTTTGCGCGCCTGACCACGGCCATTTATGCCCGTGGCGTTATATTGTCATCACCGGGGCGGAACGGCCCGCTTTTGCTGCGCATGTGGTGGAGGCTGTCGCTCGGCAAGAGCCTGATGCGCCGGAGAAAAAACGTGAGAAACGCCGCAAGCGTTTTAGCGAAACCCCCATGATTATTGCCCTGGGGATGCATATACGCCCTAAACATAAAGTCCCTGTCATAGAGCAAGAAATGGCCGTGGCAGCTGGAGCTATGAATGTACTGAATGCCTTGCATATGGAGGGCTTTGGTGGGGTATGGATTAGCGGGGCTTTTTGTGAGGACCGCCCCTTACTCCGTCACTTAGGGTTGAAGAAGCCGCATCGTCTGGCAGGCTTCTTATTAGTCGGTACGCCAGAAAAACCTGGCAAGCTTCATAAACGGCCTGATATTGCTGATTATATGGCGATATGGGAGGCGGAACATCCTGTTACATTCCGGGCGGATGAGGAGTCGCATTAAGGTGAGCGTGATGCAGCAGACTGTAATGAGCGATGTTGTTATTGCAGGCGGTGGCCCTGCGGGCTTAGCCGCAGCTTTATCCTTCGCGCGGGAGGGCTGGGCCGTGCATGTGGTGGAGCCTGCCCCTCATACAGTGCTGGCGTCCCCTGCCTTTGATGGGCGTGAAATCGCCCTCACTCATCATACCGTTCATTGGTTGAAGCAATATGGTGTGTGGGAGGAGATTCCTGCTGAGGCAATTTGTCCCTTAGATGTTGCGCGGGTGGAGAGTGGCAGCCTTGGTGGCCCACCCTTAATCTTCCATGCCCCTCAACAATCTGAAGCAACCCCAGAGGGTGAGCCGCTGGGCTATCTTGTGGCTAATCATTTGATTCGCCGTGCGCTTTATCATGTTGTACGGCGCACAGCGGGCATTACGCTTTGCTGTCAGGAGCGTGTAGCGGGCTATCACACCACGCGTGAGGCCGCACATATTCAGCTTGCTAGCGGGGGGACTATACAAGCGCGGCTTTTAGTGGGAGCGGATGGGCGGTTCTCAGCCGTGCGCGAGATGGCCGGGATTGGGGCTATCGTGCATGATTTTGGCATGAGCATCCTTGTCTGCCGGATGCGACATCTCACACCGCATGACAATACCGCCTTGCAATGGTTCTCTGAGAAGCAAACCATCGCTTTGCTGCCTGTTGCATCAGATGGCGGGATGGGGGATGTGTCCTCTCTGGTCTTGACCCTCCCGCCCGATGAGATTGCCCGCCTCCGCAGCGCGGCGGATGAGGCGTTTAACGCAGAAATCACCCAACGTACGGATGAGCGGCTCGGCCTTTTGCGTGTTGTGAGTGACCGCATCACCTACCCCCTTAAAGCGGTTTATGCGCACCGTTTCCACGGGCCGCGTGTGGCTTTGATTGGTGATGCCGCTGTGGGGATGCACCCTATTACCGCGCATGGCTTCAATTTTGGGATTCGCGGGCAAGAATGTTTGGTGCAGGAGTTGAGCGCAGGCTCTGGTGACCCGGGTGAGGCAGCAGCGTTGCGGCGGTTTGAGCAACGGCATCGCCGGGCGACCTTCCCGCTCTTTACCGCAACAAACGCGATTGCTGTGGCCTATACGCGTGATGATGGGCCTTTTCCTCTCGCGCGCCGGGCGGGGTTGATGCTGGCTAACCGTCTCACCCCCTTTAAGCGGGTCGTAACGCGGATGCTTATGGACCCTATATAGGGGGATTAGAGCTTATAATTCTGCAAGAAAGCGTCCATCTGCTCATGATGCGCTATGGCATGGATGCGGCGATGAGGGGCTGTATGAGCCGTGCCATCCTCTAGCGGGAGTAGTACGTCTAAGGAGCGTGCTAGTAAGGCGAGGGGTGCGGTGGCCTCCGCTCGACCATAAAGGCGGTCGCCTATGATAGGGGTTCCTAATGCGGCACAATGCACCCGTGCTTGGTGCGTTTTGCCTGTATGGAGGGTGAGTTCAAGCAGGCTTGTGCTGCCATCATGGGCTAAAACCCGCCATGATGTACGAGCAAGTGCCGCAGCCTTTGTGCCCTCATGGGGGGCTTCACAAACCATCTTCCAACCTTGTTGAGGGGAGGAGACGCGCTTTATAGCGGTGGTGAGGCTACCTGTTGGCTCTGTTGGTTTGCCAGAGACTAACGCCCAATAATGTTTGGTGGTTTGATGGGTGGCAAAGGCCTTTTGTGCAGCAATTAAAGCCGTTTTGCGGAGGGCTACCAGCAAACAGCCCGCTGTATCAGTATCTAAACGATGGACGAGCCATGGCCCTCCACGTTTTTGCGGCGTGAGGCGGCTCTCCACACTATCGCGCGTTTGTGGCCCGGGGTGAACGGCTAGACCTGCGGGCTTATTGATGACGATAAAATGCCGGTCCTCCCATAAGAGGGGTAAGGCGCACCCGGGGCGGAAAAGGGGAGGAGGAGCCATAGGTTAGGCATCATCCTCATCATCATAATCAGCGGTGAGAGACTCCTTGCTTGCGAGGACATCACGTTTGCCCACATGGTTTGCAGCACTGATGATGCCTTCGCGCTCCATTTGGTCGATGATATTAGCGGCGCGATTATACCCAATGCGGAGATGGCGTTGGACAAAGCTCGTGGAGGCCCGTTGCGCGCGGATGACAAGCTCCGTTGCTTGCTCATAAAGGGCGGCGTCTTGGTCATCATCTGTAGCGCGATTCCCCTTGCTGGGGGCTTGCTCTTCTTCATCCGTCTCATCAGCGAGGACTTCCGTATTATAAACGGGTGCCCCTTTGGAGCGAAGGTCCGCCACCACAGCTTCAACCTCTTCATCGCTGATGAACGGCCCATGCACGCGGGTAATACGCGCACCGCCTTGCATGAAGAGCATATCCCCACGGCCGAGGAGCTGCTCTGCTCCTTGTTCACCTAGGATGGTTCGGCTGTCATATTTATTGGTAACTTGGAAGGAAATACGCGTTGGGAAGTTCGCTTTAATTGTCCCTGTGATGACATCAACAGAGGGCCGTTGCGTTGCCATGATGACATGCACACCCGCCGCACGGGCCTTTTGGGCCAGCCGGAGGACGGAGGCTTCAATCTCTTTACCGGCAACCATCATCAAATCGGCCATTTCATCAATGACGATGACGATATAAGGCAGATGCTCAAGGGGGAGGCGATGCTCATCAAAAACGGGATGGCCCGTCTCTGGGTCATAGCCGGTTTGGATGCGCCGTGTTGGGGTTTCCCCTGTCGCTTTAAGATGACGGATGCGGTCATTATAGCTGCTGATATTACGTACCCCGTGGTCCGCCATAAGCCGATAGCGGCGGTCCATCTCTTGCACAGCCCATTTGAGGGCACTGACGGCTTTAGGCGGCTCCGTTACAACTGGGGTCATCAAATGAGGGATACCCTCATAGATGGAAAGCTCTAGGATTTTCGGGTCAATGAGGATGAGGCGGCAATGCTCTGGGCTTAGCCGGTAAAGTAGTGAGAGGATCATCGCATTAATCCCCACCGATTTACCAGAGCCTGTCGTCCCAGCCACAAGGAGATGAGGCATCCGGGCGAGGTCTGCAAAAATAGGCTCCCCAGCAATATCTTTCCCTAAAGCGAGGGGTAGTTTACCGCGATGCTCCTTCCAGGCGGAGGAGAGAAGAAGTTCGGGGAAATAGACCGTCTCACGCGTAGCGTTGGGGACTTCTATCCCAATGACATTACGCCCCGGTACAGTGGCAATGCGGACGCTCAATACCGCAAGCGTGCGGGCAATATCATCGGCTAAGCCAATCACGCGGGAGGAGCGTATGCCGGGGGCTGGCTCTAGCTCATAAAGCGTGACAACAGGCCCGGCGCGGTAATCTGTGATGGTCCCTTGTACGCCATAATCATCAAGCACCTTTTCCAGCATTTGCGCATTAGCTTGTAAGGCTTCGTCAGAAGGCCCAGTCTCATTATGGTCTGGCAATGGGTTGAGGAGGCTGACAGCAGGAGGAAGCCATGTTGAGGGTGCCGTCATACCCGTTATAGGGGCATGAGGGGCCGCAGAGGGCTGCGATGGTACAGGAACCGACCCGTTGAATGAGGGTGAGGCATGACCAGCAAGGGGGGCGGTGGGGGTTATAAGGGGTTCCGCTGCTTTATGACTGTCTGGCACAGAGGTAAAAGATGTTGCTACAGGCTGTGTAGGATGAGGCGGCATTGTTACATGATGGGTAATATCCTCTAGCTCATGGGCCTCATGCAGCTTTTGGGCTTGTTGTGTCCGGCCGGGGTCATGGCGAATATGAGCAAGCATCCGCGCATAGGGGTTGTCGGCCTCTTCTGCATCGGGTGTGGGGTCTGCCTCAGTCTGTGGTGTGGGGGATGCCGCAGGGGGGTGTTGTGGTTGGGCTGAGAGTGGTTTTTGCCACGGGGCGACATTATGCGGAGGCGGAGCCTCTGCTTGGCGGTTAAGATTACGAATAATAAAGCCAGATGGACGCAACCCGCTGCCTGCTGCAGGACGGCTATAACGGACTGGCCCCCCGGCTGTGGAGGGATAAGCTGTTTGTGGTGTGGTATTTGTTACAGGTTTGCGCGCGCGTAGTAATGCTTGGACTGGTACCATAATAACGGCGCTTAATCCCTTAGCGAGGGACCGCCACTCCCGCCCACTTAGCCCCATGGTTAAAGGGCACAGGACAGCCAGTAGAATTAAAGAGAGAAAAAGGGCAAAAATCCCCCCCATACTGCCTGTTTCTTGCGTGGTTAGAGCAAGGAGTTTACGTGCAAAAAAGACACCACTCTCCCCGCCTAAGCCGCTATTGGTTGGCCATGGGACATCACATCCTGGTAGGGTAAGTTGGAGCAGCCCTACTATCATGGCCATTGTAGGTAAGAAGATGATTGCCGCTGCAAGTCGTAAAAGAGGCAAGCCTAAATGGTGATAGCGTAAGAGCTGCCATGTCCATGCCAATAGGATCAGCACGGGAAGGATGCTCGCAAGCCCGAGAAGTTGTGTTAGGGCATCGGCAATCGTTGCACCGAAACGGCCGAGCAAATTGGTCGGCTCTGTGCCTGTTGCTGTGTTGAAGGAAGGATCGTGTGGGTTAAAGCTGAAGAGTGAGGCGGCAATAGCAAGAGCCATGATGAGCAAAATAACGCCCAGCATTTCCATCATACGTGCCGAGAGAATGCGCGAGAGAGGAGATTCATGCCATGTGGGGATCTCAACATCCTCTGGTGCCATAGCTCCGAGCGGTGGCTCAATTGTACTGTTGGTCCCCCGCATAGAGGGTGGCAGTAGAGAGCGTAATTTGGTCGATAACTGGAAGCGAGAAAGCACAGGGGCGGATCCTCTGGCGGGGCTATAGGCATGATTAAGGCGGTGATGATAGCGTATTTTGCGTGATTCTGAAATGATGAACGCAGTTCGTTTATAATGTGAGGGGCGAACGCGCTCCTGTTACGCTATTATCATGCCGCCAAATATGTATGCTCGCCGCCCCGAAGCTTCGTTGTGCAAGCAGCGGGGGCGGTGGTGCGGTGAGGCTGGGTAAAAGATGGGCATGGAAGGGCTGGAAAGGCTCTTCTGGCTCTTTGCCATCCGGGGTGAGGGGCACACTTTCCGTCTCTGCGATAATGAGGGCCCCATCAGCTACCCATCCAGCACGCCATAAAGCCCGCAATCCCTTTTGCACCAAGCCTTTATGATAAGGCGGGTCGAGGAAAATGAGCGTATGAGGCTGCGGGGCCTTAGGCGGGCGTGTTACATCACAATGGCGCAGCCTTGCGCGTTGTGTCATGCCGCAGGCTTGGAGGTTATGTTGTAAGGCTGCAATGCCGGGGCGGCTACCTTCCATAAAGGTAGCAAATTGTGCCCCGCGGGAGAGAGCTTCCAACCCCAGCGCACCAGTACCGGCAAAACTATCCAACACAATGGCTTGCTCTAAAGCATCGCGACCAAACCACGGGGCGTGCATGAGCATATCAAATAAGGTCTGCCGCGCGCGCTGGGCTGTCGGGCGGGTCGTAAGGCCGGGCGGTGCTTGTAGGCGGCGATTACGGGCTGTACCAGCGATGATTCTCATCACCTTAGGACCGTGCCTTCTTTGGCTTTAAGGAGGGGATTTGGTCTATCAGCGTTTTATGAGCTACTTCTTCAAGCTCATGCGGCTTGAGATTGCCAAGAGCAAACGGGCCATAAGAGAGGCGGATGAGCCGGCTGACATGGAGGTTCATCCCCATCATCACCTTACGAATCTCACGGTTCTTCCCCTCGCGGAGGCTTACGGTCAGCCAGGAATTATCCCCTTTGGTAGAATCCAGCGTAGCGTCAATAGGGCCATAATGCACACCCTCTATTACACAGCCTTTAGCAAGGGCTTGGAGTTTCTTTTCATCCACAAGGCCAAAGACGCGTACCCGATAACGGCGTATCCATTGGCGGGAGGGGAGTTCTAACTCACGGGCGAGGCTACCATCATTGGTGAGGAGCAATAACCCTTCGGAGTTCAGGTCCAACCGCCCCACGCTGACAACACGCGGCATAGCTTTGGGGAGGGAGGCAAAAACAGTGCGGCGGTCCTCAGGGTCATGATGCGTGGTCACTAACCCCGCTGGCTTGTGGTAACGCCATAGGCGCGTCCGTTGAGGCGGGTCTATCGGTTTGCCATCAACACAAACATGGTCATGGGGAAGGATGAAGGTAGCCGGATGGGTCACGGGCTTACCATCAAGGGTAATGCGTCCTTCCTCAATCATACGCTCAATATCACGGCGGCTCGCTACACCACGGCGGGCTAGGGCCTTAGCAATACGCTCGCCACGTTGCGTTGAGGGGGGAGAGGAGAGGTCGTCAGTCATATTATGCGACATACCGCGCTGAGCCTTTTCTTGGCAATCCATTTACAGCAGGATAAAGCAGCTTTACAGCCATTATTATCCTCATTCTCCGTATGATAAGCGATGAGCCAAGCCAAGATGCCCCCTGTGCAGGTTATGACCATAAGCCAAGCGATGTACCATGCCCTTACTTTAGCGGAGGAGGCGGCTCGTGCGGGGGAGGTGCCCGTAGGGGCGGTGGTGCTGGATGAACAAGGCCAGATGCTCGCGGCGGCGCGCAATCGTGTGGAAGAAGATTGTGATGCCAGTGCCCATGCCGAGCTATTAGCTATGAGAGAGGCCGCGCAATATTGTGGTTCCTCTCGTCTGGCGGATTGTACCGTGATTGTGACGTTAGAGCCTTGCCCGATGTGCGCTGCGGCGATGAGCCATTTTCGTATTCGGCGGCTCGTATATGGTGCGTATGACCCTAAGGGAGGGGCAGTGGATCACGGGGCACGGCACTTTCAACAGCCCGGCTGTTTGCACCGGCCAGCAGAGATTATTAGCGGGCTGCAAGAGCGTAAGGCAGCGGCCCAATTAAGAGCCTTCTTCCAAGCTTTACGATAATTGTGTGCTTACCCCAGTAAAGCGCGGCAAATTCCCGTAACGATAATGCCGCAAAGCATAGTGGGCAGGAGGGAAAAACGCGTTGCGGCTAACATGGTGGCAACAAGGCCCAGTAATTCTGCTGGACGACCAGCGGCAAAACTAGGAGCCAGAACAGCGACCAACACACAACCGGGGATGAGGTCCATAATCGCCGTAGCGCGTGGGGAGAGGGACCGCCCAGCAAGGAGAAAATAGCCCGAAATACGCGTGAGATAGGTCACAAAAGCCATAGCGAGAATGGCGATGAAAGCGGAGAGATGGATGGTCATGCCTCTTCTTGCTCCTTACCTACGACTAGGAAGGTCATGCCAATGCCCGCTAATGTGCCAAGGGGAACATACCATGCACCGGGTATGAGACGATAAGCCAGTACAGCAACAACGAGGCTCATAGCCCAAGGCATAGCATTGCGTGCACCCCGCCACATGCCCTTAAGGAGCATAATAAAAACAGCGGGGAAGGCCATATCTATACCATAGCGTGTTAGGTCCCCTAGCAGATTACCCGTACGTGCGCCGATAAAGGTAAAAATCACCCAACAGAGGTAAAGGCAGACTGTAATACCAATATAAAATCCAGGGCTGAATCGCTTATTAGTACGGCTTTGAAGGTCTGTGAGTGTTAGAGCCCAAACCTCATCACAGAGGAAGAAAAGAAGGATGCAGACTTTCCAACGAGGGAGATGCCGCAGATAGGGCGTTAAGGCCGCTCCCATGAGGATATGACGGCTATTGATGAGGAATGTCACACTCGCCAGGAGCATAATCGCTGGGGGGATAGACCATAACCCCACCGCTGCAAACTCAGAGCCTCCCGCAAAATTAAGCCCCGTCAATAAAGGGACTTCTAAGGCGGAGAATCCCTGTTGGACAGCCTGGCTCCCAAGGAGGAGGCCAAAGGGAATAAAAGCGATGAGGAGCGGTAGGGAGGCCTTCACACCGCGGATAAATTCCGTGCGGAATGACCCTAGCTCAGGAGGAGAAGATGAGGTCTGCATAAAGGGGAGTGTAAAAGTCTGTCGTTTAATCAGCAAGAGGTGAACTATAGAGAGGCCTGCCTTACATATCTTTTAGATACTACTTTCTTGCAGAATAGGTCACTCCATCCCTATTTTAATGAACAACTTGTGTTGATGTACTGTTTCATTGATGAGTGTTAGGACGACCCTTTCATGATGATGCCTTCTCGTTTTTCTTTGGCTTGTCTGGTTGCATTGCCGGTAATGGGGCTGGCAGGTGCGTCTTTACCTGCTATGGCGCAGACGGCTCCTATCCGCCCGCAGATGTCTGGTGGGCAGGGCATTCCAGATTTCGTGCAAATCGTAAAGCAAGTAAAGCCAGCAGTGGTCTCCATCACGGCGCGTATTCGTGAAGGGATGGATGATGACGATAATAGTGAGATGAATGGAGGAGGAAATGGTCCGCAAGGATTTTCCTTCCCTTTCCCGTTTCCGTTTCAGATGATGCCAGGGATGCCTGCTAATCGCACGGTAGAGGCACGTGGTTCAGGGTTTATCATCTCTGCTGATGGGTACATCGTTACAAATAACCATGTGATTAACGGGGCTACGAAGGTCACGGTTAAATTAGATGATGGCACTGCGTTGCCTGCTAAAGTCATCGGTCATGATGCTAAGACAGATATCGCTTTGTTACGCGTTAAAGCAGATCATCTCCCTTATGTAGAGCTTGGTAACTCTGATGATGTACAGCCAGGGCAATGGGTTGTTGCTGTTGGCAACCCTTATGGCCTTGGGGGTACAGTAACAGCGGGCATTATCTCTGCCCTAGGCCGTGACCTCCATTCTGGTGCGTATAATGATTTTATTCAGGTTGATGCGCCTATCAATCGTGGTAATTCCGGCGGCCCGCTCATTACGTTAGATGGGAAGGTGATTGGCGTAAACTCCATGATTATGTCGCCAAATGGGGGCGGCTCGATCGGTATTGGCTTTGCGATTCCTTCTGCTACGGTGCGTGCTGTGGTGGATCAGCTACGGGCAACGGGCCATGTTGTGCGGGGCTTTATTGGGGTAGAGACGCAAGACATCACACCCACAATGGCCCGTGCCCTTGGGTTAAATGGTGACCATCCGGGGGCTCCGGCTCATGGGGCATTGGTGGCGAATCTCATCAAAGGTGGCCCAGCGGATAAGGCTGGGTTAAAGAGCGGCGATGTCGTCCTCGCTTTGAATGGTCATGATGTCCATAGCGCGCATGACCTCGCTGTGAAGGTGGTCTCTTTAACGCCGGGTTCACAGGGAACATTCAGCATTTTGCGTGATGGTAAGCCACAGAGCGTGACGATCACCATCGGTAATCAAACACGCAACGGGCAAGAGGGGAGTGATGGTAGCACGAATGCTGAGGCCCCATCTGGCAAGCTTGGCCTCGCTTTGGGGGTTCTAACACCGCGTATCCGGCAGGAGTTGGGGTTGGATGATAGTGTGCAAGGCTGTGTTGTAGCCGATGTTACACAAGGCAGCCCCGCGGACCATGCCGGGATTCGCCCCGGTGATATTATCGTGGCTGTGGGTAATCAGCTCACCGCTAATCCTCATGCTGTAGTGGCCTTGGTGCAAAAGGCCCTTAAACAACACCAGCCTCCTTTGCTGCGTATCCTCCGGGACGGACAACAACTCTTTGTCGCTGTTTCCCCTGATGGAGCAGCTGATGGTGATGATGATAGTGATGGCGATACCCCCTAAGGGGGGTAGGCTATGTGCCAGCCTCAGCTTACGAGGCTGGTTAGCAAAGCATCAACATCCTCAGGGCGTGTGTAGAAGCTTGTGACAAAACGGACGAGCTTGCCCGGCACGCCCTGCGGCGTAGGATAGGTATAAAACTGATAGCCCTCCTCGCGGAGGGAGTCGAGTTGAGGCTCCGGCAGCACAACGAATATTTCGTTACTTTCTGTTGCAAAAGGGAGATGCGCCGCAGGGTGTTTATGCAAGCCATGGAGCAGCCTTTGGCACATAATATTGGCGTGGCGACAATTCTCTAACCAGACGTCATTATCGATCAAAGCGAGTAATTGTGCTGCGAGGAAGCGTTGCTTCGACCAAGAATGACCGCTGCGTTTAATACGATGAGCCATACTAGCGACCATCGGGCGCGTCCGTTCATTGAGGAAGAAGATAATCGCCTCAGCAGCCATCGCGCCAGCTTTTGTGCCACCAAAACTTAAAACATCAATCCCTGCTTGCCATGTGGTCTCAGCAGGTGTGCAATCAAGAAAAGCAATCGCATTGCCCAAGCGAGAGCCATCCATATGGACTGTTAACCCATATTCATGCGCGATGCTGGCGAGTTGAGTAATGGTCTTGCAAGGATAAGTCGTGCCCCACTCTGTCGCTTGGGTGAGGGAGAGTGCCGCAAAAGGCGGAGCAAGGACGCCCTTTTCGCGATTATGTTGTAGAACGGGGGGCAGGGCTTGGGGGTCCATCCGGCCCTCTGGGGAGGGAATCCCAATAAGCTTTGCCCCTTGTGTGAAGAACTCCGGCGCGCCGCCTTCCTCTGTGTTGATATGCGCACTTTGGTCGCATAATACAGCCCCATAAGGTGGCACCATGGCTGAGAGCGCGAGGGAGTTTGTAGCGGTCCCCGTGGCAACGGGAAAAACTGCAACTTCCGCCCCAAAAACCTCACCAAAACGTTGGTTTAAGGTAAGAGAGAGCGTATCATGGCCATAGGAGGGAACATTGCCCACATTAGCATCAGCGATGGCCTGCATGACAGCGGGGCAGGCGGGGGTTACATTATCGCTGGCAAAGTTTTTGCGTATATCATCACGCACGGGGGTATTCCTTCATCCTTATATGAGAGGGGGCCTCTTTAAGTTTCTGTCTCTAGCGGAAAGAACGGGGCTTGTCATGTCTTGTCCAATAAGCATAGAGAGGCGGGATTATGGGTTTGGCGGAGATTATGAGCATGACAGCACCAACATCTACCGAGCAGTCAGGCAGAACAGCTAAGTTAATTGATGGCAAGGCGATGGCCGCGCAGATGACAACGGAGATTCGTCAGCAGGTGGAACAGCTTGTCGAGCAAGGGCACGAGCTTCCCGGCCTTGCTGTTGTCCTTGTGGGTAATGACCCCGCCTCGGAAGTTTATGTGAAGAATAAGGCCATCCAAACCCATCGCGCGGGGATGAAATCCTTCATGCAGATGATGCCCGAAAGCACCTCGCAGGAGGAGCTTTTGGCTTTAATCAAGGAGCTGAATGAGAATCCTAAGGTAGATGGGATTCTTGTCCAGTTGCCTCTACCGCCCCAAATTGATGCCGCTACGGTCACCAATGCCATTCATCCTGATAAAGATGTAGATGGACTAGGTGAGGTGAATACTGGGCGGCTGGCCTTGGGGATGAATAACGGCATTGTTCCCTGCACACCGCTGGGCTGTCTCAAATTGCTTCAGTCTGTTCATAAAGATATGACGGGCTTACATGCCGTTATTATCGGGGCGTCTAATTTGGTGGGACGGCCCATGGCGCAGCTTCTCCTTAGAGAGAATTGTACCGTTACGGTAGCGCATATTCACACACGCGAGATTGAGAAAATCGCGCGCGAGGCAGATATTCTCGTTGTAGCAACGGGGAAAGCTGGGCTGGTGAAGGGCAGTTGGATTAAACCGGGGGCAACGGTGATTGATGTCGGCATTACCCGCATCCAAACTCCGGAGGGCAAAAGCCGCCTCGTAGGGGATGTTGTGTTTGAGGATGCGTGTCAGGTAGCAGGTCATATCACCCCCGTGCCGGGTGGTGTAGGGCCGATGACGATTGCGTGTCTTTTGCATAATACCTTCCTAACAGCGAGTCGTCATAAGGTGAATCCTGCGGATTAACCCCGTATTTTCACCTGCTTTTGTGACGTAATAACGTATGAGAGAGAACAATCTCTTGATTGTTCTATAAGGATGGTATATCGCCTTCCTAGTTAGAATGACCGACTGGTCATTTTCTTTTTAGCATATTCGTACAATCTGGCACGGCTTTGGTGAGGGAGCCCATCTAGGCCGCCATGCCAGTTTCATTGATATTTGAGGGCATTATGGCGCAGTCCGATACACAGTCTGACACTCACTCTGCGGTACAACAGGATGCAGGCGAGCAGCAGACGAAGGCGGAGCAGGGGAAAACAGCTCCTAAGCCGTTTAAGGATCGCGGAGCGCGGAAGATTCTTTTTGGCCTTATTTTAGGCATGGCCGTATTAGGCACCGGGCTTTACCTGTTTTTTAACCGCAATCATGTGGAAACGGACGATGCTTATGTAACAGGGCGTAAAATCTCCATTGCAGCTCATGTGAGCGGGTATGTGGAGCATCTTTATGTGGATGATAACCAGTTTGTTCATAAAGGGGATTTGTTAGCGCAGATTGATGGGCGGGATTATATCGCCCAGCTTCATCAAGCCGAGGCGGCCGTAGCACAGGCGCAAGCGGATATGATGTCCTATAATCTGGCTTATGCTGTTGCACAGAAGAACTTCCCCGGTCAGTTAATGGCCGCACAAGGGGCGTTGGATGATGCAAAAGCGCGGCTCTTTCGGGCGCAAACAGATTATACCCGCCAACATCGGGTTGAGCGTGCGGCAACAACCCAACAAGATATCGACTATGCCCGCGCAGCGTTGGATGAGGCCAAAGCAGCCGTCATCCAAGCGCAAGGTCAATTAACACAGGCCGAGCCGGTGGATGCCAATATCGGCAATGCTTATGCGCATTACAGCCAAGCCGAAGCCTCTCTTAAAGCAGCCCAAGCCCAATTAGAGCTTGCACGGCAGAATGTTGCTTGGATGGATATTCGCGCCCCGCGTGATGGTTGGGTCTCTCAACGTACCGTGGAGCAAGGTAATTTTGTGCAGATTGGCCAAGAGATGTTCTCCATCGTGGCAAAAGATGTGTGGATTGTCGCTAATTATAAAGAGACGCAACTTGCTGATATGCGACCGGGACAGAAGGCCGAGATCGAGGTTGATGCCTATCCGCAACTGCGTCTTAAAGGGCATGTGGATAGTATCCAAAAAGGCTCTGGGGAATCCTTTAGTGCCTTCCCACCGGAGAATGCGACCGGCAATTTTGTAAAGACGGTGCAGCGTATTCCCGTTAAGATTCTTATTGATGATGGGTTGGATGATAAGCTGCCCCTCTCCTTGGGGATGTCGGTTGAGCCAACTGTGTATGTGGGTGAGTGAGGCCCTCCATGGCTGAGCAATCCCCCCCTATCGACCATGATAGCTGGCGGCCACGCCATAACCCTTGGCTTGTGGCTGTCGTGGTCACCTTGGCCGCTTTTATGGAGGTGCTTGATACCACCATCGTAAATGTGGCTCTTCCGCATATTGCAGGCTCTTTAGGGAGTTCCTACGATGATGCCACATGGGCGCTGACCTCCTATCTTGTGGCCAATGGGATTGTGCTGACCATCTCAAGCTGGTTGTCAAAACGCTTTGGGCGGAAGCGTTATTTCCTCATCTGCGTGGCGATGTTCACCCTTTCCTCCTTTTTATGCGGGTTGTCGACCTCATTGCCTATGTTGGTGATTTTTCGCTTAATGCAGGGTTTCTTTGGGGGAGGGTTACAGCCAGTCCAACAAGCCATCATTTTGGATATTTTCCCACCGGAAAAACGTAGTGCTGCTTTTGGGCTAACAGCTCTGGCTATTGTGGTCGGGCCTGTCCTTGGTCCGCTTGTAGGTGGGTGGCTGACGGATACTTATTCATGGCGGTGGATTTTTTACGTTAATGTGCCCTTTGGGATTATTACCGTCATTGCTGTCATTGCTTTGGTGGAAGACCCGCCATGGCTCAAACCCACTAAAGAGCAGGTCGATGTTATTGGCATTAGCCTTATCTCATTAGGGTTGGGCTGTTTAGAGATTATGGCCGACCGTGGGGAGGATGATGATTGGTTTGGCTCATCCTTTATCACCACGATGGCTCTTATTGGGGGTATTTGTACGATTGGGGCCATTATTTGGTTGTTAAAGACTAAAAAGCCCCTCCTCCATCTTACTGTCTTGAAGGACCGTAACTTCGCCCTTGGGACCTTCATGATAGGCGCGGTAGGCGTGTTGCTTTACGCCTCGGCAGTGATTGTGCCGCAATTTGCCCAGCAGGTGCAGGGCTATACGGCTACCATTGCTGGTCAGCTCATGGCCCCGGGAGGTATGGCTGTGATGGTGCTTATCCCCTTTGTGGGGATGCTGATGAAGCATATGCAGGTGCGTTATATCATCGCACTAGGCTTCTTTTTCATGGCACTATCCTGCTTCTTTGCAGCAACCCTCTATGCGGATGTGGATTTCTGGTATCTGGTGCTATGCCGCGTGCGGCAAACGGCCCCGCTGGCATTTTTGTTCGTGCCCATTTCCACCATTGCCTATTCCACCCTCCCGCGCGAGTTGAATGGTGATGCATCGGCCTTATTCAGCATGGTGCGGAACTATTTTGGCTCACAGGCTATCTCTCTCTCCACAGCGGCTCTCACGGAGATGCGGCAGGTCCAACAAACTGATGTCTCCGCCCATGCGATTGCCGCGAAGCCAGAGTTCCGCGCTTATATTTTCCAGATGCAAAAGCTAGCTGAGGCGCATGGCCTGGCTCCCTTACGGGCTCATGCCTTTGCGATTACGCATATGTATCAGGACTTCCTAAAGCAAGTGGCGATGCTGGCTTATAATCAGCTCTTTAACGTGCTGGGGATTATGGCTTTGTGCGTGGTGCCTTTCTGCTTCCTGCTCTCCCCGATGAAAGGGAGTGGCCATAGTGGGGGAGGGCATTAATGATGCAGTCTCTCTTTTATAAGGGCCGCTTCATACAGCCCTCATGGTGCGTATATTTTGAGGAAATGGTCCGCTACCGCACTGGCGACACGGTTAATGCTCTTTGGGCTGCGATCAACCGGCAGGGACAAGCGCGTGCGTTGGACAATACGTGTCTGGCTCATCATCAAGAATTGCTCAGCGGCGAAAGCGGCATCATCAATCTTCAGCAAACCCGCCTCATGCTTGTGGGTAAACCATTCTGTAAGACTGCTCAGCGTGCGGGAGAAGCCATAATGCCAGAGCGTATCAGCCAGATGGGGGAACTCATTCGCCTCTGCGACAACAATGCGGTACAGCCCGATAGCCTCGTGGTCGGTCAGCAGTGTAATAATGGTCGATGCGGCTTGGATGAGGGCGGTACGCAAATCCGGTTGGGGGGTGCGGGATACCGCTTTGAGCGTATCAAGCCGTGTGCGGCTGCGTTCTTCAAAAAAGGCAGTGAACAAATCGGCTTTATTCTCAAAATGATTATAGAGCGAGCCTTTAGAGACCCCCGCCAGCTGCGCAATTTGGGACATGGAGGTCCGCTCATATCCTTGTTGGAGGAAAAGCTGCCCCGCACTGGTGAGGATTTGCTCACATTTACGGGGGGCATTTTTCCCCTTGTTCGGTACGGGGGGAGGTTGGGTGGTATCAAAGGCCGGTTTGGTAGGCTGTGTCATCACTTTAGGGGAGGGTTGTTCCTGCTCATAAAGGGGCATGATAAGCCGCGCGGGGGGAGGGGTCCATATAGGAGCCTCATTTCTTCTTTGTTTTTTAGTGATGATTACGCAGGAGCTGCACTGTGAAAGACGCTCATTCCCTTCGTTCCGTCCGTCCTAAAGGTGGGGTCATGTTTCTATCGCAGTTTAGCCGGCATTTATTATGTGGGGTTGCCTCGCTTGGTTTAGCGGGTTGCTTAATGGTCGGGCCAAAATATCATCAACCAAAGGATTGGGCCCCACAGCATTATGACCTCCATAATGGGAAGAATCAGCCCTCGCCAAAAAGCACGCAAGCGGGCCTGCACGGGGCTAATGCCGCTCCAGAGGATAAAACACAGGCAAAAGCCTCGCCGTCCTCCATCGTGACAGAATTACCAATGGCCGATAAATGGTGGACCTCCTTCCATGACCAAGAGCTCACCTCTTTGGAAGAGCGTGTAGCCATCCAGAACTTATCCTTCCTCTTAGCGACGGAAAATCTGGCCCAAAGCCGCGCACAAATGCTGATTGCCGGGGCAGAACGCTTCCCCAATCTCTCCGCAACGGGGACGTATGTTCGTTCGCAGCATAGCTCCAAGCAATTACAGGAGATTTTTAAGCGCGTTGGTAAGGGCTTCCCCGACCTTCCCTCACAAGAGGCGAATTTTCTTCAAGCCTCGCAGGAAGCCTCTGTTCCTTTGCTGAATCAATGGCAGGATAAAATTGACGCGACTTACGAAATCGACCTCTGGGGCCGGGTGGCGTATCAATATCGCGCGGCAAAATATTTGATGAAGATGAGCGAGGAGGAAAGGCGTAGCATCCTTATTGCCCGCCAAGCCGATATGGCGCGTGATTATCTGGAGCTACGCGGGGACCAAACACGCCAGCGCATTTTAGCAAATAGTCATGCAACCGTGCAAAATCTGCTCTCGTTAGCGCAAAGCCGCTATAAGAGTGGTCTGGTGACCGAGCTTGATGTCGATAGTCTTAAAGCGCGTCTGCATGGTGTAGAAGCCCAGCAGGCTAATTTGGATGAGACTGTCGCGCGGGAACAAAATGCCATCGCCTTACTGCTTGGCCAACCCCCTCAGAGCTTGAATGAGGAGCTAGGCCGCACAGCAACCGTGCCGACTGTGCCGCCTTTTGTACCCGCTGGTTTGCCGTCAGAACTCGCCCATCGCCGCCCCGATATTCGTGAAGCAGAGGACCATCTGCGTGAAGCTGTGGCAGAGGTTGGTGAAGCTACAGCGGATTTCTACCCTAAAGTGACGGTCACGGCGGATTTTGGTTTCCAGACCTTATCGTTTCGTGACCTTGGTTTTTGGAATGCACGGGCTTGGAATGTCGGGCCGAGTATTTCTCTGCCTATCTTCCAAGGTGGACGGCTTTATGGGCAGTTGAAGTTGAAAAAGGCCGCCCAACGCGCTGCCGCTGTGGAATATCGCCAAACAGTCTTACAAGCGTGGAATGAGGTCGATAACGCGTTACAAGCTTATCATGATGAACAAGTTCGTCGTGAGGGCCTCTCCCGCACTGTAGAGGACCAACAGCGCGCGCTTGTTTTGGCAACCAGCCAATATAAAGCTGGTCTTGCTACTTACCTTGCTGTTTTGGAGGCTCAAGAACGGTTGCAAAATGCTCAACTCGACCTCGCAGGTAGTGATGTTGCCTTCGCAACAGACCTTGCACGTCTTTATAACGCTCTAGGTGGTGGTTGGTCTGATGTGTTGCCTGATGCGGAAATAAGTCAGGCCCATATGGCATCCTCGCGATGAGGATTGACCATATAAATGGTGGCGACTCCTTGATTCCCCAAGCGTGGAGATTGTCAAGAGTGGTTGTTTGTTCACAAGTTTTTCCACAGGCGATATACTGCAGAAAATAGCCATTCTAGGTAAAGTATTCTAGTGATTATCCACAATATAGAACAAGCTAATATTTATTCTGGAGATGATTTATTGAGAACGCAGCAAAAAGGGCCGACATTATAAAATGTCGACCCTCTGAAAGGTCTTTTAGCCCCGCGGAGCTAAAGAGACGTCTTTCTTATTTTTGGGCTGCGGTTGCTTCTGTTACAACGTTTTCCGAGACAAAAACAAGGCTGTCTATGGCATCATTCAAAGCCACTGCGGCAGCGTCAGGATGGTGACCTTGTGCAAAGATAAGCGCACGGTTTACGAACCCTTGAAGCTGGGAAAGCGGTGCAAGAGCGATGATGAAGTCAATGTCTTGTCCAACAACTTGCAGCGTCTGTGCTGCTTGGGCTGTTTGTCCAGCTTTTAACTGCGCATTCGCCGTAGCAATGGCTGTTTTCTTAGCGGGTTCTAATTCTGTTGTGGCAATTACCTCACCGCCTACAGGGATCCAATCTGTCGGGCCTGCTTGGGCTGTATGCTTGCTCGGTACTGGGTGCTGTGGAGCTGGGTGAAGGTCAGTCTCAGCAGCGGTAAATTGCTCGCGCGCTTTCGCTGCTAAATCCAGATGAGAGAGGGCGGCTGTTAGGGCAGGGATGGCTTTCTCATCTTGGCCTGCGGTGAGGAAATGTTGAGCCTCGACAATGCTGAGCATAGCCTTTTGGCCGTGGTCAGAAAGATGATGGAAGGCGCGATGCTCTTTACGCATATCTGCGCGCTCTTTATGGAGGCGGTGTTGATCAACAGGTGCGGCATCGTCAGCCCATACAGGGGCTGCGAGTACACTAAACCCTAGGGCGGAGAGAGTTAAACCCTTAGTGAGAGCCGTAAAGCGCATAAAAATTCCTTTTCAGAAGATGAAGGGAGAAAGCTCCCCTACAACCTCTGCCATGAGACCCCAGCAGCCGTAAAGGTGCAATAGGATGAATTGGGAAGCAGATATGTGCTATATTGTACGCTAAAAAATTTCGACATGGCTTTTAAAACCAAGTAAGGCTGCATCGCGCAAATTGCCTTGTCCATTGGGACGGAAGAAATATTCTAGTAGAGGTTGGAAGATTACTCCTCGCCATACGTGAATAGCGTAGTTAACTTCTAAAACGGCTGTATGACGTTGCACGCCCGTCGCATGGTTGGGAAGACGGCTATATTGTGCATTATCAAGCATCATAGCCTCGGTAGCTTGTACACCAGGGGCGATCTTCTCGTAAGTAAAAGCGATGCCAAGTGTATCAAAGGGGCGGGAGCGAATAAGCCCGCGGTCGATGAACCCTCCATAAGCTTCCCATTCACGCAGGGCGATGCGCTTATCGTTATAGAGGAAGCCCCAGAGTGCTGTAATGCCGCGCTTACTGTCCTTATAATGGGTAAGAAGATGCTGGTCAGCCATAAACCAAGCCCCATAACCATCATGGTGGAGGTCTTGCCTGCGATGCGTTAGGGCATAAGGCTGACCGTCAACATCGTAATAATTATCAGGGCTTGGAGCCGTCATTAAGACACCACCAATTTTATAATGCCCCGGATGATTTTTACCAAAGATAGGCTCCCATCCCATCTCGTAGGGTAGGCGAAACCCGTTAATGTTTCCTCCATTAAATTTGAAGCCTGTCCTATGTTGTTCATTTTTATAAATTCCATTTTCCCCCGCATAGAGGCCAAGCTCCATATAGAGGAAGCGGGAAGGACGGCCGCGTATACGCCCCCCCCATACAGCGGCGGGATAACCACTGGTAAAGCTGCTATCGGTTGCTGCTTTAGGACGGCCGCAAATACTACCATTTTGGAAGTTACAAAAGAGCGGGCTGTTCTGGAAGTCCGACATCTCAGACATACGCCCTGCGGCTATGGAAAGCCGTCCCCCAAGAAGGGTCTCTTCCCCATAGGCCATAACAAGATGGACGACCACATTACCACCGCCACCATAATCTTCCGAAGCATGGTTTAACCAATCCCCGAACATACGGTTTGCCGTGGTCCCATAGCGGCCTACGAGGATGCTATGGGTGGAGAAGCCACGCAGCCCAATCAGCTGTTCCCAGTTTACATTGATAGAGGCAGCATACTGCCCAGCATTACTCGCCCCTTGCTTATATCGGGCAAAATGTTGGGAGTTGGGATAGGATTTGGTCGGCGGGGTAATAGCTCCTGCAAATTCGTTTGTATTATCGAGGAGAAAGGCAATCCCGCGTTTGCGGAGCCAATCGGTCATCCCAAAACCATGAGGAAATAAAGCTTCAGGTCGTGCAAATGGGGGGACGGAGGTTGTATATCCGCTATGGGCAGGTAAAGGCGTATCCACACGTAGCATGGGTTCGCTACCGACGATTTCATCTAAGACCTGAGCCTTAGCTGCTGGGGCAATAAACCACAGGCAGAGAAACCATAATGTGCTAAAAATTTGAATCGGACGTGAAGAATGAAAACGCTTCATGCTGCCAGGACGTAGAGGATGTATCGGCATGAATGTCTCCATTGTTCTGAGGGGCCACAACACAGGCGATTGTTTAAGATAATATCCTCTTACGAGTGCTAAAGAGTTTTGGGAAGGATATCAAAATTTATCTGTAATGCGTAGTTATAGCATTGTGCAAAATCCATTCTCTAAGGGATCTGGCAAAATGATCAGGAGTGTGGGAAAAGCAGGGCATGAGTACCCATCTGGAAACCCACACCATTCATCCTATCCCTCACACGCATCGTTATGGGCGTGTTGCGGACCTTTTTTCGGTATGGTTTAGCGCAAATATGACGTTGCTAACCGTTGTAACGGGGGCATTAGGGCCAGCTATATTTGGCCTTTCTCTGTTTTGGTCCGTATTAGCACTTGTGTTGGGGAACATGGTGGGGGCTGTTTTTATGGCACTCCACGCAGCACAAGGGCCGCGTTTAGGCGTCCCACAGATGGTACAAAGCCGTGGGCAGTTTGGCATTTATGGGTCTGTGCCAATTATTGTGCTTGTGGTTTTGATGTATATCGGCTTTGCAGCCTCCAATTGTGTAGTCGGGGGGGAAGCCTTGGCACATGTTTTACCTGCCTTTAGTGGTAGTAGAGGCGTGTGGGCAGTAGCGATATTAACGCTTGTGCCGTGCATAATGGGGTACAAAGCAATTCATGCATGTTCCCGTTTGGCCAGTTGGGTGTCGATTATTGCGGTGGTTTACGCCATCGGATGTGGTCTCGGCGGTTTTTCACGCAGTTTATTGGCGGATTTACACGGCACAGTTGCTGGCTTCTTTGGGGCATTTTCCGTGTCCGCGTTGTGGCAGATTGCTTATGCGCCTTACGTTTCAGACTCATCACGCTATTTACCTGACGAGTCTGGCTCGGGACGACAAGCGTTTTGGGCAACTTACGGTGGGACAGTTCTTGGCGCCATTTTACCGATGGTTTTGGGTAGTTTACTGTCTTTAAGCTATCCTACATTACCGCTTGCCGGGGCTTTAGCTCACGCTGGGGGGCGCGTAGGTAATCTTGTTTTACTTGTTCTTGCATTAGCTATTCCCTTAGCAAATGCTATGAGCGTTTATTGCGGTGCGTTGTGTAGTTTAACCTTTGTGCAAACATTTCATCCCGCTTGGCGTTCTGGCTTAGGGGGAAGGCTAGTGATGACTATTTTATTGCTAGCAGTCGCCCTGATGATGAGCCTAGGTATGGCGAGCGATTTTTTAAAAGCTTATACGTCATTTCTGGATGTTTTGATGGCAGTTTTAGTACCGTGGACGGCTATCAATTTGTGTGATTATTATTTGCTGCGTCATGGTCAGTATGATGTGAAGGCATTTTTTGCTGAGGATGGTGGTCTTTATGGGCGGTTTAATATCCTTGCGTTAAGTGTCTATATGTTGGGTGTCTTAGTTGAGATTCCTTTTATGAAAACCGGACCATATACCGGGGTATTAGTCCCTAGGCTGCATGGTGTGGACATATCTTGGGTGGTTAGTCTTTTAGTAACAGGCGGGGTTTATTGCCTGTTGGTACGCTATGTCCGTGGTAGGGATGTAACGTCGCCTTAAAAGAAGGACTAATAGGGTACATTTATATTTATAATCAGCCTCCCCTATCAATCCAACGGCACTTCTCTTATTAAAGTGCAGGGTGCTTGTACGCAGGCGCTACTGCATAGGGAGGGTATGTGCTGTACAGGAAGGGATCACATTTATGGCCCATAATAATATGGGTGTTTGTGGTTTTTCTGGGAGGCGTTTTATGGGCGTCTTATGCCCATGCCGCGGATATAACATTCGCTGTTATTGGCCCGCATGAATATGACCTACCGGTTGATTTTAAGCCGTTTAATGTCTTTGTGCAGTACGGGGACGGTAATGCGGCTACCTTCCATTATGATGGCCAAGGGGCGCGTCATTCCGGCCAAGGGGTCCATACATGGTCGGGAATGAGCAAATATGTTCATTTCTGGACGTTTAAATCCATCCCCAAAATTGGCTTTGCTTATGAGGTGATTCAGACAGAGAGCTATCAGCTTGCCAATGGAACCAATTTTGGTGGGTTAGGCCCAACCATTAGCGGCCCTGCCGTGTGGTTTAAGCCGAACGCTCATAGCACCTTCGGGATACAGACCTTTATGCAAACCCCAAGTGCTACACGGGACCGCCTTAATCCTAATTATTGGTCCAATCTTTCAAGCTTTATGTTCGATTATGAATGGAAGCATTTCGGCTTTGATGGTGATTTAGGGGCGGTTGTGGCGTCTACGTTGCATAATAGAGGCCAACATTCCTATCATCCAGGGACGGCCTTCCATAGCAATTTGCGCTTTAGCTGGAAGGCCTCCCCACATTGGGAGCCATTCTTTGGGTTAGATTGGCAGAATAATGCCGGGTTGCGCGATAATACATTACGGCATTATGTAGCCAATACAAGCAGCCGTGAAGTCGCTTTGGGTGTTGGGCTGATGTGGAATATTAATAGCGCGTGGAATATAACAGCCCGTTATTCCCATTCAGTAGAAGGGCGTAATATAGCGGAGACAAACGCTTATTATCTAAAGTTAGCTTATTTATTCCAAGGGGCAATATTCTCTCATTATTAACCTGATAAGGGGCGTAGGTAGGGTTCATGTCGTAATGTTAAGTATATGTGCATGATGCAAAAAGCATGGTGGCGAACAGCCGATATAGCTGGCCCGTTCCTTTTGCTATTTATGGCGATTGCAGGTCTCATAGCGGCGAACTCGCCTTGGCAGGCTAACTACGCATTATTGGCTCACCCTATGGGGGATGTGCACATTACCGGATGGAACGGGCGCACATGGTCCCTCACATTACCTAGCGTTATTGAAGCCATCACGCTTGGCCCGATGACATTATTTTTTCTGCTTATCACTTTAGAGCTTAAAAAGGAGCTTGTTAGCGGGCATTTATCGCAATTACGTCAGTGCTTATTACCATGTGTCTCCGCACTAGGAGGGGTCGTTGTGCCCGCTCTTTTATACAGAGTAATTGCCGCGTCAGAGCCTGCTTTGCAGGCAGGTTGGGCCATCCCGATAGCAACAGATGCCGCTTTTACAGTGCCGATTTTATTGGCATTGGGACGATATGTTTCCGAAGGCGGGCGTGTTTGGCTCATGGCCCTTGCTATTTTTGATGATGTCTTAGGGATTCTGATCATCGCATTATTTTATGGCAGTACGTTAAAGTACGGGCCCTTAATCGTTAGTGCGGTATTGGTGGGATGCTTGGTCTATTGGGGGAGGCGTGGGATTCGTGCTCTTTGGCCGTATAGTGTGGCGGGATGTTTGTTATGGGGATGTTTGTTAGTCTCAGGGGTGCATCCTACCATAGCGGGCGTTGTTGTAGGCTTGTGCCTCCCCGCACGAGTGAAGACGGCCCCTTCGCCTGTGGAGCGTATGGAGCATTACGTCACACCATGGGTGAGATGGGTGATTCTGCCTATATTTGGCTTTGTGATTATGGGGATACCGTTACTGACCCTCCCTCTCCATGCGGTGAATATACGTCTGGTTTGTGCTGTAGCGGTCGGGTTGGTTATGGGTAAGACAACGGGCATTTTCAGTGCAACGTGGCTAGCTGTGCGTTGTCGGTTGAGCCCTCTGCCTTGCCAGACGTCATGGTATATGGTGTTTGGTTTATCTATGCTGTGTGGTATTGGCTTCACCGTTAGTCTTTTTATGGCCTCCCTTTCATTTGCTGGGTCTAATTTACTCTTATCCGCAAAGCTTGGTATTCTGAGCGGCTCTCTCATGGCGGTCTTGATGGGCTGGGTATGGCTGCGAGCGGGCGTTACGGTCTCTGAGTAAGAGGTTTGTTTTTATATCGTAACGATATGACTAAAAAAATAGATCATGGAGTATAGAGTGCTGCTCGACAGCATGGTCCATTCTTTAGTATGGCAAAGCATATGAGTGATAATGAAGTGGAGAGCATGATGGTGGAGGAAGCAGCGGCCAAACGCGGCTATGCGGCGCGGCGTAATCGCCGGAAGGGGCCTCAGCTATTGCCATCAGGCCGTCAGCAACTTCAGCCCCCCGGTGGGCAAAAAAAGGTCTTGCTACATTCTTGCTGCGCACCGTGTTCCGGTGAGGTGATGGAGGCCATGACGGAATCCGGGATTGATTATACCATCTTCTTTTATAATCCGAATATTCATCCAGAGCGGGAATATCTTTTACGCAAAGATGAGAATATCCGCTTCGCAGATGTCCATAATATTCCGTTTATTGATGCTGATTATGATAAAGATAATTGGTTCGAGCGTGCAAAAGGGATGGAGTGGGAGCCAGAACGAGGCATACGCTGTACGATGTGTTTTGATATGCGCTTTGAGCGTACAGCACTGTACGCGCATGAGCATGGCTTCCCCGTTATGACCAGTTCCCTTGGTATTTCTCGTTGGAAGAATATGACCCAGATTAATGAGTGCGGTGCGCGCGCTGTAGCTCCCTATGAAGGGTTAGAATATTGGGATTTTAATTGGCGTAAAGGCGGCGGCTCTGCTCGGATGATTGAGATTAGCAAGCGCGAGCGTTTTTATAAGCAAGAATATTGTGGATGTGCTTATTCTTTGCGGGATACAAATAATTTCCGCCGCTCAAAAGGTCGCCCGGCGATTGTTTTGGGAGAGGAGTTTTATGGTGAGGATGATTAAGGGCCGCATCATTTACGTTTCGTAATCCCGTACACGTGGTTGAAGGGATGAGCTGGCATGAAGATTGCGATTGTATGTGATTCCTTTAAGGGTAGTCTTTCCACCTTAGAGGTCGCGCGGGAGATTAAAGCAGGATTTTCGCGTATTTTCCCTCATGCTGATTACCTTTGCCTCCCTATGGCAGATGGTGGAGAAGGCACAGTGGAGGCTTTTGCCCAGGGGACGGGTGGGCAGATAATGGCATGCAGCGTGACAGGGCCATTGGGCAAGCCTGTCTCTGCTTTTTGGGGCGTGAGCGGGGATGGGCGCACCGCCGTGATCGAAATGGCCGCCGCGGCGGGTCTCCCTTTATTAAAACCGGATGAGTATGCACCATTACAGACAACAACCTATGGCGTGGGAGAGTTGGTGCGTGCTGCGTTGGATCATGGCTGCCAGCATATCATCATTGGGTTAGGCGGTAGTGCTACAAATGATGGTGGGGCTGGGTTTGCTCAGGCTCTGGGAGTAAGATTGTTAGACGAGCGAGGGCGTGATTTGCCTCCCGGTGGTGCTGCCTTGGCTCATCTCGCACAGATAGATGCTTCTGGCTTGGATGCTCGATTAGCGTATGTCACGCTGGAGGGAGCCTGTGACGTTACAAATCCTCTCACAGGCCCGCAGGGGGCTTCGTCGATATTTGGTCCACAAAAAGGGGCCTCCCCACAGGATGTAGCACAGTTAGAGGCTGCCCTAACACATTATGCAACGCTCTTAGCATCTCAATCTGGACGTAATATCGCTCATATATCTGGGGCGGGGGCAGCAGGTGGCCTTGGTGGTGGGCTGTTGGCTTTTACACACGTAACCTTACGGCCGGGTGTGGAGATTATTGCTGAGCAGCTGCATTTAGCCGAGCATTTTGCAGAGATGGACCTCATCATCACTGGTGAGGGGCGAATGGACGGGCAGACAGTCCATGGGAAGGCCCCTATGGGGGTTGCGCAGATTGCAAAACGCTTTGGCAAGCCGGTGATTGCCATTGTTGGCTCTACTGGGAAGGATGTAGAGCTTGTCCATCAGGTCGGTATTGATGCGGTTTTTGATACGGTCTCACACCCAGCAGATTTAACGACGGTGTTGCAGGAGGCCCCTGATTCTATTCGTCGCGTAGCAGAAAATATTGCCGTTGTAGTGAGGATGGGTATGAATTTGGGTATTGATAACGAGAAAGTTTGAGGCACGAACTCTTGAAAACTAGAGAATATATCTTAAATTTCTGGTACCTGCCGGTGCATCTCAGCACGGTGTGTATGTAATAAAGTAGATTTTATGATGCGTCACTTCGTTCAACCTATTCGCGTTGCTATAGGGGCCTTTCTAGGGCTTGCTTTTATATTGGCCTCTCCCGTGCATGCTGCAGCACCGGCGGCAACACCGGCTGATAAGGCCGTTGATAATCCGCCCTCCTTGGTTATGGCGCAGGCAGAGGGGGATTTTGGTTGGAATAATGTAGCAGTTGCTTTACGGGCACAATTGGAGCAAGACCAAGCTACTTTGCGGGCTGTTAGTACAGGGTTGGGGCATGCTAAGGCTCCGTTAAGCGGCAGTGCTTTAGATGTCTATAGTGCGCAGGTGCGCGTTGTACGACAGCATGTCACGGATGGTTTGGCGCAAATTCAATCCTACGAAGGCTCTATTAATTCATTGTTGCAGGTCTTGGGTAATAAAACCGAAGATGGAGAAGATGCCGCTATTACTCGGCAGCGAGGGGCTGCGCGTAAGACATCGCTCGGTATTGCATCATTGCAAGTACGGATGCGTGTGTGTGATTTGCAGACACGCCAGTTAGAAAGCCAGTTGGATGGTTTGCGGCGGCGTGTACAGCAAGGGGCGCTTATTCGGCATGTAGAGACCCCGTTGAGCTTAGGATTTTGGCAAAATATTGGGGCAGAGGGCTATACGGCTCTTAAAAATTTAACCCGGTCTGAACTGAATATATTGATCGGCACATTAGGGGTTATGGGGCTGGTCTTTGTATGTGAGGAAGGGCTGCGCTGGTTGGCAGGTAGAACGCTTAATGCTGCTTTGTCTCGAGTGCGCTGGGCGACGGCCATTCGGACACAACGGGCGTTAGGGAGCGTTTTATTGGGTATATTATGCGCCCTGCTCGCGGAGGTGCTGTGGCAAGGTTGGGAGATGGTGGCCTTTGGTTTTGAGGGTATCCCTTTCTTGGCAGGGCAGTATTTAACTCAATCATTACCAGTATTTGGGTTTGTTATAGGGGCGGGTGTTTCGCTTAGGCGTTGGCTTCGCGGGAAGGTATGTCCCCTATGCAGCTTATTATTGGGGGTGGGCGTCCTATGTTGTGGGGCGTTACGTACAGCAGAACTCAATAAAAGTTTAGGCCCTGGGTTAGATGCGGTGTTAGAGGGTAGCCTTGCCCTTTCGTCAGCTATTCTCCTTTATGTACCGTGTCGCGTTGATAAAAAACGCCAACAAAATGCGGGCGATGAAGTCGGAGACTTAGGCGGAGGAGTGGCGCAGGATATTGGGGGGATTTTGATGCAATATTTCCCCATACATGGTATTTCCGCTTTATTATTAGTGGTGACCGGTCTGGCTGTATTAAGCGGTTATATTTCCTTTGCTTTCTTATTAAATGATTGGGTTTTAACGCTACTTTATGCGTTTGGCGTTGTAATGTTGCTCATGCAGGCATGGCGTGATTCAGCTCAATTTGCCTTTTCTGCTCAGAGCCATTTAGGGCGTATTTGGAATGAACTGGGATTAAGCGCTCGGCGTTTGGCCCAGATGGAGGTCGTGAGTACCGCCTTGGTGGGGCTAGGCCTTGTTATGGTTTTCCTTGCCCTCTTGCAAGGTAGAAATGGTGCTTCTTTTAGTGGGGCATGGCAGGGTTTACAGCAAATTTTTGCCGGCGATATCTTCTTTGGTATTCCTTTTTCACCGCGGATGCTCGTAAATTCCGCGTTGCTCTTGGTAGGCGTGTTCTACGCTATTAAATTTCTCCAACAATGGTTACAAAATCGCCTGTTTCCCGTTACGTCATTAGATAATGGAGCGCAGACATCTATTATAAGTATTATGACTTATACATTATGGATTGTGGCGGGGCTGAAGCTGTTGTCCATGATGGGTATTTCGGTTCAGAATTTAACATGGGTGGTCAGTGCCCTATCCGTTGGGGTGGGTTTCGGCTTACAATCTATTGTGAAGGATTTTATTTCAGGACTAATTTTGTTAGCAGAGCGTCCAGCACAAGCGGGGGACAAGATTAGTATTAGCGGGACCACAGGGGTCATCCAACGTGTGAATGTTCGTGCAACGGATATTCGTCTCAGTGATGGTACTATGGTGATCATGCCTAATTCTCAATTCATCACCTCGAATGTGCAGAATTGGAGTGCGGGGCAAAATCCAATTAAGGTCAAACTTGTTGTTGCTGTACCCTCTAATGTAAGTTTGGATAAAGTGCAGGAAATCTTCATGCAAGTTGCAAATGAGCAGCCAAATATTCTACGGGATCCTGCCCCTCAGATTCTGCTTGATTCGAATGCGGGTCAAACAGTGGGTGCAACATTGGCTGTCTATATAGCACGGGGGACAAGTAGTGATGCCGTTACCACCTCTGTAATGGGTGCATTGATGGATCGTTTTAATCAGGAAGGCATTTCTCTTATTCTGCCATCATAAGGCTTTGGGGGGAAGCCGAAGTGATTTGTAACACTTCGGCGTCTTTCTAGGTTTATTTCCCATCAACAGAGCGGGCAATCTCAGCAACAAGCTTGACGAGGTAAGCACGGTCAATTTGGGTGTTTTGACTTTCGAGCCGGACGACATCTTGTACGAGGGCAAAGATGAGGTCCTCGCGTGTCATGTTGCGGGCTGGGTTTGCGTCATTTTGTGCCATAATGGATATCTTCCTTCCATAAGAGATGGTGATGGTAACAGTGGCAATTCATTGCGTACTGCTTAGTAAGTCTTTTAACAGTTTTTTGCTGCTGAGGTCACGCTTTGTTAAGAGGAAAAGCGCAAGAAGGTAGAAGCTGCGTATAGTGCTACGGTACAGAAAATAAGGTGAGAGTAGTGATGATAAAGCGTTTTAGGTCTTTGTTAGGGTCAATGACAACAGAATGTCATATGGAGCAGGAGGACAAAGTGTCTCCCGTGCTGACGGCTCTGATGGTGAGCTGTATCTTAATTGCGGTCGGTTGGGTGCTTCATCCTTTTTTATTACCTATTGTGTGGGGAGCAACCATTTCAGTGACATTTTGGCCATTAGTGCTGAGGTTGCAGTCATGTCTCTTCGGTAGTCGGGCTGCCGCTGTGTTTTTTACAGTCCTGGCAGCGTTGTTGGTGTTCTTCTTACCAGTTGCGCTAATATTTCTCATTTTTGCACAGCATGTAAAAGATATATCACATTTTATGACCATACTGCCCTCATGGCAGTTGCCTGCTGTCCCGGTTTGGGTTGGACATATTCCGCATGTGGGTGGCCGTATCGTTGCTTTTTGGGACCATATGAGAGAAAACAGCCTGCCGGGCTTAGTAAAGCAGATTGTTCCTCCACCTGAAAAATTATTTGCTGTATTTTTATCCTCGGCGGGTAGTCTTGGCTCTTTGTTGGTTGAGTTTGGCTTAACATTAATCGCGATGGTTTTGTTTCTCACTCATGCAGAACGTATTATTGATTTATTAGTACGCATTAGTTCCCGCTTAGGGGGAGATGCTGGCCGTTTGTTTCTACATAGGGCGGAAACTACAACACGGGGTGTTGCTCTTGGTGTAACTCTTACCGCGATTATAGAATCTCTATTTGGATGGTTAGGGTTAATGGCCGCTGATATGCCTATGGGTAGTGTTATAGCGGCTGTAATGTTTGTGTCCTGTGTATTGCAATTTGGTGGGGCTTGGGTGTTATTTGTTAGTACCGTTTGGTTATATTTCACTGCTCCCTTGATGCATGCATCTATTATGTTATGTTTTGCGCTTATTGCTGTGGCGAATGATAATTTTTTACAGGCCTTTATTATTCGTCGTTATGTAAAAATTTCAGTAGTCGTCATCATGTTAGGTGCTTTTGGTGGTATTGCCACTTTAGGTTTTGCTGGAGTATTTATAGGACCCACATTGCTTTATTTGGCTGAAACATTGGTGCGCGAATGGGCAGGAGGGACCACGGGAGAAAATCTTAAACAAGAACACCCATCTTAAGGATGGGACTGAGGTGAAGGAGGTGATCTTCGCAAAAGAAGATAGAGTACCCCTCCCCAAAGACTAAGAGTAGCGATAATTAAGGCGCTCGTTAGGCTGAGTGTTGCGCTGTTCTGTGTTGCAGCATGGCGCAGCATAACCACAGTAATGGCTATTGAAAGTGCTGTCGCTGAGCCTGTTAGAATGATGATTCTATATAAATAGCGTGGTAATAAACAACAGCCTAAGATGCTGAGGCCAAAACAAGTATAGTATACTAAGCTAATATGTCGATAGGCCTGTGTCATATACGTTTGGGGTGTGTTTAGGATATGTGTTGCATGTGATATATCCGTAAGGAATATAATACGTGCCGTAAAAGGACTTAGGGCAATGATGCTGCAAAGGCCGAGTAAACAGCCCATAAGACTCCCCTCTGTTAGATGGCTGAGCCATATTGGGGGTATGGCTATTTTAGATGATGTTTTTTGATGGGGCCTTTTATAGATGTGGGCGTTAAGCCAAAGCTGATTGGCTGAATGGAAGAAAGCGACCCCGCAGAGAGCTAAGATTACATAGAGCCAACGTACGAATTCCCCCCCAAAACTTCCAAAATGTAATGCTAAGCACCACGTTAACAACCGGCGGCTAAGGGGCTGTTGTGAGGAGAGATTTTGTGCGTCTATAAGCGTTCCTGTATAGGGGTTAAGTGTAACGGAGTTACGATCTCTGCCGATCATAGGGTTATGTTGGTCTGTGCCTTCTATGATTAAAGAAGTGTGAGGTGTTTTTGTATACGGCAAGGGGTCATTAGGGGTGTACAGAGGGGCGCGTAGAGTTATACGTCTTGTGAGTGTGTCGGCGGGTAAGGGATTCAGAATGTAATCTAGAGTATGAGGCTGGAATGTGGGCGCTAACTTGTGCAAATATGATAAAGCAGTATCGGGTGATATGAGGTGAGGTGGATAGACGATATTTTCTTGTATTAATGCGGTGTTATGTTTTGAATGCGGAATGATTTTGGCGTCAGAGAATGTGTAAATTAAAGGGAAAAAGGCAAACATAGCTGTTGTTAAAGCTATGATGAGGTGAAAGGGCAGAGAGCAGAGACCGAGCAAGCTATGCACGTCTAACCAAAGTCGCCTTTTATGACCTTTGAGATGAATGGTCATGAGATTACGCCACATACCTGGAAGCAATAGAATAATACCGGAAAGTAAAGCGAGCCCATAAAAGAGACAAATAATACCAACTAAAGGCATAACCCATGGTTCTGGTAGTGGCAGTCCCATGCGGCGGTGTAGGCCACCAATAAAACAGGGAACAGTTGTGGGCTGTAGGTAATAAACGCTTTGGTCATTTATTGTAGAGTAACGTGGTATGATTTGTGGAGAGGGAAGGCCGAGGGGGAGTCCCAGCATAATGGGGAGACTAAAGCGTGTTGAAGGGGAAGAAGTAAGGTTGATGCGGTAATGATGTAACTGAGAGGGAAAGAAAATGTTTGTATCATTGTTGGTGGGAAGGGTAACAAGCGGTTGTATTGGAGGAAGTGGAGGTGTACTCCATTCTTGAAGCGGGTTTGCAAATAATGTAACAGCCCCGGCCAAAAAGCTTATGCTCAAAAAACTGCCAGTTGTAATACCGATCCAGCCATGTAGTGTTTGGTAACGGCGTGCGAGTTGGTATATTTTATGCCTAGTCCCGATACCGATACAGCCGGTAAGGACGAAAAAGCAGAGCAAGCAGCTCCCTAGTAGCAATAGAGAGCTACCAGTTTTCCCATAGGTTTGGGAGATAATTAAAATCCTGTCTGTCTGATAAGCCCCCTCCATTATAAAGAAACTACTCAATAGTCCAATGAGTAAACGTTTCCAGAATGAAGAGGGTGATGTGTTCTTCACGGAAGGGTAGAGGAGTAGTGTGTGGTGATGATGGCCCAAAGGATGGGCAGTAGGCATAGGAGGGACATAGTCCATCCCCCAAGGCAGAAGAATGCCCCAATCAAACCAAAAACGGGGATCCAGGCTGCCCAAGCGAGAGCGGCAGAAGAGGCAAGTAAGCTAAGGCCGCGCGCACGATGTAAATAGCGAGGATGTGGTGTTTTCCCTGGGAGATGCATCCAAAGTAGGATGGTGGAAATGCTGCTTAGTACAAGGCCTATCAAGAAGAAAATAGATTGTTCATCTATGTTTGACATTTTAGCCTTCCAGAATCCAGCACCTTATGCACAGGATTAATTTTATGGGAGGGCGGATGGTGCGTCAAACATGTATTGGTAATGTAGGATATAAATGTCTTTAATAAGTTTTATTAAGTTTGGTTGCATCAATGGTTAGTCGTGCTTGCGCAAGTAATCTAGTTGCCCAATAGCGATAAAAGCGACCAGCAAGGTAAAAATGACGATTAGCTGGAACATAAAGTGGTATAAAGGTGACATGGCATCCTCTTTGGGGTGGAGGGGTAGCAAATGAGCCTCAGTTACTAAATACTAAATTTTATGTAATAAACAAACATATTTTTCGTATCTAATGGGCATAGCTGGCATAAATTGGTGGATGTACGCGGTAGAATAAGGAGGGGAATATGGAAATTAGACCAGCGGAAGCAGGGGACCTAGCGGCTATAACGGAGATCTACAATCATGCTGTTAGGACTACTACGGCTATTTGGAATGAATGTGTAGTGGATGTTGCTAATAGGGCCAAGTGGTTGGAGGAGCATAGGAAGGCAGATTTGCCAGTTTTGGTGGGTATAGATGAAGCTGGTTTAGTGAATGGATATGCCACCTTTGGTCCGTGGCGTGCGTGGGATGGATATCGTTATACGGTGGAACATTCTGTTTATGTACATCCGGCTAAACAACGTAGAGGTGTTGGTAGAATTTTAATGGAGACGTTAATGCAGCGGGCTCAGCAGAAAGGCTATCATGTCATGATGGCAGGCATTGAATCTGGAAATGAAGGGTCTATTCGTTTGCATGAACAATTGGGTTTCCAGAAAGTGGGGCAGTGTCGGCAAGTTGGTTATAAATTTGGTCGTTGGCTGGATTTGACATTTATGCAGCGTATTCTCGGAGAGTGAAGTTCTATCAAAATAAGCTTGTCAGAGGATGATTTTTGTTTTTAATTCGAAATTAAAAGAACAGTGGGGGTATTCAAAATGATGAAGGGTAGTGCGTTGAAGCGGGCATGGTATCGTGTAGGGTATGTGATGGTGCTGCTAGTGAGTGGTGCAATCTTGTTATCATCTGCGCGGGCTGAGGGGCTGGACCGTGTATATGAGGTTCAAGCGGAGTTAACACCGACGCCGCTTGTAGTGGGGACAGCGACACCTCCACAGGATATATTAGCTGCAAAATTGGGTCCTAATATTAGGCGGGGCCAAGTGCAAAAAAATGTGGATCTTGGCCAAGGTGTTTATAAGCTTGGACGCTATCGTATGCAGGTTCGTTTACATAGCGGCCCTCATGGAGGGTACGATAATGGGACAATGAATTATAACATTACCGCAGTGTTGAATCGTGTCACGAATAATCACACAGTGTCTATTTTTACACGAGTGAAGGGTGTGCTGAAGTTACATGATGGCCAGGCATATGCACAGCTGTCTACCAATCGCTATTTTGCGGGTGTGGTGCAGATAAAGGCGATTGCAGTAGGTTTCTGATGTGCATTAAAGAGATGATTGGGAGGGTGGTATGAGATTGTGGAGGAAGTGGGCGAGGATAGCGGCGGAGTGCTGGGGGGCTACGCTTTTTGCGGCCTCAACGGCAATGGCACAAGGCAGTTTTGCTTTACCGGCATCAGGCATCAAAGCGTCGTATAGCCCTTTAGCTATCCCAACGTATTTTAAGCCGATTGATGTGTCTTTAGAGACGTTATTGAATCAACGTTATGCTGTTGTGGCGGCGCATGTTGGAGGTGGAGAGGAGGTGTTGGTGTTGGCACAAAAAACACTCCCCTCTGTACCTGATAGGGTAGCGATATGTGCGTTGACCATGCCTAATCCTGCTGCAGACCAAACTATAGTAACCTCTCGTTGTTGGGCATTGAATCATTTTGATAAGGGGCAATAGTCTACGTGTAGATTATTATAAAGACGTGGTGCATAGTACTGGTCTCTAGTGTGTAAGGGGAAGAAGTGATGATAGATTCTGTATATAGCTTGTTAGGATATGAGGATGAGGTTCGTCAGCTAGGCAAGAAGATTGGTCGGCTTTCTAAACATGAACTTTTTTCACAAGATTTGGCTCCCTTTCCTAAGGGTAGTACCAAGGTGACGTCTCGTCATGAGGCATTCTATTGTGAAATTGAAGCATCTCATCAATTTTATAAGCAAATGGTGAGTTCCATGGAGAGGGAATTCCATGAATTATGTGATCGGTTTTCATCGGAGCGTTATTACGCCGTTGATGCCGATTTTAACCGTTTGATGGTACAATTTAATGGTAACTCTGCGAATGATACGCTGGCTTCTATGCGTTTTATGAATCGCTTTATTTTGTGTGTAAAAAAGAATACTCCATTTGGTGAGGATGATGCTCACGTTCTTTTTGCAAATTATGGAAGGTTGATTACGCGATAAGGCGTATCATGTAATGCGTTTTTTTGTAAAATACATTAGCGTCATAAAGGAATGAGCATGACGTTTGATATTTATACAATATTATACATTATTGCTATTATCGCTGAAGCTATGACAGCAGCCCTCTTGGCGGGTAAGTTAGAGATGGATTTAGTTGGTGTTTTTTTACTAGGGTGGGTGACTGCGTTGGGGGGCGGGTCTATTCGGGATGTGTTGCTGAACCATTATCCGCTTTCTTGGGTGCGGCATCCTAGTTATTCGTTGATTACTGGGTTTGCGGCTTTGGCGACTATTATCGTAGCGCGTCATATGCATAAATTGCGCAAGCTTTTTCTCTTTTTAGATGCGATTGGTTTAGTTGTTTTTACGGTGATTGGTTGCCAAGTGGCGTTGGTGGGTCATCTTTCAGTCATATGTGTTGTTATTTCTGGTATGATTACAGGGTGCATGGGGGGAGTTTTGCGAGATATATTATGTAACGATATTCCGTTACTTTTTCGTTCTGAATTATATGGGACGGTGTCTGTAAGTACGGCTGTCGTATTTCTTTTTTGTTCTCATTTAGTCGAAAATAAAAATATCGAACTTATTATTGCAATGGTTTTTGGAATTACGTTTCGTTTATTGTCGATCCGTTATAATTGGACGTTGCCTCGTTTTAGTTATCGGTCTTAGGGGGATTGCGGTTAGGTGTGGCTATGGGGAGCGAATAAGATAATAGCAGCACCACTTAGGCAAAGGCTTGCACCGATTATATCCCATATATCGGGTGTTGTATGTTCCATAACCCAGCCCCAAAGTAGGCTCATGATGATATAGATACCGCCGTAAAGTGCGTAAGCGCGTCCGGCATGATCAGAAGGGCTAAAGGTTAGCAAGACGGCGAAGAGGCCTAATGATAGGCTCCCGGGGATAAGCCATAAGGGATTACCATGGAGTTTTAACCACGTCCAAAAAGCAAAGCAACCAGCGATTTCGGCACAGGCTGTGAGGCTATAAAGTAATATAGAACTGAGCAGGAGAGGCATATAAAGAGAAATAACCAATAGGATAAGGGGCCTATTATATGGATACCTTATTTGTAGAGGTATTGCTATTAAGATGAAAGAGCCTGCATTGGCGCCATGGCGTTTGTCCAATGCAGGGGGGGTATTTAGTGGGGTACGTTGCTGGGTGCTGCGGCGGTTGTTGTGGCTTCTGGGCGTTTCTTTAACCCAGATAGCACTAGGGCTGTGCCGGTGAGGATAGCGGTTGCGCCTGCGATGACCTTACCGAGGTCGAATTTGACTTTGCTTTCTACAGTTGGGAGCAAGCCGTCTGCGACGGAGGAGATTCCTGCCGTGACTTTATCCACATTTGCGGAGCTTTTGCCTGTTGCTGCGGTGAATACGCTCTCGCCGGCGGCGATGAGGGCGGAGAGGGAGGGGGTTGTATCGGCCATGATAGGCTCCTGTTCAATTTTAGTGAGTGTTGGTTGGTGAGGGTTCAGTCAATGCGGCGGGGAGTCCCGTGCATTGCTGCTCTTGGCCCGATTGCTGGGCAGGTGGTTGGCCGCCCAGCCTATGTTGAAGGCGAGGATGTTCATCAGCCGGTATGGGACCGTCCAACGCGACCCCGCAGCGGGTGGGCGGATGATGGTAGAAAGTGCGGCGCATGC
>NZ_JANIDW010000003.1 GCF_026385475.1 Bombella saccharophila
AAGTCCTGTTTCTTCATAAAATTTATTATGATAAAGTTAACGTCCCTGAATGGTGATGGCTCTGTCAGCCGTGGCTTCCCTGCCGATTTGCTAGGGGTTGCTTTGCTATATGATTCTATTTTGGGAATATACGTGCCCTAACGTGGGATATTGTATGTTGATTTTAAAAGGAAAGGCGTTACGGGCTGTATCGTTTTATTGTACGGGACTGTGTTTTTAATATGATGCGGTGAGTGTCGATTTTAATCATAATGAGTGTGGGGTGGGGAGGGACATATTAACCCGTGCCACGTTCGGGTTTCCTGTCTGATGAGCGACAATTCCCCGAAGCGATTGATAGAAAATTTTTGAAACAGGTCTAGTGTTTTTATGCCGATCCCCTTGTGTAATTGGGCCGTATTATTGGGGTCAGCCAAGGCTATGGAAGCGGTAGCGCGATTACTCCCCGCAAAATAGCCTTCCATGATGGTTCCGTTTTTGATGAGACGAATGTAACTACGAGGGTAAAGACTAAAATGAAATTGCGCTCTCTCGTCCATGATGGGCCATTGTTCTTCCGGTTTATTGGCTAGGATAGCTCTATTAGGAGGAGAAGGCCATCTGGCTGGATTCATGACATGGTGGCGATAAATAGGCACCATAAACCATTCCTTTTTGCCGCTTTTGCCGTGCATTGTAAAAACATCCACGCGTACCATATCGCCCCGATCTGCCATCCCTCCTCGGACGGGGACGGCAGGCCTTCTATTGGTCATGAGCCGTACTTTACGTACGAGATGGCCTTCATGCGCTACGGTGCAGGGAGTGCGCGGGGGGTTGTTGGTGGGTTTACCCGCTTTGATCCAACGATATAAGGCGTGGATAAGCTCGCTGTTACGCTCAGGGTCTTTAATTTTAGTAAGGTCTGTTATTTTTAGAGAGTCGATGGCTTTACGCTCATAAATGACAGGGCGTGTTTCCTCTATACGTATTTGACGGATGGTAGCGCCGTGCCCTTCGCCGCGTGCGCGACGGCGCTCAGGGCGAGCGACTAATAATGCCGCATATTTTTTGCGTAATTCATCTTGGAAACCTATCCATGGTGGGGGAATGTTGCGTAGGAGACGGGGACGTCCAATTTGTTCATTATATTGAAAAGATTTTGTCAGTTTCTGGAGTTCGCGCTCGCTCACAGCGGCAACGACGGTAGCATCTAGCGCATGATGGCGGCTGTCTGGGATACGGCGCCCATCAATTTTTTTGAGGGACTCAATATCCCAAGCATTACGTAAGGCTGCGGTAAGTGCCCCGGGGCGGGTAAAGACGCGCCGCGTGCCTCCTTTTTCGGCCCTTTGTCCAACCGGGTAGAAAATATGAGCCGCCTCTGCAATGAGGCGTGCTGCGTAACGTGTGTCGTTAAGATTACGCCGGCGGAAACGCTTTTCAGTTTCGTGATTTCCTTTGAGCAAGAAGTTACGTTTTTTAATGCCTTTTGTATTCTTGCGTCCCTCCACAATAGTGGAAAATTGCTCCCACGCGGCTGGTCCCTTTGTCGTGTATATCCACTCATAAGGTGTTCGATTTTTCTTATCTTGGTTCGCTTTTGTGAAGCAAAGAGCCCTATTATTATAACTGCTATCGCCAAAGCGTGACCAAGGAAGAATATGATCAATTTGGATCATATTGCTCTCATCAAGGAGTAGGTAAGGCGCAATTGGCTCATTAGTATAGCAGCACCGGCCGTCTTGTTCCTTCCATAAGCGATAGCGGAGCAATATATCGTCTGAGACATCCTCAAGGGATAATAAGGCACGAGCTTCTGTGCGTTCTTTTTCGCGTTGTTTTGTCCTTGCTTCAATGTTGCGTTCAATCAGGCGGCGTTTTTCTAGGCTATTGCCGACATCCCGGGCAAGTTCAATGCAAATGCACCCAGGGAGCCCCCAGCGGTTGCGCATAGCCCAGAGTTGTTTCATCCCCTCACTAATGGCTTTTTTCGCAATAGGGTTTGTGATGTCCTGGCGGAGGTCATCCATAAGGGCTTTAAATTTGGCTTTTGTGTTTACAATTTCACGGCCGTGGAATTTAGATGCAGCGTGATTATAACCGACAGCTTCGCATGCTTTATCGTAAGTGAGTCCCTGCTGAAGATAAGGAATCAGTTTCCGGGCGGCTTTATCTGAAAGAGAGGATGCCCCTTTAAATTTGGCGAATTTATTGGCAGAAAGAGCTTGTAGAATAAGGCTATAAGCCTGCGAGGGGAGGCCAAGCTTTGCGAGTTTCTTAGCGATTGTGTCTGTTAGTTCGTGGAAACTAATAATCCAAGCGGTTTGATCAAGCAGCTCAGGATGTGGGTGGAGTTGCCACCATAATGTATCTCCTAAGACAGATCGAAACGTGGCTGTGCCCGGAAAACTCTCCCCTGTGCGGCTTGTGATGTCTCGTTTTTCCTGCCCCAATGGGATAGTGGTAAAGCGGTGGTGGTCATGTAACTGGAGGAGATGGCGCAGTTTGTCGCCTGTTAGTTTCCGTGTCTTACTGGCTGTTAGATAAATCTGCTGTAATTCATCTGGGGTGAGAGGATATTCGTCTATTCCATCTGTAATGCGTAAATTTACTAAGCGGCAGAGAAGGCGAAATTGCTCAAATGAGGGAGAAAAGCGGGATGAGCGTTTTTCCCCCGGTTCAAAAGGACAAAATTCTACGAAACTACCACTATCTTGCATGGGCCGTTGATGGAAAGCAATGGCAGTAAAAGCACGCTCAATCGTGGGGGTAGCCACGAGGCTGCCAAGGCGGCGTTGTGTGTTGAAGAGGATTCTTGTTTCTTGTTGTAAGGCCTTGCGGCTCATAGTCCGGTCAAATTGGCCTTCCCGGTTACGGCGCCTTTGGCTATAGGCGGGGTCCCGCGCAAACATCTCTCCAATTGTGCGATATTGGGATGCTCGCTCCTCGGTAGCTGTAAGAGCTGAGAGCATTTTATGATCATGAGTTGATGTTGTTTTGGGCACCCGTTTGGCAGAGGATTTGAAGCCCCGCCGTTTTGCAATGTGGCCTAATGCGGTAGCGAATTCCTGGGGTGTGAGAAGGCGGTCAAGCCCTTGGGCCCGCATTTCCCATGGGTCGGCCCCTATTTGACGGAAAGCCTCAGGATGGGGATGGTCGAGCAGGTGATACATTGCAAATAGATGGCGAATTTTTGCCATACGATGGCGACGTCGCCTGACGACGCGGCGGAGCAGACGATTATTCCGCCTAATGTGGTTGGTAGGGGTGCGGTCTTTATCGGTTTCGGGGACGTTAAAGCACCAGCTGCCCAGTGCTTCGATTTGTTGGGCCCCTTCTGTTTGATTGATGACAGCCCATCCACAGGAGCCAATGCCAATGTCAAGGCCAAATATATGCGATTCTTTGATACATGTCATGCGATGTTTATTTGCACATCTATTGACATATTTCAGTATAATTCTTTAGAAGCTATGTAAGCAAATCGGTCGGGAAGCCACGGTAACATGGTTTTCCATGTGAAGGATTACCTCTCCCTATTCATAAAGGGAGAGGGATTCCCCTTTCATTTAGGTGTAATAAAAATTTAATATTTTTGTTTAGAGGATAGGGCGGTAGATGAGTATGCCGCGTCTTTCCTTGAGGTAGGTTGTAAGCGGTGTATCTACGACATAACGATGTTCTGGCAATGATGAAGCATTGCGGAAGAGAAGTTCATGCCCGTGCCAAATGGCTAACCCGATATGAAAGACGTCTAAGCCCGGTAAGGGGCTGTAAATACCGATAACATCGCCATTTTTTATGCGTCCCTTTACATTATTATGCCGTAAGTCCTCTAATAATGGGCCTGTGGGCAGGTAAGTGATGAGTCGTTTTTTTAAGGGAATCCCGGGTAAATAGCGATCCATTGATGGTGTCGTGCTGGGGGATGGTACGGATGATGATGGGATTTTAAGATTAAGTGTTTTGAGGATGCGTTGCGCATAGGGGAAATGGGGACCAAGATCGCGGCATAGCACGGGTGTGCCATGTAGCCAGTCGCTAAAGAAGTGCCGGCGTTCGGTAAAAGCGACATGGTAATGGCGGTAGCGTGTGGCGATGAGGGCGTGGATGAATTGCTCTACGGTGAGGCTACGACTAGCGGCAAGAATGATTTCTACAAAGGTCATGCAATTTACCCCTCGCCATGAGAGGATGAGTTCCTCTTGCGTTGTGGCGGAGCCAATAAGTGGCTGGGCGAGATAGGGCGTCCCTTTCATAAATTGGGACATAAGGACGATGCGCTCTTGGCGGGAGCGATGAGGGGCTATGGCAATTAATTGGCTGAGCTGCTGGCGTGTGGAATCAGATAATGCCTCAAGAGGGGGCGCATCGGAGGGTAATTTATGGTGTGTGGGGGCAACCTTGTGATGGGGATGGGGGGCTAAAGGGTGTCTTCTAGCATAAGTGGGACGATAAAGGCCGAGCCCCCCCATGCCGATACCGGCAAGGAAGGCCCGTCTTTTTAACGTGTGGTTGTGAGAATGACCTTTAGACAAGGTAGCGTGCGCTTTGTTCAGCCATAAGAAAGTGGACGCCTATATCATTACCATCCTGGAGGTCACGATAGATCTGGCGTGTGGGGCATTCCCCGTCATGGAACGTTTCTTTGACATGGGAAATAATGACGCGTAACCCACGGATGTGATGACGTCCCCCGCATATATGGCCAAGCTCGCGTAGGCTCGTAAGGAGGTCTTTAGGGCGCAGCTGGCCACAAAGTGCATCATCTGGGTGGGTGTCGGGATATGTTACGCCAATAATGATCGTATTGAGCGTGTTATTTTGTACCAGAGGGGCAACAGCTTCCCACAAATTATGAAGATTTTGTGGGCCGTCTGGCTGGTCTGCCTGTGTATCTCCGAAATAGAGGATGGCACTACCTTTTTGTTGAATTAGAAAGGCCGTGGAGGTCGTACTCGCATGGCTGAGGGGCCATGCTGTGATATTCATGGTCGTATCTTGTAGTGTGTGTGACTGACCTGGCTCCATATTATGGTAGGTGTATTTCCCAATACGCGGCTTTGGCCCTTTATCACCCATGGCACCCCAAACACGGTTATTGAAGAGGTTCTCAGCTAAAATAGCGTTAGTTTGGGAGAGCGCATAAAGGGGCTTTGGTGTATCCTCTGGTGAAGTTAGGACGAGCCCTGCGACATGGTCGAGATGGGCATGGCTGATCAAATAAGCCCGTATAGTTTGTTTGAGGACATGCCCAGCCCGGCTGAGGGTGGAGTTGGGCATAATGGGGATGTCATTGAGGGCTCCTACTGCCTCTGCGCGTTTAAGGCCGTGGCCTAATGTCCCAGCATCGCAGAGGACAGCCTCATTGGTACCGAGGGGGCGGATGAGATAGGAGGATAGATTTCCATCAGCAACGCCACTGCGGACCCCCAGTGCGATGACCTCAAAATGAGGATGAGCATCTGTGAAGGTAACAGGGGTACTTGTCGCGTTGGTGCGGGGTGTTTGTAACCGATCACGAAGTGTTTTTAAGTGGCGTAAGGGCATGGTTCTTTCCTTCCTATGAGCAGGGGGGGGAGGTTCCTATCTGTTATGTCCCACTGCTTGTCTTGCTGGGATGTTTCCAGTCCAGTAATGACGAGGCTTACCCACGATACTCTTGCCTTGCTCATGGGGGAAGGGGGAACGGAAAGGAGAGATTATGCGTTTTTCATGTTCGCGCTTAGTAAAGGCAGGATTATTAGGATTTGTAGTGAGCATAATGGGGGGGGCTGTTCCGGCCCTGGCGGAGTCTTCTATGCCAGCGCAATGCGATAATACGCGTTTTGTGCAAGATCAGGCCCATTATGCGCAACAATTTGCTCATCGGCATGTGCCTTATGGGCAGCATTTAGACCTGCCAGAGCATATTTGCGGGATGGTTGTGCATGTGTACCGTGCTCAACAAAGCCGGAGCGGCCGGCATGGTTATTTTCTGATGTCTGTAGCGGGAGGAACAACACCTATCCGCATTGTCTCAAATCTTGATGAAATGCGCGCCCCAGCATGGCCTTGGGTTAAGGTTGGAGATCAGGTCGAGGTCCAAGGACGGTATTATTATGATGGGCCAAACCGCCAAGGTGTGGATTGGACACATCATGGGACAAGCCGCCAATGGCCATGGCCTGGCTTTGTGAGTGTAAATGGCCAGCGTTACCAATAAGACCTAATACCCCGGCAGGTTTGGGATGCCTAGGCCGGGGTAAGGGTCTTTGTTGTTTTGACCTTTTTGGTCTTACGTGGTGGGGGCGTGATTGTAGCAGAGGAGAGGGTGAAGGTGAGCTCACCCTCTCGGGCCCCGATTTTGACATTCCCGCCATTGGTCAACTTGCCAAAGAGAAGTTCCTCCGCCAGTGGTTTTTTGATCTTATCCTGTATTAGGCGGCTCAGAGGGCGTGCCCCATTGATGCGGTCGTAGCCATGCTCAGCAAGCCATGCTTTTGCAGCAGAGGTGAGGTGGAGCGTAACATGTTTGGCAGCCAACATGGTGCTGAGCTGTTGTACAAATTTCTCCACCACATGGGCGACAATGGCAGGGGTGAGCGGGGCAAAGGGGATGATCGCATCCAACCGATTGCGGAACTCAGGTGAGAAAAGCCGTTTTATGGCGTCTTCATCATCACCAGTGCGGGCGGTGCGGGCAAAGCCGATGGCTTCTTTAGAGAGATCGCTTGCTCCTGCATTGCTGGTCATGATGAGGATAACATTACGGAAATCGACCGTCTTGCCAGAATTATCGGTCAATTTCCCGTGGTCCATAACTTGTAAGAGGAGATTAAAGAGGTCTGGATGGGTCTTTTCAATTTCATCAAGGAGCAAGACAGCATGAGGGGTCTGGTCTATGGCGCTGGTTAATAACCCCCCTTGCTCAAAACCAACATAACCGGGCGGGGTGCCAATAAGCCGGGAGATCGAATGGGCCTCCATATATTCCGACATGTCGAAACGGATCAGCTTAATATCAAGCGATTTGGCTAATTGCCGTGCGGCTTCTGTTTTGCCAACCCCCGTTGGGCCGGAGAAAAGGTAACTCCCGATGGTTTTTTCCGAATCGCGCAACCCTGCACGAGATAGCATAACCGCTGAGGAGAGAGCCTCCAAAGCGGCGTCTTGCCCATAAACAGCGCGGCGTAGATCCTCTGGTAAATGGCGCAACGCGGTGCGGTCATCTGTGGAGAGATGACGGGGGGGAATATGGGCGATGTGGGCAATTGTGGTTTCAATATCCTTTACCCCGACTGTGCGGCGTTTGCGGCTATTGGGGAGTAAGCGGCACGCCGCCCCGGCTTCATCGAGGACATCAATCGCTTTGTCGGGGAGCTTGCGGTCATGGATATATCGCGCTGAGAGCGTTACGGCACTGCGAATGGCAGAATCGGTAAAGCGGATATCATGATGGTCCTCATAACGGTCTTTTAACCCGCGGAGGATGCGGATCGTATCGGCCTGAGAGGGCTCAGCAATATCAATCTTTTGGAAACGCCGGGTAAGGGCGTGGTCTTTCTCAAAATGCTGGCGATATTCTTGGTAAGTGGTGGACCCAATGCAATGCAACTTCCCCGCTGCTAAGGCAGGCTTAAGGAGGTTGGAAGCATCCATAGAGCCATTTGTGGTAGAGCCCGCCCCAACAAGCATATGGATTTCATCGATGAAGAGCAGATTATGGGGATTTTCTTCCAATTCATTGATGATGGCTTTGAGGCGCTCTTCAAAATCACCGCGATAGCGTGTTCCGGCGAGTAAGGCCCCAAGGTCTAGGCTATAGAGGCGCGCTTCAGCGAGGATGGCAGGCACTTGCCCGCGAATGATCCTTTGTGCCAACCCCTCGGCAATGGCTGTTTTGCCTACGCCTGGCTCTCCAACAAGGAGGGGGTTGTTTTTGGTACGACGGCACAGAATCTGGATAACGCGGTTTACCTCTTCTTCCCGGCCAATTAGGGGGTCAATGCGGTTATGATAGGCGCGTTCATTAAGGTCGGTGCAGTATGTTTGTAGGGCTTCTTTGGTTTCACTCTCAGTAGATGCTTCTGAGGAGGCTGTATTATTTTTGCGCGATTGGCGTCCTTTTTTATCGGCCTGGCCCCCTTGTTGTGAGGGGGGGAGGTCATCGCGTTGTATTGCGCGGATGGCATCGAGCCGGGTAAGGCCTTGCTGTTGGAGGAAGAAAATAGCGTGGCTTTCTTTCTCTGCAAACATGGCTACCAAGACGTGCCCGCCTGTCATAACAGGTTGGCCCGCATTTTGAATATAAACCGCTGCGCGCTGGATAACACGTTGAAATGCTGTCGTCGGTTGTGGTGCGTCCTCTAGGTCCGGTCGGACTACAGTACGTTGCTCGCTTAGGAGAAAACGCTCCAAAGCCTGACGCAGATGGTTTAGGTCAGTGTGACAGGCTGTGAAGATCGCTGCTGCATCATAATCATCACAAAGGGCGAGGAGGAGATGCTCTAATGTGATGAATTCATGGTGATTCTGTCCGGCTATGATGAGGGCGCGCTGAAGCGTCTGTTCAAGTGTGGTAGACAACATAATGCGCTCCTTGTGACACAAAATAATGTCAGAATGATGAAAACAGCGGTACAAAAAATCATCTCATAGTGCTCGTTTTTAAGGTGGATATTTGGTCAGGCTTTCTCAAGAGTGCATTGTAGGGGATGTTGGTTTTGTTGTGCGAGGTCCATAACCTGCCCTACCTTAGTTTCCGCAATTTCATAGGTAAAAATACCGCAAACCCCACTACCGCGGTTGTGAACCTCTAACATAATGCTGTGGGCTTCATCGGGCGATTTGGCAAAGAAACGCTCCAGAATAAAAACGACAAAATCCATAGGGGTATAGTCGTCATTAAGGAGCAGAACTTTATACATAGACGGGTAGGAGATGTCCGTTTTCTGGCTGGTAAGTGTCTCTTCTTTTACAGCACAGATCGGCGCGTCTAGGACAGTAGAGCCCTCTGGCTGACGAGCCGTCATTCCGTATGGCCTGCGCTGCATGGGGAAGTCTCCTGGCATTGAGTAAAGACACAAAGTCATGCTGACCATTCTATCAGGAAAAAGTTGGAATCCTATGGTGGAGACAATGAGAGAATAGAGAGATGTTCGTGTCTTTTCGATTCGATACTATATGCTGTTTGCTGGGCATTTTGAGAGTCCAGCATGATCATTTCTTACAGAAATATAACAAAGATGTGATGAAGTAAGGTTAATTATTAATGATTTATCCAATAATTGTTGCTTCTGTAGAAATTATCTAGACAGGGCGCGTAAGAAGATTTTAAAATCTGCCATATTTCGTATGCCTTCGTTTTAGCCTGAGGATAGTGTGTTTTAATGCGTCCGTTCTTTCGCCGTACCGTATTGTCTTTTGCCGTGGGCTTGGTAACGCTTGTTGGTACAGCGCGGGCTCAGTTTGCTGGTCATGTCTCTTCTATCGTGCTGAATGCACGGACAGGGGCTGTCCTCTCTGAAGATGATGCGGATTTGGAGCGGTATCCCGCCTCTTTGACGAAGATGATGACATTGTACCTCACCTTCCAAGCGTTGGAGCGCGGGACAATTACGCTGGATGACGAGATGCCCGTCTCCATCCATGCCTCTGTACAGGCTCCTTCTAAATTAGGGCTGAGGCCGGGCACACATCTGACGGTGGAGCAAGCGATTCTCGCATTAGTGACAAAGTCCGCTAATGATGCGGCCTGTGTGCTGGGTGAGTATCTAGGTGGTGGGGATGAAACACGCTTTGCTGCGCATATGACCTTCCAAGCACGCCGTTTGGGGATGGCTCATACGACATTCCGCAATGCGTCTGGCTTGCCAGACCCCGACCAAGTGACGACAGCGCGGGATTTGGGGGTTCTAGCGCGGTCTTTATTGCGGGATTATCCGCAATATTATCATTATTTCGGGGTGCGGCAATTTGCCTTCCGTCGTCATATGATCCCAAATCATGACCCTCTGTTGGATGTGTATCAGGGGGCTGACGGCTTTAAGACAGGCTATACCGAGCTTGCTGGCCATAATCTTGTAAGCTCTGCTCAGCAGGGAGAGACGCGCTTAATCGCTGTTGAGATGGGGGCGCCAAGCAACGCCAGCCGTAATGAGACTATGATTTCTTTGCTGGATGATGGTTTTACGAAGGTCGGGCAAGCGCCATTGCCGCTTATTAAAAAGCCGGGTGCTTATGCTGTGGCGTGGCGTGGGGAACATCGCGCTGTGCGGGTAAAGCATATGCATCGCAATGTTATGTTGGTGAGCTATCGTGCTCATGGGGCACCGCGTGGTTTGCGTCATTCTTGGGCATCGCGGCGTGGGCACCATCGTTCCTGATCCTATTGTAGATTACAGAGAGCAGTAGATAGGGGTGCGTGCGTAGGACGCCTTTTCAGTATAAGGACTATCAAACGGTATGGCTTCTCAAGATGGGCGTAATATCCAGCATTATACGGCAGAGGATTTTAAGCACCTCAAAGCGGCAGGGCAGCTAGCTGCGGCAACGCTGGATATGATTACCGAGCATGTCCGCCCCGGTATTACAACGGGTGAGTTGGATAAAATCATCCATGATTATACGTTAGCTCATGGGGCCACACCGGCTCCTTTGAATTATCATGGCTTTCCTAAATCATGCTGTATTTCGCTGAACCATGTTGTCTGCCATGGCATCCCCGGTGAGCGGCGTTTGCAGGAAGGTGATGTACTTAATATTGATGTCACTTCCATCTTAAACGGGTGGTATGGTGATACGTCGCGCATGTATGTGGTGGGCAAGCCCCCGCGCAAAGCAGAAAAATTGATCGACCTGACCTATCAAGCCCTTATGCTGGGGATAGAGCAGGTCCGCCCCGGTGCAACGCTAGGGGATATTGGTTATGCCATTCAAAGCTTTGCGGAGAAGCATCGCCTTGGTGTCGTGCGGGATTTTTGTGGGCATGGCATTGGGCGTAGTTTCCATGAAGCCCCGAGTGTTCTCCATTACGGGCGGCCCGGTCAGGGCACGGTTTTGGAGGCAGGTATGGTCTTTACCATTGAGCCTATGTTGAATCTCGGTAAGCCGGATGTGAAAGTCCTCGCTGATGAATGGACAGCTGTGACGCGGGATCGCTCTTTATCCGCTCAATTTGAGCATCAGCTTGGCGTGACAGAAGATGGGTACGAGATTTTTACCCTCTCACCGCGTGGTTACACAAAGCCGCCTTACGCTGTTTAAGGGGGTAGAGGGGGTATGATGGCGTGGCGTAAGAGAGCAATGCGGCTGGTTATCGGGGCATTGTGCGTTGGTATGGTGCCTTTTTGCCAAGCAGAGCCGCTTAGTGCCGACCATGACCCCCTTGCTTATGGGCCAGATACAACCCGCCCCGGCCTTTTGGTTAGAGGGGAGCGGGGGATGGTGGTCTCCGCTCAGCATTTAGCCTCAGAGGCAGGAGCGCGTATTTTGCGTGAAGGCGGTAATGCGGCAGATGCGGCGGTGGCTGTTGGTTATGCGTTAGCCGTCGTTTATCCCGCAGCGGGAAATCTGGGTGGGGGTGGGTTTATGACCCTTCGCCCCCCGCATGGCCCAGCTGTGTTTATCGACTTCCGCGAACATGCCCCTTTGCGGGCACAGCCTGATATGTATGTAGATGCTGCAGGGCATGTGAAGCCGGGCCTCTCTACCATTGGTTGGCAAGCTGTAGCGGTACCGGGGACGGTTGCCGGGCTGGAGGCTGTGCGTAAACGCTGGGGGCGGTTAAGCCGTGCGCAGGATATGGCCCCAGCCATTGCTCTCGCACGAGATGGCTTTGTGCTGGAGGAAGGCGATGTAGAGCTTTTGCATACATCGACAGATTATTTCCGCCAAGATGAGTATGCGCGCGGTATTTTCCTTCGCCCTGATGGGTCAGAGCTCGCTGTAGGGGACCGGCTTATCCAGCCCGGTTTAGCGCGCTCTTTAGCGTTAATTGCTCAACAAGGTGACCGCGCATTTTATCACGGACCGATTGCGGCGGAGATTTTGCGTGTGGCTCGCTTAGGGGGTGGCTTGCTTACAGAGGCGGACTTCCACGCCTATAAGCCGCGTTTTATGGAGCCCATACGGTGTGCTTATCGGGGCTATCAGATTGAGACTGCCCCGCCCCCAAGTGGGGGTGGTGTTGCGCTATGTGAGATTCTGAACATCCTCTCTGGCTATAATATGACCCAGCTGGGGTTACATAGCGCGCAAGCTGTGCGTTACGAGATTGAGGCGATGCGCCATGCTTATTCTGACAGGCGTGACCTTGGCGACCCCGCTTTTGTGCAAAATCCGGTCTCTTATTTAACAGACCCCGCCTATGCGGCACAGATTCGCGCAGCTTTACCAGCGCATCATGCTATTGCGTCCGATGCTTTGTTTGTCGGTCAGCCCGGCCCTAGCCATGTGGCCCATGCTGGGGCGGAGCCAGCGGAGGAGAAGCATGAGACAACGCATTTCTCCACTATTGACGCCCAAGGTATGGCGGTCTCCACAACCTATACGCTCAATGGTTGGTTTGGGGCTGGCGTTATGGGCGGGCGGACCGGCATTTGGATGAATGATGAGATGGATGATTTTTCCATCAAGCCTGGTGAGCCGAATATGTTTGGCCTTGTTGGGTCTGCGGCTAATGCGATTGCCCCGGGTAAGACGCCTCTTTCCTCCATGTCGCCTACGATTATTAGCCGTGAGGGCAAGGTGGTTATGGTCACTGGTAGCCCCGGCGGGTCGCGTATTCCGACCATTGTGCTTTCAAGCTTATTGGGGGTGGTGGATTACGGGTTGGATTTAGCCCAGGCGGTTGATCTCCCACGCCTGCATGAGCAATGGAAGCCAGATAGTGTGGAGATGGAGAGCGGCGCGCTTAGCCCCGAGGTGCAAAAGACGTTGGAGCATATGGGGTATCATTTCATCGCGCATCGCCCATGGGGGATTACGGAGGCAATTTTGGTAGGTGGGCCACGTTTGGGTATGCAGCCTTCTGCTAAGGCGATCGGGCCGTTTTATGGGGTGGCGGACCCGCGCCATCCCGGTGGTGGGGCTGTCGCTCCGTAAAGGGCTTGCCATCCCCCCCACCTTTCATGCTAGAAGCCGCGTGGGGGATCGGCCCTGGGCGGTTGACTTGCGAACCCGGTCAGGCCCGGAAGGGAGCAGCCGTAGTGAGATCGTATCGGGTCGGGTGTCCGGTCTTCCACCTGTTAGGCTTTGGAGGTACAAAGTCTGCGGGCTTAGAGAAATGCCCTCCGCGTGGTCTTTTCCAGAACATGAGAGCTGTGGGAGGCCAGAACAGCCGTGACGGATGATGATGCTTTGCCCCTTCCCCCGGAAGAAGGTGGTGCAGGCTTTTTTGGTGATGCTGCCCCGCTAGAGGCTGCTCCCTCGGCAGGGGAGGGTACGCCTTATCGTGTTTTAGCGCGTAAATATCGCCCCCAAACATTTGATGACCTCATTGGCCAAGAGAGTTTAGTCCGTATTTTACGACGGGCTTTTGCTGTGGGGCGTGTGGCACATGCCTTTATGCTGACAGGGGTGCGCGGTGTGGGTAAGACCACAACCGCTCGGATTATTGCTCGCGCGCTTAATTGTATCGGGCCAGATGGTAAAGGCGGCCCAACAGCGGAGCCATGCGGAGTTTGCCCTAATTGTAAGGCTATTTTGGCGGACCGTCACCCCGATGTGCTGGAGATGGACGCAGCCTCTCGCACAGGTGTGGATGATGTGCGCGAGATTATTGAGGCCTCTCGCTTCCGCCCCATGCAAGCGCGGATGAAGGTCTTTGTTATTGACGAAGTGCATATGCTCTCGCGCAATGCGTTTAACGCGTTGCTTAAAACGCTAGAGGAACCTCCCGCGCAGGTAACGTTCATTTTCGCTACGACAGAATTGCGGAAGGTTCCTGTCACGGTCTTATCGCGCTGTCAGCGTTTTGACCTCCAACGTGTACCGCAAGCTATGTTGGCTGAGCATTTTGCGCGCATTGCCCAAAAAGAAGGGGCAACGCTGGAGGAAGGGGCTTTATCGCTCATCGCGCGTGCAGCTGACGGTTCGGTGCGTGATGGGTTGTCATTGCTTGACCAAGCGATTGCCCAAGGGGCGTCCGATACTGCTGCGGTAGCGGATATGCTTGGTCTAGCAGACCGTGGCTTGGTGTTCGACCTCTTAGAGGCGGCTTTACGTGGGCAGGTGGCTGAGGTCCTCACCATGGCAGAGCAAGCCTATGCCCGGGGGGCAGACCTTGGCGTGTTGCTGACCGATGTGCTGGATGTGCTGCATCTGCTCTCGCGCCTTAAGGCCCTGCCTAGCCTGCGCGAAGGGAACGAGCTGCCAGAGATGGAGCGTGTTCGTGGTGGGGTGATTATTGAGCATGTCGGGGCGAGCGTTTTAGGTCGTGCATGGCAATTAGTGCTGAAAGGTCTGGCAGAGGTCGATATGGCCCCCGACCGCCGCCAAGCGGCTGAGATGGTTTTGATTCGCCTCTGCCACGCAAGTTTACTGCCAACCCCTGCACATTTGGTGCGTCAGTTGCAGGAGGTTCCCGCAGCAGAGCTTCATAAAACAGCGGGAGGAGCGCACCCAAACGGGCCATCTGGTGGGGCGTCACCTCGTGGGGCGGCAGGGCCAGCGGAGCATATGGGGCAACAGCAGCCCCCAAGCCGTGCCGCGGCAACGCCTTCTTCTACAGCGTCTTATCAGGGGCAGAATGTACCTTCTGGCCCCGTAGTGCGGGGGAGTGCGATGGCGCAGCCACAGTCTGCTATGGAGGCAGAGGCGCAAACCAGCCCCGCCCCGCAGCCTTTGCGCTTAGCAACCGAGAATGGGAGCCCCGTTGCTGCACCAATCATGCCACAACCGACCTTAGGTGAGGCGGAAGGGAGTATTCCCCCCATGCCGCGTAGCTGGCGGGAAATGGTGGCGTTGGTAGGCCAGCAAAAAGAGGCGCATCTTCATGGTGTGTTGCGTCATTTGGGGCATTTGGTAGAGTTTGCCCCGCCCCGCGTTGTGTTGCGCATTGCTGATGAGGATAAGGAGCGTAAAAGGCAGGCTTTTCGGACGCTTATCGCGCTGTTAGAGCGGCTTTATCCCGGCCGGTGGGAGGTTCTGCCCTCCGAGGCGGCGGGGGAGCCGACATTAGATGAGCAGGGGGCGGAGATTATTGCTTTGCATAAGGATAAAGCAAAGCAACATCCGCTTGTTAAAGCGATTTTACAGCGTTTTCCCAAAGCAGAAATTGGCGAGGTGCGGGATCATACGTTGGATGATTATGGCCTCCCACCAGAGATGATTGTTCCATTAGGGGAGGATGTCCCCCCTGGTTTTGAGTTCGCCCCACCGGATGCCGATTATGCCAATGAGGATGAGTTTGAATAAGCAGCCCTTTTTTGGAGGAGTGATGTTATGAAGAATCTGGCTGGTATGATGAAGCAGGCCACCCAAATGCAAGCCCGCATGAAGGAAGCCCAAGCGAAGTTGGAACGCTTGGAGATTGAGGGTACGGCAGGTAATGGCCTTGTTCGTTTGAGCATGACGGGGAAAGGCGTGTTGAAAGCCATTACTATCGACCCCAAATTGGCAGACCCAGAGGATATGGAAACATTGCAGGATTTAATCCTGGCCGCTTTTGCTGATGCACGCACAAAGGTTGAAGCTACCAGTGCTGAGGAGATGAAGCAGGTGACAGGTGGGTTGCAGTTACCACCGGGCATGGACTTGCCCTTCTAAAAAGTGAGGACCATCATAGACCGTGCGTATAAGCCCTGAGATTGACGCTCTTATCACTCGTCTTGCCCGCTTACCCGGCCTTGGCCCACGCTCGGCACGGCGGGCGGCCTTAGCCCTTTTGCAAGCCCCAGAGACACGTTTACAGCCCTTGATGGGGGCGATGCAGCAGGCCGCGCAGACGATTCAAACCTGCCCAGAATGTGGCAATTTGGATAGCTGTAGCCCTTGCTCTCTTTGTGCGGACCCGCAGCGTGATGGGTCTGTCATTTGTGTGGTGGAGAGTGTGGGTGATTTATGGGCGTTGGAGCGTGCAGGGATGCATCGCGGGCGGTATCAGGTGTTAGGTGGGGTTCTTTCTGCTCTTTCAGGCTGTGGACCGGAGGATTTAAACCTTGAGGGCTTGATGAAGCATGTGGAGCAAGGCGCGGTGAAGGAGGTTATCCTTGCCCTAGGGGCCACGGTGGAAGGGGCAACAACGGCTCATTGGCTGCAAGAAAAGCTCGCCCCTTACCCGGTGATTGTGAGCCGGTTGGGTCATGGCGTCCCGATGGGCGGGGCGTTAGATGTGTTAGATGAAGGCACATTGGCTGCGGCTATGTCCTCACGCAAGGCGTTATAGGATGATGGGTCTCTCGCCCCACATGCCGCGTGTGGCGTTAGTGACGGGTGGAGCGCGGCGTCTCGGCCGGGCAATGGTGGAGATGCTGGCAGCGGAAGGATTTGCCGTTGCTATCCATTATCGTAACAGCCGGGATGAGGCCGAAGCCCTATTGCGCCAGATTGGCGGGCGGGGCTGTGTGGTGCAGGCAGACCTTGCCGATGAGGCCGCCTTATTGCCGATGATGGAGCATGTTACCGCCCAGCTTGGCGCGCTGGGGGTGCTCATCAATAATGCATCAGTGTTTGAGCGGGATGAGTTTGGCAGTGTGACGCGTCAGAGTTGGGATGCGCATATGGAGCCAAATCTCCGTGCGCCTTTTGTGCTCTCCCAAGCCATGGCGGAGGCCCTGCCAGAGGGGGCTGAAGGTCTGATTGTGAATATGTTGGACCAACGCGTATGGAATCTCACGCCGCATTTTGTCAGCTATACAGTAGCGCGCTCTGCTTTATGGAGCTTGACGCGTACGATGGCTTTGGGGTTGGCCCCACGCGTGCGGGTAAATGCGATTGGCCCCGGCCCGGTCTTGCCGGCTGCTGGGCAGTCTTTGGAGCATTTTGAGGCGATGTGCCAGCGTACACCGCTGCATCGTGGGGCAGATGTTGAGGAAATTGCGGCGATTGCCCGCATGTTCCTCATGCTGCCATCTGTTACGGGGCAGATGCTCGCCCCTGATGGGGGACAACATTTAAACTGGTCGCCCCCGGCGTTGTAACAGGCGTTAGAGCCGCGCGGTTATAGCGTTCTATCAGATACGCCAAAGGCTTGCCGTCTGCTTTGCGGCGAAGAATGGCGCGATTTTCTATGATGATAAGCGGCGGGAGGCTCCCCATAGGGCGACTCAGACGTTGGCGATAGAAATGCCCTTCCCCCACAGCGCGGCCAAAGGGTGTATGACCATCGGCTAAAAGTGTGCGTGCTTGTGGGGTGAGGCGGTCTGGTAGGTAAAGATTCCACGCTTCGGAAAGTGCCGTACCTTCACAGAGGAGGAGCACATGGCGGGTGGTTAAGTGGCCATCAGAAGGGGCGTTGAGGGCATGACGTGCCTCATTATGGAGGGAAGCCGGAGTGTCTGCGCCTAATAAGCGTGCCGTTATGGGGATAGGGCAGCGTTGTTGTAACACAGCCGTGGCACTATCGCGTTGGTTTAGCTCTTGGGTGAGGGTGGCTATTGCGGTGGGCTGTGCCATGATGGGGAGCGGAATGGCAGCGCAGCCTAGAAAATGGGCAATAGAAAAAAGCCGCACCCAAGGGAGGATACGGCTTTTGCCGGGGAGGTGCGCAAGGGCCTCCCCTTTAGGGGGGCATGACCCCGGATGAGCATGAGAGCGTGATTTAGGAGTCGTCACGCTCATCTTTATCGGTTGAGACCTCAATATCTTTGCTGATGTCATCGTCATCATCCAAATCATCATCATCGGAGATGACATCATCATCTTCGCCTGTATCGAGGTCCACATCATCCTCGTGGTCCTCTTGGGAGAGGTTTTTGTCTTTCTCGTCTGCGAGCTCGCCCTCTTTCTTCAAGCGGGAGAGGTGGCTTGGCTGGGTTGTGCCGCATTTAGGGCAGACAACTGGCATGTTGTTGAGGTCATAAAAGCGCGCATTACAATCGACGCAAGTCCGTTTCAGACCGAGTTCTGGTTTTGCCATAATCTTGGAAGCCCGTATTGCCACAAAAGAGAAGTGTTTGGCCCATGCCACCGAAATGCCCGCCTGTCAAATCATTCATGATAAGGAAGGGGACAGACTTTTCCCTTTAGATGCTGTAACCTCGCAGAATCAAACGCTCTAAACCGAGATAATGTGACGTAAAATTATGACAGCACAACGCCCTTTGATAGTTTCCTCTGCTCCTGCTGGCTTAGCGGGGCGGGTCCGTGTGCCGGGGGATAAATCCATCAGCCATCGTGCCTTGATGTTCGCAGCCCTTGCAGAAGGACGGACGCACATTACCGGCTTATTGGAGGGAGAAGATGTTCTCCGCACGGCTGAGGCTATGCGCGCTTTAGGGGCCGAGGTAACGCGTAAGGACACGCAATGGGTTGTGGAGGGTTGTGGCGTAGCTGGGCTTAAAGAGCCTGCCGATGTGCTGGATATGGGTAATTCTGGCACAGCAGCGCGGCTTTTGAGCGGTGTGCTGGCAACGCATCCTTTTATGAGCATCATGACAGGTGATGCCTCATTGCGCAGTCGGCCTATGGGACGTGTGAGCGTGCCTTTGGCCGAGACAGGGGCGCGATTCGTCACCCGTGCGGGGCAGAAGCTGCCTATGGCTGTGGAGGGGACTGGTAAAGGCAAGCCATTGCATTATCGCTTGCCAGTGGCCTCGGCCCAAGTGAAGTCCGCTATCCTGCTCGCAGGGTTGAATTGCGAAGGAGAAACCGTGGTGGAGGAGCCCGCCCCCACGCGCGATCATACCGAGAATATGCTCCGTCATTTCGGCACAGAGGTGAAGGTGGAGGAGCTACCAGAGGCAGGGCGGCGCATCACGCTAAAAGGTCCAGCGCGTTTGGTGGCTCAGGATGTGTTGGTACCGGGGGATCCATCATCAGCGGCTTTCCCCGTTGTGGCGGCGTTGCTTGTGCCGGGGTCGTCCATTGTTATAGAGGCTGTGGGGCAGAATCCGTTACGTACAGGCCTCTTTAAAACCCTCAAGGAGATGGGGGCCTCACTAGAGATACGCGATGAGCGCATTGAGGGCGGGGAAGTCATCGGGGACCTTCATGTGCGCGCTGGGCGGCTAAAGGGTGTTGATGTACCTGCCATACGCGTGCCCTCCATGATTGATGAATATCCGATTCTCGCTGTGGCCTGTGCTTTTGCGGAGGGGACATCACGCTTGCGCGGCCTTGCCGAATTGCGGGTGAAGGAGAGTGACCGCCTCGCTTCCACCGTAGCGTTGTTAGAGGCAAATGGCGCAAAGGTGCAGGTGGAAGGTGATGATGTGATTATTGAGGGCCAAGCCCGCCTCCCCGGTGGGGGGCATGTGCAAACCCATATGGACCATCGTTTAGCGATGAGTGCTACCGTGTTAGGGCTTGCGGCAGAAAAACCCGTCCATATTGATGATACAGCGTTTATCGAGACGAGCTTCCCCGGTTTTGTGGCTTTAATGAATCATCTTGGTGCGGGGCTTACGGCATGAGCAAGCATGGCATGAAATACCCTATCATCGCGATTGATGGCCCTGCGGCGGCGGGGAAGGGGACATTAGCGCGGCAATTAGCGGAGGTACTGGCTTTGCCTTACCTTGATACCGGGTTGCTATACCGCGCTGTGGCTCGCCGTGTGCTAGACCAAGGTGGTGACCCCGCCCATGACGGGCCAGAGCAAGCTCGCCAGCTTATGCCAGAGGATATGCGCCGCGATGATTTACGCACGCCAGAGGTGGATCGTGCAGCCTCTCTCGTGGCAAAGGAGCCAGAGGTTCGTGCAGCGTTGCTAGAGCGGCAACGTCTCTTTGCTCGTGCGCGTGGCGCGGTTGTGGATGGGCGGGATATTGGTACGGTCGTCTTCCCCCAAGCTACGGCGAAGTTTTTTATTACGGCCTCGCCAGAGGTCCGCGCCCAGCGGCGTTACATCCAGCGTTATGGCCAGTCTTGTACCGATTCGGCAGCGTTAGCGGCGGAAGTGGCCGCTATTAATGCGCGCGATGGGCAGGATGCCTCACGCCAAACGGCTCCGCTTCGTCCTGCTGAGGATGCTGTGCAGATTCTGACTGATGGGCTTGATGCTGCTGCCGTGTTAGAAAAAGTATGCCAGATTTTGCAGGAGAAAGGGATTATTCGGGTGTGATTTCACACTTCGTTATTGACAGTCCCCCCTCCAAGCGTGTTGTGGTGGTAGCGTAGCGTTATACAGCCCGTAATGTTACGGCCTTATATCCCTGAGAAGGTGGATGTGGGGTGTTTTTTGTGATGATGACTTCCACTCCGGGTTGTGGGGCTGGGAGGAGACGTTGTTTCTTGAGGCTTCGATAGTCGGGGGAATAGCGCATAGCTGAGTGTCGGGCATAGGCTGCGACACTCTGGAATGCTGGAAATACATGGCTTCTGCCACTCAGAATACACCGGAACACGGTAAAGAAGATTTTGCAGCCCTGTTGGAAGAGACATTGGGCACTGACAGTGCGTTTGATGGCACTGTTGTCCGCGGTCGCGTTGTCCGTCTGACAGATGACCACGTGATTGTTGATGTCGGCCTTAAGAGCGAAGGCCGCGTGGCTCTACGTGAGTTTGGCCCGCCGGGCGCAACACCGGACATTAAGCCTGGTGATGTGTTCGAGCTGTTTATCGAGCGCTACGAGGACCGCGATGGTTCCATCGTGCTGTCCCGCGAGAAAGCCCGTCGTGAAGAGGCATGGACTGCTCTGGAGAGTGCCTTTGCACACAATCAGCGCGTTAATGGCACGATTTATGGCCGCGTGAAGGGGGGCTTCACGGTAGATTTAGGCGGTGCGATGGCCTTCCTACCGGGTAGCCAGGTGGATATCCGCCCCGTGCGTGATGTTGGGCCGTTGATGGGCCAGCCGCAGCCTTTCCAGATTCTGAAGATGGATCGTGCGCGTGGTAACATTGTCGTCTCCCGCCGTGCTGTGTTGGAGGAGACCCGTGCTGAGCAGCGTTCTGAATTGATTCAGGGCCTGAAGGAAGGGATGATCCTTGATGGCGTGGTCAAGAACATCACCGATTACGGTGCGTTCGTTGATCTTGGCGGTGTGGATGGTCTGCTGCATGTGACAGATATTGCGTGGAAGCGCATTAATCATCCGTCCGAAGCGTTGCAGATTGGCCAGCCCGTTCGCGTGCAGGTGATCCGCTTTAACTCCGATACACAGCGTATCTCCTTGGGGATGAAGCAGCTTGAGGCTGACCCATGGGAGAATGTGGCTGTTAAATATCCCGTCAATGCGCGCTTTACAGGCCGCGTGACCAACATCACCGATTACGGTGCATTTGTTGAGCTGGAGCCGGGCGTTGAAGGTCTGGTTCATGTCTCTGAGATGTCCTGGACGAAGAAGAACGTCCATCCGGGCAAGATCGTGGCTACCTCTCAGGAGGTTGAGGTCATGGTGCTGGATGTCGATAGCGCAAAACGCCGTATCTCTCTGGGGCTGAAGCAAGTTCAGCGCAATCCTTGGGAGCAGTTCGCTGAGGAGCATAAGGTTGGCTCCATCATCGAAGGTGAGATCCGCAACATCACAGAGTTCGGCCTGTTCATTGGTCTGTCTGCCGATATTGACGGTATGGTCCATATGTCCGACCTCTCTTGGGATGAGTCCGGCGAAGAGGTCATGAAGCGTTACGAAAAGGGCCAGGTCGTTCAGGCTAAGGTTCTTGACGTTGATGCTGAGAAAGAGCGCATCTCTCTTGGTATTAAACAGCTTCAGGAAGACCCTGCTGCCGATGTGCTGGAGCGCATCAATAAAGGCGATGTTGTGACCTGCATTGTCACTGCTGTGCAGAGCAACGGGATTGAGGTTAAGGTTGACGATGTGTTGACAGGCTTCATCCGCCGTGGCGAGCTGGCTCGTGATAAGAGCGAGCAGCGCCCAGAGCGTTTTGCTGTTGGTGAGAAGGTTGATGCCAAGGTTGTTGGTTTGGACCGCGCTTCCCGCAAGCTATCTCTGACCATCCGTGGTCGTGAGGTTGAGGAAGATAAGCAGGCTATCAACGAGTATGGTTCTTCCGACTCTGGGGCCTCTCTTGGTGATATTCTGGGTGCGGCTATCCGTCGTCGTAGCTCAGAGGACTGAGAGCCTTGATTCTGCGGTGAGGCAGTGGATTTTTCGACTGCCTCATGCAGAAGAGATAAGGGGTGGCCATTTGTTGGTCACCCTTTTATTGTTTCACCTTGATAAGAGTGATAAATCGTCATTCAGAATATATTAAGGTAGCGTTTACTCTATCGTGCGATAGGCTTCTGGGGGCTTGAGGTCATAAATGGCGATCATCTACAACACTAATTATACGCATAACGCGAATGCTTATCTGACCTTAGCCATCCAGCGTGCGGCGGAAGCACTCTTTGGAAAAGAGAATATCGTTGTCGCAGATAATATGAGCCTCGCAGGTGTTGCGGCTTCTGGTCAGCATGATACGCTTTTATGTATCGATGGACAGCGCTTAAACCAAGCGTTGATTCGGCGTGTCCGCTCCGCTTTTAAAACGGTTATTTTATGGACGTTTGAGGACCCTTTTATGAGGGAATTCAACGCCCAAGCTGCCCCCCTTTTTGATTATATTTTTACGAATGATCCCTCTTGTGTGGATGCGTATCAAGGTAAGGGGCATTATCTGCCGTTAGCAGCGAGCCAAAGCCTGCATGAGCGTACAGTACGTGCCGTGCCTGATTGTGATTATGACTTGTTTTTTGCAGGGACGATGTGGCCGAATCGCGTGCGGACCTTACGGCGCGTGTTGGCCAGTTTTCCTGATGTGCGCCTAAAGCTCGTCTGCCCTGGGAATGAGTTTCTTCCTCCGTTGCCTGATGATATAGCCGCCTTGGCGTTGCAACGGCCTGTCAGCCATGAAGCCTTCATTGATTTTGCCAATGCGAGTGCTGTGACGCTGACCATGTTCCGTGACTATGCAAGTCACGGTGATGTCAGCCAAGCTACAGCACCAGGGCCACGTTATTTTGAGCTTGGCTTGGCGGGTACGGCGCAAGTGGTTGAAGTTGCGTCGGGGATGGATATTAATTGTTTTAAAACTGTAGAGGGTGTTCACCTCGCACATAATGATGATGAAGTTGTCGAAAATATTGCGCGACTTCTTAATAATGCTGCGTTGCGTAAACGCTCTGCAATTAATGCACAAAATACTGTCCTTAAACAGCATCTTTACGAACATCGACTACAGAAAATTCAAGATATTACGAAGGCGGATTTTAAACGTTCTCTTCCAACGGAGGTACGGCCTAGCCCTCGGCGGAATCGCCTGCGTGTGTTGATGTGTACGCATTCCACAATTCATGAGCAAGTGTGGGGTGGGGTCGAGGTTTATCAGCGGGAGCTGTGCGCGGCTCTTGGGCGTGAGGTTGAGTTTTATTTCTGGCTAAGGCGTGGGGCATTTTGTCGCCTTCTCTCTGCTAATGGGCACGAGCTAGAGCGTTTTGATATTGTCGAGCGGGATTGGCAGGATATTGTTTGCGATGCACAGGAGGAGACAGCTTTCTCGAGTGTGTTGAGCCAGTATAATATTGATGTTGTACATTTTCAGCATCTTGGCCACCATGCATTATCTTTGCCGTTGATTGCTAAGGCAAACGGCACGGGTGTGTTATTTTCTGCTCATGATTTTTGGTTAGTATCATCCCGCTATAACTTGTTGAATCAAGATATGCGTTATGCCGAGGGTGAGTTTTACTCGGTTTTAGCCATGGATGTGATGCTCAAATCCGCTGAGGGGGTTGAGTATGGTGGCGAGCAGACCCGTCGTGCCTTTATCGACAGGATGTTGCACCATGTTGATGCTATCATGTTCGGGACGAAGCACTCACGTGACTTCATGCACCGGGTTTATCCTGTCCTTGATAAAAAGATCAGCCTAGTTAATGGGATTCCCAGCCCAGATGTAACGGTACCGGTAATCCCCAATCGGTATGCGCCGCTAGAGCAACGACCACTTGGTGTGGCGATTGTGGGTAATTTTGTGCGGACAAAGGGGGCGGATACGATTCTCGCTCTCATTGAAGCGGCCCATCCTGAGCATTTCCACTTTCATATTTTAGGGCATATTCACCCCGATTATCAGCCAGTATTGGAGAGATTACAACGGCCCAATGTGACGGTTCATGGGCGGTATGACGTTGGTAGTACTGATGTCATGAAGCAAGCTGATGTTGCTCTATTTTTATCCATATGGCCGGAGACTTATTGCATTTCCCTCTCTGAGGCATGGCAATATGGGCTTGTGCCCATTGTTACAGATGTTGGGGCGTTGCATGACCGTGTGACTGACGGGGTGAATGGCTATAAAGTGCCGATTAGCCGGCCTGATATTGCGTTAGAACGGTTGGAGCTGCTGCGGTCCTCAGAAGAGATTCGCGAGCGGATGATGAAGGCAATCGGCCCTGAGCTTTGGACGCATGAGGGTGATTACGCAGCTAAGCTATTAAAGTTATATCATGACCTTGCCCCCCAGCGTTTGCTTGGTGTGTCGGAGTTAATGTTGGATGCAGGGCAGATTCATCTCCTGCCTATTTCCTCATGGAAGCATCAAGCCCCGCCGCGGCATATTTTTGACCCTCCATTAGTGCGGGATTTATCTGTCAGTTTGCCAGGGCATATAACGGATTGGTTCGCCATCCAGGGGGCGCAATGTTATTTGGATGATATTTGTCATCATGTCCTTGTTGAAGGGGCAGAGCGGACATTTAAACCTGCTGATGAGTTCCATCTCCGTGGTTGGCTCTTCTTACCGGATGTCAGTACCTCAGGGCAGGTCTATGTTGTTCTGATTAATGAGAAAGAGAATAGCCCTCTCATCTTCATGAAAGCAGAGCGTGAAATACGTACAGATATTTCAGAGCTTTTTGGTAATAAAGTCCCGCGTCGTTCTGGTTTCTCAGCAAAAGCGGCGTTGCGTGGTAAATGGTGCGAAGGGACATATCGCATTGGTATTATCAATGTGATTAATGGACGCGGTGCCTTCCAGCTTTTATCGCATGGGATGGATGTTAAGGGTGGCCAGGTGCAGAGCATCCGCGCCGCCAAACCAGAAAATAGCGTTATTCTGGCGGATTTCTTCCGCGTGACAAATGGGGATAATGTGTTGCGCGGGGTGCCTTTGGCGCGCTTCCCCCGTGGGCGTCTGTTCGCGCAGGAACGTGGGGATCAGCTTTATTTCTTAGACCGTTTCGATGTTCTTGGCTCAAGCGATAAGAAGGAGGCAGGTACTCCGCAAAATATGGAGGATCAAGGGGCCTTAGCTTTACGGGGGTGGAGCTTCCTTAATGGCCTAGGGCGCTCTGGTACAATCTATGCGGCGATGGTCGGAGATGAGAGCGATAAGGTGGTCCTTTTCGCCTTGGAGCGTTTCGCGCGGGATGATGTGCGTGTCGTGCATGGGGATGCCCCGCTTTGTTCTGGCTTTGAGGGCGTGTTGCGCCCTTGGAAGGGGCAGATCAACACCATGAAAGGGATATGGCGGCTAGCTTTGGTGAATATTATTGGCGAAGTGTTTGGGATGGTGGTGACGGATCTTTGCGTCCAGATGGAAGAGGGACGTTGCCATTCTGCAAAGCGTAAAGAGCCGACAGCTCAGCAGGCAGAGCGTATCAGGGCGTTGGTGACAGAATTAGCAGACCAACAGCCTAGCTTATGACATTCGCTTTATCCGTCCCAGATGCTAAGACGCGTGAGGAACATAGACCTCTTTGGATGGGGTTTGAGCGTGAATGGTATGAGCTCCGTTACCCTGATGTAGCGGAGCTCATGGTGCAGCATGGGTATGAGGATTCCTACCTTTTTTATGAGGAGGTGGGTTGTCATCGTGGTCATTCTCCCAACCGGTATTTTGATGAGATTTGGTATAAGCAGGCTTATCCAGAGGTCCGGCGTGGTTTGTTAGAGCGGCGTTGGAAGTCTGGTTTTGCCCATTATTGTGACGTTGGTTATACGCATCTTGCTCCGCATTGGTTGTTTGATGAAGCCGCCTATCGTCGTCGTTATGTTACGCTGACAGATCATTATTTAGCGCAGCGGGGCTTTTATAACGGGTATGACCATTATCTTTCTTACGGGGAGCAGCACGGTTTTGTAGCGGGGCCATTTTGTGATGTCCGTCTCCTACGGGCTATGGCTCATCGTTATGGGGAATGGTTTGGCCCCGAGGGGTTGTTAGCCTCATGGTTGGTTTTACCAGCCCATATTGCTGATGCAGCACCAGCCTCATGGTATTTTGACCCTGCCTGGTACGTGCAGACTTATCCGCAGGTGCAAGAGGCGATTGCGGCCGGGGATTATGGTAATGCGCTGCACCATTATTTAACAAACCCAACGCCTGAGGCCTTTAACCCCTCTCCTTGGTTTGATGAGGCTTATTACCGTGAGACATCGCCTGATATTCTGCCATCCCTAGGCGGAGAGGGGTTGCGGAATGGTTATGAGCATTTTGTGCGGTTTGGAGCGCATGAGGGGCGTAGCCCTATCGAAGGGGTGGACCTTAGGCGATATAAGCAACTTCCGCTTGTATGGTTTGATTGTGATGGCGGGGTTTTTGATAGCCCATTTGCACGGTTTGTGGCGGAGAAGAATGGTCAGGCTACAGCGGCGGGGATAGATGAGCCTGCGTTGGTGGAGGATCAGACGCGCCAGCTTTTTCGTGATGAAGCAGCTTTATATCTTCCTCTTCTTGCGCGTCAGAAGTTGGATTTCCGCGTGCGGGGTGTGCCAGATGTTAGCGTCATCATGGTGGTGCATGATCAGATAGACCTCACACTTCAAGCTTTGGCCTCTTTGCGGGGGGGGTATAAGGGCGCGATTGAGTTAATCCTCGTTGATTCTGGCTCTCGGGATGAAACAACAGGATTAGAGGACCTTGTGGAGGGGGCCATTATCCTGCGTCACAAGGTCAATATTGGGTATTTGCTGGGTTGTAATGAGGCCCTAGCACATGTGACGGCCCCAGCTGTTTTATATCTTAATAACGACGTTCGCTTATACCCTGAGGCATTGCACCATGCCCTGAGGCGTCTTTATCGTGCGGAGACAACGGGGGCTGTAGCAGCACGGTTGGTGCGGACAAATATGCAGCTGCAAGAGGCTGGGTCCATCATCTGGCGGGATGGTGCGACATATGGGTATCGCAGACAGGATGATCCGAACACCCCAGAGGCTAGCTTTACGCGTGATGTTGATTATGGCTCGGCAGCGTTTTTGCTGGTTAAAACGGGGTTGCTACGTCGCTTGGGGGGGTATGATACGCGCTATTGGCCCGCTTATTTTGAGGATACGGATTTATGCGTTCGTCTCCAAAAAATTGGGGCGCGGATTGTGTATGAGCCATTGGCGATGGTCGAACATTTGGAGTTTGGCAGTTCCGGCCAGAGTGGGTCGCATAAACTAATCCAACGGCATTGGAAGGTTTTTGCCCAACAGCATTTAGAATTTTTACGTCATCAACAGCCCCAGCATATTCGTAATGCTCTGTTAGGGCGGGAGCGGCGCAGGCCAGAGCGGCAGCGCGTGCTTTTGATAGAGGACCGAATCCCTTTACGAGGGTTGGGCTCAGGCTATGTGCGCTCTAATGATATCGTGCGTGCTTTAGTAGCGTTGGATTATCACGTAACAGTCTTTCCCGTAATGCGTGAGCAACTGCCTGCTTTCTTACTTTATCGTGATTTCCCAGAGGAAGTAGAGTTAGCTTTTGACCAAGATATGTCCACCTTGCCGGCTTTTTTAGAGGAGCGTGCGGGGTATTATGATTTACTCTGGGTCGGGCGGACACATAACATGGCGCGTTTGTTACCTGTACTGAATGAGGCGAGCCGGTTTTTAACGCATTGTGGCTCGGTGATGGATACAGAGGTTGTTGCAGCTCCACGGGCTTTATTGCAACAAGCGGTGACGGGCCTTTTGCCTGATGGAACGCCTGCACCAACACGTACGGCTGAAGAGCAAGAGCACGCTTTGGACGCTCTTCTGGCTGAGGAATTGCAGAGCGCTCATTATTGTCGGCAGATTATCGCCGTAACGGAGCATGATGCGAGGCTGATCCAACGCGCAGGTTATGTTAATGTTATGGTGTTGGGTCATAGTATGGTGCCAGCCCCCACGCCGCGGCCTTATGCGGAGCGGCGGGATATCCTCTTCCTTGGGGCGTTCCATAATGTGCAATCGCCTAATTATGACAGCATGATGTGGTTTGTGGAGGAGGTTTTGCCTTATCTCAATGCGTTGCCAGATGATGTGTGCTTGCATATTGCGGGCTATGTACATCCCTCTGTGGACATGACGGCTTTGGGACAACATCACCGGGTAGAGATCTTGGGAGCGGTGGATGATTTAGCCACTCTTTTTGACCGTTACCGGGTTTTTGTGGCGCCCACGCGTTTTGCAGGGGGACTGCCTTTTAAGGTGCAAGAAGCTGCTGCGCGGGGGGTACCTATGGTCGTTACAGAGATATTGCGGGAAGAGGTCGGTTGGGACGCCGGAGATACTCTCTTAAGCGCGCCGGCGGAGGATCCGCGCGCTTTCGCTTCGGAGGTGGAGCGATTGTATAATGATGAGGCTTTATGGCAGCGGCTTCGCCAATCCGCTTTGAAGGCGGTCCAGAAAGATACGGACCCGGAGCATTTTCGGCAGGGGTTACAACAAATCGTGAAAGCATCTCTCAATTAATTCAACTAAATAATGTAAAGGGATTGTAAAAATGGGAACGAGAATGAGCGCAGGGAAGAAGCGGACCGCAGGGAAGGTTACTCAGACCTCTAGCCGTGGTGAAAAACAGACGCAAAAGGTTTTGCTCTGTAGTGGTGGGCGGTATGAGAGCCATGCGAATGCTCAGGTACGAGCAACCATTATGGATGGGCTGGAGGATTGCTTTGGTAAGGGCAATGTGATCGCCGCTCATGTCATGACGGCAGCCTCGGCTATTAGGACGTTAAAGCCAGCTTTGGTTTTTGCAATGGGCTCTTACCTACCGGAGAGTACCTATTATGGGGAGATTGCACGGGAGGCGCGGCAGATTGGTGCTGTGACGACCTTTTGGGCGACAGAGGACCCGTATGAGCAAGACGCACATTATCAAATCGGGTATGATTTTGATGTGATCTTTTCCTGCGACCGTTGGGGGCATAATTTTTATCAGCGTGATAGGGTCTTTCACTTGCCTTTAGGGGCGTGTCCTAAGTTGCATTATGTCCCGCTGGAGCGAAATACGGAAAAGACGATTGATGTGCTTTTCTGCGGTGTGGCGTTTAGCTCACGCAAAGAGGTGGTGCGGAATTTAATGCCCCTGCTGCAACAGCTTAACATCCGTATCATCGGGCCAGGCTGGGGTGAGATGGGGATTGGCTTTTCTGATGCGCGGATTGAGAAGCAACAGCTTATCGAACTTTATAGCCGCTCCCGCCTTGTGTTAAATTTAGGGCGGTCTCTACATTTTGAGAATAAACGCTTTGCTATTGCTCCTTCCACACCGGGGCCGCGGACCTTTGAGGCCGCAGCGGCAGGGGCCTTTCAAGTCTTTCATGAGGAGACTTACGAATTACGCCGCTATTATGAGGCAGATGAGATTCCCGTTTTCTCCAACCGGGATGATTTTGAGCAAATTATAAGCCGGTATTTGCGTGATGATGGATTGCGTTTTGAGATGGCTAAAAAGGCGCAGGAGCGCACAATGAAGGAGCATCTCTACGGCCATCGCATCCGCCAAGCGGTGGAATATCTTAAAGCGGAGAAGCTGCTTTAAACTACTTTGCGTCAAGCGTAATGGCGATGGAAAGGGCACCCGTTGAGGGTGCCCTTTTTGTTATGGGGTTGTTATGGGGCTGCTTAGTGCTGCGGCTTTGTGTGTGGGGCCGGCCCCATGATGATACGCGCCATATCCGCAGGGCGGACCCATTTTGCAAAAGCTTTCTGCACATCTGCGGCACTGAGTTCATATACAGCTTTCGCAGCTTGGTCAGGGCTATCAAGTGGGAGGCCGAGGTCAATGAGGGAGAGCCATTGCCCAGCAAGGGAGCTAAAGCTGGCGCGGCTCATAGGGAAGCTACGCAGCAAGCTAGCCTTGGCGAGGTCTAGTACATCGGCCGAGACGGGTGTTGTCCGCAAGCTTTCAAGGTCTTTTAGTGCAAGAGCTTGGGCGGCGGAGACTTTAGCGGGGTCTGCCCCAAAGGTGATGGAGATGGTACTGCGCGTGCGGCTATAATTAAGTTGGCTACCCACACTATAAACATACCCCGTGCGGACGCGGAGGTCCTGCATTAAGCGGGAGGAGAAGCCATCCCCAAGGATGGTATTGCCAACGGCAAGAGCGTGACGGTCTGGGTTGGTGATAGTCAGGCCCAATGTTTCAGTCAATGTAACATGGTCTTGGGAGCGACCCGGGTCCGCTACCACGGCTTGGCTTGCCCGGCTGAGGGGAACAGCTGGGAGGTCTAGTCTAGGGGTGGGGCCTTCGGCCTTCCATCCCCCAAAAGCGGCCATGATTTTTTGGCGTGCTTCCTCTGGGGTGATGTCGCCAATAATGACGATGGTTGTAAGGTCTGGCCGGTAGGCTTGTTTATAGTAGGTTTTGACATCTTCAAGGCTAAGAGCGCGGATGCTCTCTGGTGTTGCTTCGCGGAGTGTGGGGTCCGTGGCGGGGACGAGGGCCTTACGCACCGCACGGCCAAAATGATAGGCCGGGGATTGGAGTGTCCCTTTCTGGCTACGGGCTTCTTGCTCCCGTGTGATACGGAAGGCTTCCTCTGGGAAGGCAGGGTGAAGCTCATGTTCCGCAAGGAGGGACAGCCCTGCTGGGAAGGATTCCGTCAATGTGCTGAGGGTGAAGCTGCTCCCGGCATTTTCTTCAGCCGAGATGTCGTCCAACGCACGGGCAAGGGCCAAGCGGTCATGCTGTGTGCTGCCATAAAGGAAGAGTTGATCGGTCAGAGAGGCAACGCCATCCTTCCCCTGCGGCTGTTGTAAGGAGGGTGTCTGGCGGATTGTGCCGTAAAGTTCAATGGTGTGGCTAACATGCTCAGGCTGAACAATCAGCCGCAGCCCGTTTGGTAGGATTGTCGCATAAGGTTGGGGTGAGGCTGGAGGGAGGCTCAGCCGTGCGAGGGCTTGCTCGGCCCAATCAGGGAGGGTGACATGCTCTTTGGGAGGATTAGTGAAGGATTCTGCCCCGCCAAAGCCTTTATCGGCCAAGGGCTTGCCGGAATTGCTCGGGGTGAGTGTGGCACTAATAGCATGGTCAGGCTTTAGCCATTCCTGCGCGAGGGCATCAATCTCGGCCTTTGTAACGGTTTGGAAGGCGCGGATCATATCGCGTGGGTTGTGTAGATGTTGGATGGCAACAGCTTGTGACCAGCTTTCAGCCTGCCCGCTAATGCTGTTGGCATTAAACTCCAATGCGGCAATTTCGCGTCGCCGGGCAGCCTCGATGAGGTCTGCGGGGAGGCCCGTTGTGCGGTAATGCTCCATAATGGCGGCCATTTGGGCCCGGAGGGGGGCTGGGTCACCCCCTTGGGGGAAGGCGGCATAGACGGTGGCAATGCCGCCTTGGGCGTCTGGGTCGTATAAAAAGCCAGTCTCTAACGCTTTGCCTTGGGGAACGAGGGCAAAAAGGTCGCCTCGCTGGCTGGAGAGTACATCAGCCAGCAAGGTAGCAGCAGCAAAGCGCGGGTCACGCTGGCCGGGCATTTGCCAGGCGCGTGTGACTAACCCCACAGGGAGGTCGGTCGGCAAGGCAAGCTCATGCGGGGTGACGGGCTTGGGGGTAAATTGTGGGCGCGCAGGCAGAGGGCGCGCGGCCAAAGCCCCAAAGGCCTTCTCAACAAGGGCTAAGGTGTGGGTTGGTTCAACATCCCCCGTGATGATGAGGACGGCATTATTGGGAGCATACCAATTTTTATAAAATTGCCGTAATTGCTCAACCGTTGTGGCATCGAAGGAGGGACGGCTGCCAAGGGCATCAGCCTCATAAGGTGTGCCTTTATAGAGCAAGCCGCGCACTTGCGACATATAGCGATAAATGGGGCTGGAAAGGTCGCGTGAGACTTCTTGCTCAATCGCGCCGCGCTCATGGGCCCATTCATCTTTGCTGAGGGTGAGGCCTTCCATCCGCCCTGCCTCAATGCGGAGGAGAATGTCTAAATCACTTGCAGGGGCTGTGAAGTAATATTGGGTGACATCCGAGGTTGTATCGGCATTATCATTATTGCCTAGCCGTGCGCTGAGGGTAGCAAGCTGGTCCCGGCTTAAGGTTTGGGAGCCATTGAACATCATATGCTCTAGCGCATGGGCCGTACCGGGGAAGCCAGCCGGCGCATTGACCGAGCCGACCTCATAATTCATCATGGTTTGCACGACAGGGGCGAGGTGGTTCTGGATGATGATAACCCGCAAGCCATTTTTGAGAGTCGCGCGGGTGACCCCGGCTTCATCCTGCTGTGTGGTCTGCGGTGCGGTGGGGGCCGGTTGCGCAAAGGCCGCATAAGCTGGGAGGCCGCCTGCTAGGAGAGAGGCTGCTAATAAAGCAGAGCGGAAGAGTGTAGGCCGGGGCATGAGGTATATATCCTTTGATGGCAAGGAGAGGCGGCTTATCGTTAAGAGGAGGGGTTTATTATCCTCCATCTCTATAAGGGATTATGCTAGGCAATGCTGGCATGGAATGGAAGAGGGCGGAATGAAAGCAGATTTTTTAAAAGCGATTGATGATTTTATTTTGGATAGGCTGTTTCAACCTCTGGTGGACCGTCTGCCAGAGGAAACATCCGCTTGGAATATCGGCATCAGTTTTGAGCTTGGGTCTGTTCTTTTACAGGTTGTTTGCCTTTTAGCCCCGTTACTCCTCTACGGGGCAACGCTGGGTGAAAGTGTGGAAGCTATTTTGGTGCTGCTTTGTAGCATCATGTTGTTTATTGGCTTCCAGCGGTTTCAGACCTTAGTAAGGCCGAATATGATGAACCCTCTACGGCCGATGATGTATAGCTTGCGTGTGGTGTGTCTTGGGTTTTTGCTCTACGAGACCATCTCGCTATTTGTGGGGGCAGCCAAGCCACAAATGTGGTTATGGGACCGCTTGGGCTTATTATCGCAGCTGACTTTCGTTGTGGGGCTGTATTTTATGGCATGCCAAATGCCCCCGCCCGGTGCGCGTCAGGCGCGTAAACGCCGTACAGTGATAAAGGGAGTTGTGTCTGATGGGGTGCAGTAACATGCTGAAACAGCAAAGTCGTTTATGGTTATGTGGGGCTGCGGCTTTTATGTGTGTAAGTTCTATGGCCATGGCAAAGCCTGTCCATAAGGGGGAGAATCATTTGCTCATCCCCCTCCCAGCGGATGAAACAGTCGGGCGGCAGGATGTGACCTATAATTGTGTCGTGGATGATAAGAAGGCCGGAGATGATGTCCGCTCTTTACGGACCTCCCTGCCAGCAAAGCCATTTACGGTCACATATTATAGTGCGGATATTATGGCCCTTGCCATATTGCCTGTGGATGGACGGGTGATGGTGTTTGCCAATGTTGTCGCTGGTGATGGTACGAAATATGTCGCAGACCGCTATAGCTGGTGGTCCAAAGGCGATGAGGTCACGTTCGCTCGGGAGGATAAAGAGGGTACGGCTTTTACCTGCCATGTTATGCCTTCTGGTAAAAGCGATAAGCCAACATCAAGCCATTAAGGCTATTATAGGATGGGTCCATTAAAAAAGGCTCTTTCCCATTAAAGGAAAGAGCCTTTTTGTTGTGGGGGAGGGCTGATGACACCCCTCCCTCAGCTTACTGCCTGCGTTAACCGCGCAGGATCTCGGCAGCTTTGACCATGTTAGCAATGGCCGGGCGGACCTCTGCCCAATTACGGGTCTTGAGGCCGCAATCAGGGTTCACCCAAAGTTGACGGCGGGAGACCTTCTTCTCCGCAGCACGGAGTAGCTCGACCATTTCCTCTACAGAGGGGACGCGGGGGGAGTGAATATCATACACACCCGGCCCAATCTCAGAGGGGTATTTATGATGAGTAAAGGCCTCTAGCAGCTCCATTTTGGACCGTGCTGTCTCGATGGAGATAACGTCAGTATCCATAGCGGCGATGGCTTCGATAATGTCGTTAAACTCGGAGTAGCACATATGGGTGTGAATCTGCGTCTTATCCTGCACACCGCTGGCAGTGATGCGGAAGCTCTCCACAGCCCAATCCAGATAATGTTGCCAGTCTTTACGGCGGAGGGGGAGGCCTTCGCGCAGGGCGGCTTCGTCAATCTGGATGACGCCACAACCGGCTTTTTCTAGGTCTTGCACTTCATCACGGATGGCAAAGGCAATCTGACGGCATGTCTCAGAGCGTGGTTGGTCATCACGCACAAAGGACCAGTTGAGGATGGTGACAGGGCCTGTCAACATGCCCTTGACCGGCTTTTTGGAGCAAGATTGGGCATATTGCCACCAATCCAGCGTCATTGCGGCGGGGCGGGATACATCACCAAAGATGATGGGCGGGCGCACATAGCGGGAGCCGTAAGATTGTACCCATGCATGTTTGGTAAAGACAAAGCCGGAGAGCTTCTCACCAAAATATTGCACCATGTCGTTGCGCTCAAACTCACCATGAACGAGCACATCCAACCCAACCTCTTCCTGCCATTTGATGGCGGATTCTGTTTCCTTCTTGAGGAAGGCTACATAATCTTGTGTAGAGAGTTCCTTCTTCGCATGGCGGGCACGGGCTTGGCGTACCTCTTTGGTCTGCGGGAAGGAGCCGATGGTCGTTGTGGGGAAGAGCGGCAGCTTGAGGGCACCTTCCTGCGCTTTTTGGCGTGTAGGGAAGGGGGATTGACGCTGGGTTAGCTTTGCATCTTTTTGAGCAGCACGTTTTTTGACTTCCTGATTATGGATGCGTATGGAGGTCTTACGGCTCTGCACGGCAGCATCGGAGGCATCTAAGATGGCTTTTACGCTCTCATGCCCCTGATTAAGGGCTTTGGCAATCGTAGCCAGCTCGGCAATTTTCTGCACAGCAAAGGCGAGCCAGTTTTTAACCTCTGCATCCAGCTGTGTTTCACGCTCTAGGTCGATGGGTGTATGGAGCAAGGAGCAAGACGGTGCAACGATGATGTCCCGCTTCTCCGCAATCGGGGCAATTTGTGCGATAATTTTGGAGAGGTCTGCCTTCCAGATGTTACGGCCATCAATCACACCGAGGGAGAGCAGCAAGTCCGGCCGTGCTTTTGCGACAACGTCATTAAGCTGCTGTGGAGCGCGGACGAGGTCGATATGCAAGCCTTGGACAGGCAGGGAGAGGGCAGTCTCTAGGTTATCGCCTAACCCACCGAAATAGGTTGTGAGGAAGAGCTTGATGCTGGGTACTGCTTTATTCAGGCTCTGATAAGCATGAGCAAAGGCTTTACGGGCGGCATCATCAAGGTCCAGCACTAAAGTTGGCTCATCAATCTGGACCCATTCTGCCCCGGCTTGGTGCAATGCTTGGAGGACCTCATGATAAACAGGCAGCAAAGCTGGGAGTAAGTCTAGCTTATTAAAGGCAGCCCCATGCGCTTTACCGAGGAGCAAGAAGCTAACGGGGCCAAGCAGAACAGGGCGTGTCTCAATCCCTTGGGCCTTGGCCTCTTTATAATCATCAATAATTTTGGTGGAGGAGAGGCGGAAGCTTTGCCCCGCTTTAAACTCTGGCACCAGAAAATGATAATTAGTGTCGAACCATTTTGTCATTTCCGCCGCAGGAACATCGGTTGCGTGTTGATGCTGGCAGGAACAATCATGGGATTGGTCATGAGCGGGATGCTCGCCAGAGACCTGACGGCCACGGGCCATAGCAAAATAGGTGGTGAGGTCCACCTTGCCGCCTTTATGGCCGTAAATCTCCGGTACAGCTCCAACAAGTGCGCTGGTATCTAACACATGGTCATAAAGGGAGAAGTCGTTAGAGGGGATAATATCCGCTCCTTGCTCCTTCTGGCGGGTCCAATTTTCTTTACGGAGGGCTGCGGCGGTTTCGAGCAGTTCAGCCTCGCTGCTGTTACCAGCCCAGAAGCTCTCAAGGGCTTTTTTTAGCTCACGGCGACCACCGATACGGGGAAAGCCCAATGTGGCGACACGTACGGTCATGACATACCTCCTGGCGTTTTGGTGGAGGGAAGCCCCCACCAGTAAGAATGAGACTGCTCGTGTAAGACAGCCATGGAAGATTACGTCCAACCGCTTTTTTGCTTTCAACGCGGCGGGTGATCTCTCTTCGGCCATTAGAAGTGGCAGGGCTTTTTTAATGTGTCAATATGTATTGCATATATAATGAAATCGTTATATATGCTCTCACATGGATCGTGCTCTTATCATCTTTCAGGCTCTTGCAGAGCCAACACGTTTGCGAATCTTACGTTTATTGCGTGAGATGGAGTTGTCTGTCGGTGAGCTGGCTCAAGTTTTGGGCCAGAGCCAGCCGCGTGTCTCTCGCCATGTTAAAGTACTGGCGGAGGCGGAGTTGGTGGAACGCCGCAAGGAGGGGAGCTGGGTTTTTCTCGCCTTAGGAGATGAGAATGACCTAGAGCCCATCTTTGCCGCGTTGGACCATTGGCGGCGTTATCATGAGGAAGAAGATGACGAGATAGGCCGGGCTGACCGTCAACGTCTCCAAGCTGTGCGGAATGTCCGTATGGGTGAGGCAGAAGATTGGTTTGAGGTCCATGCCGCGGAATGGGATGCGATTCGCTCCCTTCATGTCTCGGAAGATTCGGTCGAGTCGGCCATTATGGAGCTTGTCGGACCGGGGCCATTGGGGCGCGTGGTGGATATTGGGACAGGTACGGGGCGCATGTTGGAGCTTCTCGCCCCACGTTGTGAGAGTGCCATTGGGTTTGACCGTAGCCCTTCTATGCTCCGGCTAGCGCGTGTGAAATTGGAAGATGATCGCACGGCTGATGGTGAGGAGATTAAGTTACGGCAGGGGAATTTTTATGCTCTGCCGTTAGCCGCAGGCTCGGCTGACCTGACGATTTTGCATCAGGCCTTGCGTTATGCACAGCATCCGGCGGCTGTGATTGCCGAATCGGCGCGGATTTTAAGCCCTGGTGGGCGTTTGCTGGTGGTGGATTTCGCCCTGCATGACCGTGAGGAGCTCCGTACGCGGGATGCGCATATGTATCTCGGTTTTAGTGATGAGCGCATGCAGCAATGGTTTAAAGCGGCTGGGTTGGAGTTAGACCCGCCCCTCTCTTTGGATGGTGAGTTGACGGTTAAGCTTTGGATGGGCCGCCTGCCGTTACATCAGGATTCGAAAACGCGATAACTTACATTTATTTTAGAAGGAACGGACATCATGGCTGAGGTCTCATTCGAATTTTTTCCCGCTAAGACGGACGAGAAAGCCGCGGCTTTATTGCGGGTAGCGCAGCGTCTTGCTGCCTATGAGCCACGCTTTATGTCCGTTACATACGGGGCGGGTGGGTCCTCGCGGGAGCGTACGTTAGAGGCGTTACGACAGATGGTAGAGGCATTGCCTATCCCATTGGCGGGGCATCTTACATGCGTTAATGCCGCTAAAGGTGAGGTGGATGATGTCGCCCGTGCTTATTGGGACCTAGGGGTAAAGCATATTGTGGCGTTGCGGGGTGATGCCCCGGTTGCCAAAGGTGAGGTCCCAACGCCTTATCGCCCGCATCCAGAGGGGTATCATTATGCAGCAGACCTTGTAGCGGGGCTGAAGAAGACTGCCCCTTTTGAGATCTCTGTTGCGGCATACCCAGAGACGCACCCCGAGGCGCAATCGGCGCAGTCTGATATTGAGCATCTTAAAGAGAAGTTTGATGCAGGGGCCGATAGGGCGATTACGCAATTCTTTTTTGACCCAGAATGTTTTTTGCGTTTCCGAGATCGTGCGGTGAAGGCGGGGATTAATAAACCCATCGTACCGGGGATTTTGCCTATTGGTAAGGCGGTACAAGCATGGCGTTTTGCCAAAATGTGCGGGGCTTCTGTCCCAGAAGAGTTAAAAACGCTCTTTGAGGGGGTGGATGACCTCCCCCCTATTCGCACGCGCTTGAGTGCCGTGGTAGTCGATCGCCTTTGCCAGCGTTTGCGCGCGGAAGGGGTGGAGCATTTCCATTTTTATACGCTCAATCAAAGTGCCCCTACCTCTACCTTATGCACTTTATTAGGGCGGCAGCGGTCGCATCCACTTGTGGAGCTTGCAAGCTGATAGAAACTAAAAAACCCGGCCTTATAAAGGACCGGGTTTTTATGGAGCAAGTACAAAGCCTACTTTGTATCCCGCTGTTTGCTTGGGGCCAGAATCATAATCATCTGACGATTTTCCAAGCGAGGGGTTTGCTCAGCTTTAGCAATATCATCCACAGACTCGCGGATGCGGTGCATCATCTTAGAGCCAAGTTCCTGATGAGCAACCTCACGGCCTTTAAAGCGGAGTGAGACCTTAACTTTATCTCCTTCCTCTAAGAAGGAACGCACAGCCTTTACTTTGGTCTGGAAGTCATGCTCGCCCGTGCCAGGGCGGACCTTGACCTCTTTAATCTCAATGACCTTTTGCTTCTTGCGGGCCTCGTTACGCTTCTTTTGCTGTTCATATTTGAACTTGCCGTAATCGAGAATCTTCGCCACCGGAGGCTCGGCCGTAGGGCTGATTTCCAGCAGGTCTAACCCCTCAGAAAAAGCACGGGAAAGAGCCTCTCTTGTTGACATAATGCCAACCATCTCGCCTGCGGCATCAATAACGCGCACCTGCGGTACTCGGATCTCTTCATTAACGCGCGGCCCTTCGCGATTTGGGGCGGCGGGAAATGGCGGTCTAGCTATGGTCATCTCCTGTCGATGTTAGGGCCTCACCCGGTACAAAACGGTGAGGGGTCTCAAACTTTCTGTTTAGATTCATACCCCCCGTGCGGGCATGGCGCAAGGGGGGAGGATGGACTGCGTATCAGGCTGTTTTCTGCTGCATAGCGCGGAGAAGGTCTGGCGGTGTTGCCTCTTCCTGCAAGGCGGGGAGAATCTCCTCAAAAGGGAGGACCTTTTGGGCTTGTTCCCCAAGGCGGCGGAGGCTGACTGTACCTTCCTCTGCCTCACGGCGGCCAACAACGAGGATGACTGGTACACGGGCGAGGCTATGCTCACGCACCTTCGCATTGATTTTCTCATTGCGAATATCAGCCTCCGCATGCAAGCCCGCTTTTTGCAGACGTGCGGTAATCTCTTGAGCATAATCAGCGGCATCCGTCACGATGCTCGCTACCACAACTTGCGTTGGGGCCAGCCAGAGGGGGAACTTCCCGGCATATTGCTCAATGAGGATACCAAGGAAGCGTTCAAAACTCCCCAAGATAGCGCGATGGAGCATAACGGGCCGGTGGCGGGCACTATCTTCACCAATATAAGAGGCATCTAGCCGCTCTGGCAGAACATAATCGACCTGCAACGTCCCGCATTGCCAGTCGCGCCCGATGGCATCAGTCAGTACGAACTCCAATTTCGGCCCGTAAAAGGCACCTTCGCCGGGGTTTAACTCATACTCTACCCCAACCATTTCGCAGGCACGTTTTAAGGCCCCCTCGGCACGGTCCCAGACCTCATCAGAGCCAGCACGGGTTTCAGGCCGGTCGGAGAATTTAACGCGGAAGCTTTCAAAGCCAAAATCTTTATAGACCTCGCCTAGCATAGTGACGAAGCGGGCCGTTTCTTCAGCGATTTGGTCATCTGTGCAGAAGATATGCGCATCATCCTGCGTAAAGCCGCGCACACGCATAATCCCATGCAACGAGCCGGAGGGTTCATAGCGATGACAGGCCCCGAACTCCGCCATACGCAGCGGCAGCTCCCGGTAAGAGCGCAAGCCATGGCGGAAGATCTGCACATGGCAAGGGCAGTTCATCGGTTTGAGGGCGAGGGTCTTATCCTCATCCTCCACTGTGGCGATGAACATATGCTCACGATATTTATCCCAATGGCCGGAGGCTTCCCACAAGGTGCGGTCCACAAGTTGAGGGGTGCGGACTTCTTGATAGCCGTTTCGGTTCTGGGCGCGGCGCATATAATCTTGCACCGCTGTGTAGAGCCGCCAACCTTTTTGATGCCAGAAAATCTGCCCTACGGCTTCTTCTTGAATATGGAACAGGTCCATATCCCGGCCAATGCGGCGATGGTCGCGTTTTTCGGCCTCTTCTAGGCGTTCTAGATAGGCTTTAAGCTCCTTTTTATCGCGCCATGCTGTGCCATAGATGCGCGTAAGCATGGGGTTGCGATGGTCCCCCCGCCAATAAGCCCCGGCCACCCGCATGAGCTTAAAGGCATTGCCAACATCCCCTGTCGTGCGGAGATGCGGCCCACGGCAGAGGTCTAACCATTCCCCTTGGCGGTAAATGGAAATCTCCTCACTCTCTGGCAGGTCGCGAATCAATTCGGCCTTAAAGCTCTCACCGCGTTCCTCAAAGAAGGCAATGGCCTCGTTACGGTCCCATACCTCTCGTGTGAAGGCATCTCCACGGGCGATAATCTCGGCCATTTTGGTTTCGATGGCGTCAAAATCGGCAGGGGTGAAGGGCTTGTCGCGGAAGAAGTCGTAATAAAAGCCGTCTTTAATGCTTGGCCCGATGGTTACTTGCGTCCCCGGCCAGAGGGCTTGCACAGCCTCGGCCATGACATGGGCAGCATCATGGCGAATCATCGGGAGGGCATCTTCATCTTTGCGGGTGATGAAACGAACAGCGCTATCCTGCGTGATGGTAAAGCCTATATCCACAGCTTTGCCATCAACCTCCATCGCGATGGCCGCACGGGCTAAACCTGGGCCAATGGAGTCGGCGATAGTTGTCCCTGTCACTGCCCCATCGAAGGTGCGAATGCTTCCATCGGGTAGGGTAATGGCGGGCATGAAAGGACTCCTTGGTCAGTCATCATCAAGAGGGATTCTTCAGCTTATGTTAGGCGAAAAGGGATTCGTTGAACATAGCGGGTGGCAAAATGGCCTTTAAAACGGCTCTTCTGCAAGCCCTAATATGAGATAGTGTGCCGTTGGGTCATTTTTTTGCATGATGTGCCCTGCGTGCTTGCATGAGGGGGAGGCCCCAATCATGCAGCAAGGTCATCACACGTTCTGGCTGTATATGAGCGAGCGTATCTGCTTGCATCACGCGGTTTTGCCCTACTGTGAGGCCGTGGGGGGCGCAACGGCGGGGGTCACTTTCGGCAGAAAAGAGGGTTAAGGTGGGGCAATCCATCATAGCGGCCATATGTAGTGGCCCGGTATCATTGCCACAACAAAGCAAAGCGCGATGGAGCAGCCCTGCTAAAGCAGGCAATGTGGTTTTGCCGGTAAAGTCCCGCGCTGTGGGAACATGGTGGCAGATATGCGCGGCAAGGGGAGCGTCTGCTGCACTCCCTACAATGAGGGGGACATACCCCCATGCGGCGATAGTGTGGGCTAAATCTGCAAAATAGGCGAGGGGCCATCGCTTGGCGGGTCGATGTGGTGCAGCACCGGGGACAAGCACCACATAAGGCTCAGTAAGGAATGGGCCTTCATCCTTTAGAAAGGTTGGAATCGTGCGGGGCTGTAAAGGGACATTTGCGCTGCGGAGCTGGTCGCGTTGTCGGCAGAGCGTATGCATCTGGCGGGCTTGGGGATTGTGATGAGGGAGGCTCGCCCGCTTTTGTTGGCCTGACCATAGGATAGTACGCGGTGCAAGCGTGCGATAACGGCTCGTACGACCAGAGTTTTGGAGGTCGAACACAAGGTCCATCTTGTGCAACAGAGCGCGGATATTACGCCAATGCCGCCAATGTGTGATGGGGGGGCGGTCATCAATCGCGATAGCGTCAAACCAAGGGGTGGAGGCAGCAAGAGCTTGATAAGGGCTGCTGGTGAGGAGGGTAATATGGGCATGCGCAAAGGCCTGCCGAATGGAGGCAAAGGCCTCAAAAGCCTGACAAACATCTCCTAAGGCCCCATGACGAATAATAAGGATGTTCTGAATGTTCGTCATAGAGCCATGAGGGTGTTGTTTTGTTTAATCCTTCTTCGGTGCTTGACCGGTTGAGGATGGGTTGGAGACTATAACCATAGCAGGTTTAAGCAGCCGGTCCTTGAGCAACCAGGTTGGTGTCCATGCTTGGACGACATGCCCTGGTGGGAGGTGATCGACCTCTTGCTCCTGCATGGCTTGATGAAGATTGGCATCAAAAGGCTCATGAGTGGGGTCTTGTTTGGTAATGCCATGCCGCTCCAAAATGGAGAGGAAGGCACGCTCTGTCCCCTCAAACCCTTCACGCAGGCGGGTGATGAGTCCATCTTCGCCTTCTTCATGCGGGGGGAGAGCAGAGAGGCCACGTTGAAGGTTCTCGGCAGCTTCTACAACATCGCGCGCAAATTTCTGCACCGAGTAATGACGGGCATCCTCAAGCTCGCGCTTATGGCGGGTGCGAAGATTCTGGTTTTCCGCTTCAGAGCGTTTCCAGCGGTCTTCCATCTCGGCCAATTTCTCTTCTAACGCGGCGATGCGTGCCTCGGCATTATCCTCAGCGTGTGTATGGCCTTCGCCTGTTTGGCTGTCATGCTGATCAGCGTGAGAGGGAGCCTCATGCTGTGGGGTGTTGGGGTGTTCTGTTTCGGTATGAGACGTTTGTTCTGTCATGTTGTGACCCTAGTTCGCGTCTTATGAGATGGCGGGCCTGCATTATATGGCAAAGACTGTCATCGCAAGCTAGCCTTCTAACCATTTGATGTCGTGGCTTTGCATATTTTGCAAGGTCATTCGACAAATAGAGGAAATACTCCTCTTAATACCTATAATAGATAGTATTGTTTTTTGTAAAAACAAGAGGCTGAAGGTTGTTTGCGGTGCAAATGGGTTAAAAAAATGTAAAATAAAGGTACAATATATTAAAAAACCCCTATTTTAAGGTATTCAAAAACTATGACCTTTTGGTGTAGAAATTGTGATCAGTGAGGGCAGATGTGTGTGTGCTCATCTGTGTCAATGTTATATTGCAATCCGGGGGTAGGACTCTCTGACATCTCCGGTACCTGTGAAGAATGGTAGGAGTTTTCATGGTAAAGGGTCCCTTCCCTTGTGTTTATCAACCTTTTGGGGAAGAGAAATATGGCGTTAGGGGGCAGCAAGCCCCGATAATTGCTCTTGTTGATGATGATCGTAATATTCTGACATCTGTACAAATGACGTTAGAGGCTGAGGGGTTCGTCGTTCATACGTATACGGACGGTGAGAGCGCCTTGCAGGGTATTTTGTCTCGTTCGGCTTCCTTAGCCGTGTTGGATGTAAAAATGCCGCGTATGGATGGGATGGAGTTATTACGTCGGCTGAGGACGCGCTCAAGTAGTTTGCCGGTTATTTTTCTAACCTCAAAGGATGAAGAGTTAGACCAGCTTATGGGGCTACGGCTCGGGGCGGATGATTATATCACGAAGCCTTTTTCCGTGCGTTTGTTGGTGGAGCGTATTCGTGCCCTGTTACGACGGCATGAAGTGAGTCAGGCTGGGTTAGATGGCGACGGAGCTGTTGGTGGTGAGATCCTCATCCGTGGGGGATTATCACTGGATGAGGCACGCCATCAATGTGTCTGGAATGGGACTGATGTTGCCCTAACAGTGACGGAGTTTTTGCTCGTCAAAGCTTTGGTCTTGCGCCCAGGTATGGTGAAGTCGCGCGACCAACTCATCGATGCGGCCTATGGAGACAGTATTTATGTCGATGACCGCACAATTGATAGTCATATTAAGCGGGTTCGTAAGAAGTTTCGACAGGTAGATGATAGTTTTAATCATATTGAGACGCTTTATGGTGTTGGATACCGATATAGGGAATAAGGTAATGGAGCTCATGGGTTAATGGTGAAGGTAAGTGCTGTGCGGCAAAAGTTATTGCGCACGCAGCTATGGTTACATTTACCACAAATACGGCGGTGGGTTTCTCCGCTCACGAGTCGCTTATTGTTAGTAAATTTCCTCCCTCTATTATTTATGGGAGGGATGTTGCTGTCTATTAATGCTGTCCGCAATACGTTGCTTGATGACAGTATTGATGCTCTGCGTGAGCAGGCGCGGATCTACACTTCTGTTCTCCAACAAGGGCATTATCGTGAGGGGAAGGGCGGCAATGTTAGCCTAGATGTCGCACAGGCCCATCTTTTATTAGAAGATATGATCCGTTTTAGCCGGAATGCTGAGGTGCGTCTTTATGCACCAAACGGCCATATTTTGACAGAAAGTCGGAAAAAAGGGTCCCCAATTGGAGGGGTAAGCTGGCAGCCGACGGTCAGTATTGCAGATAAGCTTTATGCGTGGGTGCTCGCGCTAATCCCTTTGCAGACAAAAGAGGGGCAAGTTCCACTAGATAATTCTACAGCATCGCAAAATTTTGGGTATGAGACGGACGAAGATGTCCGCATCAGTGCACGAGGGGAATTGCCTCCTTATATTCGCCTAACTGATACGCATGAATTAGTTATGACGGTGGTGGAGCCTGTCTTTATAGGAGGCAAGACGGTAGGGGTTCTGCAATTAACGCGCTTTAATGCCGATATTGATCGCTCATTGATGAAAGTACGGTGGGTGATTGTCGTCATGTTACTGCTGAGTATGGGGGCAGCCGTATTACTGTCATGGTATCTCGCTATGACATTGGCTATTCCCTTACGACGCCTTGTTGTTCGCTCGCGGAATATGCGTGAGCCAGGGCAGGGCCATGTCGATGGGCTGCCTTATACGTTGCTCAGCCGTCGGGATGAGATTGGCGAGCTTGCCCGTGCTTTGCGGGAGAGTGCCTTGGCTTTATGGGCACGTATGGATGATGTAGAGCGCTTTGCTGCGGAAGTTAGTCATGAGTTGAAAAACCCCCTATCATCCATTCGTTCGGCTTTAGATACGCTTCCCCGTATTACAGATATGCAAGCGCGCGATCGGTTATTATCCATCTTAGGGGGTGATGTTAAGCGTTTAGAGCGGCTGATTACCGATATTTCTTTTGCTAGTCGTGTGGAAGGGGAGCTGCAACGCGAGGAGCGCGTTGTTATTAATGTTGTTGAGCTTTTGGAACAGTTTGTTGATGTGCATGAGACGATCCGGGAGGGAAAAGGCGTTCGCTTAATGCTCTCTGTGCCGGAGGGGAAGGGTATTTTCTGTGTGCAAGCTGTGCGTGATAGATTAGTACAAGTATTTCATAATCTCATTGGTAATGCAGTGTCTTTCTCCCCTGCGGAGGGGACGATACGGTTGGTCTTACGTACAGTTACAGGGCCTTCACGGTTGGAAGAAGATGGGTCTATCACGCCTGGTGGTCCTGCCATTGAGATCGCCGTAGAGGATGAAGGGCCGGGCATTCCCCCTGCTAAATTGAATAGTATTTTTGATCGTTTTTATTCAGAGCGCCCCGTTGGTGAGCATTTTGGAGAACATTCCGGATTGGGGCTGGCGATAAGTCGACAAATTATTATGGCGTTTGATGGTGTGTTATATGCGGAAAACCGTGATGAGGTGGATGCCATAACGGGAGAGACCCGTATCTGTGGGGCGCGGTTTGTGATTAGGCTGCCTTTAATTGCGTGTTTTCTTCCTAAGTGCGCTTTGCGTAAGGATGGTCAATGTTTCTTGCCAACTGAGGACTGTGCTATGTTGTCGTAGTTATCGTATCTTCCTTGATAAGGCGCAGGAAAGCAGGGCATGGTCATAAAGACGAAGGAACACTCTGCGCGGCAGATTGTACTGGTGACAGGTCTCTCCGGTGCAGGCAAAGCCTCTACCTTACGGATGTTGGAGGACCTCGATTACGAGGTCGTGGATAACCCCCCGCTTGATCTTTTTGGGCCATTGATTAATCAAGCCGGGCAGCGTTTAGCCATTGGGTTGGATGTGCGCAGTCGTGGGTTTGAATCACATCGCGTGGCAGATTTCCTCGCCCAGGCACGGCGTGAGCAGGATTGTGCAATACAGCTGCTTTTTGTCACGGCGGATTATGATGTGCTTTTGCGTCGTTTTACCGCGACAAGGCGGCGTCATCCTTTAGCAGGTGATGGAGGTGTACGTCCCGCTTTGGAGCTGGAAGCGGAGATGCTTGCCCCTTTAAGGGTTATGGCTGATCTTGTTATCGATACAAGTGACCTCCCAGTACCAGATTTGCGCCAGATGATTAATGCGCGCTTTAGTGCGGGGAGTGGGGCGATGCTCTCTGTCATCTTGATGTCCTTTGCTTACCCGGCGGGCCTCCCACGGGAGGCAGACCTCGTACTTGATGCCCGTTTTTTACGGAATCCCCATTATGATGAAACGTTACGTCCCCACACAGGGTTAGAAAAATCCGTAGCGGATTATGTGAAGGCAGACCCTTTTTACCAGCAATTTTATGAGCATGTTTTGGGGCTAATACGTACAGTTTTGCCGCGCTTTGCTGAGGAAGGGAAAAAATACGTTACCATTGCTGTAGGCTGCAGTGGTGGGCGGCATCGCTCTGTAACGATAATTGAAGCACTCGCGCGGGATTTATCTGAAGAGCCTATGATAGACGAACTTCCCGCCTCTGTAATGGTTGTACACCGGGAGCTTGCGCGTGAAGGATTGGCCTCATGGCGCTGGGCTGTTTTGCCTGATGGGACGTCATGAAAGGGGGAAGGCTAGTGCAACAGCAAGCAGAGCCGGATTTTGCAGCGCATGTGATAGCGCGTTTAGATGAGGTAGCCGATTGGTGCCACCATCATGGGCAGCGGCTAACAATAACGCGACGGTTGGTTTTAGGGCTTATCCTGGCAGAGGAGCGGCCATTAGGGGCTTATGATATACTCTCTTTATTGCGGGAGTATCAGCCTAAAGCTGTACCGCCGACAGTGTATCGGGCGTTGGAGTTTCTTCTCGAGCAAGGGCTTATCCATCGTATTGAACGTTTGAGCGCTTTTGTGGGTTGTCATCATCGTTTGGCGTGCCATGCAGATTGTAAATCGCATAAAGCGTGGGGTGTGCATCGCGCTCAGTTTCTTATCTGCCGCCATTGTGGGCGTGTACAAGAGCTGGAGCAGGATGTTGTTGCCGCTGTTTTATTGCAATCGGCCCGTGGGCAGGGCTTCCATGCTGAAGCGGCAACGGTGGAGATTGAAGGGACCTGTGCTGAATGTGCAGCTGCGGGACAGTCTAACGGCAATGAGATGATAGACCATTAGGTTAAATTACTTTTAGGCTAAATTGTTTTTTATGGTATTGGGTGAGTCTGTCACAAAATGCCCCTGGTGTAGGAGAGGCTTGAGATTATGAACGAGACAGTTGAGTCCCCGCATTCGACGATCGACCCAACCGCCAGGCGGCGTGTGTTGTTTGTCTGTATCCTTGCCTCCCTTGCCGGGTTGATGTGCGGGATGGATATTGGTGTCATCTCTGGTGTGTTGCGTCCTTTTGGGCAACAGTTCCATGCCACAACGGTGGAGTTGGAATGGGTTGTCGGGGGGATGTTGGTTGGGGCGACCATTGGCGCGCTGACAGGCAGTAAGATAACATCATGCTTAGGCCGGAAGTTTACGCTAACAGCCGCTGCGGCAGCATTCTCGATTGGGGCGATAGGCTGTGCCACATCGCAATCGGTTGCAATGATGATTGCGTGCCGTTTGATTGTCGGCTTTGGGATGGGCCTGTCAGATTTTGCAACACCGCTTTATCTCTCCGAGGTCTCACGCACAGAGCAGCGCGGGGCGATGGGTTCACTTTACCAGCTGCTTAAGACGATGGGCATTTTCTTAGCTTTCTTCTCTAATAGCTGGTTTGCCCCTTCTGGTGCATGGCGGTCTATGATGACGGTGGAGGCTATCCCGGCTGTTATTTTCTTACTTATCTTCCTGTTCCTCCCCCAAAGCCCACGCTGGTTGATGATTCAGGGGCGGAAGGAAGAAGCCTTGGAGACCATGACGCGCCTGCGTGATGGGCCTGCACAGGCACATAAGGAGCTGGCAGCCATCAGTGAGCAGCTGAAAACCAAGGAAGAAGGGTGGAAGCTCTTCAAGACGAATGGCAATTATCGCCGCTCTGTAGGGTTGGGGATGTTGTTGCAGATTATGCAGCAATTTGCCGGTATTAACATCATCATGTACTATGCCCCTCGTATTTTGGAGGCCGCCCATTTTGGCCTTTCTGCCCAGATGTGGTGTACAGCCCTTATCGGCCTTGTGAATGTGCTGATGACCTTTGTTGCTGTTGGATATTCCGATAAATGGGGTCGTAAGCCTATCCTTTATGCCGGTTATGGCATCATGGCTGCGAGCATGGCGATTTTGGCCTTCCTTCTCTCGATTGGGACGACAACTCTGACCCAGCAGCTTCTTGCCTTGGCGATGATTATCATCTTCGTTGGTGGGTTTGCGATGTCCGCCGGGCCGCTTATGTGGGTTATCTGTGCAGAGATTCAGCCAGCGGAAGGTCGTAACTTGGGGATTTCCATCTCCACAGGGACGAACATGCTCAGCAACCTCCTTATCGGTACAACCTTCCTGAGTGTGATGGAGGCTATCGGCAGTGCAAATACCTTCTGGCTTTTTGCGATATTAAACGCTGTTGGTGTGGTTCTGCTCTATCTCTTTGTGCCAGAGACGAAGGATGTCCCGCTGGATGTTATTGAGAAAGACCTGATGAGCGGCGTAAAATTGCGCGACCTTGGCCGCCGGTAAGGCTGCTCTTGTTATAAGCTTGAGGGATGGGGCTGGCTAAGGTCGGTCCCATCAAGTTGGTTTCTCTTTTGTAGAGAGGGTATGATCGCATATGGTAGATGAGGTTGACCCCCGCATAGCTCCTCCCGGTATGAGTGACGATGATGAAGATACGTCATTCTTTGACCCAACAAAGTTTAAGATTTTAGCCATTGGCGTTGTTGCCGCTTTGGCTGGCTTGATGTCTGGTATTGATATTGGTGTGGTGTCTGGTGCGTTAGATTTCTTCTCGCGAGAGTTTCATCCCTCTACGATGGCTCTTTCTTGGGTTGTGAGTGCTATGATGGCCGGGGCGGCGATCGGCTCTGTTAGTGCGAGTACCCTTGCCCATAAGATTGGCCGTAAACGGGCGTTAATCTGTGGTGCGTCTGTGTTTGTGATCGGTGCGGCGGGCTGTGCGATTAGCTGGTCTATCTCATCGATGATTTGCTTTCGTGTTGTGATGGGTTATGCGGTGGGGCTTTCGGCCTTTACAGCGCCGCTTTATCTTTCCGAGATTGCCAGTGAGGACACGCGCGGGGCGATGATTTCTACCTACCAGCTGATGCTCACAGTGGGGATTTTCATCGCCTTTTTGGCTGATACATTCTTCTCCTATCGGGGGAATTGGCGCGGGATGTTCTGGTTTGCTTCAGCTCCTGCGGTGCTGTTCTTTGTTGGGGTGCTGTTTTTGCCGTACAGCCCGCATTGGCTGGTGATGAAGGGACGCCATAAAGAAGCACGCCGTATCCTGCTGGATTTGCGTAATGACCCGCTAGAAGCGGCTAAAGAGATTCAGGCCATTCGCGCGCAATTAGAGACAAAGCAAGAAGGCTTCTCTCTATTGAAGCGGAACAAGAACTTCCGCCGATCTGTGCTGCTGGGGATTGTGTTGCAGGCTATGCAGCAATTAGCGGGCATTAATATTGTGATGTTCTATGCGCCGAAGATTCTCCATGCGGCGCATTTCGATACCCATTCGCAGGTTTGGTGTACGGCCATTATTGGGCTGGTGAATATGCTGGCGACCTTTGTGGCTGTAGGGCTGGTGGACCGCTGGGGGCGTAAGCCGATTCTATATGTTGGTTTTGCGGTGATGGCTCTGGCCATGGGCGCATTAGCGGGTTTGTTGAATGAGGGTATGACCGAGCAAGCCTCCCAAATGATGGCGGTGTTCGTGTTGATGATCTTCTGCGCAGGCCATGCTATGTCCGCTGGGCCATTGATGTGGGTGCTATGTGCGGAGATTCAGCCCATCCAAGGGCGGGATTTTGGGATGTCCATCTCTACCTTGACGAACTGGCTGGCCAATATGGGCGTGAGTGTCAGCTTCCTCCCTTTGATGGAGTTTTTCGGCGCGGCAGGGACGTTCTGGCTCCTTGCGGTGCTGAACTTCCTCTTTATTGGGCTGACCTATCTTTATGTCCCAGAGACAAAAGGCATGTCCCTTGCGAAGATTGAGGAGCGGCTGATGAGCGGTGTGAAGCTGCGTAATCTGGGCCGCTAAAGCTGCTTTTTATAGTGCTACAAAAAAGGCTCCCCAAGAGAGGGAGCCTTTTTTTATGGGTAGAAGAGTTTGTGCCTCTTATAGGATGAAGGGCGCGAAGGGGCCTAAATAGCTGTGCAGGATGCGGGCCTGTGAGTCTTCCAAATGGGCAGCCAGCAAGGGAAGGAGCCATGCTGTCATGTGGCGATCCACCTGCGTGAGGAAGCTGATATCCTCTAACGTGATGGTAGGGGTGCGGAGGAGCATCTCAGCAAGATTAAAGGCAGGGAGGGTTAACCATGAATCCTCTGTAGGTAAGGTCAGCTGTGGGAGGGCTGTAAAATATTCCCACATATCGGCCTTGGGGCGATTGGTTGTAAGTGGCTCTTTAGGAGGGGCAGAGAGGAAGTACCCTTGGCGGGAAAAGCCGCCCCTTTGTCGTAGCGCAATGGCTGTTTGTTCAACAATCGGGAGGAGGTCATAACGCGGTAAGCCGCCTAGCCGCCCATCATCTAGGAGGATGAAATCGACAATTTTGTAGGTTTGATCCAGCGCGAAAAGGAAGGCCGCTGTAGGGACATGGCGGCTTTGGAGGAGGAAAAGAGTAACGTTGTTGTTGTGGCTATTTAGCTCTGCGGCATCCGTATCATAAATAAGGCCCTCTTTAAGGCCCAAAAGGCGCTCTTCCTTGGGGAAAAGAGCAAAGATATTAAAGGTAGAGGATGATTGTGTGGCCGGGGGAGGCGTGTGTTTTGCATGTGGGGGATATTGATGCTGTAATTGCATCAGCGCATTGACAACACCAGAGGTGATCACAGGTCGCACTCGGCCTAGTACATCAGCGGTGGCGTGACGAGGTGTAAGGTCCTCCACCTCATTCCATTGGGAGAAGTCGGCATCAGCTAAAGTAAGCTGAATATCTTTGCGATTCCGGGCGCGCTCAACAAACTGCTCTACGCTACGATTTTGAAAATGCATGAGGAACGCCCCCGACCATTCCGGTTGCTCGGCTGTTATGCCAAGTGAGTCCGACCAGGTGATGGGGTGTCCTGTGGCTGTGACGTAACGTCCCTTTTGCAGAGGGAAATAATGGACATTTACCCACTGCTCATGGTCCCAATAAGAGGGGCGGAGAAGAGTTTTAATATGCCGATTTATATCTTCTTGGATTGTGCTGTGGCGGGTAAAACTATGGAAAGGTGGCGTGTTAGGGGTGGTAATGCGGTTATTATGACCATAAACACGCCAATGCAGCGCCACCGCACCAACATCTGTCCCCATCGTAGCGAGGAAGTCTGGTAAGGTTTTATGCTCGCATAGGGTGAGATATTCATCTGTATCAAACAGGCCCACCCAGTCGAACTGCCCTTTTATGGCATTGAGCGCATCGCAATAGACTTGCTGTTGGCGTTTAAGATGGCTTTGCTCTGCAAGGTTTAAGCTATGCTCACGAATGTGGAAAAGACGAATATCCCAATGCACACAAGCAGCACGGATAAGAGCGCGCGTCCCATCGTCTGAATCGTCATCAAAGAGAATGAAGCTATTAATGCCTAAGCGGGCATGCCAGCCAAGCCAGTATAGGATGTCATGGGCTTCATTCTTGATGATGCCGACCAAAGCAAGTTTCATGAGAGAGTTCGTGGTCCTATGGTAGTTCGTCAGGGGTGTCTAGCGTGGCAGAGAGGCGAGGTTGCGAATACCCTCGCGGCTCATTTCTTGCAAAAGCTCTTGCTTTAAACGTGTGAGCACGGCGGGCCCTTCATAAATAAAGGCGGTATAGATTTGGACAAGGTTGGCTCCCATTTTTAAGCGGTCCAAGATGTCACGCCCACTTTCGATCCCTCCAGAAGATATGAGGCAAAGACGTCTTTCATTCAAGTTCGCGACTAATCTTAGCACATCGCGTGCCCGAGTAGCGAGTGGTGCGCCGGAGAGACCGCCCGCCTCTGTACGGTGGGGGCCTGTTAAGCTCTCGGGGCGGGCGAGAGTCGTGTTGGTGAGGATGAGACCATCTGCTCCACCATCAATCGCTGCTTGGAGGATAGGGCCATAAGCCTCGTCCTCAAGGTCGGGTGCGAGTTTGATGAGCAAAGCTGGTCGGTCTGGATGGGCCGTTTGGATGGCTTCCAACAGGCGGGAGAGCATATCCACCGCTTGGAGGTCGCGCAAACCTGGCGTGTTGGGGGAGGAAAGATTGATTGTAATATAATCGGCGTAGGATTTTACCCTGCCAACAAGGGCGGGATAGTCCGTTAAGGGGTCGGCCCCTGTTTTGTTAATGCCTAGATTAATGCCCAAAGGTACACTGGCCGCCTGGACGTGGCCTTCTTTATTGGGGCGGAATAGCGGTGTGAGATTTTGGCAAAAGCGATCAATCCCGCAGCTATTAAAGCCCATGCGGTTGATGATGGCATGGTCATCAATCAAGCGGAAGAGGCGTGGTTTGGGGTTGCCGGGTTGGGGGCGGGGGGTAACGGTCCCTGTTTCAATATAACCGAAGCCCAATTTTGCGAGGCCTCTTACAGCGCGGGCATTTTTATCAAACCCCGCGGCAAGGCCAATGGGGTTGGGGAAGGTTAGGCCCAAAGCGTGCGTCTTTAAGGCGGAGTGGTCGGCTTTGCCATGGCCTGCTAAGCCGTATGCAATGCTGTGGATTGCGATTTCATGAGCCGTTTCGGGGTCGAGGCGGCGTAGAAGCTGTGTGGCGATTTGTCCGAGGTCCAGCATTCTTTTTCCCCTTATATCAGTTGCCTGGGTTGTTTCAGACCTCATCGTGAGGGTTTGTCAAGAGGATTCACATTATTCATGCCGTGCGATGATGGTGATAATCTATCTTCGCAAGATGAGGGCGTGATCGGGGTTGCGTGGGATTAATGAGAGGAGAGAGCATGAGTTGGGATGAGTTATATTTAGAGACATGTTGCCGCTCAGCTTTACATCGGGTGGTGTTAAGCGGTGCAACGGGGCGGCCTGTTGGTCCCCCGCCGGAGGGGAAGATGCCGGACTTCCGCGCCCCGTTAAAGGACCGTGCATGTTTAGAGCGTCTGGCAGGGATGGGGTTTGCCCAGCAACGAGAGGATGGCCGGTTTGAGGTCACCGCGGCGGGACGACAACGCCATGAGCGGGAGATTCTGGCTATGCGGCGGGCACGTCATCGTAGAGGTGGTGGAGGGGCACGGTAGGCCCTTGTTTGCTCTTTAGCGGGGAGAGCGGTAAAATCCCTCCCATGCCCTTTATAAAAACCCGTAGGTCTTAACGAGCGATGCCCACCCCGATTCCTTTGCCTCCTATCACATTAGGGCCGGATTGCGTGATTGAGGACCCTGTTATCCTCGCGCCGATGTCTGGTGTGACGGACCTTCCCTTCCGCCGCCTAACACGCGAGCTAGGAGCAGGGTTGGTGATTTCGGAGATGATTGCCTCTTGGGCCATGGTGCGGGAGAATGAACGTACATTGAGTATGGCGCGTAGTGCTGGGGCTGGCGGGATTAATGCCGTACAGCTTGCAGGCTGCGACCCTCAAGCTATGGGTGAGGCTGCTAAAATCGCCGTGGCAGGTGGGGCGGATGTGGTGGATATTAATTTCGGCTGCCCGGTTAAGAAGGTGGCGATCGGGCAGATGGCAGGCTCCTCCCTCATGCGGGATGAGGCATTAGCGGCGCGACTTTTGGAGGCGACCGTTAAGGCAGTAAATGTCCCTGTGACGTTGAAGATGCGTATGGGGTGGGACCATGCCAGCCTTAATGCGCCTCAGTTGGCGCGGATTGCGGAGGATGTGGGCATCCGTATGATTACCGTCCATGGGCGGACGCGTCAGATGTTCTATAATGGTCATGCTGATTGGCGATTTGTGCGGACGGTAAAAGAGGCCGTAAAGCTACCTGTGATTGTAAATGGGGATATTATCAGCATGGCTTCAGCCCGTCAGGCTTTGGCGGAATCAGGGGCCGATGGCGTGATGGTAGGGCGGGGCTGTTACGGGCGGCCTTGGTTTTTAGCACAGCTTGTACAATCCTTGCGCAGTGGGGTGGATGTGCCAGACCCTGACCTCGCCACCGAGAGAGATATTGTCCTAAAGCATTATCATATGATGATGGAGTATTTTGGAGAGCGTCCCGGCCTGCGTCTCGCTCGTAAGCATGTATCTTGGTATTCGGCAGGGTTGCCGGGGTCTGCGGCTTTTCGTGCGGAGGTAAACCGGCTAGATGAGGCGGGTGCTGTCATCGCGCTGCTTACGCGTTTTTATGATGAGGCGATCGCCGCAGGCATTGTAAGAGACCGAGAAGCCGCCCTTGCTCGGCATGCCGCATAATGGCGGAGCGTACTGCCCGCGAGGACCGTGCGATGCGGCCTTTATTCCTCCACGGGGCTAGCGCGCGGGAGCGGTTGGATATTGCCCGGCAAATTCATGCTCATAGTCCCTGCGCGCATGGGGCATTTGTGGTTGCGGGGCTAACAGGTGTGCCACGGGCTTTGCGGGAGGAGCGTCTCTTTGGCACGGCGGGAAATGGCTGGTTAGAGCAAGCCCAAGGAGGCACGCTCTTAATTGATGAGCTGGATTGCCTCTCTCCCCAGATGCAGCATCGCTTTGTATTGTTCTTAACACAGCGGCCTCACGTGAAACGAGAGGAGCGCGTACGGATTATCGTAGCGAGCTGCCATGACCATGCGACCTTATTGCGTCATGGAGGGTTGGAGGACGGCTTGCAGCATTGGTTGGCGGCTCTTCCCGCCGAGCAATGTTTAGGCCCGGAGCGTTTGCAGGCCGTGGGAAGTTTAGCTGCGGCCTCTAAAGGTGGTTTGGCGGCGATGTTTGAGCCTGTGATGCGAAGCTATGTGCGTGCAGGGTTAGAGGCAGGGAGTTGTAACCTCCATAATAGTGTGGTGGGCGCGGTAGAGAAGCCTCTTATCATCATGGCCTTGCAGCATACGGGGGGTAATCAGCTTAAAGCCGCTGCTTTATTAGGGTTGAACCGGAACACATTGCGTAAACGGATTCAGGAGCTTCAGATTACGATTCCTCGCCCGCCAGGGGCGCGGTAGGAGAGCGCGTGATGAGGCGGTTCTTTTCTGGGAAAATGAGGGCCTCCCTCTGGCGGCTCACCAGCCCTAACGGTGTGGTGGTGCTGACGGTTGTGGCGTTGGTACTGACCTTTGTGACTTTCATCGTCTTAGCTGGGGGTGTGTCTCTTGCGCGTGTGCCGCGGGCCCAAGCTTTGCTCTTTCTGCTCGATTTCATCACAATCATGCTCATTGGGGCGGCGGCAGTGCGGCAAATTGGCCGGATGTTGGCCGAGCGGCGCATGGGCCAAGCAGGTGCGCGGCTGCATACTCAGCTGGTTATGCTCTTTGGCGTTGTGGCTGTAGCCCCTGCCTTGATGGTCGGGGTATTGTCTGCGTTATTCTTCCATTACGGGGTGGAGATTTGGTTCTCCAATCGGGTGAATAATGCGTTGAGTGAGGCACGCTCTGTCGCGGCGGGGTATTTGCGGGAACATAATGAGAATACACGGACAGAAGCCTTCGCTTTAGCCAATACGCTGCTGACGGTTCAGAATGATGAAATGTTCACTCATGGGACGGATTTGTTCCATGATCATTCCCGCTTACAAGCGTTGTTAGAAGATGAGGTGACCGAGCGCGGGTTGAATGATGCGATTATCTTTAATCCGTTGACTTATCAAATCATCGCCACTGGGGGATTGCTGGCCATTCGGGCGGAGGACCCGCAAAAGGAGCTTCCTCCACGCTCTGTTGCGACTATGGCGCGGACGGGTGAGGTCGTGTTGCTGGACCAACCAGAGGCGCAGGTGGTCCGCGGGGTCGTCTCATTGGGGGGGAATTCTGGCTTGATGCTCGTCATCACTCGCCCGGTGGACCCTGAGATTCTTCATCATATGACACGGACAAACGCGCTGGTGCAGGATTATCAGCGCATGCTCAATAATCGTGGGAAGGCGCAGCTTGTCCTTATTGTGATTTTGGCTCTTATGGGGCTGTTGGTGTTAGCGGTGGGGATGTTAAGTGGCCTCTCCCAAGCTAATCGCATTACGCGGCCGCTTAGCCAGTTAATCCGCGCGGCACAGCGTATCTCACGGGGGGATTTAACAGCGCGTGTTCCCGTGGAGGGTAAGGGGAATCGGGAAGATGAGTTGATGGCACTCTCTCGGGCGTTTAACCTCATGGCCAGCCAGCTTGCTGACCAACGCTCTGAACTCATGCTGGCTTATGACCAAATTGATGAACGCCGCCGCTTTACCGAGACAGTCCTTGCCGGTGTGTCTGCTGGGGTGATTGGTTTAGACCATAATCAGTTTGTTGAGCTGCCTAACCGGGCAGCGTCTTTTATTCTTCAGCGGGATATGGAGCAAGCAAAGGGGCGGCCCTTAGTGGCCTTCGTGCCGGAGTTTGCTGCTTTGCTGCAAGCGGTGAAGGAGCAGCCTGATAAAGAGCATGGCGCGGAGATTCAAATTGATGCTGAACATGCTCATGCCCCCGGTGGCCCGGGGAGTGGTGGCGGGGCTGGGGCAGGGCGGACCTTGCTTGTTTGTGCCGTGGCGGACCAAAATGACCATGCAGGGTCAACGGGTTATGTTGTCACGTTTGATGATATTACCCTCCTCCAAGTCGCGCAGCGTAAAGCCGCATGGGCGGATGTGGCACGTCGTATTGCCCATGAGATTAAAAATCCACTCACGCCGATTCAATTAGCGGCAGAGCGATTGCGGCGGCGTTTTCATAAAGAAATTACCAGCGACCCGGAGATTTATGACCGTCTCATCAGCACGATTGTGCGGCAGGTGGGGGATATAGGGCGCATGGTGGATGAGTTTTCCTCCTTTGCGCGGATGCCCCAACCGGAAATGGCCGAGCATGACCTCGTCCGGCTTTGCCGGGAGACGTTGTTCCTCCAGCAAAATGCCCATCCCGAAATTGCTTATCAGTTGGATATGCCAGAGGGAGGGGCAGTTATTGTACGGTGTGACCATCGTTTAATTAGTCAGTCTCTTATCAATCTGTTACAAAATGCAGCAGATGCTATCCTCATGACCAAGCGGCAGGTTGGGGAAGGGCACCCTGTTATCGGGACGATTATCCTGCGCTTGACGCAAGAGGAGGGAGCGGCAATCATAAGTGTTGCAGATAATGGCGTGGGTCTGCCTGCTGGGGAGCATCAACGCCTTACCGAGCCTTATGTAACCCATAAGGAGAAGGGGACGGGGTTGGGGCTGGCTATTGTCCATCGTGCGATGGAGGCTCATCACGGTCAGGTGCGGTTACGCCCGTTGACAGAGCAGGAATGTCAGACAATCGTTGGATTATCAGCTGCAGACCAAGGGATGAGTGGCACTTTAGTGACGTTGGAGCTCCCCTTGATAAAGAAAGACCTTGCGGGAGACAGCGAAAGCGGAGCATGAAGGTAAGTCATGGAGCATGAAATTCTGATTGTTGATGATGAGCCAGACATCCGCTTTCTCTTAGCTGGGATTTTGGAGGATGACGGCTACCTCACGTGCAATGCAGCGAATTCTGATGAGGCGATGCGTCTTTTTAGGGAGAGCCGCCCCTCGCTCGTCATTTTGGATATTTGGCTGCAAAACTCGCAGCTTGATGGCATGGCTCTTTTAAAGCTCTTTAAGGAGCAACGCCCTGATGTGCCAGTGATTATGATCTCTGGCCATGGGACGATTGAGACCGCCGTCTCCAGCCTTCATCATGGGGCTTATGATTTCTTAGAGAAGCCATTTCAGACGGACCGGCTATTGGTCATTGTGCGCCGTGCGTTAGAGGCAGCACGGTTGCGAAAAGAAAATGCTGAGCTACGTTTGCGGGCGGGTGAGCAAGGGACATTGATGGGCGATAGCGCGCTGATCAATGCTTTGCGTGGGCAAATTAGCCGTGTGGCCCCTACAAACTCACGCGTGTTGATTTCCGGCCCGGCTGGGGCAGGGAAGGAAGTGGTCGCGCGGATGATTCATGCGCAATCTAAACGCGCAGAAGGCCCTTTCGTGGTGTTGAATTGCGCGGCTCTTGCGCCTGATCATTTTGAGGAAGAACTTTTTGGGGTGGAAGGAAGTGAGGGCAAACCCGGCCGCCCCGGCTTGTTAGAGCGTGCCCATAAAGGCACGCTCTTGTTGGATGAAGTCGCAGATATGCCGCTGGAGATTCAGGGCAAAATTGTGCGGGCTTTGCAGATTAATACCTTCGAGCGTCTCGGTGGGACGCATAGTATGAAGGTGGATGTTCGCGTTTTAGCGGCAACAAGCCGGGATTTGCAGGCAGAGATTACAGCACGGCACTTCCGGGAGGATTTATATTACCGCCTCGCTGTTGTGCCGTTGCAGGTCCCCTCTTTGGCGGAGCGGCCAGAGGATATCCCCATGCTGGCCCAATATTTCTTGGAAAGTTGCGCACGCTCCTCTGGCTTGCCTGTGCGGACATTGTCGGTCGATGCGTTGGCGTGTCTGCAAACTTACGATTGGCCGGGCAATATTCGTGAGCTGCGTAATTTGATGGAGCGTATGCTCATTATGCTTCCCGCTGGGGAGGGGGAGCAGTCCAACATCATCCGGGCGGAGATGTTGCCTGATATTGTGCGCGAGGGGGCCCCCTCTATGACATGCCTTACTGCGGAGGCCGATGTGATGAGCCTGCCCCTGCGTGAGGCGCGGGACCATTTTGAGACGCAATATCTGCAAGTTCAGCTTATGCGCTTTGGTGGTAACATCAGCCGGACAGCGAATTTTGTGTGTATGGAGCGCAGCGCGCTACATCGTAAATTAAAACAACTGGGCGTCACGCAAGAGGATCGCTCTGCTGCTCAATCAGCGCGAAGCGGGCAGGAAGCAAAGTGAAGAAGGACCATATGGTAGAGCCAAAAGAGAGCGATGTGCAGAGGCAGTTTTTGGCCTATGTGCAGCAGCAGGAAGAAGCGGTGACGGTCTTTTTAGTCAATGGGGTGAAGCTACAAGGCGTCATCGCTCAATTTGATGATGAGAGCGTGTTGCTACGCCGGGATGGTCATGTACAGCTCGTCTATAAACATGCGGTGAGCACGATTATGCCTGTTGCTGCTTTGCCGGACATGCTGTGAAGCAGCCTTTGCACGATACAGCCCGTAAGCCGACCCTCGCTGCTGTTATCCTTCCCGCGGAAAAGCAGGCTTTTCTTGAAGGGCGCGCGGCTGCGGCACGTCTTGAGGAAGCCGTAGGGCTGGCGGCATCGATTGGGTTAGAGATTGTTCATACGGCGATTTACCCGCTAAGGGCGCGGCGGCCAGCGACCTTGCTGGGGGCAGGGCAGGTGGAGGAACTGACGGAGATTGTCAAAGCAGAATCCGTTGGGGTTGTGGTAGTGGATGCGCGCCTCTCACCTGCGCAGCAACGTAATTTAGAAAAAGCGATGGGCTGTAAGGTCGTGGACCGTACGGGCTTAATCCTTGATATTTTCGGCGCACGGGCTGCCACGCGGGAAGGTGTGTTGCAGGTCGAGCTTGCACATTTGGAGTATCAACGCTCCCGCCTTGTAAGGCTTTGGACGCATTTGGAGCGGCAACGCGGTGGGTTTGGCTTCCTCGGGGGGCCGGGGGAAACGCAGATTGAGGCTGATAGGCGGATGCTGGATGAGCGTCTGGTCAAGCTGCGTAAGGAGCTAGAGCAAGTCCGCCGGACGCGTGGGCTGCACCGCCATGCGCGCCGTAAGGTCCCTTTCCCCGTTGTGGCGTTGGTTGGCTACACGAATGCAGGGAAATCAACCCTTTTTAACAAAATCACAGGGGCGGGTGTGCACGCGCAGGACCAGCTTTTTGCAACGCTAGACCCTACAATGCGCAATCTGACGCTCCCTTCCGGGCGGCGGGTGATTTTATCGGACACGGTGGGGTTTATTAGCGACCTCCCTACGGAGTTGATTGCTGCCTTCCGCGCAACTTTAGAGGAAGTAGCAGAGGCTGATATTATCCTTCATGTCCGCGATGCTGCGCACCCAGATAGTGCTGCCCAACGTGATGATGTGTTGTCCGTACTTAATGATATGGCGGCCGATGGCATGTTGGATGAAGCATGGCCGGAGCGCGTTATCGAGGTTCTCAATAAAGCGGATTTGCTTGGTGGGACAGCCAGTATTCCTGTGCGGGAGGGGAGTGTTGCAGTCTCTGCCCTGACAGGGGAAGGCCTTCCAGACCTTATGGAGGCGATTGATGCCTTCATGACCCGCTCTATGAAGCGTTTTAGCGTCTCTATCCCCGTGACAGAGGGAGCCGCTTTAGCGTGGCTCTATGAACATGGGGAGGTGACAGAGCGGCATGATGGGGAGGAGCGTCTCACCCTCATGGTCCGTCTCTTCCCAGCTGACCAGCAGCGTTTTGTGCGGCATTACCCGCATCTCACCCTCCAGCCAGAGGGTTAGAATACGGCGTAAAGGGAACTGCCTTCAGAGAGTGAAGGCATCCTCGTTAGATTGCTCGGTCAGGATGGCATGTTGGGCGTGATTTAACCCGCAGACAGTGACCTCCTTGCCGTGTTTACGGAACTTCTCGACAATCTTTTCTAAGGCTTGTACGGCGGTAATATCCCAAAAACGGGCATGGGAGAGGTCTAGCGTTACGCGGGGGGCTGAGGTTTCATAATCCATGAAATCGGCCATGAGGTCAGCTGAGGCGAAGAAGATTTGCCCCTGTATCTGGTAGGTGAGGATGTTATGTTCCTCCACGGCATGGACATGAACAAGCCGTGCTGTATGCCAAGCAAAGAACAAGCCAGAGAGTAAAACACCGACCAACACACCAGCTGCGAGATTATGGGTCAGCACCACCACGATGACGGTGATAATCATCACAAGGCTGGTTAATTTGGGATGATGGAAAATATCCTTTAGGCTCCCCCATGCAAAGGTGCTGATGGAGACCATAATCATGATGGCCACCAAGGCTGCCACAGGCACACGGGCGACCCATGGATGCAGCACAACCATGAGGAGCAATAAGAAAGCCCCTGCGGTGAAGGTAGAAAGCCGGCCTCGCCCGCCATAGCGGAGATTACCCACTGTTTGGCCAATCATCCCACAACCGGCGATTCCACCAAACAACCCGACAAAAATATTGGAGATTCCAAGGCCGGTACATTCTTGTTGGGGTTTCCCATGCGTATCGGTGAGGTCATCTACCACGCTGGCTGTCATGAGGGATTCCAATAACCCAACAGCAGCTACAGCAAGAGCGTAAGGGAAGGTGATGGATAATGTTTCCGCCGTGAGGGGGATATGCGGCAGTGTGAAATGCGGCAGGCCAGTCGGCAGGGGGCCGAGGTCCGCAATCGTGCGGACAGGCATAGGATGAATCACGGTGATAAGCGTGAGAATAACAATGCAAATTAGAGGTGAGGGAATGGCTTGCGAGAGGCGCGGCAGCAGGTAAATCATCGCTAACCCAATGAGAATCAGCATATGAGTTTGCCAGCCGACCCCCAGCATTTGAGGCACTTGGGCAGAGAAGATGAGAATCGCCAACGCATTGACAAAGCCCGTGCGGACTTCGCTTGAGACAAACCGCATGAGGGAATGAAGGCGCAGCACGCCAAAAAGGATTTGCAGTCCCCCCGCCATGAGGGTGGCGAGGAGCATGTAATCGACCCCATGAGCATGGACCAGTGGGGCTAAGACCAAGGCAACGGACCCCGCCCCGCCAGAAATCATCCCCGGTCTCCCCCCAAAAATAGCGATGGAAACGGAAATGACAAAGGAGGCAAAGAGCGAGACGGAAGGGGCGACCCCGGCAACATAAGAAAAAGCGATAACTTCGGGAATCAGCGCAAAAGTCCCCACCATCCCAGCGAGGAGTTCTTTAACGGGGCGTTGGGTCCATTGTTGGATGTAATGATTCATAGCCATAAATCAGATGTGTGATTTCCTACTTCAGTATGATGATACGCCAAGGCTTAATGTGGCTGTGGGAGTTCCGACTATACGCTGCGCATAAAAAGCTGTGAAGTCCGCGCCTCATCTTAGGAGGAGGGAGGGCGAAGGAGGAGGAGAGCTTGTAAAAAAAGATGACAAAATGTTTGTAAGGGGGCTGGACGCGACAAGCAGGATTGAATAAACATCAGGTCGCTGTGTGGCGGATGTAGCTCAGTTGGTAGAGCGCCGGTTTGTGGTACCGGTGGTCGCGGGTTCAAGTCCCGTCATTCGCCCCAGCAATTTCCCCCTTGTAAAATTTATCTCTTTCTCACGTGCGTTGGCGGGAGCCCTTATTGTAGCTCTTGCGTGGTTACGCTGAGGACGTGTAGCCGGTCGAAGCGCGATTCATCAGTATTATCCGTTGCGATATGAGCAAGCTCTTCCAAAGAGAGTGGGCCTGTTTTGATGGTTAGGGTACGCGATTTGGGGCTGAGGAGGAAATCTAAAACAGGGGCAAGGATAGGCCGTTGGAGCGCGAGCGCATTAAAGCGTGATGAAATGGCCTTATTTTGTGTTGGCAGGGCGGTGGCCTCGTTAGTTGGTGAGGACGTGGAGGGACGGTCACTGAGCAGCCCGTAATAAGAGAAGAAATCCGTCCCTTGTACGGAGAGCTCCGTACTCAAGCATTGTCCTGCATGGAGAAAGCGCGCTGCGTTATCATTAGTGAGATGGAGCGGGTTAATTTCTGGTAAGTTGAGTTCCATCGTCATGAGAGTAGGGCTATCTGCTCCAAAGAGTGTCCGTAGTTGGAGTGTCTCTCGCCATGATCCCATTTCGAGCCGAGATGTCGTGTTGATATGATAATTGCCAGGCATGGTAATGGTGGCGATATTAAGCGATGGCGGTGGGGCAAGTTGGGTGGTCAGCCCTTGTAGATCAGCTTCCGTATGGAGGCTGTTTTTATCATCGCGCCGTTCACCAGTGAGATGGGCAAGGCTGATAGTGCGACGATGATCAGCTTGGTTGAGGATGAGCGATAGCCCCGTTATTTCCATTTTTCCCGGTTTTTCCCATAAGGGAGCGGCAGGGTCTTGCCAGAATGCTTCTGCTGGTTTTTCTTCTTGCCGACTAGGGTGTTTCAGCCATTGGATGTAGCCTTGCCGCGCCTCTAAATGTTGGAGGGCAAGATGGGCTGCAAAGGGCGTCTCAGCTTGTGGTATCGTTCCATTTTGCGTGGGCAATAAGATTTGCCGTAGGATAGGGGGGATCGTACCATTATTCCCCCCAGGGAAGCGTACATCCAGCGAGACCCCCTCCATAAGAGTATGGACGCGTACCCCTTTTCCGTATCCCTCTACGATGAGATTATCAGCAGATAATGCGTGAATGGTAAAAGGGCGGTTAGGGGTGGGGTTTTCTTGGCTTGCTGCGGTAGGCAGGCTGTTAACAGATAGATGGTCTAACGCCATATGCTCAAAGCGTAAGGAGGTAATATCTTCTGGCTCAAAAGACATAATGGCGACAAGGGAGTGCATACTATCGGCCTCATCATGGCCCTCATGCAATGTCTCGGCGGAGGAGGGGATGAGCAGATGATGGAAGTTGGCTTGTGTGGCTGTGATGTGATGAGTGTGATTAGTATAGCTTGGGGCCTCTAAACGTAGGCTAGCGAGGCTTAACGTCCCGTTGGAGAGAAGTTTAGGATACCCAAAACGGATCCGTCGTGCCTGAAAGGCTGTGTCTTTATAACGGAAGGACACATCATAAAGGGTGATTCCACCCAGAAGGAGGGCCGGGCGGACTTTACGATAATGGAAGCTGGCCTCTATTGGTAAAGCGGTGCGGAAGCGTTCTAACGCATGAGAGAGGCGTACACCGGCCTCACGATAAATGCCGAGTCCCCCCATAATGATGACAAGAGAGGCTAGACACAGGGAGAGCCATAACCGTTTCATGCAGAAAAACCTTATCTGGGCACACTATAATAGGTTGTACAATAGCATCAGCAGCATGAGGGGCAAACTGGGAGAGCAGTGGCAAGTGATAAAAAGGGCAAAAGAGGGTCATTATTTTACGGTAAAATAATACCACACTTAAAGAAATGGCTGTTTTTAGCGGTTTTTAGAGATTGATAATAAAAAGAAAGGGCTTGACCTTTCCCGATCTACTCGCGATAAGGCACGCATCTTAGAACTGTTTCTGGCATGTGGATCGGCCCTTAGAAAGGGAAGGTGATGCTGGGGGCGGTCCTTTTTCTGGCACTATTTTGGTGTGGTGCCTCAAACAGGAAATGATACGTCATGAAGACTACACTTTCGCTGAAACCCGCGGAGGTGACGAGAAAATGGATCCTGATCGATGCCGAAGGGCTGGTCTTGGGTCGTCTCGCCACCATCATTGCTAACCGTCTGCGTGGTAAGCATAAGCCGCAATACACACCGCATGTTGATTGCGGGGATGCGGTTGTCGTTATTAATGCTGAGAAGATCGCTCTGACAGGCAATAAAGTCGGCCAGAAGCTCTTTCACTACCATACCGGTCATCCCGGCGGGATTAAAGAGCGCAGCATCACCCAGCGTCTTGAGGGGAAAAACCCTGGTCAGGTCGTGGAGAAAGCTGTCGAACGGATGATTTCTCGTGGCCCACTTCAGCGCGCACAGATGAAGCATCTTTACGTTTATGCGGGTACAGAGCATCCGCATGAGGGACAAAAGCCAGAGGTGCTGGATGTTGCGTCCCTAAATCGTAAGAATATCCTGAAACGTCAGTCGTAAGGCCTGTCACTATGTCAGAAACTCAAGAGCGCACCGCCGCCGAGCGTACCGGCACATTGCAGGACCTCGCCAATGCGGCCCCTGCTGTTGCTAATGCAGCCCCTGTTTATGAAGTTAAGCGCGATAAGCAAGGCCGGTCTTACGCGACAGGCCGCCGTAAGGATGCCGTTGCCCGCGTATGGATTAAGCCTGGTAAGGGTGAGATTGTTGTTAATGGTCGCCCGGTGGCAACATATTTTGCTCGCCCCGTGCTGCGCATGCTCATCAATCAGCCTTTCTTGCTGACAGATCGTGATAATCAGTTTGATGTTTATTGCACTGTGAGCGGTGGTGGTCTGTCTGGGCAGGCTGGGGCTGTTCGTCATGGTATTTCCCGTGCTTTGACTCATTATGAGCCAGAGTTGCGTGGCGTGCTGAAGATGGCTGGCTTCCTGACGCGCGATAGCCGTGTTGTCGAGCGTAAGAAATACGGTAAGGCTAAGGCTCGCCGTTCCTTCCAGTTCTCCAAGCGTTAATTTCCTTCTTACGTGGAGGCTGGCTTGGGCCAGAGAAGAAACCCTCACCTCTTGCAGGTGGGGGTTTTTTTATAATGAGGCTTTTTTCGTTAGGTTGTTTTGAGATATAAAGTTTCAATAAAATATCTTTAAAAGACATAGTATGTCTTATATCCTACTTTAAACGTTGGTTTTGAGTCGCGCTGGGAAGATAGGAGAGGTTCCATGGTAGAGTTTACGGTTGAGCAAACAACAACACCGACATCAGCTGAGCAACGGGCCGCTTTAATGGCCGACCCCAAGTTCGGGCGTGTATTTACCGACCATATGGCGGTTATCCGCTACAAAGACGGGCAAGGGTGGTATGATGCCAAAATTATTCCCCGTCAGCCGCTGCAAATCGACCCGGCCTCTACCGTGCTGCATTATGGGCAAGAGATTTTTGAGGGGCTAAAAGCCTATCGTGGTAAAGATGGTGCGGTAAGCTTATTCCGCCCGGAGGCCAATGCAGCACGTTTTGTAGCCTCGGCACGCCGTCTTTCTATGGCGGAATTGCCTGAGGAGCTTTTCCTCGGGGCTATTAAGGCTTTGTTGAAAGTGGATCGGGATTGGGTTCCCGCGGAGGCAGAAAAGAGCCTCTATCTCCGCCCCTTTATGATTTCTAATGAGGTTTTCCTTGGCGTAAAGCGGGCTAATGAATATCTCTTCATCGTGCTGGCAAGCCCAGTGGGGGGCTATTTTAGCGGGAATGGCAGCATCCCTGTTTGGGTATCGGAGCATTATACACGCGCCGCTATAGGGGGTACGGGAGAGGCAAAATGTGGTGGTAATTACGCCTCTAGCTTGCTCCCTCAGCAAGAGGCAAGCGATAATGGCTGTAGCCAAGTGCTGTTCCTTGATGCGAAGGAACGCCGCTTTATTGATGAAATGGGCGGCATGAATGTTATGTTCGTGCGGAAAGATGGCAGCGTGGTGACCCCGCCATTAGGGGGCACGATTCTGCGCGGGATTACACGCGATAGTATCCTCAAGCTGGGCCGTCATATGGGCCTTACGATGGTGGAGGAGCCTTTGGCGATTGAGGATGTCTTTAAGGCTGCGGCCACAGGGGACATTACCGAAGCCTTTGCATGTGGCACGGCTGCCGTCATTTCCCCGATTGGAGAGTTCCGCCGTAAAGCGGGGTCTGTTGCCTTTGGGGATGGCAAGACGGCTGGGCCTGTTACGATGAAGTTGCGCAACGCTCTCTGCGGCTTGCAACGTGGTGAGGAGGCTGACCCGTTCGGTTGGGTCCATCCGGTCGCCCTTTAATCTATTTGAGGCTCTAGCTCTTTTTGGCTAGAGCCTCTTTTAGCCTGCGTTGCAGGGTCGCCATGAGTTCTGGGTCTTGAGGCGCGTCAGGTTCGCTTAAATCTCGGTGCATGGCTTGGAGAATGTCAGGCGTGGCGTCTTTTACCGCTAGCCGCCAATAATGTAATGCCGCTTCTGGCTGGCCCATGCTGAGGAGGGCTGTGGCGTAATTATGTTGGCCACGATAATCGCCCCCTTCGGCAGAGAGGCGATACCAATCTAGCGCGGCGGCGGGGTTTGGCGGTGTCTCCCATCCTTCCTCAATAAAGCGGGCAAGGAGGTTCATAGATTTAGCATGACCGCGTAGTGCTGCACGGCGGAAGAAGTTAAAAGCGGCTTTGCGGTCTGCCTCCACCCCTAAGCCGCGCATATGGCAGATGCCGAGATTATAAATCCCCCATAAATCCCCGGTTTGGGCGGCTCTCTCGTAATGGCGTACGGCTTCGGTGAGGTCTAAAGGGCAGCCCCACCCAAATTGGGCGCAACGTCCCAGCATATTATGAGCCGGCCCATAATTGGCTGATGCGGCTACAACAAACCAGTCATGAGCCCGTTTTTCATCTCGGGCAATATAGCGGCTATTGAGCAATGCTTTACCAAGTAAAACTTGCTCTAAAACATGTCCTTCACACGCTTTGCGATATATCTCTGCTAATTCCTGAGGGTATTTATGTTGTGCGTCTTCGGTAACGGCAACGCGGCTGAAAAAACGGTGAATGCGAGCGAACACCATAGTAAGTCTTAATCCTCACGCTCTTCTCAGCTAAGGGAGCTGACGATGGGGAGGAGGGGGCAATATAGCCCCCTGGTGCGCGCTGCGGGACTTGAACCCGCACGTTCTAAGCGAACTCGAGATTTTAAGTCTCGTGCGTCTACCATTCCGCCAAGCGCGCTCTAGGTGACACCCCTATATCATAGCTAAAAGATTAGCACCATTCTGCGCGAGCCATTTTTCTGCTTTTTTACGTCCAGATTGTCCGTGTGGGGTGTAAGCATCCACTAAGGCCCAGAAATTTGGCCCATGATTAAAATGGGTGAGGTGGGCTAATTCATGCACAATCACATAATTATAAATATCCGGTGGGGCCATGATAAGCCGCCAGCTAAGCATGATGCGGCCTTGCTGCGTGCAGCTTCCCCATCGGCTTTTAACATCGCGTAAGCTGAGCTTTGTTGGGCGTGTCTTCATCCGCTGGCTATGATGTTGGAGGAGGGATGGGAAGAGAGCCTCCGCACGGCGTTTAAGAAAAGAGCGTACATAACGAGGATGTTCATCAGATGGATGGCCAATATGGAGGCCCTGCTCTGTTAGGCGTGTACGGCCATCCATCGTAATGGTGGGGAGGAGAGGGATGATGGTGCCTTCTAGCCAGATATGTCCTTGCTCTATGGCAGTGCGGGGGAGGCTCTCCATCGCTTGGGCAAGCCATTGTGATTGGCTTTGGAGAAATTGCATCCCCTGTTGGCGATTTACACCGGGGGGCAGGGTGATGACGATGGCACGTTTGCGGAGGTCTAAGCGCAGAATAATGCGGTGCGCCCGCGCAGAATGACGCCAAAGGAGTGGCGGCAATAACATGGATTATGAGCGCGTATAGCGGTTATGGCGTGCTAGGCAGGGCGGGGCATGTTCGGGCCATGCACCGGGCCAGTCGGTGATATGGTCTTCTAATAATCCGGCCTGTTTTTCATTAAGGCAGCGACCACTTGCGGAGGCCCCCGCTTTGATGACGGTCTCGCTCGTCCCACTGCGGAGGGGGTGCCAGTCTGGCAGATCATACCCATCATGGAGGAGGCGATAGGCGCAGCTTGGGGGGAGCCAATCTATCTCATCCAATAAAGCGGGGGTGAGGGAGATACAGTCAGGGACTCGCTTATGCCGGCGGTGATAGTCGGTACAATGGCATGTTTGTGTATCAAGCAGGCGACAAGACACATTGGTCCAGATGACTTCATCTGTATCTTCATCGCGCAGTTTATTAAGGCAACAACGACCACAGCCATCGCAGAGCGATTCCCATTGTTCTGACGTCATGTCGGTCAGAGGGGTTGTCTGCCAAAAGGGGAGATGGTCCGTCATTGCTGAGATATACTCCCTAAGGGAGAGGGGATGGTGTGTTGGCAAGCCACGCATTAAAACGGGCACCGAGTAACAATGCATTTGATGCCCAGAAACTCTCACTAATTTCAAGTGATTCGGTAGGTAAGTGTGCTGGTAGATTGGCTATATGTGGGGGGTCAGTTAGGAGTATTGCCTTTGTTTCGTTAGTTTTCTCTGGTGATAATGTAGAGGGAATATCCCATACAGCGGGGAGATATAGGATGTTATTGCCTTGTATTTGATATCTACGGCCCGAGTCTTGCAGTGATTGGCTAGCAAGAATTACCGCACTGGGTGCAACGCCCATGAGGACAGAACGGCGGTTGAGGATATGATAAGCTTGTGAGGCAGAGGACCACCAAATAATATAAGGGCGTAACTGGTCAAGCTTACGAAAAGCGCGGTCAATCCCTTGTGAGGTGGAAAGCTGTCGGTAAATATGTGAGGGGGGGACACCATCAGCCAATAAGGCGATCTCTAATGTTATGCGTGGCCCTTTAAAGAAGGTACGTTGGCCGGGATAGCGCGCTACGTCCCAGAGGTCAGCCCAGTGGGGTGGGGTTGTGAGCCTTGATGGATCCCAAAAGAGCATATTACGAAAATAGCCAGCAGGTTGCCCGCATTGGCCTGTATTATGCAGTGGTTGAAACCAAGCCCGGGCACATGCGATGATTGATGTAGTACTATCAAGGAGAATAGCTTGAATCGTTTGAGGGTAAGTAAGAGCTAACGTCTCAACATCGGCAAGAGAGTAACTATCGCGCTCTAAAAAGTAAGGTAATTCTTGCTCATTATTTTGCGTTATGATGGCCGTAAGGCTTTGTTCTGGCACAACCCAATAATAGTTTGAAGAGGGCGCAGGTATATTATGTAATGGCGTTGTTGATGCCGCACGTGATGTTGTAAAAAATGGTATTGTAAGGCAGCCAATTACAAGTGTTTTGATGGAAAAGAATAGATCATCTTTTAACCATTCCGGTAAGGATCGGCGTCTATATCGTGCAGGAGCTATATTCATAAAGAGTGCAGATACCATATAAATAAAAAGGAGGTCACGTCTGATGGGTTGTCAGGCAGTGCGAGATGGGATTGAGGGAAGGTTATCGGTTAAATATTGCAAGTTTGTTACGAATAAAGGCATAAAATTGGCAAAAGCCATTTTTATGCCTTTTTTTGCAGGTATGATGGACAGATACCTTCTGCATATTAAGCGGTTTTGCAGCATGGCGGCAGAAAATTTTTATTTTCTCTTCCAGGGTGCTATAATGGCGTTATAGCCTACGACATATATGGAGGCAGTTTTTCCTTCATATGGCGTTGTGTCGCATAAAATGGGGAGGGGCAGCAGTTACATTATGAATGGTCTGTTAGAGATTGGTCAGGCAGTATTTTCTGCTCAGGGCAAGATTTTTCAAGAATGTGCTAAACGGCATGGCTTGCGGTTCGGCTTTTTAATAGTTGCAGCTATTTTTCTAGCTTTTGCGGCCATTACGTTTCACGCTGTTTTATGGGCACTATTTTCTGAGCTTTGCCACTTTGGCGCGCTATTGTCTGCGGTGTGTGTTTTAGGCGTGGATCTGTGGTTTTTTGTCATCTTTTTGTTGTTGGGATTACGCGCTGGGCACCCCGGCTTGGCAGAGGCACGCGCTCGGAAGGAGCGTGATGACAAGTTGCGTGAGTTCAAACAGACTATAGGGATTTCCGCTATTCTCAGTTTGGCGGGTGGGCCAGTTGGACGGTATATGGGGGGACAGGCCTGGCGTCTTGTTAGGTCTATGTTCTCACGCCGGAAAAAGTGATTTGGGGGACTCTTTTGCGCTGTGACAGTGAGGGGAGCAGCCTTTTGCGCAGGGCTGCCTTGCTAGGGAAGGGCTAAGACGCCCGGACGCTCTAGCTCAGTGGAGAGTGACGTGAGTAAATCATCCGTAAGACCGCCTGAAAAACCCTCCATAATTTGGGGGGGAGGGGTGTGATGCTTTCGGAAGTTAGCCTGTGCGGTGTTTTCGTATCTCCCATTGCCGTTTATGCTGTAGCGGCTGTATTCGTAACATTAGTGTTGCGATATATATTATGGCGCATGGGAGCGTTAGGCTGGTTCTGGCATGTCGCTCTGTTTGAGATCGGACTTTATGTCTGTGTTCTCTGTCTGCTTGTTCTTTATGTGTGAAGTGGAGCGGAGGGTATGAGCTGGTTCCGGCGTCTTATACGTCCAATTTTTACACTTATTATTATCGCCTTAGCTGTAGGGCTTGGCTATGTGGTGTGGGACCTTTACGTCCTTGACCCGTGGACGCGCGATGGGCGTGTGCGTGTGTATGTTGTCACAGCCACGCCGGAGGTTTCGGGCACGGTTGTGTCTGTCCCCGTTGTGGATAACCAGTTTGTCCATCGTGGTGACCCGCTTTTTACCATCGACCCATTACGATTTCGGCTAAGGATTGACGAAGCACGCTCTCGTCTTGCTGGCCTTACAGAAGATTATAAATTGAGCATGATGAACGCTCATCGCCGTATGGGACTTGGTGGCGTGGTCTCGCGAGAGGAGCAGGACGTTTTTAACTCCGAGATGGAAGTGCGCCGCGCCCGCGTAGAGGAGGCGCAATCCGCTCTCGATACCGCTTTGCTGAATCTCCAACGCTCCACTGTTTATGCAGCTGTTGATGGCTATGTGACGAATCTTAATTTACGGGTCGGGGATTATGTCACTGCGGGTCAGCCGCGTATGGCCGTGATTGATGCTCATAGCTATTGGGTTTACGGCTATTTTGAAGAAACAAAGATGCACGGCGTGCATGTAGGGGATGTCGCGCGGATTAAGCTTATGGGGTACCGCCATATCCTCAAGGGGCATGTTGTTAGTATTGGTCGTGGTATTAACGATACAAATGGCGTGTCTGATAAGCTTGGCCTACCGGATGTGAACCCAATCTTTACATGGGTGCGGCTTGCTCAGCGCATCCCTGTGCGTATTGAACTTGATGAAGTTCCCCCCGAGGTTATTCTCTCGGCTGGTATGACGGCCACCGTTGCGGTGGGGAAAGAGAAGGCCGGTGGACGGGGCTTACTTACAACATGGTTGCAGGATCACCTTTGAGATGAAACCGCGTTTTCTCCCCCTCCTTGTAAGTAGCTGTCTTTTTCTGACCTCTTGCATGGTAGGGCCGGAATATAAACCGGAGAAAATGAAGGTACCGGACCATTTCTCTAGCCAGCCTCACCCTGCCACAAAAGAGGAAATCGCCGAGACAGAGGCAAATTTGCGGGATTGGTGGGCACAGTTCCGGGACCCGGTGTTAAATCGCTTGGTGGAAGAAACACTTAAAGGTAATTACGACCTCCAAATTGCTACTCAACATATTTTGGCGGAGCAATCCATTCGCCGCCAAGCGCAGGCGAATTGGTATCCACAGCTTGATGCTAATGCGGGTGGGGGTGATAATCGCTACTCTATTAATGTTGATAACTGGCCATTACGTCCCGGTAACCCTAACAACCACCCTAATGCCTCTGTTCTGACCTATGGCGCGCGTGCGAGCTGGGAGATTGATATTTTTGGCCATATCGCTCGGCAGGTGCAAGAGCGTAAAAGATTAGTTGAAGTCAGCATCGAGGAACGCCGCGGCCTTTTGCTCTCTCTCCTTAGCCAGCTTGTGACAGATTATATTGAGCTACGCACCGTTCAGACGCAAATCACCGTGACAGAGCAATCCATCCGCACGGCGCGTGATAGTACGCATATGGTGGAGCGTCTTTATGCGAATGGGGTGAGCAACTCGCTGGCTATTGCGCAATCCCGAACAGAAGAACATGCCGAATTAGCACGTCTCCCCCCCCTCCATGCGCGGCAGGAGCAGTTGATTCATTCTATTAATGTGCTGATGGGGGAAATGCCCGGTAAAGAGCAGCCAGACCTAGAGGAACGGCGGCCTATCCCGACATTGCCGCCTTTCCCGGCGATGTTGCCGTCCACCGTGCTGACCAATCGGCCTGATATTCGCTCCGCAGAGCGGCGTTATGCTGCCAGTGTGTCTCGTATTGGGATTACAATTTCTAATCTGTATCCTAACTTTAGCATTCCGCTGACGTTTAACCCCAATGCCTCTGCGGCCTATCAGGCCTTTCAGATTGGTGGGATGAGCTGGAATGTCATGATGATGGCTTCTTTACCCGTCCTGCATGGGGGGAAATATAGTGCGCAAATCGCTCAAGCGCGGAGCGAGGCTGAGGCAAGCCGCTTACAATATCGGCAGACTGTCCTAAATGCTTTCCGCGAGGTGGAAGATAGTTTGGACGATTGGGAGCAGGATAATGAGCTTGTCCGCCAAGAGCGCGAATCCGCCACACAAGCTGCATTAGCGTTATCACGCGCGCGTAAGCTTTATGGGGCGGGGCTGACAGGTTATTTGGATGTTCTTAACTCCCAACAAGCTTTTTTATCCCGCCGGACAGCCGCTGTAGCGGCAACGGGGAAGCGCATGGATGATGCTATCTCGCTCTATGTAGCTTTCGGGGCCGGTTGGCAGGGGCGTGAACTTGCAGGTACCACCTTGAAGGTGGAGGAACATAATGGGCAGAATATGTTCCTACGGGCCTTTACGCGTTAAGATTCCCGTTCTGCTCTTGCTGAATCTGCATTGAGGGGAAGCGTAGGTTGAGGGCGTGAGGGGTGCCGTTTAGGTCTGGGATGGTCAATGTTACCTTGGGGTCTAGCCGCATGGCATCATATCCTGCGAGATGAACAATCCCCACCGGGTTATGAGGGAAGGTAACCTCGCAGAGCTGACCTGTTTGCGGGTTAAGCATCCATGGCCCGAGATAGTTACACCCTGTAGGCATAAAGGCGATGGGGTAGTTATCATGATAGCTGGTTAAGGCAAAAGCGAGTTGGCTGGAGCTAAATATCTTCCCATAGCGTAAGACACGTTCTTGCCAATAGCGTAAGCGCGGCCAGTGCGGTGCAGTGCGGGAGAGGGCAAAGATCCCGCCATTGAGGGTGGGGCGTACCCCAATGGCGCGGCATAAATGGCGGGGCAGGTGCGCTATACGGGCATTTTTATAAAGAATGGAGCGCAGCTGCGTGAGTGAAAAAGCAAGCCAGCGGAGCCGAAATAACGGCTTATGGAGGAAAAGCTCCGGGATGATGGCGAGGGGTTGCTCCTTTTGCTCTGCAGCGTGGAGGAGGAGGTCAATAGCGGAGCAATCCTGCACCCAACTATCGGCATCTAGCCATAATAGCGTGTCATAATCAGGGAAAAGCTGGTCAAGCGCCATTTTAGAGAGTTCAATGGCGAGATGAGGGCGTTTACGGAGGGCGCGCGGGGAGACATGAGGAAAGTGACGCGGGGCGCGGTGGAGGATATGCTGTTGTTTAAGCCAGTGGATGTGCGTTCGCTTTAGCCCGCCGTCAATGCAGGCAATCTCTATCGTTGCGAGATGAGGGAAACGCCGTAAGGAGGCCACAAGCTCTTGGAGGAGCGGGAAATAGCGGTGGTCGCTCCCTGTAATAATGAGGCGGCGGGGTGGGGTGGTCATAAAGCAAGCCATAATGGGGGAGGGGAACGCATAGGTAATGTTTGTATCCTCTATTGACCTTATCTGACAAACACCCCACTTCTTTTAAAAGAGAGAGGTTTATATGGTTGAAGCATCGACAGAATCAGCAGCTGATTTTTTGCGTCCTCGTTTGCAATGCCTCATTAAAGAGGCCGAGACGGCAGGTTATGGGCGGGACCGCGTTTTGGCGGTGTTGATTGATTTGTTGGATGATACGAATCTGGAGGCGACAGGGCAATAATGGCAACCGACCCTTACAAGGTTCTTGGTGTTAGTAATACAGCAACCGATAAAGAGATTCGGAGTGCGTATCGCCGTTTAGTTAAGCAATATCACCCTGACCGTAATCCTGGTGATGCCAAGGCGGAAGAACGGTTTAAGGAAATTGGTAAAGCTTACGAAGTCCTAGGGGATGAGGAAAAGCGCGGGCAGTTTGACCGTGGCGAGATTGATGCGGACGGCCAGCCGCGTGGTCCTTTTGGGGGTGGTTTTGGTGGGGCAGGTGCTGGCCCCGGTGGTGGCTTTGGTGGTTTTGGCGGGGGCTTCCAAGGGGGGAGTTTCACCGCGGAAGATTTAGGCGATATTTTTGGCGGTGCCTTTGGTGGGGGCGGTTTTGGTGGTGGTGGCTTTCGCTCTGCACGGCCGCGCCGTGGTGAGGACCTCCATGGCGAGTTGCGGATTAGTATGGAGGAATGTGCCTTAGGGACGCGCCGGGAGGTAAGTCTTGGCGGAGGGCGCGAGGTCTCAGTTGGCATCCCCGCCGGGATTGAGGACGGTAAGACTCTGCGCTTAAAAGGCAAAGGTGAGCCGGGGCAACCCGGTATGGATGGCCGCCCCGGCCCTGCGGGGGATGTGTTGCTAAAAGTCCATGTCGCAGAGGACCCCTATTATAAACGCGAGGGGCGGGACCTCCGCGTCGTGCAGGATATTGACTTAGCAACCGCTATATTGGGGGGGAAGATTCACGTGCGGACCCCTGCCGGGACCGTGGCGTTGAAGGTAAAGCCACATTCCGATAGCGGGACAATCCTTAGGTTAAGCGGGCGTGGCATCGCTGCGACTAAGACCCATCCGGCTGGTAATTTGCTGGTGAGCTTACGCATTGTTCTTGGGACAATCTCCCCAGAGCTTGAAGCCCTTATAAGGCGGGAAGCTGAGGAGAAGGCGGAGCAAACCAAGCCAGAATCACAAAAAGGGTAAGGCTCATGTTTGGGGGCATGTTCTTTTGGCAACGTGTTCGGCAATCGAACCTGCTTGGCCTTTTGGTTGCGGTGGTTTTTGTGGTGGGGCTGTGCCTGCTAGGGCTGGCAGGGGTTGCGCTGGTGGATGGGTTTCACCTCGCTGGTGGTTGATTTTTGCGTAAGTAAAGGGATGAATAGTAGTTTCTCCCTCGTAATGGAGTAACATGGCCTTATGTCTGACCTTCCGCGCTTAGATGTGACATTCCTCTCCGCGCGGCGGCGGGCTTTTGCTGTTGTCATGGCTATAGAGCTATGGGAGCGGTTTGGCTATTACGGTATGCAGGCCGTATTGACGATCTTTATGGTCGCGCAACTTCATATGCGTGATCATGACGTCAATCTCATGCAAGGGGGGTTAGGCTTCCTCATATACAGCCTTCCCGTTTTGGGAGGGCTGCTGGGGGATCAGTGCTTAGGCACACGGCGGACCATGCTTTTAGGGGCCTTTGGCTTAACAATAGGCTATGGTTTGCTGGCCCTTTCCTTAGGGCATCAAATGGTATTTTTGCCTGCCCTTACATTAATTGCTCTCTCCAATGGTTTGTTTAAGCCCAATGCTGGGACGTTGGTCCGGCGGATTTATGCGGGGGATGGCACGGCTTTGGATGCCGCTTTTACGCTTTATTATATGGCCATTAATGTCGGCTCGACCGTCTCAATGTTGCTGACACCGTGGCTTCAGCAGCGTTACGGGGCGGCGGTGGCGTTTCTTGCTTGCGTTGTAGGGTTGTTGATTGGGCTGGGCTATTACGCCTTAGAGGGCGGGTATATGCGCCGTTTTCTCGCCCAACGTAGTGCAGAATCTGTGACCTCTCAGTCTGTGGGGGAGCCGCCCTCTATGCCGTTGGTGGAACGGTTGGTAAGCCCGTTATCCAAAGGGATGGTGAGTGCAGGCGTGTTGCTTGCGCTTATTGTGGTGTGGGGGTTTTGCACATGGGTGTTGCATAGTGCGGCATTAGTGCGCTTATGCATCATCATCGCTGGGTTTGGTTTGGTCCTTTTATGGGTGTGGCTATATCTCCGAGCAGAGCGGACAGAACGGCCGGGTTTGCTGTTGACTTATATCTTGTCCACTCAGACGATGGCTTATCAGATTTTTTATCAGCAAATGCAAACTTCGCTAACGCTTTTTGCGATGCGGGATGTCTCTGGTGTGTATCAGCTAGGGCCATACCGGCTCTTTACGATGTCTGCGGGGCAGTTTCAGGCCCTTAACCCAATTTCCGTTATGCTTTTTAGCCCGTTTTTGGCGTGGCTTTACCGGCAGAGCGCGATGAAAGGGCGTGACGCGTCCCCAGCGGTAAAGATTATCTGTGGTTATGTTTTAGTAGGGGTGGCGTTTCTTATTTGGTGGGTGGCGACATCACATAACACGGGGCTGGTTTCACCATGGGTTATGGTGGCGGGTTATGGCACGATGTCCCTTGGGGAGTTGCTGACGATTGGCCTAGGCCTTGCCATTGTTGCACGTTATGCCCCGGCGCGGGTGAGCGCGGTATTAATGGGCGGGTTGTTCCTCCTCTGGGGGGTGGGGATGTATCTTGGTAGTCTTGTAGCAGATTTAGCAAGTTTACCCGCTGATGGTAGCGGCGGTATGGCTGGTTATGGCGCATTATTTAGAACACTCTTTTTAGGCTGTGTGGGGCTGTGTGTTGTATTAACGCTGTTGTTACCTTTTTTGCGTCGTTTAGAGCGGGCCTACCATCTTTAAAGGCGGTGCTGTGTCCTTCCCTAAAAAGGTATCTTAATTTATAAACAGACTTTACCACTAGAAGTTAACGATAAAATTTATATAAAGGGGAGCGGAGTTCCTCTCGCACTCAATGCCGCAGAGCTTTTGGTAGCTCATTTGGCATATCATGCTGAAGTTCGTCATTCCTATAATGGCCTTCGGCCTTCTGTCCGCTTAATGGCTATAAAGGCGTGTTTATGTGTGGAATATGGCAAAGGGCTAATGCAGCAATGGCGATGGCCATGTGTATGTTGCTGGGTTGCCATAGTGCTTTTGCCCATACAATCCCGCGTAAGCCTTTTATAAGCGCCCCTAAAACGACCCCATCTACTGAAGGTACACTCACGCCTGATGGAGAAACGGATAATGCTCAAGAGAAGGCGGCTCTTTTAAAATCTAGCTCTTATAACGGGTTAAAGAGGGATGAGGAGAAGGCCTTTGCCTCTACACCTTTGCCTATTCCTGGGGATTCTTTCTCTCGTGGGGCAGCGGAAGAGCCAGCATCAACGGCGCGACAAAAAGGGCTACTGCCCAATAGTTGGCACGACTTTATCAATCAGGATGGTTTTTTTGGGGACCCGTGGGGTGCACGTACATGGCTATCTGACCATGGTATCACTGTAGGGGGGCGGTATTTTTCTGATTCCGCTGGTAATCCGTTTGGTGGGAAGTCCCGCGCAGCACGTTACGCTGATGAGGAAGCTCTATCGATCGATTTTGACCTAAAGAAGTTAGCAGGGTTAGAGTTCAATGCTGGTGTATTGCATTTTCTGACTCTCGCGCGGCAGGGGGCAGGGTTGGGGAATACCTTGCCCGTGATTAACAGCCCGATGGAGATTTATGGCGCAGGTGAGACTATGCGCTTAGGGCGGTTAAGCTGGGAAATGCACTGGAATCACTACGTCCAGACTGAGTTTGGTGAAATTAATACCGAGAATGACTTTGAGCAATCCTCCACCTATTGGGGGGCGAACTTATATTGCCAATTCCAAAATAACGGCATTTGCGGGATGCCCCAATCCATCGCGATGAACTCAGGTTATGGGTTTTACCCTACGGCGCATCCGGGGGCATGGGTAAAGTTTTTCCCCGCGGGGAATGATCATTATCTGGTGCAATTTGGGGTGTATAGCGTGGACCCAACCATCTCTGGCGTGCGTAATGGTTGGAAGATGAATCTACACGGGGCGACAGGGACGTTTCTGCCCTTTCAGTTAGGCTGGCACCAAGGGGGAGAGGATGATTATAGCGGCCCGCTGCAAACCAATGTGAAGGTGGGCGGTTATTGGGATACCTCTGAGGTGAAGAATGTATACGGCCAGATGGGCACTTACGGGATTCCCCCTTCAGCTGCGGAGGGAGCCCCGCTTACTAAGGTGCGTGGTCGTTTTGGTGGGTGGTTTCAATTTGACCGGATGTTACAGCGTGATGAGGCGGACCCGCATCGTGGGACGGCGTTTTTTGGCTCCTTTACTTGGGGGGACCCGCGCACGGCTATTGCGCCCTATTATATGACGGCCGGTCTTACGCGGAAGGGGACATTCGCAAGCCGCCCAGATGATACAATTAGCTTGGGGATGAAGGTCCTTTGGGCGAATCCTAAAGTGACGCATTGGATTCAACATCTCCAACGCTCTGGCCGTGGGGCGGGACTGTACGCGCCTCACTCTGAGGAAGCGATTGAGCTGAATTACGGCTATCGGCCTGCTCGTTGGCTGCTTTTGCGCCCCGGCTTGCAATATCTTTGGAACCCCGGGGCCATTAAACGCTATAAAGATGCGATGTTGATCGATCTTGAGACGGCCATTGCGTTCTAGCGGCTTATTTTGCGGTTGTTTTGTTTTTGCGGAAAAGGATATACTTACGCAAGCGAAACAATAAGCGAGACGTTTCATGTGGAACTGGCGGTATCTTCTGGTGATGGGGCTATGTGGTACGGCTGGTTATGAGGGGCAGGCCGCTTATGCTGCCCCCTCAGAGCAGGGAGGGACGCTCTCCTTGGCTCCTATTGTGTCTGCTTCAGCTACGGGGCAGCCTGTTGCAGCGAAAACGGAGACGAAGACTTGGTTCTCCGATATTGATGTCGGCCTTCAGCTAGAGGCGGGGGCTATGGCCAATAGTGGGCACCCTCATAACGGGATGAACTTTGGTCAGCTTTTGCAATCACATAGCGATACAGGGTTACTGAATCAGGTGGCGTTGACCATCACCAAACCGGTTGATCCTATTGGCGGAGGCTACGGGTTGGGGGCGAATATTCAGATGCTCTATGGCTCGGATGCGCGGGCTTATGTCATCACGGGGATTTCTGATCGTTGGTTGAAGCATGATCGCTATCAAATCACGCCCATTCAAGCCAATATTGCTCTGCATATGCCCTGGTTGACGAAGGAAGGGCTGGATGTTCAAGCGGGTATTCTCGCCTCCCCTATGGGGGTAGAGGTGCTAAACCCGGCAGGGCGTGCATTTTATACGATGACCTATACCGCGCAATATTCTAACCCGTTTGAGCATGTTGGGTTTTATGGGCAATGGCATTTTAACTTACATTATGCGGTGTTGTTTGGTGTAGATGCGGGGAATCAAAAATCTTTTGGCCGTGGGAATAATAATGGGCGTCCTGCTGGTTATGTGGGGTTTAATGCCAGCCAGCTTGCCGGGGGAGCGGTATCGGTAACCTATCTGCTGCGTGTCGGGCCGGAGGATGCGCGCCGCCAGTTGGGGACTCATCGTGCGCATGAAGCGCAACGTTATTGGAATGACCTGAATGCGACATGGCAGATTACCCCTAAATGGAGCCTCACAGCCGAGGCCACACAGGTCCATGATGAAGGGTTGGAGGCCAATACATGGAGCGGCGTCCTCTGGGGGGCTTATGCGGCGACTTCTAGCCTAACCATTAACGCGCGCGCGGAAGTCTATCGGGATTCGACAGGGCAATTCATCGTGCAATATCCAGAGGATGGCTCTTATGGGCGTGTCCTATTGGGTTTACCGGCGCGGACTTATAGCGCACCAGCGACCACTTATGGGGATTTTTCCCTCAATGCGGTATGGCGGCCGCAGCTTGGCCATCATGTAAAATTGCTGCAAATTCGGCCAGAAATCCGCTTTGACCGCTCTTTAAACAACACGCGGCCTTTTGCGGATTTCCGGCATCAGAATCGTATTTTGATTGGCGGTGATGTCACACTCGGTTTTTAAGGGGAGAGCGGCTTAGCCACGCCCCCGATAACCGGGCACATCTTGGGGGGGAATCCAAACCTCTGTAGGGGCAGGGCCTGTTTGCCAGAAAACATCAATCGGCATACCCCCGCGCGGGTACCAATAAGCCCCGATGCGGAGCCATTCTGGCTCTAGCAATTCTACAAGGCGTGTGGCGATTGTAACGGAGCAATCCTCATGAAAGGCCCCATGATTGCGGAAGCTGGTAAGATAGAGCTTGAGGGATTTGCTCTCTACAATCCAATTGCGTGGGATATAGTCGATGACGATATGGGCAAAATCTGGCTGGCCTGTCACCGGGCAGAGGGAAGTGAACTCTGGTGCGGTAAAACGGACAACATAACGCCGCCCCTTATGAGGGGCGGGGACGCGCTCTAGCTCTGCTTTATCGGGCGACTCCGGTTGGATGGTTTGGCGGCCGAGTTGGCTTAGGGCATCTGTGCCGGGGGCTGTTGGGTGATGGTTCATGATATAATTGTCCTTGACTGATGGAGGAAGGAGCGGTCTGAGCATAAAAATATGCGTCTGTGTCCGTCTCATACACGGTTCGGATTTGCAAAAAAATCAGTTTCGGTGCAGTAAGGGCACCATCCTGTTTTACTCTGTCATTTCCTGAAAGATCGTCTATGGACATCCGTAACATCGCCATTATTGCCCATGTCGATCATGGGAAGACAACGCTGGTGGATCAGCTTCTCCAGCAATCGGGCACATTCCGCGAGAATCAAGCCGTCACCGAGCGGGCGATGGATAGCAACGACCTAGAGCGTGAGCGTGGTATTACCATCCTCGCCAAATGTACGTCCGTTGTGTGGAAGAATACCCGTATTAACATCATCGACACACCAGGCCATGCCGACTTTGGCGGCGAGGTAGAGCGCATCCTGAGCATGGTTGATGGTGCTGTGATTTTGGTGGACGCTGCCGAGGGGGCCTTGCCGCAAACAAAGTTTGTGTTGGGTAAGGCTTTGGCCCGTGGTTTGCGCCCGATGGTTGTTGTTAATAAGGTGGACCGTGGCGATGCCCGCCCTGATGAGGTGCATGATGAGGTGTTCGACCTCTTTGCAGCATTGGGCGCGAATGATGAGCAGCTCGACTTCCCGATGCTCTATGCCTCTGGCCGCCAAGGCTGGGCAGACCGGGAGCTAGAGGGCGCGCGTGAGAATCTTCATGCCTTGTTTGACCTCATCTTAGAGCATGTACCCAGCCCCGGGCTGGATAAAGATAAGCCCTTCGCGATGGTCTCCACAATTTTGGAGAGCGATAACTTCCTTGGCCGTATCCTGACAGGCCGTATTGAGCAGGGGCGGGCGAAGGTGAACATGCCCATCCGTGCGCTGCGGGCTGATGGAAGTGTGGTTGAGACCGGCCGCATCACCAAGCTTCTTTCCTTCCGTGGGTTGGAGCGTGTACCTGTTGAGGAAGCTGAGGCGGGTGATATTGTTGCAATTGCTGGTCTCTCTGAAGCTACGATCCCTGATACATTGGCCGAGCCTTCTGTTGAGGAGCCGCTGCCCTCCACACCGATTGACCCGCCGACCCTCTCTATGACCTTCCGTATTAATGATGGTCCGCTCGGGGGGCGTGAGGGCAAGAAGGTGACCTCTCGCCAGATTCGTGACCGCCTCTTTAAGGAGACGGAAGGTAATGTGGCTATTAAGGTGACAGAAAGCCCAGAGAGCGAGGCTTTTGAGGTCGCAGGCCGTGGTGAGCTTCAGCTTGGCGTATTGATTGAGAATATGCGCCGTGAAGGCTTTGAGCTGACCATTGGTCGGCCTCGCGTGTTGTTCCGTGAGAATCCGGAGACAGGCGAGCAGGAGGAGCCGTTTGAGGAGGTCGTCATCGATGTGGACGAGCCTTATTCCGGCGTTGTGGTGGAGAAGATGTCTCTGCGTAAGGGTGTGATGCAGGATATGCGTCAATCCGGTGGGGATAAAGTCCGTCTTACCTTCATGATCCCATCGCGTGGGTTGATTGGCTATCATGGTGAGTTCCTCACCGATACACGTGGCTCTGGGTTGATGAACCGTCTTTTCCATTCCTATCAGCCTCACGCTGGTGCGATTGAAGGCCGCCGTAATGGCTCCCTCATCTCTGCTGAAGATGGTGCAACGACTCCATATGCGTTGTTCTCGCTTCAGGACCGTGGAACACTTTTTGTGGATGCGGGTGAGAAGATTTACGTTGGCATGATTCTGGGTGAGCATTCCCGTGAGAATGACCTAGAGGTGAACGCCGTGCGTGAGAAGAAGCTTACGAACATGCGGGCCTCTGGCAAGGATGACGCCGTTGTGCTGGTTCCTCCGCGTAAGATGAGCCTTGAGCAGGCCATTGCTTACATTGAGGATGATGAGCTGGTGGAGGTCACACCTTCTGCGATTCGTCTGCGTAAGCGGTATCTGGACCCGCACGAGCGTAAGCGTGCGGCACGCGGTGCGAAGGGCTAAGCTTTCGCCCATTTGTGAGAGCGTGTAACAAAGGGGAGGCCGGGGCATTATTGTCTCGGCCTTTTCTTCATATGATAGGAGATGAATGCGTCATGGCGAAAAACCTTTATGCCACGATGAAGGCTCTACCCGGCCATCGGGAAAAGGTGGCCAGTCTGCTTACCGCTTTGGCCGAGAATGTTCGTGCCGAGCCGGGCTGTGTGCGCTTTGTGGTCTATACGTTAGAGGCTGAGCCGGACCTCTTTCATGTTGAGGAAAGCTACCGCGATGAGGCCGCCTTTAAGGCCCATATGGGGACCGAGCATGGCCGTGTGTTCAACAAGGCTATCGAGACCCTCGTGGAAGGTGGGGCCTCTAAGGTTGTTTTTCTAAAAGAGATTGCCTGAGGGCAGCGGGGAGGGGTCAGACCTTACCCGGCTGGCCCCGGCTAGTGGAATGTTCAAAACGCAAGGCTTTATCGGGCCGAGCGACATGGTGTGCGGCATGGGCTGCTACGGCCCCTTCGGAAAAGCCTTGGAGAATGAGCTTCATTTTGCCGGGATAATGCGCCACATCGCCAATGGCGAAGATGCCCTCTAAGTTGGTTTGCATGGTGGCAGGCTCTACCGCAATCGTGCTGCGCTGCGTCTCCAACCCCCATGAGGCCACAGGGCCAAGGTCGGTTGAAAGACCATAAAAAGGCAGTAGCACATCAGCCTCTAAGGCGCGGACGGTCTCATCTAGTGCAATGACCTCAACATGGCTGAGCTGCCCATCAATCCCGCGTAGGCCATGAAGTTGATAGGGGACGATTTTCTCAATCGCACCAGCTTCAATTTTGGCTTCGATTTGGGCCAGTGTCTCCGGTGCCCCACGGAAGCGGTCCCGCCGGTGGACGAGATAGAGCGTCTCGGCAATGTCGGAGAGGGATAATGCCCAATCCAAGGCGGAATCACCACCACCTGCTACGACAATACGCTTTCCCTCAAAAGCGGCACGTTTTTTTACATAATATTGCACGCTACCGCTGCGTTCATAAACATCTAGCCCCTCTAGGGGAGGGCGGTTCGGGCCGAAGGCCCCAGCCCCAGCGGCGATGATGATGGCTTTCGCGTGGATGACATCGCCGCGCTCATTACGCAGGGTAAAGGCCCCAGCCTCCCCCTCTAGCTGGCTGATGCGGCTGCCAAGGATGCGCGGGACGTTAAAGGGGGCGATTTGCTCCTCCAACGCAGCGATTAAATCCCCCCCCGTGATGGAAGGATGAGCGGGGATGTCGTAAATCGGCTTTTCAGGGTACAGGGCCGCGCATTGCCCCCCTACACAATCAAGAACATCAGTTAAGATGCAGTCGAGGCGCAACATGCGGCATTCAAAAGCGGCAAAAAGAGCGGCGGGGCCTGCGCCAATAATGGCGATGTCGGTTGTGTGGGTGGCAGGTGAATGTGTCATAATTGTCTCCATAAGCATTTTTTGCCGCGGGGAGTAGGGGGTAATGGCGTTTAGTGAGCATTTACGGTGAGGAATTTTACCATGTTATAGCCATAATGATGTTAATAAGCCGTCACAGCTAGAGTGATGGAGGGTGGTTTTTTTGATGAAGTTGCGTCTTTCCTCCCCAGAGCAAACGGAGCTTTTTGCGCAATGTATGGCGGAGTTTTTAAAATGCGGCGATTGCCTTGCCCTTAGGGGGGAGATGGGGGCAGGCAAAAGCAGCTTTGCCCGTGCTTTGATTCGCGCTCTTGCAGATGATGAAGCGTTGGAGGTCCCTAGCCCGACTTTTGCGCTGGTACAGCCTTACAATACGAGGCTAGGGCTTGTGTTTCATTATGATTTATGGCGGCTCTCCAGCCCCGATGAGCTTTATGAGTTGTCGTGGGATGATGCTTGTGAAGGTATTATGCTGGTGGAATGGCCAGACCGCGCGGCTGAGTTGCTGCCAGAGGGGGCACTTTATCTTACATTTACGCCTGGTGATGCAGAGCAAGAACGGCGTGTTACGCTTGAGGGCTGGCCAGAAGAACGCTTAGATGAACTTGCGATAATGTATGAGGGAAACCAAAGCTGATGGCCTCTCATACCCCTATGAATAGCGCGACAATCCCCGCTTCTTGCGCGTTTTTGGATGAAGTGGTTCATCAATGGCTAGCCCGTAATGGGGGGAAAGCAGGGGATGAGATGCGGCGTGGGGGGCATAGCGGAACCATCCTTGTACCGGGCCGCCGTGTGGCACGCGCCCTTATGGAAGCGTTTTTGCGTGTGCTAGATGGCCGCCCTGCTCTTTTACCGGCTATTGTTTCTTTGAGCGATGTGGAGCAGCAAACCCTTTTCCCCATGGCGTTGGATGAGGCCCTCCCCCCCGCTGTAGGGCCTGTTTTTCGCTTAGCCATTCTTGCGCGTTTGATTTTAGCGGCTCCTTTTTTCACTACGGTCTCTGGTCGTGAGGGTGGGACGATTGATCGTGTATGGCCATTAGCTCAAGCTTTAGCAGATCTAATGGATGATGCTGAGCGCAGCGGGGTGGATTTATATGAGGCTCTGCCGAATGCCGTTGCGGATGATTTTGCTGGGCATTGGCAAAAGACGTTAGAGTTCCTCAAAATTGTAACGGAAGCATGGCCTGCCATCCTCAAAGAGGAGGAGCGGAGCAATATCATGGCTCGCCAGGTCGCGTTGATTGAGGCGCAAGCGCGGCGTTGGGCAACGATGCCGCCAGATTATCCGCTTTGGGCTGTAGGGTTTGTGGATGGCTCGGCAGGCGTAGCGGCGATGTTAGGCACGGTGGCTGCCTTACCGCGTGGGATGGTGGTCTTCCAAGGGGTGGATTGCCAGATGGAGGACGCTTTGTGGGAGCACCTCCCCCCCACACATCCGCAAGCTTTGTTCCGAGATGTGTTGGAGCAAATGGGGATAGAGCGGCGCAGTATCGCTCAATGGGGGCGTGTGCAGCGGCCTGCGCGGGAGCGGCTCTTCCAATGTGTGATGGTGCCAGAAGCGGGAATTGCCTCTTGGGGCCAGCCTTTGGCCGATATAGCAGCGTGTTATGAAGGTTTGTCCATTCTACCTGCTGCGGAATCCCAAGAGGAGGCACAGGCGATTGCGCTTATCTTGCGGGATGTGGCGGGTAAGCCGGGTCGTTCTGGCGCATTAGTCACGCCAGATCGTGCTTTGGCAGACCGTGTGAGGGCGGCTCTGCTCCGTTTGGGGATTCATGCTGATGATAGTGCGGGCGAGCCTTTATCTCGCACGCCTAGTGCTGTGTTTATGCGCCTTATTGCTCAGGCGGTGACACGGCAATTCAGCCCGGTGGCGTTGCTCTCTGTCCTCAAACATCCATTGACGGCTCTAGGAATGAGCCCCGGACGTGCCCGGGCGAGTGCCCGCCTTTTAGAGCGGCGGCTTTTGCGTGGCCCTGCTCCGCAGCCGGGTTTGGAGGGCTTGCGTCAGGCTTTGGAGAGGATGGAGGAGTCCCAAAGGGTGGATTATGGGCATCAAGCTGATGCGCCAGACCAGCCTGAAACATTAGAGAGCTTCTTGGCAGCCTTAGAGGCCGCTTTTGCCCCGATGCGGGCATTAGAGGCTACAGCACGCGTGCCGGAGATGCTGACAGCTTTGCTCCAAACAGCGGAAGCCCTCGCCGCTACGGAGGAGGAAGGAGACGGCCCCGACCAAGCGCGCCCCGGCTCTCGCTTGTGGCGTGGGGAGGATGGCGGTACGCTCTCCCGGCATTTTGTGGAATTGATGAGCCATACAGGGGACATTCCCCCTCAACCCCTCAGCGCGTTAGATGGGTTCTTGACCACGAGCATGGCTGGTAAGAGTTTGACGGGCTTGCGGGGCTATCAAGATGGTGTGGAGCTTGCTCATCCGCGTATTGCTATCTATGGGGTGTTGGAAGCCAGGCTTTTAGCGTTTGATACCGTAATTCTGGGTGGGTTGAATGAGGGTGTTTGGCCTCCCGTTGCTGATTCCGGCCCGTGGATGAGCCGCCCGATGCGCCAGCGTGTGGGGCTGCCCTCACCAGAGCGGAAGATCGGAGCCCAAGCGCATGATTTTGTTATGGCCGCTCTTGCCTCGGCGCATGTTGTTCTCTCTTACGCTCAGCGGCGCGATGGTGCGCCCACGGTCCCTGCACGGTGGGTGATGCGTCTTTCTGCTTTTTTGGAGGGGCAAGGCCACGCTTTACAAGAGCATCCCGCTCTAGCATGGCAAGCGATGTTGGATATGCCTGTGGGGGAGGCACGCCCTGTTGCCCCGCCAGAGCCAAAGCCGCCCTTGGCTTTGCGCCCACGCCGTTTGAGCATTACGCGGATTGATACGTTAAAGCTGGACCCGTATGCGATTTATGCGCGGTATGTCCTTGGCTTAAAAGCCCTTGCCCCGCTGGAGGAAGGAGCAGAGCATGTTGATTATGGGAAGGTTGTTCATGGTGCGTTAGAGCGCATGATGGCACGTTATCCCACAACGTGGCCCGATCAGGCTTCAGAGCATTTGCATCGTTATTTTGATGACGCGTTGGATGAGGCACAAGTCCATCCTGCTCTTGCAAGTTGGTGGCGGCCCCGCCTGCATCGCATTGCCGATTGGGTGTTAGAGCGAGAAAGCTGGCGGAATGCCGGGCGGGTGAATTGCACCTCGCAAACGGAAATTGCGTTGGATTACGTCATGCGGGATTTACCGGGCGGGGCGTTTTACATCACAGGGCGAGCCGACCGGATTGACGTGCTGGCAGAGCCGGGACAGGAGCCGCAAGGGCGTCTTTTTGACTATAAAACAGGTCAGCTTCCTTCCCAAAAGGATGTTGTTGCGGGGTGGTCATCTCAATTAGTGCTGGAAGCTGCGCTCTTAGCCAAAGGGGCCTTTGAGGGCTTACCCGCCATGGAGGTTGAGGCGTTGCGTTATTGGCGGTTAAGCGGGGGAGAGACACCGGGTGAGGAGGTGCGCATACCCTCTACTAAAGCAAAGGCGACGTTGGGGGAGCTTATAGGCCCTGCTTTGGAGCAATTACGCCAGCTATTGGCAGATTATGATGAGCCTAACCGGCCTTATCGCTCCCAGCCATGGGCGGGGCGGGAGGCACGTTATAGCGATTATACGCAGCTAGCTCGTGTAGCGGAATGGCGTCTTGCGGGAGGGGATGAAGCATGAGCGCGCATCAAGAGGCTCTTAAACAGGCCAATGAGGCTCAGAGATTAGCATCAGACCCTATGGCCTCGGCCTTTGTGTCGGCTTCTGCAGGGTCGGGTAAGACGAAGTTGCTGATTGACCGGCTGTTGCGGCTTATGTTGCCCATCGCCTATCCCGGTGAGGATGGGCAGCTTATATTGCTCGAAGGCTCGGCCCCTTCGCGTATCTTATGCTTAACTTACACCAAGGCTGCTGCGGCTGAGATGGCGCATCGTTTGCAGCAGCATCTTGGGCGGTGGGTCTCCCTTTCTGATGAGGCATTAGGGGAAGCCCTTACGGCGTTAGATGTCCCTAATCTAGCAGAAACGCGGGATTGTGCGCGTGGGCTTTTTCTAAAAGTTCTGGACGCGCCGGGTGGATTGCAGATTGAGACCATCCATGCTTTTTGCCAATCTTTATTACGGCGTTTCCCGCTTGAGGCGGCATTAGACCCTCATTTTTCGCTCATCGAGGAGGCTGATACAAAGCTTGCTCTCCGCCATGCGTTGGAGGAGAGCCTCGCACGCCACCAAGACCCGGTGCAGGTGCTGGCAGGGCTGACAGGCTTTGATAAATTGATGGGGCTTTTAGGGCAGTGCAATGCGCAATCTGGCCTTCTCCAACCGCTTTTGAAGATATGGCAGCATGAGCCAGAGCGCGTTAAGCAGGCTTATCAAAGGCTTTTAGCGTGTGGAAGCCACGGTACGGATGACGTGCTTAAAGAGGCTTGTAGCCTTAAAGATGAGGCAGCATGGCGGGCGGATATTCAAGAAGCCTTACCGGCATTGGCAGAGACAAAACGTGCCCAATTTGAGGAGATTTTAAGCTGGTTGGGTAAGCCCGCAGCCCAGAGGGATAGAGCTGTTCTTACAGGGCTGCTTTTTACTGATAAGGGAGAGATACGCGATTTAAGCCGCCATCTAGGGGCAAAGGCCCGCAAGGCAGCACCGAATTTAGCAGAACGCCTCATAGATGAAGCCAAACGTCAAGAAGGGCTAGAGGATTCTATACGCGCTCAGCGTTTATTGGAGGTAAATACCGCTTTTCTCGCCCTCGCTATGCCTGTGATGATGCGCTTTGAGGATGATAAGAAGAATCGCGGCGTTGTGGATTATAATGACCTCATCGCTCGGACGCGGGATGTCTTGCAGGAGCCGGGGGCGGCGTGGGTTCTCTATAAATTAGATGGGGGGATTGACCATCTTTTGTTAGATGAGGTGCAAGATAACTCCGCCCTGCAATGGGAGATTGCCGGGGCTTTGACGGCCGATTTCTTCTCCGGCATCGGGGGGCGGGAGGATACGCCACGGCCTAGGACAGTCTTTGCGGTGGGGGATTTTAAGCAGTCGATTTATAGCTTCCAAGGGGCGGAGCCAGAGCAATTTCATAAATGGCGGCAGATTTTTGCACATCGTGTGCAAGAGGCCGGGCTTTTATGGCGGGAGCCAGAGTTGAATGTCTCATTCCGCTCTCTGCCGCCGGTTTTGGCAATGGTTGATGCCGTCTTTACGGGGGAACAAGAAGGGGCGCGGCAGGCGATTGATGGTTTGCGGGAGGCAGGGGATAGAGCCCCGCTTATTCATCAATCGGCACGTTCTGGCGGTGGGGGGCGTGTGGAGTTATGGCCGCTTGTCCCTGCTGATGCTCAAATAGCATCACAGTTGGACATAATAGAACCAGCAGAGAATGACCCATGGCGGGCCCCTCATAAAAATGAGGAGCAGCGCAGTGCCTCCCAACGTCTTGCTGATGCGTTAGCGCATTATATCCAACAGCAGATAGGCCAACCATTACAGCCCGGCGCAGCCCCGCTAAAAGCCGGGGATGTAATGATTCTCGTGCCGAAACGCTCGCCTTTCTTGCGGATGCTCATCCGGGCTTTAAAGATGCGCGGCCTCCCTGTGGCAAGCTTCATTCGGGCTGGGCTGGTGGAGCAAGCAGCCGTGCAGGACCTTATGACGCTTTGTGATGCGTTGCTTTTGCCGCAGGATGATTTAAGCCTCGCGAGCGTGCTGACCTCTCCTTTTGGGGGGCTAAGTGATGAATCGCTCATGGATTTGGCGACATGGGATGGCAAAAAACAGGCTCTCAAGCAGGTTCCGCTTTGGAGTGTGTTAAATCAACGCCATGAGGAACGGCCAGACTGGCATGCAGCTTGGATGTGCTTGCAGGGCCTTTATAAGCGCGTAGATTATGACACGCCCTATGAGATTCTCGTGCAGGCCCTTGGCATACAAGGCGGGCGCACACGCTTCCTCTCTCGCCTTGGGCCTGAAGCTGCAGAGCCGATTGATGAGCTTCTTACAGCAGCTTTAACCTATGAGACGCAACATCCCCCATCCTTGCAAGGGTTTTTGCAATGGTTGCGTGCCAGTACGGTGGAGAGCCAGCGTGAAGCTGAGACGGTGATTGATGCTGTACGGTTAATGACGGCTCATCGCTCTAAAGGGTTGCAAGCGCGGCTTGTTATTCTGCCGCATACAACGCACGGCCCCGGCAAAGCTGATCCTTTATTATGGGCTGGGTTAGAGGGAGATGATGTAGAGGGGCCGTTATGGGTCCCGCAGACGAAAATGCATTCAGAGCAAACAACATTTTACAGCGCGCAAGAGCAGGAACGCCAGAGGGAGGAGAGTAACCGCTTGCTCTATGTGGCTCTAACACGGGCGAGTGATGCGTTGCTCATTTGTGGGTGGGAGCCGAAGCAAGCCCCTAAAATCCCCACATGGTATGACTATTGCTATCAGGGCTTGCGTGCACTTCAGGCTCAGACAATCGGGCGTTTGGCTTCCTATCAGCCGGTTGCTTCACCCTTTGAGGGAGGATGGGATGGTGAGAAGATCGTGCTGGAGAGACCTGTCGAGGCTGCGGTCTCGTCTAAAGTAGCAGAGCCTCATCCAGTGGTTCCCCCCATTTTGCCGGAGTGGATGGGCCATGCCCCTGATTGGCAGATACAGCCCGCCCCGCATGAGGATGCGTTGGCCCGCCCGCTCGCACCGAGTCGGCCTGATAGTGCGGTTTATGGTCCACTACCAGCAGCGCGTTCGCCTTTGGAGATTATGCGTGAGGGGTTGGTGATTCCACAGCCAGTTAAACGGCGGCAAGATGCGATGGAGCGGGGTGTGTTGGTCCATCGCCTGTTGCAATTCCTCCCCGATATTGCCGCGTTAGAGCGGCAGGAGAAAGCAGAATCATGGTTGCGGCATACGATGCCGGGTGTGGCAGAGCGAGAGCTTGTTCGTTTAGCAAGCCATGTGGTCTCTATTGTGGAGATGCCTTTATTAGCCCCGCTTTTTGGGCCGGGAAGCCGAGCCGAGCAAGGTATATCAGGGACGTTGGGCCGTGCGGGGGATGGAACGGGTCGTGTTGTGCTGGGGCAGGTGGACCGTTTTTGCTGTGACGGGCAAACGGTCTGGCTGTGTGATTATAAAACAGGCCGTCCTCCCTCTCAGCCTGATCGTGTTCCTGTGGCGTATCAGGTGCAGATGGCGCGTTATCGGCGTGTCATGCAGGGGCTTTATCCGGGGCTTATGGTCCGCTGCTTCCTCGTTTGGGTAGATGGCCCTGCCGTTACAGAATTGCCCACAGCTTTATTGGAGGATCATGATAAGCAGAATATATAAGTCAGACCAACAATACCGATTTCCCAATGAAGCAGATCATCGGCATGGATAAACGTACTTGAAGAGTCCGTATTGTTAGCGGTGGGGCAAGAGGCTTCTATAGCAAGGCAGCATTGCTAGTCAGCTGGTAGCAACTGCCCCTAAATTGTGGCAGGGACATCAGGATTATCGTTGTGAGGGGGAGGAGTGTAGCGTGAGCGAACATACAATAGCGGTGACGGATCAAGCCTTTGAGAATGAGGTGCTGAAGGCAGAAGGCTATGTTCTGGTAGATTTTTGGGCAGAATGGTGCGGCCCATGCCGGATGATTGCCCCAGCTTTAGAGGAAGTTGGCAAGGATTATAAAGGCCGCGTTACCGTCGCGAAGTTGGATATTGATGCTAACCCAGAGACACCAACCACTTTTGGTGTGCGGAGCATCCCGACCTTGATTCTCTTCAAAGACGGTAAGCCTGTTGCACAGCAAATGGGGGCATTGCCGAAGAGCCAGCTTAAAGCGTGGTTGGACTCCCATATTGGTTAATCGCTGTGATGCACTTGCCCGAGAGGGCAGAGATGAAGGCTCGGTAACAGGAGGGGGGGCTCTTCTGCTTTACCGAGTTTTTTTATGGTGTCATGGCGTAGGGGAGAGATAGTCAGCCTAAGCGGGAGAGTGTAAGAAAAGATATGTCTAAAAAGCGAGCCTTCCCCGCCCCTACCATGATTACGACCTCGGCAGAGGTTGCAACGCTATGTGCTAAATTGCAGCGTGAAGCTTTTGTAACGGTGGATACCGAGTTTGTAAGGGAAAGTACTTATTGGCCGCGTCTCTGTCTCGTACAGCTTGGCGGGGCGGATGATGTCGCCTTGATTGATGCGTGCGTCCCTGGGATAGACCTATCTCCCTTGGCGGCTCTGCTGGCTGCGCCAGATTGTGTGAAGGTGTTTCATGCGGCACGGCAGGATTTGGAGATTTTCCTCCATTTGTTTGGAGAATTGCCCGTAAATCTGTTCGACACGCAGATAGCGGCTATGGTTGCAGGTTTTGGGGAGCAAGTGGGTTATGATAACCTTGTTTCTTCTCTTACAGGTCAGTCGATTGATAAATCGCATCGCTTTAGTGATTGGGCGGCGCGTCCGCTCTCAAAAGCGCAAATTGCTTATGCGAGTGCCGATGTAACGCATTTGCGGGTGATTTATGAGACGCTTCTCCATCAGTTAGAGGAACAAGGGCGGCGCGCATGGGTGGAGGATGAATTATCAGCCTTGGGGGAGGTGGAATTTTTTCGACCTGACCCTTACCTCCTTTGGAAGAAGCTGAAACCGCGGACCCATAATCGCAAAATGTTGGCTATTTTGCGCGATGTTGTGGCATGGCGGGAGGAGGCTGCTCAGCAGGAGGATCGGCCCCGGCAGCGTATTATTCGTGATGAGAGTTTGTTGGAAATTGCAGCGACCCGCCCCCGTGATACAATGGCTTTAAAGCGGATTCGCGGTGTGACGAAAGAGTTTGCCGAAGGGCCATTAGGCCATGCTCTATTGGCAGCGGTGCAGCGGGGGGAGCAATGTCCTGAAGAGGATTGGCCAGAGGCTCCATCACGGCGTAAGGCTGATGTGCCTCGCCCTCCAGCGGGGGTATTGGCCCTTCTTAAAGTGCTTCTTACAGCGCGTAGTGAGGAGGGACGTGTGGCCCCGCGGCTTATTGCCTCTGCTGAGGAGTTGGAACGTCTTGCCCATGGGGAGTCGGACCTCCCTGTTTTAAAGGGGTGGCGAGCGCGTTTATTCGGCCGGGAAGCGCAAGCTCTTTTGCGAGGTGAGACCGTTTTATGTGTGGAAAAAGGGCAGTTGCGGATTGTTGAGCGGGATAGTCATCCTCCTATGAATATGGGGCAGAAAGGTTAGTTTTGAGCTAATCTTATTTTCCTGATAAAAGCGTGGCATAAGAGCCCCGTAACAACGCTACGGGCAGGAGTGGAGAGAGCAGCAATGGCTATGGAATGGACAGACGAGCTGATCGCCCGGCTTAGGGAGTTGTGGGAGCAAGGGCTTTCCACAGCGGAGATTGGTCGTCAGCTTTCTATTACAAAAAATGCGGTTGTTGGTAAGGCTCATCGTCTTAACTTGCCCTCACGCCCATCGCCTATTCGTAATAAAGCAGCGGCAGAAGGTGGAGCAAAATCGACGCCGCGCCCGCGTGCCTCTCGTGCGAAAAAGCCTGCCGAAGGTGATGTAACCGAGGCCAAAGAGAAGGGGAAGAAAGTGGCCCCGGGCCCGGCTACGGTTGAGGCATCCAAAGTTGAGAAGCCGAAAAAATCTGTCAAAGCGCAGCAGGAGTTGCCTTCTGCGCCCGCTAAAAAAACGGCGAAGCCTGCTCAGGAAGTAGCGGAGGCCCCGCAGGCTGTCTCCGCACCGCCGCGTAAAGTTACCCCGCCGCGTCGGGTGCGGGAGGCGATGGATCGGTCAATACGGCAAGGTCCAACCTGCCAATGGCCGCATGGTGATCCTGGCACGCCTGAGTTTCATTTTTGTGGGGCAACACCTTTGGCTGGGAAGCCATATTGCGCCGAGCATGCGGCCATTGCCTATGTGAAGATTCGCGACCGTCGTCATTGAAGGGCGTGGATATAAGATATTTCACAAAAAAGCTGCCAGCCTCATCGTGAAGCTGGCAGCTTTTTTATGCATTTTGTCTTAGGCTTGGTGCCTAGCTCATTAAGGCGGCATCAATGGTGGTGTTCGTCCTGATGTTTTTCTGCTTCGTGGTGATGAGCAGGGCCGTGCTCCTTATTACCGGGGAGGGAGGTTGTGATCATGCCCAATTTCCCGGTTACTTGGCCGCCTTCATCTACTTGTAAGCGGCGACATTCTGCATTGCCAAGCAAACGCCCGCTTGCCCGTACAGTGAGCATATTGCGCACGGTAAGGTCGCCTTCTAGCGTCCCAGCAATATCGGCTGAGCCAGCCTCCGCAATGCCATGAAAATGGCCTTCAGGCGTGACAATAAGCTCTTTGACGGTCAGATGCTCTACAGCAACCGTTCCTTCGACAATGAGGCGTTCAATATTCTCAATCGTCCCACGGATAGTAATGCTGTTATGGACAGTCAGCGTCCGTGCGTTATCAGCGTAGTGCGCTTTATCTTGGTGGTTGTTACCACGGGTAGATGTACGCTGGCGTGGGGCGGAACCAGGCATGGGGGAGGGAGGGGTAGGTAGAGACATGGTTTCCTTTAATCAGGCGATAAAGTGGCACGCAATAACGGCATATCTCCAAGGGAGCGATGCCGGACTCTGCCCTGGCATAAGGCGTTCCCCTAAAATAGAGGGAAGTTCTGCTGTTGGCTAGGCAATCCATGTCGTTAAGGGAATCTTTTCCTATACTATTGTCAATATTCAGGACGTTTTGCCTATTTTTACGGGTGTGGGGCTATGTCAGAGAGAGATCGCTCTACAAGGTTTGAGCGTTATGGTAGGGGTATCTATCATCTTGGATTATGAGAGAAAGTGGCCTGTTATGTCCTCTACCGCCTTGAAATATGATCTTTTATGCATTGGCAATGCCATTGTAGATGTGCTGGCAACCGTCACGCCAGAGCTTTTGGCAGAGTTTGGGGCTGCACCGGGGAGCATGACGCTCATTGATGCTGCTACCATGGCAAAGTTGGAGCAGCGTATCCATATCGAGCATGTAGCAGGGGGTGGCTCAGCAGCGAATAGTGCGGTTGTTGCTGCGCGTATGGGGGCAAAAACAGCTTATCTTGGTAAGGTTGCAGCCGATAAAGCGGGCGAGGATTTTACAGCGGATTTACGCAAACAGGGTATAGATGTTCCCTCCACGCCCCTAGCGGCTGGCGAGGCTATTCCTACAGCGCGTTGCATTGTGTTGATTACGCCCGATGGCCAACGCACGATGTTTACATATCTAGGGGCTTGTGTGGAGTTCACACCCCATGATGTTTTAGAGAATATCGTGGCCGAGTCGGCTATTACCTACCTTGAGGGTTATTTATTTGATCGCCCCCAAGCGCAGGAGGCTTTTTATCAGGCAGCCCGTTTAGCGCATAAAGCGGGGCGTAAGGTCTCTTTAACGCTCTCTGATAGTTTCTGCATCCAACGTCATCAGGCAGCTTTCCGGGATTTTGTGGCAGAATCGGTTGATATCCTCTTTGCCAATGAGGCTGAGATTCTCGCCCTTTACGAGACAGAGACGCTTGATGATGCTTTAAAAGCCCTCTCTCATGATGTTGCCCTTGGTGTTGTGACCCGTGGGGAGAAGGGGGCTGTTATCCAAGCGGGTGAGGAACGGCACGATGTCCCCACTAAGCCGGTGAAGCTGGTTGATACGACTGGTGCGGGTGATGCTTTTGCAGCGGGCTTCCTCGCAGGCTATAGCCGCCATCATTCTCTTGTGGAGTCTGCGCGGTTAGGCAATGAGGCTGCAGGCCATGTGATTGCTCGCCTTGGTGGTCGTCCAGGTGCGGATTTTGCCCTTAAAGCCTAAGGCGTAGCACTAGGGGGCGCGGTGTGTTTACAGCGCGTCCCATGTTGTCAGTTGGATGTTATGTGGGGCGAGTAACGCGCGCGTAGCAGGGTCTGTTAAGGCAGCTAGCTCTTGCTCTGGCTGATAGCCGGGCATGAGGGCAGCCATTTGTGCGTTTTGGCTCTTGGCAGGGTGGAAATAAACCTCACTCACCCCGGCAGGGAGTTGAGGGATGAGGCGTTGGATGCGCTCTGGCGTCATATGGCCAGACCACCGCAAACCAAAGCAGGAATCGTTGGTTTTCATCCCGGCTTTCCAAATTTGCCAGCGTAGGACACGCGTCCATTGCTCCAACGCGCGGTCACCTAGGTGAGGCGTTTCCCCCAAGGGGCCCGCAGGTTCCATAGGTGTGCGAACGGCCTTTAACCCATAGATTTTGCCCGTTTGGAGCAGTAAATGCCCGATTGTGGGATGGAGATGCATATGCTTATGCGCATTGGCATGGTCCAACCGCAGCCCTGTGCGTGCAAATTGCTGGAACTGAGCGTGGATTTCTTTCTTTAACGCAGAGCGCGTGGCGGGAGAGAAGAAATATTGAAAGCCCAGCCCTACTTGATTCCGACCAAACCAGCCTTTTTCATCCGTAATGATAGGCAGATGCAGGCAGGAATCGCCTTCTATAACGACAAGATGTAACCCTAACCGGAGGTCTGGCATACGTTGGGCACGGCGTAGAGCGTCCTCAAAAGCCGGGGCGGCAACCATGAGGCTTGCCGTGCTGAGGAGGCCTTTGCGATGGGCCTCCTCAATCGCCTCATTGACCTCCACACTCATACCGAAATCATCAGCAGAGAAAATGACACGGCGTTGTGTGGAGGTATTCATGCGGCGTTCGCCTTAGGCAGAATGACGCTGACGGAGGAACTGGAAGAATTCCACACCCTCACGCAAGCGGCGTTTGAGCATTTGTGGGTCTGTTGCCATTTCCTTGACGATAGCGAAAATCTTGGAGGGGCGGAAATAGAACTCCTTATAGAAGGTCTCCACGCTCTTAAAGATTTCCGTATGGGAGAGATGGGGGTAATGCAGCGGGGCAATCTGCACACCATTCTCGTCAATCAGCTCCGCTTCATCAACATTCAGCCAGCCATTCTCAGAGGCCTGTTTATGCAGGAATGTCCCCGGATAAGGGGCTGCGAGAGAGACCTGCAATGTGTGCGGGTCAATCTCTTTTGCAAACTGAATGGTCTCGCGGATAGTCTCATGTGTCTCGCCGGGCAGACCAACGATGAAGGTACCGTGAATCTTAATGCCCAGCTTGTGGCAGTTTTTGGTGAATTCACGCGCTGTTTCAATCCGCATACCTTTTTTGATGTTATGCAGGATTTGCTGATTACCGCTCTCATACCCTACCAGCAGCAAGCGTAGGCCGTTATCACGCAGGACTTTTAGCGTGTCATAAGGGACATTGGCCTTAGCATTGCAGGACCATGTTACACCCAGCTTACCCAGCTCCCGCGCGATGGCCTCTGCACGGGGGAGGTCATCGGTGAAGGTATCATCATCAAAGAAGAACTCTTTCACCTGCGGGAAATATTTCATCGCAAGCTTAATTTCAGCAGCTACATGCTCGGGGCTGCGGGTACGGTAGCGATGCCCACCCACAGTTTGTGGCCAGAGGCAGAAGGTGCAGCGGGATTTACACCCACGGCCTGTATAGATGGAGATATAAGGATGCTTGAGATAACCGATGAAGTAATCTTCAATTCGTAGGTCGCGCTTATAAACCTCCGTTACGAAGGGGAGGCTATCCATATCCTCAATGATAGCGCGGTCTTTATTGGTGATGATCTCACCATTCTCATTGCGCCATGTGATGCCATCAACCTCTGCGAGAGGCTTTCCCTCGGCAATCTCTTTGATGGTGAAGTCGAACTCATTGCGGGCCACGAAGTCGATCGGGCTGCCCTGGGTAAGGCTCTCATCGGGTTGGACGGCAACTTTTGCGCCAACCATGCCGATCTTCAGCTTCGGGTTGGCGTCCTTCAGCATTTGTGCCACGCGGACATCAGAGGGGAAGGAGGGGGTGGAGGTGTGCATGATGACGAGATCACGATTCTTCACATCCTCAAGGATAGGTCCCATGCCCATTTTGGCCGGTGGAGCGTCAATCAAGCGCGAGCCGGGGACCATCGCAGCAGGTTGGGCCAACCATGTAGGATACCAGAAGGAGCGAATCTCTCGCTTCGCCTGATAACGTGAGCCAGCACCACCATCAAAGCCGTCAAAGGATGGGGGCTGTAGAAACAATGTTCTCAACATGTATGGACACTCCTGATAATGTCGGGCCTGTCAACGCCGGTTTCGTTGATCAGGATTAAGGGGCACGATCGTTGTTGGGGTTCGTTATAGGGACTTCGTACGTGTTTTGCCACGGGAGATGTGCATTGTCTGCCCCCGCCATGTTACACGCGAGCCACGGGCACTTCCGAGCATCACACAAGCAGAGAGGCAGTCTCGGAATATAAGGAAAGGGAAAATGCCGGGTAGAGCGCAGTTTGTCAGGCGGCCAATGCGTTGTGTTATCGCTCCACGATAGAGCATCCCCCCTATAAGTAACCCCCATGAAAAACGGCGCGATGGTGCAAAAAGGACACACAACACAGCCCAGAAAAGCGGCAGCTGTAATATAGAGAGCCCATATCCAAGGGGCTCCACACTCCGAACCGTCCGTCCCCAGCGCAGCTCATGGGTGAAAAGGTCCTTTAGGGAGGTCTCGGTGATGGTCGTCTGGCATAAGGTCCGCGCAAGGGCGATATCTCCCCCATTACGGCGGATAAGCTGGCCTAGCACGGCATCATCAGCGACATGAGAGACAAGGGCCTCAAACCCGCCAATTTGCTGTAAATGCGTCCGTTTAAGGGCCATTGTAGCCCCGAGGCAATCTTGCCGTCCGATTAAGCGGGACATCATCACACCGGGGAGGAAGTTGGTGTTAATGCTATGGGCGCCCAACATACGGATGAGGCTGGGGCTAGCAGGCAAGCCCGCATAAAGTGTGGTTACAAGCTGGACCCGCTCTTGCTGGAACGATTCCACAATATGCGTGATGTAATCTGGGCTGACATGAATATCAGAATCCGAGATGATCAAAATGTCATGTCGGCAAGAGGGATACATATTAATGAGGTTACTGACCTTACGATTAGGGCCATGTAAGGCATCATTAATAATGATTGTTACATCGTGATGAGGATAACGCTGCTGGAGGCGGCGAATCACCGGTAGAGCCGTATCATCCTCTTTATGCAGGCCGAAGATGATTTGATACGACGGGTAATCCTGCTGGAAGAAGCTTTCTAATGCGTCTTCAAGGCGTGGCTCATCCCCATGTACCGGCTTCATGAGCGTAACGCTGGGGCGTAGAGCCTCTTGGTTGTGAGAGGAAGCCTCGCGCTGATAGGGGGCAGGCCGACCGGGGATGCGCACATTCTGGCAGAAACGAGAGAGTAAGCTTGTCCCGATGAGATTCTGCACATGCCCCGCTAGTGAAAAAGCTCCGCTAAGGGCGGAGGCAATTGCAAAGAGTGGGGCCATTAATCAAAATACCTGTTGAGATGAAAGGGCGGATGCTTTCAGGAGCCCTTCATCACGTCTGCCTCTTAGGCTTATTGACTCAGCACAACGCAAGCAGACGTGATGAGGAGTCATGAAGCCTTATTCACGGAGGAAGTCGTCAGCTTTCGTGGTGAGGCTACGCGCTAGGCCGTTTGCCCCTTTCTCGTTGAAGATTGTCTTAAAATCAGCCCGTTGAGCAGCAACTTGGCTGATATGTCCATCAAGCAGAATGTCGGTAATGCGCCAGCCGTCGGGACCTTGGGCCATGACATAGTCAATGGGTGTTGGCGTCCCATTAGGGTCATCTTTCCCGCCGATGGTGGTGTGGACGATGGTCCGTCCATCCTGCTGTATCGTGTTTACAACGGTAAAGACAGCATCTGTCCCCGGCTTAAAGGTAGAGACATAACGCGCCACGGTAAAATGCCGGAAAGCGGTGATCAAGCTGCTACGCTCGGAAGAGGAAAGATGCTCGTAATGTAAACCGATAGAGCGTTTTAGGATGGCTTCCATATCAAACGCGCGGTCAACGAGCGGGGCGATCATAGCGCTACGTTTACCAACCCCTGCGGTGGAATGCTCGGATTTATCCAACGCGTTGTATAGTGCCTCTATCGGCGCTTGTGGCGTCGCTGCGGAGAGTGATGCCGTAGCGGACGTGCTACGGGCGGCTTGAGCGGGGTTAACCCCAAGAGCAGGGACAGCACCTGTGAGTAAGGCCATCATCCCTAGAGAAGACATAAGACAACGTTTCATACACATGCTCTTTCCTCCTATGCGTCCTTTTATGCAAGAGGCTATGGGGCAGTTTGCAAGGGAGAGCCCCCGCAGGATTTCATACAACTGTGTTGAATATGCTACAGTCGGCAAAGCATCATAGCGCATTGCTACGGAATAAACGAGTCCATTCCGGTAGGGAAAGAGAGAATATTCTGTTCATTTTCCTTGTAAGGAGGGCTAGGTGGGTTCGCTAAGCTTGCATTTCTGCGCGGCTTCTGCGAGAGGGAGCGATGCAGGCCCGGCAGATATCGTTCTGGCGCGTCTGTCGGGCTATGTGCCACGGGTGTTCTGATACCGTGATCAGCTCAGGAAGATATTATCAGAGGATTATAATGGCCGTACCATTGATGCAGGCTGTCCGAGTTGGACGGTACGTTCTCAAGCAACATCTTACAGGGCGCAAGCGTTACCCGCTTGTGCTAATGCTTGAGCCGCTGTTCCGCTGCAATTTGGCTTGCGCGGGCTGTGGCAAGATTGATTATCCAGCGAAGATTCTTAACCAGCGTATGAGCTATCAAGAATGTCTTGATGCGGATACTGAAGCTGGTGCCCCAGTGATTGCTGTGGCGGGGGGAGAGCCTCTCTTACATAAAGAGATGCCACAGATTATTGCGGGCCTCGTGGCGCGTAAAAAATATGTGTATCTCTGCACGAATGGCCTTTTGCTAGAGAAGAAGATCGATGACTATAAACCATCACCTTTCTTCTCTTGGGACATCCATCTCGATGGTGACCAGCAGATGCATGATTCGTCCGTCTGCCAAGAAGGGGTGTATGATCGTGCGGTGAAGGCCATTAAATTGGCAAAATCCAAAGGCTTCCGCGTCTCTATTAACTGCACCTTGTTTGATGGTGCTAAGCCAGAGCGTGTTGCAGCTTTTTTTGATGAAGTCATGCGCCTAGGCGTTGATGGTGTGATGACAGCACCGGGCTATGCTTATGAGCGTGCCCCGGACCAAGAGCACTTCCTTAATCGCCAAAAGACGAAGACTCTCTTCCGGGATATTTTCCGCTTGGGTAAGGGCCATAAATGGCGCTTTACGCAGTCTCCTTTGTTCCTCAACTTCTTAGCAGGCAATGAGACATATCATTGTACCCCATGGGGTAAGCCGTTGCGGACTGTCTTTGGTTGGCAGCGTCCTTGCTATCTGCTGGGTGAAGGTTACGCTAAGACCTTTAAGGAGCTGATGGATGATACAGCGTGGGATCAGTACGGCACTGGTGCGTATGAGAAATGTGCCGATTGTATGGTCCATTCTGGTTATGAATCCACAGCGGTGATGGATGCGGTGCAGCGCCCCTGGCATTTCATCAAGGTAGCGTTGCAAGGGCCAGAGACGGAAAAGCCCATGGCCCCGGAGATATCGTTAGCGAATCAGCGTCCTGCTTCTTACGGGTATGATGCTGAGGTAGCGCGCCAGATGGAGCGGCTTGAAGGCGAGGACGCTAAGCGCGGCAAACCGGCTCGTGGTCCACGCGTACGCATTAATGGGCAGAGTGAAACCCCTGCGCCTGCCTCCGCAGCTAAATAAGTAGCTTTTTTCCTGCCCTGAGTGCCCTGACGTCATCTTGTGATGTAGGGCAGATCAGGGCAGGATAGCTTTATGATGATTCCTATCCTTATAATTGTTCTGCTTATCGTCCTTAACGGCGTATTTGCTACGGGTGAATTGGCACTAATTTCAGCCAAACGAGCCCGGCTTTCTCATCTTGCACAAACAAAAGTGGCAGGTGCGGAGCGTGCGTTAAAGCTAGCGGAAAATCCTCAAAATTTTCTACCAACCGTGCAGATAGGCATGACCCTTGTCTCTATCTTGGAAGGGGCATTTGGGGGAAGCCAGATTGAGGAATCACTCCAACATTATATAGAGCATTGGGCTGTTTTGCAGCCTTTTGCCGGTGAGCTATCCATTATCCTTGTGGTGGCTTGCATTACCTTTGCGATGCTTGTTTTTGGTGAGCTTGTCCCGAAGCAGATCGCCTTGCAAAGGCCAGAGGTGATCGCCATTCATCTCTCTGCACCACTTTTAGCTTTATCTTGGTGCACGCGCCCTATTGTCTGGTTGCTGAGTAAGACATCAAACTGCGTCTTACATCTTATTGGTATTGGCTCTCTTCCACGTGCCACAGTAACGGAAGAGGAGCTAAAGGCAGTCCTGCAAGAGGGAATGCAGGCCGGCATATTAGAGACGGAAGAGCGCGCGATTATCGAGCGTCTGTTGCGTCTTGCTGACCGCCCCGTGCGCGCTATTATGACGCCACGTAATGAATTATTTTGGATAGATCGCCACGCGGATCCGGAAACGCTGGTTAGTAAATTGCGTCAGTCCTCTTATGGGCGGATTGTTGTGTGTGAGGGGGATGTGGATCACCCTGTGGGGGTGATGCTGGCTAAGGATGTGATGGACCGGTTATTGTTAGGTCTGCCCCTTTCGATTGATGCTGTCTTGCGGACCCCGCCTGCTATTCCAGATAGCCTTACAGCACAAGGGATGATTGAACGCCTCAAAGGGATTTCGTTAGGGATTGTTTTTGTCTTTGATGAATATGGCTCTTTTGAGGGGATCGTCACGCCGTCTGATGTCTTTGAGGCCATTATTGGTGATGAAGCTTTGGATGTATCTGCCAAAAAGAAGCAGGAAACAGATGGGAAAGAGGAATATATTCTTGATGGCTTCATGCCGATTGATGATGTGTGTGTCCGGCTTGATATACCGCCTCTGCCTGGGGAGGGGCGATACCACACGTTGGGTGGGGCGTTGATGGCCCTCTTACGCCGTGTGCCAGCACGGGGGGATAAAGTTGTTTTCTCTGGCTGGTTGTTTGAGGTGTTGGAGACAGAGCGTCGTCGTGTTTTGCGTGTACGAGTTAGTCGTCGTGCTTTGGCACAAAATTAATGCTTGATGATGGAGGTAAAGATAGACCAAAAAGTTAAATAATGATTAATGAAGAACAAAAGTCTATTTTTGTTTAGATAGTCGTTAGACAGCGGGTTACCGGGTCTTTTGACCATGAAATTATTGTTATTATGCGGATAGTTGCTAAAAATTTCCTAATTGCGTCTTGCGTGGTTGGTGAGGGCCGATATAAGTCGGGGCAGCATCTTTCCCATGGTGTATTATGGTGAAACGATGGGTGAGATGCGGTGCTGCGAGAAGGAGTTGCGCATGATTACGCTTTCACCTGACTATCGTCCTTCTGATGATGAAGAGTTCATGAGTGAACAGCAATTAGCTTATTTTAAGCAAAAGCTGTTGCATTGGCGGATGGACCTTCTCAAAGAGGCGGGGGAGACGTTAGCGAGTCTTTCAGAAGGTGGGATTCGTGAGGCAGATTTGGCCGATCGTGCAACGGTGGAGACAGACCGTGCTTTTGAGCTAAGAACGCGTGATCGTGCTCGTAAGTTGATCATCAAGATTGATATGGCCTTAGCGCGGATTGAAGATGGCTCTTATGGCTATTGCGAGGAAACGGGTGAGCCTATTGGTTTGCAACGTTTGGAGGCGCGGCCTATCGCCACTTTGTCGCTAGAGGCGCAAGAGCGGCACGAGCGGCATGAAAAGATTTATCGTGATGATTAATTTAAAGGGTTGCGTGGTGGGGAAGAAACAGGCTAGGTAACCCGCCATAGGTTTTCGCCGTGCTGCTGTAGCTCAGTGGTAGAGCACTCCCTTGGTAAGGGAGAGGTCGCGAGTTCAATCCTCGCCAGCAGCACCATGATGATGCCGTTACCTTAATTTCTTCTGTTCATTTTGCTTCCTCCTTCTCGTTAAGAAAAGCGCATTTTATGGCTGCCATGGTCGTTTTGTACGGGATTAAAACCTGCTCCACTGTTAAAAAAGCGATGAAATGGTTGGAAGAACAAGACATCGCCTTTCAGTATCATGATGTTCGTAAGGATGGTGTCACCTCAGCATTGCTGACATCTTGGTGCGCTCTGTTGGGCTGGGAGAAGTTGTTGAATCGCTCTAGCTTGACGTTTCGCCGGCTTGATAATGCCGATAAAGAAGGGTTGGATGAGTCAAAGGCGATAGCTTTGATGATGGCACATCCAACGCTTATACGGCGGCCTGTTACTGTAATGGGTGAGCGTGTCGTGGTTGGGTTTAAACCAGAGCTTTATGAGGGCTTTTTTAACCGGACGGCTTGAGTATGCCTATGGTCTCGCTCTTAGGTATATAGGATGCTAAAAGGCCCCATTTTCGGGGCTTTTATTTTGGGAGGGAAGGTTAGGTCATGGAGGTGTTTGCACGGCGTGTTCCGACTTCCCCTTCTGGGCGGGGGGTGGAAAAGGCCTATCCGCTTTTGGCTCCAGAGCAAGTGCAAGCACTCTTTCAACGGCGCGTTATAGAGATATGCAGCCGGTTTGATGAATGGAAAACGCCCATAAGGGTCGGTGGTGTTATTGGGGATGTTCCCGGTGACCATTGGCGGCGGCGCGAGGGCACACCGCTTTTAGATGCGCAAACGGGGGCCTCTTTGTTATTAGATATCCCTCCGTCATTATTGGCTGGAGAGGGGGTGCGTGCTGGTGAGAAGGTGCAGGTTGTTGGTTGGTTAAAAGCACAATTGCAGAAGGGGCATATTACGCTGCGTTGTGAGGTGTTATCTATCGAGCAAGATGTCGTCGAGACAGCGACCCAGCGTAGTGAAGCCTTGTTGGAGATAATGCGGAGTTTGCTACCGCGACGACGCGCCTTCCCAGTGCAGGAAGGGGCCCGCATGTTGTTGCTTGGCATTGGGATAGAGGGCGAGCGATTACGCCGTATGCAGCCCACTCTTGGTGGGTTATGGACAGACCGTACCGTGGTGAGATGCGCCGTGCCAAAGGTGGAGGCCGAGGCGTTCCTCCAGACGTTACCACAGGTAGAGCAGGATATTATCTTGCTCATCGTGGCGGAAGATTGCTTGGCAGTTTTGGAAAATGCGGTTTGTCTAAAGGCTCTTTTGTCTTGCCCAGCTTATCGTATTTTGGCGTATGATGGGGGGGCATCTAATAGCGAGCAGGCAACGCTTTTACCTCACATGGTAGAGCAATTTTTTATGACCCCGTTGGAGGCAGCAGAGTTTATCCGCCAGCATAGTGCTCAAGTGCGTCAACGTCAGGATGAAGAGCGCGCTCAGCAAGAGGAACTGGCCGCTTTGCGGACTAGCCTTGCCGCATTAACACAACGGCCGACGGATGGCTCCTCCCGCTTTTCATGGTTTACGCTTTTATGTGGTGTGACCCTAGGAACAGCCATTGTGGTGGTAGGGCATTGGGGCATCCACATATTTTAGCGTTTTTAGGGCAGAAAAGCGGGCTTTTTTGTAAAGTGGGGTAAGAACTCCTCTAAAATAGGGGCCACCGTGCGGAGATGCTGTGTTGATGAAGGTGATAAGAGCAAAAGAGCGCGTTGGAGGTCCTGCGGTTGAACAGTAGGATGTCCTGCCAGCCACATGAGCAATCCGCGAACACTTAACCCATCTTCTTCGTTTGCCGGAGGGAGTGGCGTAAAGAGCATGGGGGGAGGTACCGCGGCGGGGATCATCTCCAGCACTGTGCTGCCATGGCCTGTTTCGTGTGGGAGCAGGACGGTTTGTTTTACCGGGTCATAGGTAATGTGCAGGCTAACCATCCCAAAGGGGCAAGGTGCGTCCCCAAGGGTAAAGGGTGTGGCATCTTGTGTGTAAAGCGTTAGGAGATGGGGTGTGCTTTCCTGCCAGAAACCGGCAAAGGGCCTGTGATGTTCTGGTGGGTCGCACTCTAATAATTGTCCCTCAGTCGAGCGAAGCAAGACCGTACGGCCTGGCTCATAATGCGCAGAAAATTGTGGGTTGAGGGTAAGTACATCCTCCAATGAAGGTCGGATACGGTCATACAGGAAGGTCTCGTGCCGGACGTGATCTTCTAATGTAAGATCACTATCGTGCAGGAGCCACGCCGCACGTTGTTTTTCAAGCTGTTGTTGTACGAGGTCGCGTAAGCGAGAGAGACCAGCACGTAGAGCACTCTCGCGCATATGATTAGCAAGCTGGCGCATAAGCTGCACTTTGTCGCGCTCTGGTGTGGTGATCTGCTCGTTACGGTCATAATGAGCACGCATAGCCGCAGGCAACTCGGTTTCATCATGAGCCTGAGCGCAGATATAATGTTGAATTGCTCCCCCCTTCCAAGGGGCGGCTAGTGTAGAGTCGTCATGAGGCTGGTAAGCTTGCCCATCACTACGGATGATAGTCTCGAGTGGAAGGTCAAAAAGGAAAGGATTGGTGAGCGCATTTGCTTCTGGTAGGTGGTCGAGTCGGGCGAGCAAACGAACAAAGTGATGGTCATGAAATTCTGGCGGAGCATGCCAGACATAATTGTTAATAATATGCCCGGGGGGAGGCATGAGATGCCCCGCCGTCCCGTAAATGCGCCAATGTAGTGCAATGGCAGTGGTGTTGTCTTTAGTGTGTTGAAAGAGGGAGCGGAGGTCATAATTCGGGCTTAGATACTCATCTGCATCTAAGATGGCGATCCAATCTTCAACAGCGTCCTCGTCCGGTCTGTGGGAGGTAGATTGGTCTAGCTCTTGTGTAATGTGACGAAGGGACGTCAGCGCAAGGCGCGTTAGGTTTAGGCGGCGCTCTTCGGCGGAGAGTGTGTCGTCAAGTTCCGCTGCAATCCACGAAACGGGCCAGTCGGCTTGATAAGCTTGGATGGTTTGGCGGCCATTATCAAAGGCCCCACTATCAATCACAACGATGTGCTCCACCCCCAAGGCAAGATGCCATGCCAGCCATCCAGCTAAGGTGTGATCTGCTTTTTTGAGGAGGAGAGCGCAGGTAAGACGGGGACGCCTAGCGGACATAAATGCGTACCATATTGTTATGAACGGTTGGGTCGGCACTTACGCGCATATCCAGTTGGATAGGGCGTGCCCCAGCGGCCAGAATGTGATGCCCGACGGATGAGACTAGATGTTGGGTTATATCATGCAAGGTTTGTCTCTCCGCTTCAGGCGTTTGTTGCATAGGTGTTATGCCCTGAACGATGAACAGGATGTTAGCCTTCCGGCTTAAGGCCAATTTTGTGGCTTTTTCCACAGCTGGGCCGTATTCGTCTTCTGGTGTGCCATCAATAATTTGCAGGAAGGCCGGCTTGCCGGGGGCTGAGACGGGCAAAGCGGGAGCAGCGACGCGCGGCGGCCTCCCCGCTTGTGGGTCAAACGTCCGTTGATCAATAGGATTACAGCCCCAAAGAGGGGTTGCCAGCGTCATAAGAAAGGCTGAGCGGATCCATAAAGCGGAGCGGTGGGCATAAGAAACCATCATATATCACTTACTTACAGGAAGCGGGGCATGACGCAAGAGGGTAGCAGGCTTGCTTTAAAAACTTCATTTTCCCTCTGTTGCTCTGCCACAAGGGTGCTATGGATGGTACGTCCTTTAGCTACCAAATTATGGAGGAAGCGACCAATGGCCGTTAAAATTGCAATCAATGGGTTCGGGCGCATCGGGCGTCTGGTTCTTCGTGGGATTATCGAGAGCGGGCGCACAGATGTTGAGCCTGTACTGATTAACGATCTCGGTTCTGTGGAGGCCAACGCTCACCTCCTGAAGTATGACACCATCCATGGCCGCCTGCCGGCTGAGGTTGAGGTCGTCAATGGTGACCTGCTCATCAAGACCCATGCTGGTAAGACCATCGGGCCTATCAAGGTGACCTCTCAGCGTAACCCAGAAGAGATTCCGCTTCAGGGTGTTGATGTGGCGATGGAGTGCACAGGCCTCTTTACAGCACGCGATAAAGCCTCTGCCCTGCTGAAAGCTGGTGCAAAGCATGTGCTGATTTCCGCTCCGGGTAAGGATGCAGATGCCACCATCGTTTATGGTGTGAATAACGAGGCTCTGAAGCCGGGTATGCAGATCGTTTCCAACGGGTCCTGCACAACCAACTGTCTCTCCCCAGTTGCTGCTGTGCTGGATGACAAGTTCGGCATCGAGCGTGGTTACATGGTGACAGTTCACTCTTACACGGGTGACCAGCGCACAATCGACACACTGCATAAAGACCCACGCCGTGCGCGCGCTGCAGCTGTAAACATCATCCCGACCTCCACAGGGGCTGCCCGCGCTGTTGCGCTGGTTCTACCACATCTGAAGGGCAAGTTGGATGGTACAGCGATTCGCGTCCCAACGCCGAACGTCTCCCTCGTCTCTTTGGACTTCGTGCCGAAGCGTAAACCATCTTCCATTGAGGAAGTGAACGAGGCCGTGCGTGAGGCTTCTGAGGGCCGGCTGAAAGGCATCCTCGGCTACAATACAGAGCCGCTGGTGAGCCACGACTTCAACCATGTTGCCTTCTCCTCCACCTTCGATGCAACGCAGACAGCGTTGGTTGATGGCGGTGAGCTGGTCCGCATCTGCGCATGGTATGACAATGAGTGGGGCTTCTCCAACCGTATGTCCGACACAGCGTCTCTCTTTGGGAAACTCTGATCATGGCTTTTCGCACGCTAGATAAAGCGGAGGTACGCGGTAAACGCGTACTTCTCCGCGCTGACCTGAATGTCCCCATGCATGAAGGTGCCATCACCGATACAACGCGTATTGAGCGTGTGCTGCCGACCATCCGCGAGCTGATTGAGAAGGGGGCTAAGGTCATCCTTCTCAGCCACTTCGACCGTCCTAAAGGGAAGGTCGTGCCTGAGATGTCGCTGGCACCGGTGGGTAAGCGTCTGGGTGAGCTGCTAGGTCGCCCGGTTGCTTTTGCGTCCGACTGCGTTGGGCCGGAAGCTAAAAAGGCGGTTGATGCCCTAAAGGATGGCGATGTCCTCCTGTTGGAGAACACACGCTTCCACGCTGAGGAAGAGAAGAACGATCCTGCATTCTCCAAAGCATTGGCTGCTAATGGGGATATTTATGTAGATGATGCGTTCTCTGCAGCTCACCGCGCTCATGCCTCGACAGAGGGTGTAGCCCATCTTCTGCCTGCTTATGCAGGCCGCTTGATGGAAGCTGAGTTGAAGGCTCTTTCCGCAGCTTTGGAGAATCCAAAACGCCCTGTTGGGGCCGTTATTGGTGGCTCCAAAATCTCCACGAAGCTGGACCTCATCGGCAACGTGTTGGATAAAGTGGATGTGCTGTTCATCGGTGGGGCTATGGCTAATACCTTCCTCGCTGCTGAGGGTGTGAAGGTTGGCAAGTCCCTCCAAGAGGCCGACATGCACGAGACAGCCCGCAAGATTGCCGCTCATGCTAAAGAGAAGGGCTGCAAGCTGGTTCTGCCAGTAGATGCCGTTGTCGCGCGTGAGTTCAAAGCGGGTGCGCCTTCTGAGGTTGTGCCGGTGGATAAGGTGCCTGATGACGCCATGATCCTCGATGCCGGGCCAAAAACAGCCGAGCTTATCTCCAAGCATTTAGCTGACCTTAAGACTCTGGTCTGGAATGGTCCGCTTGGTGCCTTTGAGATTGCCCCGTTTGATAAAGCAACGGTGGAAGTGGCTCAGGCCGCAGCGAAGCTGACAGAAGCAGGCAAGCTGCTCACAGTGGCAGGCGGTGGTGATACGGTTTCTGCTCTGCGTCATGCAGGTGTGGCAGACCGTATGAGCTACGTCTCCACAGCGGGCGGTGCCTTCCTCGAATGGCTGGAGGGTAAGACCCTTCCGGGTGTTGAGGTGCTACGCGCTAAATAAGACATCGGGTTAAACCGAAGTTTTAAAAAGGCGGTTGTCCTTATGGGGTACCGCCTTTTTTGATGATGTTATTTATAAAAATGCGGCTCGTTAAAACGAACCGCAGTCTTGCAAGGATGAAAAAGGGCCAGAGGGGGAGAGGGACGCTTTAAGCGTCATCCTCTGTGAAGCCTTGCTCCTTACGGCGGGCTTTTACGGCAGAAGCCATAGCTTTTTGTAATTTCTCCATCGCACGGGCTTCAATTTGACGAATACGTTCGCGTGAGACGCCGTAATGGTGGGAGAGTTCCTCCAAAGTGGAAGGGTCCTCCTTCAAGCGGCGTTCTGTGAGGATGTGACGCTCACGCTCATTAAGGGTTTGCATCGCTTCAGCGAGGAGGGCCTTACGGCCATTCATATCCTCATTTTCAGCTAGCGTATCTTCTTGGCTCTCATTTTGGTCCACAAGCCAGTCTTGCCATTCTTGCTCACCATCAATGCGCAGTGGGGCATTAAGGCTATGATCCGGCGCGGTGAGGCGGCGATTCATGGAGATGACATCTTGCTCTGGCACACCGAGCGTCTTAGCAATATGGTCAATCTGCTCTGGTTGAAGGTCGCCTTCCTCATAAGCTTGCATCTGGCCTTTAAGGCGGCGGAGATTGAAGAAGAGTTTTTTCTGCGCAGCTGTGGTCCCCATTTTCACTAAGGACCAGCTATGGAGGATATATTCCTGAATAGCCGCACGAATCCACCACATAGCGTAAGTGGCTAAGCGGAAGCCGCGCTCTGGGTCAAAACGGCGGACAGCCTGCATCATGCCGATATTGCCCTCGCTGATAAGCTCGCTTACGGGCAGACCATAACCGCGATAGCTCATGGCGATTTTTGCAACAAGGCGCAGATGAGAAGTCACAAGCTCATGAGCAGCACTGCTATCATGCTTATCTCGCCAGCGGCGGGCTAAATCTAACTCTTGCTCGGATGTGAGGAGAGGAAAACGGCGGATTTCCTGAAGATAGCGGGATAAATTGGTCTCCGGCCCAATGGCAGGAAGAGTAGTGGGAGACTTCATATAAGCTCGACTCCTTGCACCCAGCTGGCAAAAGGCAGGGCGACGTTCACCCGTTCTTCTACCACAGGAATGACGCATCCTTTTGCCAACTCTAATTCCTGTCTATTGATATCTCTACCCCCAAATAGGGCAGTGGAGGCATGCGTTGTATTTAGGACTCCTATAGGTTCCTTTCTTTTAATCGGCTTTTGCAAAAAACAAAACTTAAGAAAAAGTTATATTGATGGATTATGTTTTAAGGCTCTCTATTAAAGCCCGAAAATCCTCCGGCAAAGGGGCTGTAAAATGCAGCATTTCCCGTGTGCGGGGGTGTATAAAACCGAGTGTTGCGGCATGGAGGGCTTGGCGGGGGAAGTCCAACGCTTCATCGCGCAGTGTCACGGGGAGTTTGCGCGCCGCAGCGGGGATGCGACGAAGATAAACAGGGTCGCCTAATAAAGGATGCCCATTATGAGAGAGATGAACACGGATTTGATGCGTACGTCCCGTTGCTAAGCGGCACTCCACAAGGGAGACGGCGTTATGGAATGTTTCCTTTGTTTTATAACGCGTTAGGGCCTGTTTTCCCCCTTGGGTAACAACGGCCATGCGTTTGCGGTCTCGTTTATCGCGGCCGATAGCCCCTTCAAACTCACCAGCAGGTGGGAGAATCCCCCATGCGAGCGCAAGATAGGCGCGCTCCATCGTGCGGGTAGCAAAGGCTTCGGAGAGTGCTTCATGAGCGAGGGGGGTTTTCGCAACGACCATCACGCCAGATGTATCTTTGTCTAAACGGTGCACGATTCCGGGTCGTTTCTCTCCTCCAATGCCCTCAAAATCAGGCCCGCAATGGCCGAGGAGGGCATTTACAAGGGTCCCTGTCTCATTCCCAGGGGCGGGATGGACCACCAATCCGGCGGGTTTGTCCAAGACGATGAGGTCCCTATCCTCAAAAAGAATATCCAAGGGGATGCTCTCAGCTTGTGGGCGGGCAGGCTCTGGCGGGGGTAAGCGGAGCTGTATGCTCATTCCTTTACGAAAAGTAAATGAAGGGTCTCGTCGGGGGGATCCATTACAGGTAAGATGACCTGTCTCAATCAAGGTTTTGACGCGGGAGCGGGATAATGTCCCGATGATATCGGCGAGTATACGGTCAGCGCGTTGTCCTGCTTGCTCCTGCGTTACAGTGAATGAGTAGAGTACAGATGCATCTGCAGAGAGAGAATCGGAAATGAGAAAGTCGGACATGGCTTCTAGTCTAGTTGGATCTAAAGAGAACAGCGAGCTTTATGCGCCACGTTCCTCCCGTGGTTTGCTAGCTGCCGTAATCATTATGGGGCTCATGATCATTATAGGGGCAACTGCACTAGTTGGTGTTATTATTTATCGCGTTGTACATCAATCTGCCGTTTCTACAGAGCGGCCTGCGGCTACGATGATGCAAAGCGCGGTAGAGCCATCTTCTCTTTCTAGCGTAGCGCGTTTGAAGGTTCCCCGTCTGCCTGGGGAGCATGTTATTATGGTCTCGGCGCGCCAGGATGGAGCATTCGCTGTTATGTTAAAAGATGAACAAGGAGGCGTGCGTATTTTGCTGTGGAGCCCAGAGCAGGCACGCATCATTGCAGAATTAACATTAACAGCACCATCGTCGCCTTAATTAAGGGCTCGCTGGGTCTATCGCATAGCCGCGTAGGATACTGCTCATCAAGCCAGGGAAGCGCTCCTCTAGCATCGCAAGACGTAATGTATTGCGATGTTGGACCCCTTCTACACGTGTGTGCAGGATGCCTGCTTCTCGCAACACTTGAAAATGATGTGACATGCTGGATTTAGGCCGTCCGCGTAGGAGGGTTGTGCAGTTTGCTTCCCCCAAATTGTATAAATGATAGATAATGCCCAGACGCACCGGGTCCGCTATAGCGCGGAGGAGCGGGAGGAGGGCAACCTCCTCTGGGGCAGGGTGATGATATAACGTGGCCATGCCTCTCTGTATCGGGAGTCGGAGGGTGTTTTGTCAAGATTGTAGTTCTATATTGATGGAACAATAAGCCTGTGTTAGCCTCAACGGCAGAAGGGACGTTTCTCTTCATGTTTGTTAAAGGAGGACGTTATGGCAACGTTGTTTGAGCCCATTTCCTTTGGGGCTATTAAGGCGGCTAATCGTGTTGTTATGGCACCGCTTACCCGGGCACGGGCGGGCAAAGATGCTGTGCCGACACCTATCATGGTGGAATATTACGCACAGCGGGCGACTGCCGGGCTGATTATCTCCGAGGCCGTGGGTATTTCTCGCCAAGGGCTTGGCTGGGCCTATGCTACAGGCATTTGGAATGACGCGCAGGTAAAGGGCTGGAAGGCCGTCACCGATGCCGTGCATGAGAAGGGCGGTAAGATTGTCTGCCAGCTTTGGCATATGGGGCGGATGGTCCATTCCTCCACAACGGGGGAGCAGCCGGTGGCGCCGTCTCCTTCCACAGCACCGGGGCACATCCATACCTATGAGGGCAAGGCCCCTTATGAGGAGGCCCGTGCGCTACGTCTGGATGAGATTCCGGGGATCATTGAGGATTACATCAAGGCTGCGCGCAATGCGATGAAAGCCGGGTTCGATGGTGTGCAGATTCACTCTGCCAATGGTTATCTGCTTGATGAGTTCTTGCGTGATGGCACGAACCATCGGACGGATGCTTATGGTGGGTCTGTCGAGAATCGTCTGCGTCTGCTGCGTGAGGTGACGGAAGCTGTCATTAAGGAAGTTGGGGCCGAGCATGTCGGTGTTCGTCTCTCCCCGAATGGCGAGGTGCAGGGCACGATAGATAGCAAGCCGGAAACTGTCTTTATCCCGGCAGCGAAGATGTTGAATGACCTCGGTGTGGCATGGCTGGAGCTGCGTGAAGCTAATCCTTCCAGCACCTTTGGCGGGGCTACAGAGCAGCCTAAATTATCGCCAGAAATCCGCAAGGTGTTCACCCGTCCGCTGGTGCTGAATCAGGAATATACGCGTGATGACGCTCTGAAGGCCGTGGCAGAAGGCAAGGCAGATGCTATCAGCTTTGGGCGCGCCTATATTGCTAACCCGGACCTCGTGCGCCGCTTGAAGGAGGATTTACCGCTTCAACAAGATGATATGGCCACATGGTACGGCCCGATTGAGGCGAAAGGCTATACGGATTATCCGTTTGCCAAGTAAAAGCAGGCCATAAAGTATAATGATGGGGTGGTGCTGGGTTTTCTGGCTCCACCCCATTTTATATGGCAGCTGTTAGCTGAGGGGGCGGGTCAGCTCGTATAGGGCTACCGCAGAAGCGTTGGAGACATTTAGGCTCTCCATCGGGCCAGACATGTAAATGGAGGCAATCTCATCACATGTCTCCCGTGTTAGGCGGCGTAGCCCTGCCCCCTCGGCCCCTAGAACGAGAGCCACACGGCGTTGACCAAGCTGGGTGCGGTCTAAGCGCGTCCCACCAGCATCTAACCCCACGACCCAGAAGCCCGCTTTTTGTAAGCTTTGCAGCGTGCGGGAGATATTCGTTTCCCGAATGATGGGCACAATATCCAATCCGCCAGAGGCCGCTTTGGCCATAGTCCCGGTTTCATCAGGTGTGTGACGGTCTTGCACGATGAGAGCAGCGGCCCCAAAAGCGGCGGCAGAGCGTAGAATGGCCCCGATATTGCGCGGGTCTGTTACTTGGTCCAATACAAGGATAGGGCCGGGGCGGTCGATCACATCCACAAGAGCCGGGTTTTCCAACGGCTCGACATTGAGGCACACCCCTTGATGCACGGCCTCTTTACCGCAGAGGGCATCTAGCTCCTCCCGGCTGACGATGCGCGGTTGATGCGCTGTTTGGGGAAGGGCAGCCTCGGCCTCCTTGGTGGCAAGCAGGGCGTAAATAACGCGCGCAGGGTTGAGGAGGGCGGCCTCTACAGCATGTTGACCATAGAGCCAATAACCCTTGCCAGCAGCGGGGGCTCCATGCCGCGTTGTTTGACGACGGGAGCGATTGCGGGAGAGATTTTGCGCCTCTGGCAAAGCCACACGGCGTGAGGATGATTTTTTAGCCATAATCCCCTGTATAATCCCTTAACCACGCATTGACATAGCCCGAAATGCATATTATCACACGCCCAACCTGAGTACGGAGGGGTGCCCGAGTGGCTAAAGGGGGCGGACTGTAAATCCGCTGGCGTACGCCTACGTTGGTTCGAATCCAACCCCCTCCACCAGGTGTTTTTCTTGGAAAATTATGTTGGATTTGCTGGCTTGGCGTTGTGCGCTCAAGCCTGTTGCAAGGTTTCGATATTTCGACTGAGCACCTCTTTGGAGAGGGGATCGGTATCCGGGTTGTCCATGGCTCGTTCGAGAGATTGTGTGAGGTGTTCAAACCATTCTCTCTCACGGGAGAGGGGATCGGATGCAAGGAGCGTTTTTTGGAATCGCTTATTAAGCGATGAGAAAATGAGATATTGAGAAATAGCCGTTTGGTCTGCCAGTTTTTCTATAAAAAGGGTGGGGCTAATAAGATGGAGATAAGGCATTTCACGTAAGTAAGGATATTTATTCTGTACACCATGGATTAAGAAGGCAGCATTTTTATGGGCAATGATTTTCTCAAGAAGAGGTGGAATATTTGCCCTAAAGAATTCTTCTTTCTTCGATAGAAAGAAGTTTTTAATGTCAAACAGTAGGTCAGTATCGTTATCTGTGGAAATGTAGTTGCTAATTTGATGACCAGAAAGATGATGCGGTGGATAAGTAAGGTCTTTTTCGGTTAAAGAGAGGGTATCAATATAACGGATAATATAGTCTTGTAATTTAGAGATAGGATCTCCGTTGGTAACACCTAATTTGTGCAAGAAGAGGTAAAGATCGCATATATGGAGAACCTCTTCATCATCCCGTGCCATAGTGCTTTGGAAGTCATGAAGAAAATTATAAACGAGTGCGTTCCCTTTTTCTTTTAGATGGTTCTCATGTTCATAAAATAATAATTGTTGCCATGAGGGTGTTTCATCATCTTGGAAGAAATAAGAGGCTATATTTTTTAAGGCGGCCTCATCTAGTTTGCCATCATCAAGCATATTATAGAGGATGGGATATACATTATAATAGATTTGAAAACGCTGGAAATAAGGCTTATTGCCCATTGTTAAATAAGCTTTTTCCGTCTCCGTATAACGATCAATTTCATGATGATTATCTTCAAGATAAAAATGCATATTAAAGTCTAAGATTTCACAAATCTGGGCTAAACTTCTTTTATGGAGGCATTTTTCTATGATAAGCCCATAGAGTAAATAGAGGATATCAATAATTTGTTGTTCATATTTCTTGCAATCATAATGTTTCTTAAAGAAAGTGAATAAAGCACTCCCAAATGTTATGAAGAAGGATAGTGTTCTAAGGTTCCTTACTCTTGTTGCATTTATAAAGGTGATGAATTGATCTTCATGTTTTAATAAAAACTTTGTGAAAGCTGTTTCTGGGGTGCGGGATAATGTATCCTTCCATGTACTGCGGACATCTGGGCGGACGGATAATGTAAGGTAGATTGTTTTTTCTTTTATACGACTATAACGATATTTTTCTTCATCATTATTGGCTGCAATATCTTCCTCATGGGCTATGAGGATCACACGGGTTTCACGTGATTCTACTAAAGGATGTATGAGGGCCAATATATCGGATATAGGCATTTTTGCATGTTCTATATCATCCAAAATTAAGATACGGTCTTTAAAGATATTTTTTTTATGACCTTTTGGGGTAGGGGTCCCTAAAAGGATGGCTGGGTCTTTTTTATTTTGTTTTGTGGGGTGTAGATTGATATTTAATGTATTACTAAGTAAACCTTTAAAGAGGACTTTACCTAATTCTCCAACTTTTTTACCCCAAAAAGGGTGCATTGAGGCGTAAATAGCTTTTGTAAGGTCATTAGCATCCTGAATTCCAGAGAGGGATACATAGATGACATTAAGGGCGGTATTGGTAGTATGTTCTTTTTTACGTTTGGCGAAAAAGCGTTTTACAAGCCAGGTTTTGCCGCAACCACGTGGACCATCAATCATTAAAGCAAAAGGGGGCTTATTAGTGCCGTAACAATATTGGTTAAGGAGTGTTGCGATATATTTATTTGGACCGGCCCAGTTGTATTTTTTAGTCATATTGAATATGTGTTTCCTCACGTACATAAAGTAGCGTTCCGTCTCTGAATACAAAGCGGTGAAGCCTTCTAGGCACGAGCTAGCATGTGATTGCGGCAGAGCTACATTGGTAAACGATATGTTAATCTCTTCGCAATCTTAGTCAATGGTTAGGAGGATGTATGGCCAAGATGTCATCATCAAAGGATCAGTCTGCGTATGGCCACTCTGACCATTGGGGAGCGGCGGGTATGATCCGTATAGAAGGCGCGCAAGAGCATAATTTAAAGGATGTCTCGTTGGAGGTTCCACGGGGTTGTCTGGTGGTGTTTACGGGGGTGTCTGGGTCGGGGAAGTCCTCTCTGGCATTTGGGACGTTGTATGCCGAGGCACAGCGGCGTTATTTGGAGACAGTCGCCCCCTATGCGCGGCGTTTGTTCCATCAGCTGCCCCCGCCAAAAATCCGTAATATCGAGGGGCTACCGCCTGTCATTGCGCTTCAGCAGCAGGCGGGGACAAGCAGCCGGTCCTCTGTGGGGAGTGTGACAACGCTCTCTAACTTATTGCGGATGCTCTATTCCCGTGCGGGTACCTATCCCGCCGATGCGCCTATGCTGGAGAGTGACGACTTCTTCGCGAACACCCCGCAGGGAGCGTGCCCGCGTTGCCAAGGTACGGGATGGCTCTATGATGTTGTGGAAGAAAAGATGGTACCCGATCCGACCTTGACCCTGCGGGAAAAAGCCGTAGCGGCTTGGCCCGGTGCGTGGCAGGGGCAGAATTTGCGGGACATCCTTATGATGCGCGGGATAGACCTCGACACACCATGGCAAGACCTGCCCAAAGCTACCCGGGAGTGGATACTCTATACGGATGAAACCCCAACCGAGCCTATCTATCGGGGGTTGAATTATGCTGAGAGCCAAGCGGCTATCAAACGGGGAGAGCCTGCAACCTATCAGGGAACTTTCGCTAGTGCGCGCCGCTATGTGATGCAGAGCTTCCATGGTTCTAAAAGTGCAAAAATGCGCACCCGTGCGGCATCCTTCATGCAGGCGACGCGCTGCCCTGTGTGTCATGGGGCGCGTTTAAAGCCTGAGGCTCTCGCTGTGACCTTTGGGGGGCAGGATATTGCGGCCCTGTCTCACCTGCCTTTAGAGCAGCTTTATCATGTGTTGAAGGAGCAGCTTGCAGAAAATCAACTGAGTGATGCTCAAGGCCGTGTGATTGAGGAGATTGGCACGGCTTTAATGAAGCGGTTGGAGATTTTGTTGGAGCTGGGGCTAGGGTACCTTCAAACGGACCGCGCTGTGGATAGTCTCTCCCCCGGTGAGTATCAACGCTTGCGGCTGGGTACGCAGGTTCATTCCGCTTTGTTCGGTGTGGCTTATGTGTTGGATGAGCCTGCCGCAGGGCTGCATCCTGCGGATATTGAATCGCTTTTGAATGTGTTAGGCCGTTTGCCCAAGGCGGGGAACTCCCTCCTTATTGTGGAGCATGACCCGGTGGTGATGCGTCATGCTGATTGGCTTGTGGATATTGGCCCCGGTGCGGGCCGTCATGGGGGGCAGGTGCTTTATAGCGGCCCGCCGGATGGTTTACGGCAGGTGGAGGCCTCCCGTACGCGGCCTTATCTATTTGCTCCACCACCTTTGGAATGTGGCTCTAGGCGGCCTATAGAGCGGTGGCTTCAGATAGAGAACATCACATGGCGGAACATGCAGAATCTCTCGTTAAAGTTGCCGCTGGGTGTGTTGGTGAGCGTGACGGGTGTATCTGGCTCCGGTAAGTCGAGCTTGGTGAGTCAGGCCCTTGTGAGTTTGGTCAGCCGTGCGCTGGGTCAGACGATTGAGGAAGCGGATGAGCGGCAAGAGGATGATGAGACCGCACCGCTAGTGGGTGAGGCTGTGGAGGCGCAGCCGGAAGGGCAGATTATCGCAGGGTTGGAGCATGTGAAGCGTCTGGCTGTGATAACGCAAAAGCCCATTGGGCGGACGTCACGCTCTAATCTGGCGACATATACGGGTATTTTCGACCATATTCGCAAGCTTTTTGCTGCAACCGATGCTGCCTGCGCGGCAACGTTGGATGAAAGTAGCTTTAGCTTCAATGTCGCAAAAGGGCGATGCCCGCATTGCGAGGGGTTGGGGACGGTCTCGGTCGGGTTGCTTTTTATGCCCGGTGTGGAGGCCCCGTGCCCGGTTTGTCATGGGGCACGGTATAAGGATGAGGTTCTCGCCATCACGCTGCGGAATAAAAGCATCGCTGATGTGTTGGCAATGACAGTGGATGAGGCTTGTAGCTTCTTTGCAGGCGAGGGGATCTTGGCCCGTGGGTTAGATACATTGGTGCAATCTGGGTTAGGGTATCTTCGCCTTGGTCAGCCCGCGCCGGAACTATCTGGTGGGGAAGCGCAGCGTCTCAAATTGGCGACAGAGCTGCAAAAGCGGCGGTCAGCCCCTATGCTGTATATTTTGGATGAGCCCACAACAGGGTTGCATCCCTCAGATACAGACCGGCTTTTAGGGCAGCTGCAAACGCTTGTGGAGCAAGGCCATAGCGTGGTTGTGACCGAGCATAATATGCGTGTTGCTGCGGCGAGTGATTGGGTGATTGATATTGGCCCCGGCAGTGGGGAGAAAGGCGGGCAGATTATTGCTGCTGGTCCACCAGAGGATGTAGCGCAGGACCCTGCTAGCCGCACTGGGCCTTATGTGCGGGCAATTTTAGAAGGCGTCTAAAAAGGTACTGCCCCGCCAACCAATATGGCGGGGCAGGTGAAGTCGTTTAGTCAGCCTTTAACGTGCTCATATCAATGACAAAGCGATAATGCGTATCGCCTTTTTCGAGTTCTTTAAAAACGTCATTAATATCCTGCATGGCAACGGTTTTGGTGTCGGGCAGGATGTTTTTACGGGCACAGAAATTCAGCAATTCTTGCGTTTCACGGATGCCGCCAACGAGGGAACCAGTAATACGACGACGACCATAGACGAGCGGTAGGGTGGTGGTGGTAGGTAATGGGCCAATCTGCCCCACCATGGAGAATGTCCCATCTACATCCAATAAGGGGAGGTAGGGGGTGATGTCATGCTCGACAGGGATGGTATCAATAATGAGGTCGAAGCTATTGACGGCTGCCTGCATGGCCTTGTCATTGCTGGATGCTAAAAGCTTGTCAGCGCCAATGGCGAGGGCGTCTTGTTGTTTTTTATCACTGCGGGAAATGACAGTAACTTCCGCACCGAGTGCTACGGCTAGTTTTACAGCCATTTGGCCTAGCCCGCCAAGGCCGATAACAGCAACGCGCGTACCCGGCCCTACTTGGCAGGTGCGTAGGGGCGACCATGTGGTGATGCCCGCACAAAGGAGCGGTGCTGCCTTGGAGATGTCCAACCCTTTGGGGACTTTAAGGGCGAATTCCTGCCGGACAACAAGATGTTTGGAATAACCGCCCATATTGGGGGTGTTGTCCACTACATCAATACCGCCATAAACACCATTCATGCCGATGGGATGCTTTTGCCCCTCGCGGCAATATTGCTCCTCCCCTTTGCGGCATTGGTCACAATTTTGGCAGCTATCGACCATGCAGCCGACGGCTACAATATCGCCAATCTTATGGCGGGTTACATCCGGGCCTGTCTCGATGACACGGCCAATAATCTCATGGCCTGGTATAGCAGGGTAGGGTGTATGGCCCCAGTCATTGCGGACCCAATGCAGGTCGGAATGACAAACACCGCAATAGAGAATTTCCATCACAACATCGTTGGGGCGAGGGTTGCGGCGGTCAAAATGGAAGGGGTTGAGTGTATCCTCAGCGGAGGTGCAGGCAAAACCGACAGTACGCATAGCCACGATCCTTCATCAAAGGCAGTGTTATAATTTTGAGCCTGTAAGCTTTTAGCAGCTTATGGAGGAATGGCTGTATGTTCAACGCAGTAGAGTTAATGGCAGCCCTGCGTTAGAACCAGACATCCTCATGCTGGCGTTTATACGCCTCAATACCGATTGTGCGGATATGTTGGAGGTCCGCATGGGGAGGGCGACCAAAGATATGTTTATAATCGCGGCTGAATTGGGAAGGGCTGTCATACCCTACTAAAAAACCAGCATGAGCGGCTTTAGTGCCTTCATGCACCATAAGACGGCGTGCTTCTTGGAGGCGGAGTTTCGTCCGATATTGGACGGGCGTCATGCCGGTAAGCTCGCTAAAACGTTTATAGAAGGTGGATTGTCCCATTCCTGCGATGGTGACGAGCGTATTCATCTCAAAATGTTCGTGGAAATGGTGGCGAAGGTAATTGAGCGCTCGGTTAATGCGTGAAAGATCACTATGGCTTTGGGCAATATCGCGCAAAACATGGCCTTGTTGGCCATGTAGAAAATAATAAAGAAGCTCTTTTTTATAAAGTTGGGCTAAAAAATGAGAATTTTTATCTGGGTCTAGGAGGTTAACAAGGCGAAGGAGCGCATGGAGGATGTTATCTGTGATGTTGCTAAGGCCCATAGCAGGATAGGCCGTTGTAACGGTGTTATGAAGAGAGTGCGGTGAGGGGATGTTTGTGTGGGTGGTTTGGCTCTCTCGTATAATCTCGTTTATCTCGGAGGGGGAAAAGCTAATGCAAACTGCAAGATGCGGTGCGGCTGCAGAAGCACGCGTAATTTGCCCAGAGACGGGGAGGTCTAACGTGGAGATGAGATATTGGCTCTCATCGTAAAGAATAGGGCGATCATGTAAATAGAGGACCTTCTCCCCCTGCACGACGATGTAAATGCGTGGTTCATATACGACAAGGACAGGGTCGGTTATGGTCTCAGTACGATATAATGTGAGAAAATCACATATCGTATGGGTAACCGGGCCCGTACAATGGGGGTAATAGCCGCTTGCAGGGCAGCAAGAGGGGGGTGTGGCATAGCCCCTAGAGACTATAGGGGTAAGATGACACGTTCAATATGTTTCTGATAAGCTTCTTTTAGAGCGGGGAGATTAGGGTTCTTCATCACATCAGTGGCAAGGAAAGTCGGCAAACGCTCCATCCCAAGGAAGGCATGAGCGCGGTAAAAAGGGAATAAAACCGCATCAATCCCACCACCGTTGAAGAACTGGTTAGGCTCCTCAAACGCCTCAAGAGGGGCGTTCCATGTCGTAGAGACCATAAAGCGTTTGCCATGGAGGAGCCCCCCAGAGCCATAGAGCTTGGTTGGGTCATGGCGGCTACGCCCATCATTTTTATAAAAAATACCATGCGCCTCGGTGAAAACATCATCCATATATTTTTTGAGAGGCCATGGCGTACCCATCCACCAGCCAGGGAATTGGTAAAGGATAATATCTGCGTTTTGGAAGGCTTTTATCTCATCATCAAGATTATAGCCTTGCTCAATGATGGTTTGGCTGATCGTAAAACCAGTTTTTACGAGCAGGGCAGCGGCATGCTCTTGTAATGTTTGGTTTAGTTTCCCAGCGGAATGGGCAAAAGCTTTTGCCCCATTGATGAGGTGACAGTGTGTCATGATGGAGTCGTTTCGTTATGGCTTTGTTAATGCCTTGTTTTATAGATGGCTACGCCCCCGTCAAGAGGGCAGAAAACCTCAAGACGTCCATTAAAAAGCGATAAAATGGCCTTAAATTAAAGGAATATTCTTATTGCATTTAAATTTTACAAGGTTATTTTAATGTCGTGTTAGCGTTAAGTCTTGATAGCAGGGAAATGTTAAAACGATGACAAAAAGGAAAACTGCCATGCGGTTGATCTGTGTCGGTGATAGCCCGAAGAATATGGATGGTCGCCCCTGTTCTACTCTTTCAGAAGCGGTGTCAGAGGGGGGTATTTTCTTACGTATCTCTGGCCGTGAGGGTGTCCTGAGTGCTTTGCGTAATGATCAGTCCGATGTGGCGGTGATCCAGCAGACAAGCCCAGACCCGTTGTTGATCAGAACGATCCGTAACAACCGTTTTAGCCTGCCGATTTTGATTATCGCGCGTAATTTAACAGCTGAGAATGTGGCAGATGCCCTTGCAGCAGGTGCGGATGATTGCGTGCCAATTACTGTTGGGCCGATTGAGCTTTTAGCCCGTCTTAAGGCCATTGTGCGGCGTGTGATGGACCATGGGGTGACAAGTCAGATCATCAATGTTGGTCGTCTGACTGTTAAAGAAGATATGCGTGAGGTCTTGGTGGATGAAGAGATCCTGCCTTTAACGCAGGGGGAATATGATATTATGTCCCTCATGGTGCGTCGTCGGGGGAGCCTGCTTAACAAGGCTGCGATTTTGTCCACCCTTTATGCAGGGCGGGAGAAGCCCATCAGCAAGACAATTGATGTCATGGTGTGCCGTATCCGGCAGAAATTGCGCTCCCGTGGGATTCAAAAGCCTTTTATCACCAGTTGGGGGATGGGGTATCGCCTTAATGAGGAGGCTTTTCTTCCGTTGGGTGCGCGGGCTGAGGATGCTTGTGATCCTGCTCATCGCCAAGGGCTGCGGGAGTCTAGCATGCCGGTTTCAGCAGGTTTTGGTGTGACCGCTATGGCTGGTGAAGGCGTGAGCATGCAGCCGGTTCCTCAAGGTTAAGGGTAGGCAGGCTGTATGAGTGATGAGACAGAAGCCCCTGTAGCTGCTGAAACTGAGACGGATGGACCCGCCGCTGAGGAGCAGAAAGGGACCTCTAAAAAGAAGCTGATCTTATTGGCAGGGGTACCCTTGCTCTTGATAGCTGGTGGTGTTGGTGCATGGCAGGCACATCTCCTTCCCTTTGGTAAAGGGGGGGAGAAGGCTGCAGCGCATGGCAAAGCTGAGGCTAAAGGAGAGGGGGCAGCCCCTGCTAATCGTATTTTGCTGGCAGTGCCTCCCGCTACGGCTAATTTGGACAATGGGGCAGGACGGACTGTCTATGTGAAAATGACAGCGAGTATTGAGTTTGAAGGGGCGGAGAGTGAAGCCGCTTTGAAGGCGCGCCTGCCGGAGATAGAGGATATTTTCCAAACTTACTTGCATGAGAGCCGCCCACAGGACCTCCACGGTAGTGGTTTTTATCGCTTGAGAGAATCTTTATTGCGGCGATTGCGGGTTGCGTTTGCCCCAGTGAATGTTAGCAATATCTACATTACAGAACTTCTAACCCAGTAAGGTGGACCAAGACCCAATGGCGGATGAAGACGAGCAGGTACAGGCCGATCAACCAGAGACGGATGAGGTTGGAGCCGGCGCTACGGCGGGCTATGGGGATGACGAGGAGCAGAACGGGGATCGCGCGTTAGATCAATCAGCTATTGATGCGATGTTGGGCGATACATTTTCTAATTCCGCTTTGCGGGAGGAAAGTGGGATGGAGCGCATCATTAAGGCTGGTTTTGTGGCCTATGAGCGCATGCCCATGCTGGAGAATGTCTTTGATAGGCTTGTGCGTTTTCTCTCCTCGACATTACGTGGTTTTACCAATGATAATGTCGATATTACCATGGAGGATATGCGCTCTCTGCGGTTTGGGGATTATATGTCTGGTGTGCCGACATCGTCCCTTTTCTCGGTGTTTCGTGCAGAGCAATGGCGTAATTATGGCCTTGTTATTTTAGATTCGGACCTCTCTTACGCTATCGTCGATATTTTGATGGGGGCGATACGTGGTAGTGGTGCAAAGGCTATTGAGAATCGCCCTCATACCGCATTAGAGCGGGCATTGATTGAAAAATTGGTAGTCATTACGCTTTCGGATCTTTCTGAGGCATTTGCACCAGTTGGTAAGGTTGATCTTACCTTTGAGCGTTTGGAGGTTAGCTCTAGCTTAGCGGTAATTGCTCGCCCCTCTAATGCAGCGATTGCGGCGAAATTTCATATCGATATGGGGGATAGAAGTGGCAATATGGAGATTGTTATCCCTTATGCCACTTTTGAGCCTGTACGAGAGAAATTGGCGCAGCAATTTATGGGAGAAAATTTTGGTAGCGATTCTATTTGGGAGAATCACCTCATCTCCGAGATTATGGAGACAAGTGTAACGGTTTCTACCGTATTTGAATCGACCTTCTTCCCGTTGTCGCAAATTTTAGAGTTGAAGAAGGGAAGTGTTCTTCACTTACGGTGCAAAGCCGATGCGCCTCATGGTGTTCGTATGGAATGTGATGGGACACCCCTTTTTGAGGGAACATTAGGGCGATTGCATAATATGCAAGCTGTACGGATTGATCAGCGGCTTATCCCACCAGAGGAAGAATTAACGCCGGAGCTTCTAGCGTCTCTTGGGGCGATCCCAGCGGCCCGTCATACGGTAGAGCAGGAAGGGTCTCATCATGTTTCTGGAAAATAGTCAGCTCGTTATTGAAGTCCTCCTGATGATCGTCCTTATAGCGGGGATTATCAGTTCTCGTTTGATTGTACGGCGGTTAGGCGTGATTCGCGAATCGTATACGGCTCTTAATGAGATGGTTTCCACGTTGGATTCCTCAACAGAGCAAGTGACGCATATGTTTGAGCGTGTGCGTCATGAGGTTAATCAAGGGGATAAACGTCTTTCTATCTTATTAGAGCGTGTACGTAATGCTGAGGAAGACCTGATGGACCATCATAAAATGGCTCAGGAATCGACCGATTCATTAACAGCTCTTCTGGAAAAGCTAGAAAGCCAAGAAACTGGCTTGAAAGAGCAAATCGTAGCGGCGCGTGATATTTTAGAGAAATTGGAAAAGCAACAGCGTCTCTCAGAGCAAGTGAAAACGGTTTCTACGCCTACAGATAATGGGGCAATTGAGGGTAATGCTGGTAAAGAGGACGGCGTCGCACCGCATTTTTCCGATTCTTTGACGGTACCGGCTCCAGGTGGGTTGCGTGGGCCACGCCCTTATATGCGTGCCCGTGAGTCGCAGCCGCAAACACAGCTTGGATGAGATAAGGTTATTTTTAGGGAAGCTTTGTAAGAATCTTGTAAAAGTTCTGTGGTCTATTCTCCTTGTCAACGAAATGTCGTTGCCTTGACGTAGATGAACTAGGGAGAAAAGGCCATGAGTCTTTCCATTAACACCAATACATCCTCCATGGTCGCCTTGGAGACATTGAACACAACACAGAGCGATCTTGCTAAGACAGAGAACGCTGTCTCCACCGGTAAGAAAGTCGCTAATGCATCTGACAACCCAGCTGCTTTTGGTATCTCCGCACAGATCGGTGGTGACATCTCTGGTCAGAACGCTGTTAACGACGGGCTGAGCTACGCATCTCAGATCGTCAGCTCCACAAACTCTGCTGCAAACAGCATCATCAAGGTGCTGCAGGATGTGCAGAATGCTGTTACGACTGTTGGTAACAACCTTGGTAACGCTACATCCCTCGGCCAGCTTGATAAAGAGCTGACAGGCTACATGAAGTCCATCGACACAATCGCTCGTAACGCAACAACGAAGGGGATTAACCTTCTTTCCGGCGGTGTTACTGGTGGCACGACCGATGGTCTTGGTATTACAGCAAACAGCCTGACATTCGTCAGCGGCTTGCAGGGTGATACACAGACACTCAGCGGCTATGGTAGCATGATTGCTGCAACAACAGGTGTTTCTCAGGGTGCAACTCTGACAGAAGCTCTGGGTCTGACAGCTGGTGGTTCTGCTGGTGCTGATCCGACAAGCAACGTCTTCCTGACGGCCAGCGCTACAGGTGCTAGCTTTGCTGGTTCCTATGCTGCTGATCCGAAGCAGGGCATCATCAAGATGATCTCCCAGGTTCAGAAAGCCATTGAGGCAATGACAAACGTCACTTCTGACCTTGGTTCTAACCAGAAGCTCATCGATTCCATGAGCGATTATGGTCAGAAATCTGCTGACTCCCTGACAGCGGCTTCTGGTGCGTTGACTGATGCGGATATGTCCGCTGAGTCCGCTAAGCTGACATCCTTGCAGACCAAGCAATCCCTGGGCATTAAGTCCCTCTCCATTGCTAACGGTCAGTCCCAGAACATTCTGTCCCTCTTCCAGTAAGAGGGGGAGGCCTAGCCCTACGGGGCTGGCTTCTTTTGGGTTTGATAATGCAGAACGCCATCGTGATCTCACGGTGGCGTTTTGTTTTTTAGGTAAAGTTTATGATGGCTTTTATAGGCTGGGCAAAAAAGCTTATTTTTAAGGCTTAATAAAAAGTGTCTTTTGTAGGGAATGTAAGAATCCTGTAAGGCTTCTGTGCTTTTATCCTTCCATCAACGACATGTCGTTGCTCTTGACGTAGGATGAGCAGGGAGAAAAGACCGTGAGTCTTTCCATTAATACGAACAAGTCTTCCATGGTCGCTCTGGAGACATTAAACACGACACAAAGTGATCTCGCTAAGACGGAGAACGCTGTTTCCACGGGTAAGAAGGTCGCTAATGCGTCTGATAACCCGGCTGCTTTTGGTATTTCTTCCCAAATTGGTGGTGATATTTCCGGTCAGAACGCTGTTAATGACGGGCTGAGCTATGCATCTCAGATCGTCAGTTCCACGAATTCTGCGGCGAATAGCATTATTAAGATTCTGCAAGATGTTCAGAACGCTGTTACCAGTGTTGGTAATAATTTTGGTAACGAAACATCTTTGGGCCAGCTGAATAAAGAAATTACGGGCTACATGAAGTCCATCGATACAATCGCTCGTAATGCGACAACCAAGGGGATTAATCTCCTTTCTGGCGGGACATTGAGTGGTACGACCGATGGTCTCGGTATTACCTCTAATAGCCTTACTTTTGTAACGGGGCTGCAAGGGGATACGCAAACCTTGACCAGCTATGGCAGCATGATTGGTGCAACTACGGGCTTTGGCGTTGGGCATATTTTGACAGAAATGCTGGGTTTAACACCCGGTAGCGCTACACCAGGTGTGGACCCTGATGTAAATAGCTTCCTCACGGCAACAGCGAATGGTGCTCGTATCAGTGATACTTATGCCGGGGATCCGAAGCAGGGCTTCATCAAAATGATCTCTCAGACGCAGAAAGCCATTGAGGCAATGACAAATGTCACTTCTGACCTTGGCTCTACGCAGAAGCTTATTGATTCCATGAGCGATTATGGTCAGAAATCTGCCGACTCCCTGACAGCGGCTTCTGGTGCGTTGACTGATGCGGATATGTCCGCTGAGTCCGCTAAGCTGACATCCTTGCAGACCAAGCAATCCTTGGGCATTAAGTCCCTCTCCATTGCTAACGGTCAGTCCCAGAACATTCTGTCCCTCTTCCAGTAAGAGGGGGAGGCCTAGCCCTACGGGGCTGGCTTCTTTTGGGTTTGATAATGCAGAACGCCATCGTGATCTCACGGTGGCGTTTTGTTTTATCTACTGCGTTATTTGGAAAATAAGGCAAGTTTTACGCAGGATCTTTCTACCGTTTGCTCCTCTAACAGGCATAGAGATAACAGCAGGCATTGAGATAGTGCCAGATACTTTGCCTAGGAGGAAAGAATGAACGCTAAAGACGAGAGAAAATACGACAAAAATACGCCCATCCCTCATGATGTCTTATTGGCAGCTTATCGGCGGATGAAGACTATTCGTGTTTTTGAGGACCGTCTGCATGAGGATTATAAAACGGGCAGCGTCCCCGGCTTTGCCCATCTTTATGCAGGGCAAGAGGCTACGGCAGTAGGGATTTGCAGCCATTTAACAGACGAGGATCAAATCGCTAGTACACATCGCGGGCATGGTCACTGCATCGCCAAAGGTTTTGGTATGCCGCCGTAACGGTGGATGGGCTGGATTTCTTTGCGGTTTATCGCACCGCAGGGGAGTTGATTGCCCAGATGCGCGCAGGGCATGGGCCTGTGTTGTTGGAATGTAAGACTGTACGTTTTTATGGTCATTTTGAAGGGGATACGCAGGTTTATCGCCCCACTGGAGAAGTGGCCAAGGCACGGGCGAATCAGGATTGTTGAAAGCGGTTTAGCCATCAAGCCGTACAAGAAGGGCTTAGCTCATCAGAGCTTGAGGTGGTGGATCGTGAGGTCGAATCGCTTGTAGAGGCAGCCGTGCAAGAGGCCGTTAAAGCCCCGTTCCCAGCATTAAGTGCCCTGCATGAGGGTGTGTACGTTTCTTACTAAAAAGCAGATTAACAGGAGATAAGTGATGACAAGAGAACTTACGTTAAAAGCCGCTATTAATGAGGCATTGGACTAAGAAATGGCACGCGAGCCGAAACTCTTGCTCTTTGGGCAAGATACGGCTGGCGGTGTGGATGCTGGTGGGGATGTCGATTGCTGGGGGGTGTCCTTGGCGTGACAAAGGGGCTGTATAGTAAATATGGCGACCGCGTTATTGATGCCCCACCAACGGAAATGGCCTATGTTGGGGCTGCCGTAGGGGCGGCACTCTCTGGTGTGCCCGTTGTTGCAGAAGTGCCGTTTATCGACTTTATGGGCGTATGCTTTGATCAGCTTTTAAACCAAGCGGCGAAGATTCGTTATATGTTTGGTGGCATGGCAGAAATTCCGTTGGTCATCCGCACGATGGTTGGGGCGGGGATTAATGGTGCAGCCCAACATTCGCAAATGCTGACATCCCTTTTTACGCATATTCTGGGGTTAAAGGTCGTCTGCCCGAGCACGCCTTATGATGCAAAGGGGCTGATGATTGAGGCTATCCGCGATAAAGACCCCGTCATTTTCTGCGAGCCTAAAGCGTTTTATGAGATGACAGGCCCAGTGCCAGAAGCCCCTTATACGGTGCCTTTTGGGACAGCACAGCATGTGCGGGAGGGCCGTGATGTGTCGATCATCACTTATGGGCCGATGGTGCCTCGCGCTCTGGAGGCCGCTACGCAGCTTGCTAAGGCGGGTGTCGAGGCGGAGATTATCGACCTCCGTACACTCTCTCCGCTTGATCTTGGGGCTGTTTTGCAGTCGGTTGAGAAAACAGGGCGGCTTGTTGCGGTGGATGAGGCGTACCCATGTTGTAATATAGCGACGGATATTATGGCGCAGGTGGTCGAGAAGCGGTTCTCCTCTCTTAAATCAGCCCCGCAAATGGTGAGCGCGCCTCACACGCCGGTGCCGTGCTCCCCATTATTGGAGGAAGCCTATATCCCCGGTGCGACGCAGATTGTTGCGGCAGTAAAGCGTGCAATGGGCCATAAAGCATAAGAGGAGGTTTATCATGCCCGTAAAACACCAGCAGGAAACAGCGCAGATTACATGGGAGGCTGCACAGGCTCTTATCGAGGCGGTTCTAAAAGAAGGTGCGGCCCAAAAGATTGCTTTTTCCATCGCGGTGATGGATGCGGGGGGACATTTACGCGCTTTTGGGGAGCTGACGAAGCGGCCTTTCTGACAGCGGAAATAGCCTGTGATAAAGCATGGACGGCCTGTTCTTTTGGGCAACCAACCCATATATGGAACAGCCTGATGCAAGAGTCTCACATGGCTCCCCTTGCTAGTCATCCGCGTTTGATGGCTGTTGGGGGTGGGTATCCTATTTTTTATCAAGGCCGTCTTATAGGTGGCCTTGGGGTCTCTGGTGGGACGTATGAGCAAGACCAAGAGGCCGCTGTAAAGGCTTTATCTCTTACGGGGTTTGATAAGCTGTAATCTTATAGCCCAAATCCTATAAAAAAGGCCGCCTCCTATGGGGAGAGCGGCCTTTTTGGGGAGGAGAGGATGGGTGTTAGATATTTAGATATAATCAGCGAGGGACATGTTCTTCGTATCAGCAATAAGCGAGAAAGACGCTTTGAGCTGAAGGCTAAGGTCGGATGAGCGTGTGGCGACCTCAGCAAGATTTACATCCAAGTTGTTGGAGAGTTGGGTCTTTACCATCAATGTAACGCTGGAGAAGATGCCTTTCTGACGGGAGAGTGTGTTTTGTGTCACCCCCATGCTTGTATTCATGTCAATAAGCTGATTGATGGTCTGGCTTAGTGAGCTGTGCATTTGGGTGACAAGCTTTGTAAAGCCGGGTGTTGTTGTGCTCATGCCCTTCATACCGGACATCAGCATCATATCGCGCATAAGGTCGCGTATAGGTGAGCCTGTGGAGGTCTCAGAGGCTTGCACACCTTCTGTCGCAACGGGAGCGGTTGTGATGACATTATCGTTCGGGCCGATGACGGCTGTAGCACGTAACCCTGTTGCTTTTGTAGCAGAGACAGAAAGAATGGATGAGAACACACTCATACCAGCATCGTTATTAGCACTGGCTGTTGTGGCTTGTTGGAAGATCTCATCGCTATTTGTGTCAGTTAGGCCAGAGAGCTGCTTGGATATTGTTTGAGCAAGCGTGCTGCTGGAAAGGCCAGAAGGGGAGAGAACAGGGGCAGCGGCTGTATCATTCCCGGCAAAGAGAAAGCTTGAGCCATCAGATGTATTTAGGATTGTCCCTAAGGTGTTGAGGCCTTTTTGGGCTGAATCGGCAGCGGCGTTTGTCGCTGTGGTGGAGCCTCCCTCGGAGGAGGTCATGTTCAACAGCATAGTGTTGAGTGACTGTGCGAGGTCGGTAATCTGTGTAAAACCGGTAGAGGCAAGGGAGAGCCGGTTTTGTACAGTAGAGATGTTGCTTTGATAGCCGCTTAACTCTGAGATTTGAGGGCTGAGGGTCAAAGCGGCTTGGCGGTTGCTCCCAAGGCCAGCAATACTGGAAGAGATTGTCCCTTGTGAACTTTGCCAAGCGACATCGCTTTGTGCGGCTTCAATTTGTTTGATCCCTGCATTGAGGATCAAGCCTGTCCCAGAGGCACCATATTGGCCAACGCTCATGCTCATGAGGGGGAATTCCTATTTATCATTAAAGGGCGTGAAGAGAGGGGCGGTGCGTTTAATGCACCGCGTTAAGGAGTGTGTCGAACATGGTTTGCACCATGGAGACGACCTTAGCATTGGCAGAATAAGAGCTCTTTAAGGCAACAACAGCGGCCATCTGGCTATTAACATCCACACCAGAGACACTAGCCACTTTGGTGGAGAGCGAGGTTTGAATAGATGTCGCCGTGGTGAGGTCGCTATTGGCCTGACTGATGGTTTGTGCCTGATTAGCTGTTAAAGCTGTGGCGAGCTGGGTAAGGCTTTGTGCGCCTTCATACCCTGTGGATTGTTGTCCATCAGGTCCTAGGCCAGATGTAGGGGCAATAAGCCCGTTGGTCACAGAGGAAGGCCCGCTCCCAAAGGCTTGGCTGAGAACAGCATTAGGCTTGAAATTGAAATGCTGAAGGCCGGTAAGGTCCTCTGTTAGGCGTGCAGGGGCTTGGAGGTAGCCGTCAGACACTGCGATCTTGGAGGAGAGCCCAACAAGACCGTTTGGTGTTGTTTGGGTCGGGTCAGAGGAGAGGTTTTGTGTCGTCCCATTGCTAAAGAGTGATACGCCAGCGGCATTAAAGCGGTTGATTAAGGTGTAGGAGAAGGAATCCAGCTGCGCTTGCATTTGCGGATAGGTTTGGTCACGCAGTGTAAGATTCGCCCCTAACGTTCCCCCGGTTAGATGGCTGGTGATGTCTTTCCCAGCGAGCATAATGCCCGGTACACCTTTATCACTACCATCTGTGGCGTGATACATGCTGGGGCTTAGCGTAGCGCTTTGCGTGGAGAGTGGCCATGTGGAGGTAGGGCCAGTTAATGTCCCATTGGGTAAGCCAAGCTGGTCAGGCCGTGTAGGCAGACGTGTACCGTCTTGTGTGGAGACGAGCATGTCTCCATTGGGTTTTTCGGTAAAGGTGACGCCCAATTTGCTTGAGAGACTTTGCATAGCCTCATAGCGTTTATTTGCAAGGTCTGATGTATCGGCATGGGAAGAGCGTGCCAACATGATTTGCTGGGAGAGCTGGCCGATCGTTGTCAGGTCGGTATTAATGCCTGAGACGCTATCCGTCACCGCATCCTGCGCACCTTGGCGTTGTGCTTGATAAACGGAGGAGAGCGTATGGATGTTGCTGACTAATGTTTGGGCAGCAGAGATTACCGTGTTTTGTGACGCGCTATCTTGCGGAGTGCTAGTGAGCGATACAAACGCGTTCTTAACATTTTGAAGATTGCTGGTGAGCGTGCCAATAGCGGTGGAGCCGTCCGAGCTTGTTGTTGTCCCTTGCACGGAGGACACAGCCGCTAAAGAGTTGCTCGTAGTTGTGAGCGCTGCGACCTGTGCATTTTGGCGATAAAGCGCATCCTGCAACGCTTGAGAGACAACAAGACGATTATTACCAGTGGTCACACCAACGCCCATGCCTGAGACAACTGTGGAAGTCGGGGTAGGAGAGGCTGCCACGTAGCCAGGGGTAGAGGCATTCGTGACATTGTTAGATGTTGTAGCGAGTTCGTTTTCAATGGTTTTAAGGCCACTGGAAGCGATATTGAGGGACAGACCGAGACTCATGTTCTTTCTCCCAGCTTAATTAAGGCCGGCCAAAGGCCAATAACCATAAGAAGCTTATCAGATTGCTTCATCAAGGCATAACATACGCTTTGAGGGTTACATGAAGTTAAACGTAAGGAATATATTTTGCTTCATAATCTATTAACCTTGTATAGAGTCTTATGTTGTGGGTTCGGCAGGGATTTTATCAATCGCGTTAAGGCGGCGTGTAAATTCTGTCTGTAAGAGTTGAAAATTCAGGTCATATTCCCGCTGGGTTTTAATCATAGCCGTGGTTTCTTCCACCGCATTGACGTTGCTGGATTCCAACATCCCTTGACGAATTTCTTGCGTTGGGACCTTTTGAAGCTCCGTTGTGGGGCGGAAAAGATGATTACCTTCTGCATGGAGCGTATTAGGATTCTCCACTGTTGCGAGGCCAAGCTTAGAGACAATGCCTTTTTCGGTAGAGATGGTGCCATCAGCCCCAACGCCGAGGGGGAGAATCTGGTCATCAGCGTTGAGCGTGATAGGGCGGCGTTGGTCATCTAATACGGGATTGCCTGACGAATCGACAATCGTACCGTCCTCACTACGATGCAGCTGGCCATTGCGGGTAAGGCGGAGGCCTTGCTGTGTACGGACCACAAAATAACCTGGCCCATTAATTGCAAGGTCCAATGGGTTGCCTGTTTGGCGGAGTTCGCCTTGGAGGGTATCTAAATAGGTGGAGCGATCTTGGCTATAAGTGAGGACTTTTTCCCCATTGACCAAATCAGACCCATGTTGGCGGGAAAGATAGTCGGAGAAGAGGACACGATGCTCCTTAAAGCCATCCGTGCTGCTATTGGCTAAGTTATTGGTTGTGACTTCAAGCCCGCGCGTAAGGGCATCAATGCGGGCTAGTGCAAGGTAGCCGGTTATGTCCATATTTAAGGGTCCTTAAAGGCCATTTGCGCCATATGGGGGAAGTAATGGCATTAAATGGAGGATTTTGTAAAGCTTATATATCAAAAACGCCTTAAAAATGGTTTGGATTGACGTGATTTTGGGAAATTTAATCTTATAAAATAAGGTCAATATAAGGTTTTTTGTAAATTATTCATACAAATAACCTTGATAAGTGATGTTGTGGCGGTTTATGAAAGGCGTAGTAATGCGTTTGTTGTGCCTGCCATATGGATGGTGGCAGAATCCTAAGGATGCCCGTTTATGTTAAGATCACTCGATGTTGCTGCAACAGGGATGCAGGCTCAGTCCACCAATGTGGAGACCATCTCTCACAACATCGCCAATATGACGACCACAGGCTATAAAAGACGCCGGGCGGAGTTTCAGGACCTTATTTATCAGGACTTGCGCCGGGTCGGGACGATGAGTTCTGACACTGGTTACCGTGTGCCAGCTGGGGCACAGGTCGGTTTGGGTGTGCGTACTGCTGCTATTTACCGGATTAACGAGCAAGGTAGCTTGGCTCAAACTGGTAATGCGCTAGACCTTGCGGTGGAAGGGCGTGGTTACTTCCGCATCCTATTGCCTAATGGGGAATATGCCTATACGCGCGACGGGACATTTTCCCTCTCGCAAGATGGGGCGATTGTGACGGCGGATGGGTATCCTCTCACACCGAATATTTCGATCCCTAATAACGCGGAAAACATTACCATCGACCAGACAGGGCAGGTGCAATACACGCTCTCTGGTCAGGCGAATTCCCAGGTGGCAGGGCAGATTCAGCTTACGACCTTCCAAAATGAGAATGGTCTAGCCGCTATGGGGCAGAACCTCTTTACCGAGACAACATCCTCGGGGGATCCGATCATCGGTAACCCAGAGACGACCGGTTTTGGAACGATTCGGCAGGGGTTCGTTGAGGAATCTGCTGTGAATGCTGTGACGGAAATTACGGACCTAATCACAGCACAACGCGCTTACGAGATGAATAGTAAGAGCATTACCGCCTCTGATGAGATGCTCCAGACCCTAACAAACCTGCGCTAAGAGCGGGGGCATATGCAAGCTCTTTGTAAGCTGACAATGGGTAGAGTGAAGGCGTTTAGCGTTTGTGCGTGCGTGAGTGTTGGCTTGTTATGGTCGCAGCACGTGGTTGCGGCAACATTGCGCCCTTCTGGGGTTGTGCATGGGGCATCGGTTTATCTTTCTGATGTTTTTGAGGGGCTAGAAAGCGGGCAAGATCGCCTTCTTGGTCCAGCTCCTGCGCCTGGTAAGGCTGTTACGATTGGTGGAAGCCAGCTCATCGCCTTGGCTGATCAATATGGTGTGGATTGGGATGATCAATCCTCTTCTGCTAGCTTGACCCTCACACGTGCTGGGCATGTGTTAGGGCGTGATGATTTTGTAGCGTTAGTGCGCAAGATGGTCGCTCAGGATGAGGGGGCAAGCAGTGTGGTGGTGGAGATCACCAGCTTCACCCCTGTTATTGTAGAGGAAGGGCAGGCCGACCCTGTTATTCTTTCTAATTTGGAATGGGACCATAAAACAGGCCGCTTTACAGCCCTTGTCCAGCCAACTCATCCTTCTGGTACAGCAGGGGCAGATAGCTTTACGCTGCGTGGAACCATCCGCCCTGTGCAACCTGTTATGGTGTATGATCATGCTTTGGCAGCAGGTCATATCATTCAGCAAGATGATATGCGAATAGACCCAGCTTTTACTGGGACTATACCGCCGTTAGCACGCTCTTTGCCAGAGCCAGAGAAGATGGTTGGTATGGCGCTGGTGCGGACAGTTGCTGCGGGCCAACCTGTCGAAGCTACAGACTTGCGACGTGCCATCCTTGTCCATCGCGGAGACCCTGTCTTGTTGAGCTACAACAGCACGGGCATTCGTCTCACCGCGACAGGCCGTGCGTTAGAAGACGGGGGGAGTGGGCAATTTGTCCATGCGCTTAATCTGGGTAGTCGCATGATTCTGATTGGCCGGGTCAGTGCCTCGGGCGAGATTCGTGTTGATGCGTCCTCTACAGCGATTCCTCCTGATTCGGAAGAAGCGCGTAGGCTGGGGATCAACACCATGATGCTTGATGGAGGAAGCCGCCCATGATGTCCTTATGGTCAAAGCGGGCATGGCTGCGCGTGGGTGTGGTACCCGGCCTTTTAGTGGGGCTGAGTGGGTGTTTAGGGGTCAGTGGGATGAGCGAGATGGGTCATCTCCCCCGTATGACGCGGACAGCTGACCCCACGCAAGCCCCCGATTATCGGCCGATTACCATGCCTAGCCCGCCGCTTCAGGCCCCGCCGACGGAGGTAGGCAGTTTATGGCGGCCGGGGAGCCGTGCCTTCTTTAAAGATCAACGTGCTGCCCAAGCGGGTGATTTGCTGACGATCAAGATTCAAGTAGCTGATACAGCTAATGTGACGAACAACACGACGGCTTCAGGCAGTGCATCAGAGGTTTTTGGGATCCCGAGCTTATTTGGCTTTAAAGGCAAGGCGTTATCTCATCTGACGAGTGCTGATGCGCTGGATACGAGCAGCTCTAGCGCGAATACTGGGGCGGGGACCATCCGGCGTATTGATACTGTGACCATCACCTTAGCGGGTGTTATCACGCAGGTTCTGCCGAATGGTAATTTTGTCGTTGTAGCTCGCCAAGAAGTCCGCGTGAATGGTGAGCTAAGGCAGATTATGGTGAGCGGCGTTGTCCGACCACAGGATATCTCTGAAGATAATGTCGTCACGCATGATCGCATTGCCGAGGCGCGCATCTCTTACGGCGGGCGTGGTCAGCTCTCGCAATATCAACAGCCGCGCTATGGGCAGAAAGTCCTAGAGAATGTTCTGCCATTTTAAGGGTTAAAAGGATATTTTTAAGATTTATTCCTTATATAAGGCTTAAATATTGTGGTATTGGCTTTCATGTCATAAATATGCCTTTGTTAGGCGGGTGGCATAGGGTTTAGGAATTTTTGACCATTCTGTCACCATGTAGAGTGGGATGTGGGTAAGGGGAGAGAGTGAATGTCTGAAACAAAGCAACATGAAGGATTTATTCCCGCAGGGCTTGTTGTAAAGAATGTGCAGGGTGTGGTGGAAGGCAGCCTGTATATTGCTGGTGATGTGGAGCAAGCAGAATTAGAGGCTGGCCATTTGTGCATCACGGAGGAAGGCACTCTCAAAGATGGGCATATTGAGGCGCGTTCTGTTGCGATTGATGGTTACGTAACAGGGGTGACCTTTACAACGCCTCGGCTGACAGCGGGTGCAGGGGCGCGTATCTCAGATTGTGTGATTGAGATGGGTAATCCAACGGGTTGTGCCATCCATGAAGATGCAAGTTTTGAGGGGGATGTAAGGATCTCTGTGTCCCGTAACGGGAAGGCACGTCAGAAAAATGCAGAGGAGACATCACGGAGTGTGCCGCATGAAGATGCACATATTGTGATCCCTGGTGATGATGAGCTTGATCCTCATTGGGCGGCTAAAACGCCTGATATTACCGAGGCGGAACAAGACGCCGAGATACCGTTGGGGGGCTAATGGCGGGTGCATGCTTTAAGCAATCCCGGTGGCTGCGTTACTATAGTGGCGTTATTGCGCTGCTATGGTGTGTAGGCGTTTTATGGGTCTCTCCTGTTCAGGCAGAGGACGACGGGCTGCCCAGTAATGATGCCGAGCAACAAATGCAGGAGCAGCAGCGTATTTTTGCTGCAGCCCGTAAGGCGCTAGAGCTGCGCTTGCATGTGTTGAGCCAGTCTAAGGCTGCTTTTTCTGAGACGGTGGATAATCATAAGCTCGTCCCTAAAGAGGCAGCGGCGCGTTTAGTGGGTATTTATGAGGTGATGCGCCCTGGGGAAGCTGCAGCAGTATTTAATGTGATGGACCCACATGTGCTTATAGCCATCGCAGCGTCTATGAACACACGTAAGCTTTCAGCGATTATGGCGCATATGACGCCAGACCGCGTGAATCTTGTGTCTCAATATTTAGTAGGTGTGCGGCATTTTCATCACCCTGCTCTTAACATTCCTGCTGTGGCGGAGGGGGCATCACCGCCCGGCCAAGAAGGGGCTGTGGGAGCAGAATCGTTAGAACGAGTGCATTATGAAGCTGTGCCGCAACGTGGGCCGCTTTTACCATCGCGGCAATAATGAGGGGATAATGATAGAGAAGCGAATCATGGGGCGGTCTTGTTCATTATCACGCTCGTGGCAGGCAGTGTGGTTGCTTATGCCCCTTTTAACTGGGCTTAGTGCATGTGCGCCCGATTATCTGGCCAGTAAGGTGACAGGCCGGCAATGTCAGGCAGGTTATTTAGAGGAGGGTGAAGATTGGTGCGCCCCACCAGAGCGTACGCCCCCTCCGCAGCCTTATTGCACACAAAGTTGGAATGGCGTGGATTGTTGGGCACGGCCAGAATTAACCCCGAATATGGCTCATGAAGCCTATGAAGGCCCACGTGGTTTAACACCGGAACAGAACGCGAACCGTCTTATGATGCCGGTAAAGAAAGTGCCGCCGAGCAATCAATATTTTACCCCATGATATTTGGGATAAAAGAAGCACCAATCATTAACCTTATATAGGCTTTACATGTGGTCTTCATGAAGGCTATTTATGAGGTTCAAGGCATGTTTTGCCATGATTGTGATGGCCTATATGGTAAATCCGGTGGCGGGATTGCTGCTTCCGGCATGAGAGAAGCAGGTAGATACCCATTATATGCAGTTGAATAAGCTTCGTTTGCCGCAGATTATAGAAGGGTTGAAGAGCCTTGGCCGGGTAAGGCTTATTGCTCTGGGTATTGTTGGTACGCTTTTGCTTTTGTCTTTAGGAGTCATCGCTTTTCATAATCGTACGGCCCCTATGTCCCTTCTTTATGGGGACCTAGAGCTTAATGAAGCTGCCGAAATGGTGGATGATCTTGCCAAAGCGCATATCCCTACTAATACGGGGCCGGATGGCCGTACCTTGTATGTCCCCACCGATAAAGTTGCAGAAGCGCGTCTTTTATTAGCAAAGGCGGGGCTGCCCGGTGGAGGGATTGTTGGTTATGAGCTGTTTGATAAAAGCGGCACGTTAACGAGCACACAATTCGAGCAAGGGATCGACGAGACACGCGCTTTAGAAGGTGAGTTAGAGCGTTCTATTCGTCTTATTCATGGTGTGCGGAATGTGCGTGTGCATCTTGTTCTGCCTCATCGTGATCTGTTCTCTACAGAGACCAACCCATCGCAAGCGAGTGTGATTTTGGATGTTGGACGTACTGGAGCGGTGTCGGAAGATGCCATCTCTGCGATCCAAAATCTTGTCTCTGCAGCAGTGCCGGGGTTGAAGGCGCATGGTATTTCCATCGTGGATACGCGGGGGGATGTTCTAGCGCGCCCTGGGGACCCAGATAGTCTTGCAGGGCAAGAATCGTCTTTAGAGAAGCAACGCCATGCTGAAGAGCAGCGGCTTGCTCAAGCTGTGGAGGATATTCTTACCCCTACATTAGGTATGGGCCATGTGCGGGCACGTGCGGCTGTGACGATGAATACGGACCTCATCCATGAGACCGATGAATCGTACGATCCTAATGAGCAAGTGTTACGCTCCCAAAGCACGAGTACGGATAAGAGTGCCAATACGGAGGCGAATCAGAACACCAGCGTTGGCAATAACCTCCCTAATGCAAATGCAGGGCAGAATAACCGGACAGGCTCCAGCGAGGAGCGGACGGATGAGACGAATAATTACGAAATTGGCAAGCGGACGCGCGTTATCAATCAGACACGCCCACGTGTGTCGCGGATTAGTCTTGCTGTGCTGGTGGATGGGACTGTCACGGCTGATAAAAATGGTAAATCATCCTGGAAGCCCTTGGATGAAGCTGAGGTTAAACGCCTGACTCAATTGGTGCAAACAACCATTGGGTATGACAAGACACGCGGTGATGAGGTTAATGTCGTGTCTATGCCATTCCGTGTGGATGGCGGGATGGACCTACCGCATGAGGCAACACCATTCTTTACCAGAGAGATGATGATTTATCTGGCGGAGTGGATTGTTCCGATTCTCCTACTTCTGGGGGCGGCGGCGATGTTGCTTGGTCCTATTTTACGTAAAGCACGTAAAGGGACCGAGACAGAAGGCCAGACAGGCAGTGCTGGTGTTGGAGCTGCTGAAGTCAGTGCTGATAACGCAGAGGCGAGCAGTACGACACAGGATGCCGCTAGCCGTAGTGACCGTATTAGCGTTGATGGCGTGGAAGGGGAGATGCGTCGCGAATCGCTGGCTCGTGTCCTGCGGCGTGTTGAAGATAACCCCGATGATGCAGTGGCTGTGATCCGTAATTGGTTGGCCGAGCCAGAGCCGGCCAAACCAGCGGCTGAAAGCTAAGGAGGGCTACCATGGTAGAGCAAATGAATCATGGCGGGATGGATGCCACGGCTATTCAGTCTGAGAGTGTGCGCCCTGGGCTAATAGCGGAGATGAAAGGCAGCGAGAAAGCAGCCATTTTGATGCTGGCATTAGGCCAAGAGCGTTCAGCACGTATTTTCCGCTCGTTGCAGGAGGATGAGGTCCGGGACATCTCCAAAGCAATGGCTGCTTTAGGGATCGTGCGGGCTGACCGTGTGGAAGCGGTCTGTAATGAATTCTCAGAGAAATATGCAAGTGCAGATGGCTTTGTCGGTAGTTATGAAACGACAGAGGATTATCTCAAACGTGCCCTCCCCGCTGAAGTGGTCGAGAAGATCATGGAGGATATACGCGGGCCATCAGGGCGGAGCGTTTGGGCTAAAATGGGTAACATGCCCGAGGCCACCTTGGCGAATTATCTGCGGAATGAACAACCACAGACAGTGGCTGTTATCCTTAGCTATATCGCCCCAGCGCATGTGGCTCGTGTATTGACGCTCTTCCCTGAAGAGTTCGCTACCGATGTGATTGTACGCATCCTCCATATGAGCCCTGTGAGCAAAGATGTGCTGGAGAGCTTGGAGATGACCCTCCGTAAAGAGCTGATTATGGCCTTTGGGCGGTCCACCAAGCGCGATAGCTATGCTTTTGTGGCGGAGGTGTATAACAACTTCGACCGTAAGACGGAGGCCTCTCTCACAGAGAAGCTTGGCTTGCGTAGTGAAGAAGATATGGAGAAGGTGAATAAATTGAAATTCACCTTTGATGATATCAAACGCCTCACCCCTGATGACATGATGCGCGTCATGGCGGCGATCAACCGCGATGGCGAGGCAAAGAGCCGGCTACCCCTGGCCCTTAAAGCGGCTAATCAGGCTGTACGCGAGCTGTTCTTTAAATGTATGTCCAAGCGTGCTGCTGGGCTTTTAGAGGATGAGATCCGCGGCATGGGGGCTGTGCGTTTGCGTGATGCCGAGGCTGCACAGATGGAGTTGATTGCTCTTATCAAAGCCCTAGCGAATGATGGTGAAATTGATATTTCGCCATCTTCCTCTGAAGATGAGATCATCGAGTAAGGGCGATGAAGGAGGCATTAAAACAGGCTGCTACGCCAGAGCGGTGGAGCTTTAGCGAGAGTTTAGAGGACTTCTCCCACCATGCAAAAGATGTTGTGGGTGAGTTGCTCGATGAAGAGGAGCCAGAGCCAGACCCGAGCATAACTCTTCATCCCGAGGAGTTGGAACGCCTTAAAGCTGAAGCCTATCAGCAGGGTTATAAGCAAGGTGAAGGGGATGCAGAACAAGCCTTGGGGAGCCAGATGGCGGAGTCTGTTCAGCAGGTTCTGGCGTTTATGGAGGAGGAGGAAGCCCGTCGCAATGATAGGATGATGCGGCTTTCGGAGCAGTTTGTTGCAGGGGTTTGCCACGTTGTTGAGCAGATTTTTGCTGGTGATCTTGCTCAAACAGGCTTGCGCCATCAGCTTGCGGAGGATGCCGCTATGTTGGTTGCTCAATGTGAGGGGGCGATTGAGCTTGCATGCGCGACGGCTGATGAATCTGCTCTTCGTACGGCTTTGGCTGGGGTGAAGGATGTTGCGATCACGGCAGAGCCGGGACGGCAAGCTGGCAGCCTTACAATTTCTGCTGCTCAATCGCGCATTACTTTGGATGAAACCCAATGGGCAGAGGCCGTGCGGCATCGTGTCGCAGAAGCGGTGGAGGCTTTAATTAGGCTAGCCCCTACAGGTGAGCAAGAAGCAGTGCAGGATGTAGAGCCGCACATAGTACAAAAAGAAGGAGAATAAGCATGGCAGATGAGACAGAGACCAACCCAGCGACCACACCCCAGCCGGATGAGAGCCAGGCTTCTGGTGGCGTTGACCTTTCTGATTTTTCTTCTGAAGTGTCAGAAGAGGGGGCAGAACGGCTTGGGAAATTGCACGATAGCGAGCAAGGACAAGCCCGTGATCGTGAGGCGATTCTTGATGTTCCCGTCAAAATTACAGCCGTGGTGGGTGATGTTAAAATGCCCGTGCGGGACTTGGTGCGCCTTGGTCGAGGGGCTGTTGTGCCATTGAATCGTAAATTGGGGGCCTCGATTGATATTTACGCCAATGATCGGCTGATTGCCCGTGGGGAGATCACCATCATTGAGGATGATAATATTGCTGTGACGATGACGGAGATTATGTCGTCATCAGCCAGTGTGTAAGGTTGCGTCCTGCTATGGCACAAGCATCAGTTAGTGGGGGGCATGGTTCTGGGGCGATGATGCAGGCTGTTATGGGGTTTCACATGAATCCCATATTGGCATTGGTGCTTGTTGTGGGGCTTATCTTCATAACGCCATGGTTCTTACGCCGTATGCGCCACCGTATGCCTCGCTTATTGCAGGTAACTGAGGCGGCCCCGGAGCGTGCCTTAAAAGTACAAGATGCCGTACCTTTGGGAGCAAAACGGACGCTTTTTTCTGTCGCTGTAAAAGGCCCGGAAGGGCAGCAGGCCACAGCGGTGATTCTTACAGGTGGCCCAACAGACCTCTGTATTGGCTGGTTAGGCGATGGCCCAACCCAGCCTTTAAAAGACGTAGTTCCCCTTAAAGAGAGCCCATCAGAGAGAACATAATGGCAAGGGATGAGAGGCATAAGCGTATGAGCCAGAGTGATAAAGGTCGCTTTGCCATGATGAAGGCTGCCAAGAAGCATAAGCCGATAAAACGGAGCGTGATATGTGGCATCATGGCTTTGTGTGGCGTGGTGATAGGTGGCGTGTTGTTATGTGTGGCAGCGCATCCAGCTTTTGCACAATCCATTACTTTCGATATGGGTAAAGGCGGCGGCATTGGCGAGGCGGGGACGACAAGCCGCCTTGTCCAGCTTACGGCGATTGTGGGGTTTCTCTCCCTCGCACCGAGTTTGCTTGTGATGATGACGGCTTTTACGCGGATTATTATTACGCTGTCGCTTTTACGTAGTGCCATTGGTGCGCAGGGGACACCGCCTAATATGGTGCTGATTGCGCTGGCCCTCATTCTCTCCTTTTTTGTGATGCAACCCACATTGGAACGCTCTTGGGAGCAAGGGATAGAGCCGCTGATGGATGGTCGCGTTGATGAAATTGCAGGCTTGCAAGCGGCGGCAGAGCCGTTCCGCGATTTTATGATCCGCAACGCGCGGCCTAATGATGTGGCTATTTTCTATCATCTCGCTGGTGTTAAGCCAGAGGCAACGCCGGTGGAGGGGAAAGGTGGTACCCATACCACCACAGTGCGGCCGCCTTGGCGGGTGATTGTCCCAGCCTTTATGGTAGGGGAGCTAAGCCGTGGTTTTGAGATGGGCTTTTTGCTCTATTTGCCCTTCTTGGTGATAGACCTTGTGACATCTAGTGTGTTGATGAGCTTGGGGATGATGATGCTTCCCCCGCCGACCATCTCTTTGCCGTTTAAATTGATTTTCTTTGTATTGGTGGATGGCTTCCAGATGGTCTCTGGTGGTTTGGTCCGTAGTTTTGGTGGGGGGTAACGCCCCCCTTTTATATCACCCCGGTAAGACGAGCAGCCTACGGGCAAGGATAGCCGGGGTGAGTTGTGTAAAGCCCTCATTGATAGAGCCAGAATAACTCCCATAGGTTAAAGATAAACCACAAGCCGCCGCGGTAATGATGCTACCAATACGCCCGGCTTGCTCCATACGGCTGGCAATGAGTGAATCCGCCCCACAATGATGGAAGGCCGCAGCAATATCAGTGCTTTCTTCTGGGTCCATCCCCGCTGGGACGACTAATGAGAGGCGTGCTTTTGTACGGTCTATCACCTCACGCATTTCCGTCATGGCTGTGGGGGAATAGACACAAAGCCCCGGTAAATCTACCAGAATGATGCGGTCTTGGCCGTCAATTTCCTCTGGGTCCATGCCGCCATAGGCTTTGACCAACTCTAGGTCACAACCACGTAGAATCGAAGCAAGCTTGATGTAACTACCAGGGGTGCTATCGCAGGCTAAAACGAGAGGCTGGCGGAGTTTACCTTTTGATTGCCGCGCTTGGCGGGCATAGCGTGCGGCTAATTTAGCAAGGGTGAGTGATTTGCCAGAGCCAGATGCCCCGCCCAACGCCATTGGGATGCCAGGTTTTAAAGGCAGTGGGGCAAAATGAATGACACGCTCTAACCCTTCAGCAAGGCTGCTACCGGCCATCGCGGTGATAAGCTCTTGGGGGATGGAATGCCAAGCGAGAATCTCTGGGACACTTAGCGCATTAGAGGGGAGAACAACATCGCCCGTCTCTACTGGCTGTGTGGTGTGCTGATCGGTTGAAGAACGAGTCATGAGCGTGATCCAGTTAAAGGAGGGGATGGCCTATAAGGGTATCAGTAAGGTTAGCTCACTGTTGCAACAGTACGGATGCGGGTACGGGGGTAGATTTCCGCTTGCGCCATAACAGCCACTGAGGGACGGATACGGTCCACAATCATTCGGACAGAATCACGTGTTGCAGAGGTGGTTACGATGACGGGCATCTCTCCCAAAGTCGCCGTTTGGTCGAAGGTTTGGCGTAGAGCAGTGACAAAGCGGTCTAGCATGGCAGGTGGCATGGCTAAGGTGCGGTCATCGCCTTTGCCAACAGTGTTATTGAGGATGTTATTCTCCCAATCTGGGGAGAGTGTAATCATAGAGATGCAGCCTGAAGGCCCAACATAGCTATTGCAGATTTGCCGGGAGAGGCGAATACGGACATGGGCTGTGAGGGCCTTAATGCCTTTTGCAGCGAGAGCGTGGCCTTCTTGAATGCTTTCCAAAATTGTGGGCAAGTCACGGATGGAGATGCGCTCTTGCAACAAGGATTGCAGGACCCGTTGTACAGTGCTGAGTGAGACTTGCGAGGGGATGAGGTCATTGACCAGTTTTTGCTCCTCTGCGGGGAGGTCATCCAGCAAGGCTTGCGTAGCGGTATAGGTGAGCAAATCGCCTAGATTTTGGCTTATGGATTCGGTGAGATGGGTGATGATGACCGTCACCGGGTCCACAACTGTATAGCCTTGGTCTGTTGCTTGTTTTTTTAAATTTGGGTCAATCCATATCGCGGGGAGATGAAAAGATGGCTCGGTGGTTTTTTCACCGGGTAATGTTGGTTGGCCGTCTTTATGGGTAGGGCAGATCGCCAATAGGTGATTAGGCCGTACTTCCCCCGAGGCAATATCAATCTCTTTTAGCTTAATGACGTAGCGATCCGTTGGCAGTTGGATATTATCTTGGATGCGGACTGAAGGGGTAATAAACCCCATATCCGTTGCCATTTTGCGCCGTAATGCTTTGATTTGTCGCGTAATTTGGGCGTCATCTCCGCTGGCAAGGGGGAGCAAGCCAAAGCCAATCTCCAACCGTAAAAGGTCGATTTTGAGGAGTTCGGTAATGGGTTGTGTGGTGGGGGCTGCTGGTTGGGTCAGGTCAGGCTCGTCCTCATTACGTTTGGGCGTTTTATAGCGGACCCATGCCCCAACCCCTGCCGCGATAGAAATCATGAGGAAGGGAAAGGCAGGCAGGCCCGGCATGAGCGCAAAAACAGCGGAGAGTGTTGCTGCAATCGCCAGAGGTTTTGCATTGCCGCCTAATTGACGGAACAAGGTGACATCGGCAGAGCCATCCGTCCCGCCTTTGGTGACGACAATACCCGCAGCAAGGGAGACAAGCAAAGCTGGGATTTGAGAGACTAACCCATCACCAATCGTGAGGGTGGTGAAGGTCTGCGCTGCTTCGCTGATGGGCATATTATGACGCAGCACACCAATGGTCAGCCCTCCTAGAATATTGATGGCGGTGATGAGAATCCCCGCAATCGCATCATTGCGGACGAATTTGGCCGCGCCATCCATAGCCCCGTAAAAGGAGCTCTCTTCTTCCAACTCTTTTCTTTTGCCACGCGCAACGCGCTCATTAATAGCTCCGGAGGCTAAGTCGGCATCAATGGCCATTTGTTTACCGGGCATGGCATCGAGGAAGAAGCGGGCAGAAACTTCCGCAATACGGCCCGACCCTTTGGTAATGACCATAAAATTGACAACGAGCAGGATGCAGAAAACAATCCCGCCAATCACCACATCATTACCCATGAGGAAGCCGCCGAAGGAGGCCACAACATGGCCTGCGGCATAGGCCCCTTCATTGCCATGGCTAAGGATAAGCCGTGTCGTTGCGACCTCTAAGGAGAGGCGGAACATGGTGGTGAGCAGCAAGAGGGTGGGGAAGGATGTAAAATCCAAAGGTCGCTCTAAAAACAACGCCACCATCAGGATGAGGACAGAAGATGTAATGGAGAGCGATAAGCCGAGGTCGAGAATCATCGTCGGTAAGGGGACGATGAGGATAGAGATGAGCAAAATCACCCCTAAAGCGAGCAGAATATCCGTCCCCGGTAGGCGTGCTGTTAGGGAGGAAGCTGGCCCTCCTGTTTTAAATAATATGAAGGGATTACGCAGTAAGGTTGCTAATTGCCCGCCCAAACCACGTGATACTCCGCCACTCTGAGAGGCACTCTTAGCGGATGTATCAGCAGCGAGTGTCTGCGAGGGTTGGGAAGGAGGAGAGGAAGTGGGCATTGTCATCCTGGCTGACTATACGACGATGAACGATCCCCCGAAGGGGGTAGAAAACTCTTTTAAAGGCCTTTTTGAGTTAAATCTTGTTCTTGTTATAGGATAGCCATTAAGGCCTTACACGGCAAGTTCAATTATGGCATGATTATGGTCTAGGAATCATGTTTAATAAGGCTGGATGTGTCATAGACCATGCAGGGAGGGATGTTATGGCGATGGTGGAACAAAGCAATGTGGCTGATGGTGCATCGCCTATGCAGCAGGGAGCTAATAAGGAAGGTTTAACACCAGAGGCTCTTACCGTATGTTGTCAACAGCTTTGTGCTTGCGGGCAAGAGGAGCAAGCGGTTAGCCTTGCATTACAGGCTGCACAAGCGAGCAGCGATGTGCCTTTATTGTTAGCAGCGGGGCTATTTTTTACACATCACACAGCACGGCATGAGGTTGCTGTGGCAATCTTCCGTAAAGCGTTGCTGCTTATGCCGCCAGGCGATGGGGCTGTGGCATCATTGCGGGGGGAATTGAAATTATGTCTTGCAGGGGCTTTGATGGCCGCAGGAGCGCGTGAGGAATCCATAAGTCTTTTTATGGAGATTGCTCAACATCACCCCGAACATCGCTTATTTGCGGGGGAGCATATTTCAATGGGGTTGTTAGAGGCAGGTCTGCCGGATCAGGCTGAACGTGTCCTAGCAGCATGGTTAAAGGACGGTACGCCTTCCGCAGCGCTTTATAATAATATGGGTTGTGCCTTAGAGCGTTTGAACCGTTCGCGCGAGGCCATGGTATATTATCAAAAAGGGATTGATCTTGCCTCCCGTGATGAGGCTGTATCATTTGGCTATTCTATGGCTTTGTTGAAGGCTGGTGAATATGAGGAAGGCTTTGCCCGTTATGTGCGGCGTGTGCCGCGTATTCCTAACCTTTCATGCTGGTTTTATAAAGACTTACCACGTTTAACGAAGGATGTACCCTTAGCGGGTAAGCGTATTCTTTTTTATCAAGAGCAGGGTTTGGGGGATACGGTTCAGTTTATTCGGTTTTTGCCAGAGATTGCCCGTCAAGCGGGGCATATTACCATAGCCTCCCTGCCTCCTTTGGCACGTTTGTTGGCCGAGACTTACCCAATGGTTGAGGTGTGCCTCGTTTCGGACATTTTAAAGACGCCAGAACGAGCCAAAGAGTATGATTTCTCCTGCCCTATTCCTGACCTACCTTATCTATGTGACCTCAAATCTCCTGCGGAGTTGCCACCCTTTAAGCCTTATCTTGCTGTACCGCCAGAGCGGCGGGCACATTTTGCACAGATTGTAGAGAACGCTATTGCCCAATATAGGGGTGCGCAGGGGCAAGAGGCTACGCAGCGGCGTTTGCGTATAGGCTTAGTATGGGCAGGCGAAGCGCGGACGAGCGCGCAAGATGTGGCTTCTGATAAGCGGCGGTCGAGCAGCTTTGCAGAGATGATGGCGGCTTTTGGCACCGTTGAGGCAGATTTTTTCAGCTTACAATATGGTCCGCGCCGTGGTGAGCTTGTGGGGGTAGAGACGCCTCAACCTGTTTATGACGTGATGGATGAAGTGCAGGATATGGCTGATACGGTAGCGTTGATGGAGGCTCTGGACCTTGTGATTTCTGTCGATACTGCACCGTTGCATCTGGCAGGGGCGTTAGGACGAGAGGTCTGGCTTGTGAGCCGTTGGGATGCGTGTTGGCGTTGGGGTGATGAAGGGGAACGGACCCCATGGTACCCGACAATGCGTATTTTCCGTGCTCAAGAACTATCCTTTGTTCCTGTTCTACAAGAGGTGGGCATGGCTTTGCATCAACGTGTTGCGGAGGGATGAGCGATGTCTGCTTATAAAGTGGCTGTTGTCGTTAGGACAAAAAACCGCCCGTTATTTTTACAGCGTGCCTTAGAGGGGTTGCAGAGGCAGAGTTTTCAGGATTTCCGTATTCATCTCATCAATGATGGAGGAGACCCTGCGGCAGTGCGCGATTGCGTTGCAGCGCAGGGCTCATGGTGGGGGGAGCGGCTCTCTTGTGTGGATCTGCCTTATTCTGTGGGGCGTGGTAAAGCCTTGGCTTTAGCCTTTGCAGCTTCTGATGAGCCTTATATTCTTATTCATGATGATGACGATACGTTAGAGCCAGCGTTTTTAGAGGAGACAGTAGCGTATTTAGAGCGTGATCAAGCCCGGTTTTTTGCTGGTGTGGTAACGAGCAATTACGATGTGTATGAGCATGTGGAGGGTGAACATATCGTCGTTGATAATAAGACGGACCAATATGGTAAAAGGTGCGGCTCTATTGTGGATTACAGTTTGTATCTTTCGTATCTTTCTGTTGTGATGCCGATAGCTTTCCTCTTCCGTCGGACCGCTTTGGCGGAAGCGGGTGGAGTAGATGCGGAGCTAAATTACGTTGAGGACCATGACCTGTTTATACGGATTATGTTGGCAGGGGAAATTGGCATTATTCAAGAAAGTTTATGTTCTTACCATCATCGTCAAGAGGTCGGTAACGCGAGTGATGCGAGCCGATATGAGGTCGCGTATGATTATGTTCTTGCTTATAAAAATGAGACGATACGCAAGGCCATACGAGGTGGAAGCCGTTTTAAAGAGATGCAAGCTTATGTAATGCAGAGCAGCCATCAAGAGCGTTTTTTGTTAGGGCAGTTGTCGCAGCAAGTGGCCCAATTACAAGAGGGTTTTGGAAGCCTTACTCAGCTTTTAGGGGAGGTATTGGGCCGTTTAGGGCGTTGAGAAAATAGTTAGTTTAGTAAGCGGGAATATAAGGCATAGCCGCCGTGCTATGGACAGCCATCGCCCGATAAGCGGCTAGATTGCGCCCATTTTGGGAGGTTTTAAGCCTTTGATGGGGCGGTGGCGGCATTGTCGGGCGGAAAAGCCCTCGGAAAGGCCGGAAGGGGCGATGTGTGTTTAGGTTATTAGCAGGTGCTGGGTTTGTCGTCTCGGTTGTTTGAGGTGCCATCGCCTGGGGTGGATGGGCGTGGCGTTGGGCGAGGAAGGCATTTGCCCCGGTCCCTGCATGATTAATGCCACTTCCTACAGGCATATCCCCAGCTTGGCGAATGATGAAAGGGCGATACGGGGCGGTAGCGGGTTTAGGCGCTATGGGCGGTTTTGGTCCCATATGTGGCATACTATGTGGTGCGGGGCTGATATTGGGGGCGGGGTCACCTTGGGGGATGGCCCATTGCTGGAGGACATGCTCAAGATAAGGTGTGCCATTGCTGGCAATCTGGGAGTGATATGCTGCTACAGCCCGTGGCCAACTGCCTGTTTGATCGCGCATTCTTTGGAGGAACATGCCCGCATAACGGGCATTATTATAGGGGTCGAAGGCAATCTCTAAGGAAGGGAAAGCCGTAGGGTGATGGAGGAGATTAACCTGCATGCACCCGACATCAATAGAGGTTATCCCTTGTTGTTGAAAGGCTTTCACCGCGGCGATGGCTTCCTCCCGGCTGGCGTAAAAATGCCCGCTCCCTGCTGCGTTAATGCTCCATGGCCAGGGGAGGAGTGCCCCCTTATTATCGGGGCGGCCTGTTTCAACACGGCTGATGGCCGAGAGGAACCCATCTGGTAAACGTAATGCACGTTCGACCTGTGCTGTAGCATCGCTGCATAAACGGGATTGGCTGCGATCAATGGGAGGGTAGATGCTTTGTGCCATGAGGCTGGGGCAGGGACTTAGCCCTAACAGAAAGGCGCAGATATAACGGAACTGTAAGGGAATAAACATCATAGCCAGCCGCATAAACAATGGCGGAATGGTCTCTCACCACCCGCTGGATGAAACGATCCTCTCTTATGTCTTTATATAAAGAAAATTATAGGGCATTTTAAGGCTTATAATCCAATATTTTCCTTGTATATTCTTTCTGCAAGGTTAGATTAGGGGTGTAGGAGACTATGCCTGATGTTTTTGAAAAGCCGTTGCGGGGGGCTGTCCCAGTGGACATGGAGACGCTGGCCTATCCGTCGCTATGCTATGATGATTGCTATAGGGAGTGTGTTGTTCGGTTCATGTTGGGACCGTACGGCGCATGCTTCTGTTGTACGCATTAAGGATATTGTGGATTATGAAGGCGTACGCGACAACCAACTTGTCGGGTATGGTCTTGTTGCCGGTCTTAATGGCACGGGCGACCGCCTGACCAATACGCTGTTTACGCGTGAGACGTTGATTGGCATGCTCAACCGCCTTGGCGTGAATATCCGCGACAAAGCCATCCAGTTACAGACACATAACACGGCTGCGGTGATGGTCACGGCAACATTGCCCCCCTTTGCTCATGGTGGTAGCCGGATTGACGTAACAGTCTCTGCCGTGGGGGATGCCCAAAGCCTGACAGGCGGGACGTTGATTGTAACGCCTCTACAAGCGGCTGATGGTGAGGTTTATGCTGTTGCGCAAGGCTCTTTGGTGACAAATGCCTTTACCGCACAAGGCCCCGGTGCAACGGCAACGCGTAACGTCCCAACAAGTGGTCATATCGCTAATGGTGCGGTTGTGGAGCGTGAAGTACCCGTTCTTTTAGGGGCGGGTGGTATTATCCATTTAGCGTTGAAGAACTCCAACTACACGACTGCGGTGCGAATTGCGGATGTCATTAACCGCCATATGGGGCGCGGAACGGCCAGAGTGGATGACCCACGGACCGTTGCAGTGAATCTCGCAGGGCGGAATGTGTCAGAAGCGTTGTATGAGATTGGGGATTTAACCGTCACACCTGACACAATGGCGAAAGTGATTGTCGATGAGGCTGCCGGTACGATTGTGATTGGTGAGAATGTCCGCATCACGACTGTTGCTATCGCACAAGGTAACCTCACCGTGCAGGTGACGAACACGCCAGAGGTTGTCCAACCCAATGCCTTTGGTGGGGGGCAGACAGCTGTTGTGCCACGAACACAGATTAACGCGACAACAGACCGTGAGCATAAGATGGGGATTCTCTCTGATGGGCCGTCTTTATCCAATTTGGTGACGGGGCTTAATGCCCTTGGTGTTGGCCCGCGCGATATGATTAGCATCCTACAGGCAATTAAGGCTGATGGAGCTTTGCAGGCCGAGCTTGAGGTCCGCTAAGGAGAAGGGACGCATTATATGGATGTTTCATCAACAATGGCGGCGCGCTTTGCTGTTACAGCTCATACAGCTAAAGCGCAGCCCTCTCCGGCTGGTTCATCCGCTATGGAGGATAAGACGCGTAAAACCGCCCAGGATTTCGAGGCGATGGCTCTTGGTGAGATGTTACAGCCGATGTTCGATACGGTGGATAATTCTGCCGCACCTTTTGGTGGTGGTAATGCAGAGAAGCAATTTCGCTCTATGCAAGTGTTGGAGCTCGGCAAGGAAGTTGCCCGAAGTGGTGGGGTTGGGATTGCTCATCAAGTCTATGGTCGGATGAAAGAGATGCAGGAAAAAGCGGCTCATTCTCCCCAGGTAGGGCATAGTATGAAGGGGCGTAAAGGATGAAGAGGCTAAGGCTTGGTCAAGCCCTTCGTAAAGTTGCAGGGCATTTCTCAGGGCGCGACCTTACGGCAAAAGAGACATTTTCTTTCACGGCTCTCATTCGTGCTTTTACCGAGGCAACGGAAATTATGGTGAAGGAAAATCGCCTGCTGGAAGCGGAGAATGTGACAGAAGCAACGGCTTTACTGCCAGAGAAAACCGCACGGATCGAAAAATTGTCCACTCTGGTAGAGCAAGCGCGGCGAGCGGGGGTAGGGGCTGAGAATTTGCCGGCGAGCTTCCGGCAAGTGCAGAGTCGATTTGCGGATATTGCAGCCCAAAATCGTACCCTTCTCCAACGGGCTGTAGTGACGCAAGAGGCGGTAATGCAGTTTTTGATAGAGAGTGCAATGGAAGAAAGCCGCCATGGCTATGGGCGGACAGGAGAGGCCGGGGCGGATACATCCCGCGCGACCATCTCCCTTAATAACCGCGTTTAATAGATTACCCTTTACCAGTAATCACCAATCATATGACGGGGTTGGTTGCTATCAGGGTCCGCAGCGGGGCTCCAGATGGTCCAATCCCACGGTGTTGTATCGCGGTGATTTTCTGCCGTCATGGCAGTGATAAGCTCCTGTGAGGGAGTGAGATGAGCGTGCTTTTTGTGGCTCATTGTTTGTTTGATATGGGCCTGAAGAGCCCCATAAGCTTGTTCATCCCCCATATAGACACAACCACAGGCTAGAGGGTCTGCATACAGGTAGATTCGTTGGCCATCAGGGGCCATACGGTAGGTGATGCTGCCATCGGGGAGGCTATTCATCAGCCCATAGCGGGCTGTTGTATTAGCGGGGTGTGCGACAAAGCCTGCCTGACTGAGGAGCTGCCCTTGGGCAAGATAGGGTGCGGCAGGCCGCACACAGCCCCCTAAAGAGGCAAGGCCGAACAAGGCAGCACTGCCAAGCATCGTGGTAAGGAGAGAGCGGAACGCGCGGTGTGTCATTATATTCACTTTCTTAAGCGCGGTTGAGGCTTTGGGCGGTTAGGTTATCGGTCAGAACAAGGGGGGGCACACAGCAATAAGCCTTCATCTCCGCGTAATGGCGGTTCATAAGATGGTCGATGCTGCTGCTAATGAGTGTCCTATTGCCTAAGGAGGGGTAGTTGATGGGGAGGGACGCCATAGGGAGGCAGCGTTTCATGAGCGATACAGCCCCACGAGGAGAGAGGGCATAACCGCAAATGCCGAAGGTTTGTTTGAGCCGGAAGGGAAGTGTTTCTACCTGCTGGAAGCGGAAGCCTTCAATCCCACGGCGTACATCATCTTGATTAAACTGGGCAAAGCAATCCGTCTGGCCGGGGAGAACCTCATAATGTAGTGGGGCATCGGAGTTCTGCCCCCAGAGGATAATCTCCCAATCTTCAGGGAGTTTTTGGATGATCTCTTGGCTTTTGGAGGCAAAGTTTTTGCAGAGGAAGGCATCATCCTCAAAGATATGGGCAGGCTCTTGGCTTTGAGCGATGGTCCCCCAAAGGGCAATATGTGTAAGGCCAGAACCTACCGCCCCAGCGGTAAATTGGCAGTCGGCGGTAAGCATTCCAGCTTCGACAATATCCGGTCGGTTGATCTGTTGGCCATCAATGCCCGGTGCGTGGATGATGTCGGGCATATGGCTATTGACCCGGCGGAAGCGTTCTAGCCGCTCTGGGGTGCGAGCAAGGCTAATAACATAATGTTTCATGAAGGCCCTTTAAAAGATTATAAGGTTATTCCATGGATTATATAAAAGCTATGATATGATTGCAGAAAAAATTAGACATATTGAGCTGAAAAACAGCAAGGTGAAGTCTTTTGTTAAACATCTCTGTTTTATGTTGGCCTTTCTAAGAGAGTATGTAGCCTTTCTAGAGGCTCGCCCATTATGTGTTTGATGGAGGAAGGTGGCAGATGGGACTTAGCGGTATTTCCCCTGTGGCTCAGTTTCTAACAGCCCGTAAGGATGAAGTTCAGGCAGCAGCCAATAACATTAAGGGCGATAACGAAGCCAAACGCATGGTGGCGGACTTCCAACAAAAGGCATCCTCCATCACTACGACTGATGCGCTGATGAAGAATTACTCCGTCAACCAAGTGGTATTGGGGGCGTATAACCTAAGCTCTTTAAGTGGGCAGCAAGCAGTAGAACGAAAATTATTAACGCAAGACCCTACATCCTCCTCCTCTCTCGCACGTACATCGCAGAATGCGAGCTGGCTGGCCTTTGCTGATGCGTTCGCTAGCTTAGGAGCGGGGAAAGGAACGGCAGAAGCAACACCGTTTACCTCGGATTTGATCGCCTCGACGGTGAGCTCATATGAGCAACGCCGTTACGAGACGAGTGATGCGCTTAAGCAAAATGGCGTGGGGGATGCACTGTATTTCACCCGGCGGATGCAATCCGGGCAGGTGAAAACGCTTAATGATTTGATGTCCGATTCCACATTATTGCGGGTGGTTGAGGTTGTAAGCGGGTATGATCCTGACCAGTTCGGTGCGTTGGATTTTGACCAGCAACAACGTATTTTGGGTAAGAAGGTTGATATGAGTACCTTCTCCAAGCCTGATAGTGTGCAGCGTTATGCGGAGCAATATTTGGCGCAGATCCAAATGCATCCTAATTATAATAGCGATGATAAGCCTGCCAGCATGATTGACCTTTTTGGTGGTGATGATGGTGGCGATGGGATCCTAGCCCTCTTTGGGGGGAGTGATAGCGGGTCATCTAGCTCTGGGTTGTTTTAATGGCGGTTACTCTGGCTAAGCCGGATATTGCGGCACGATGTCAGGCTGTACGCGCAAAGAGTGAAGCGTTAGCAACGCCGCTGGCGAGCCAGGAAGGGATTATTCATACTCTGCCCGACTTGCTTCGCCCTGCAGCGGCTGGGGTGCCTTTAGGGGAGCTTGCTGGGCGGGTTGTGGATGTGTCTGGCCTATGTGTGACCGTAGCCGGGCTGGCGGCCTTTACCGCTGTGGGAGATCATATCCGGATTCGTACCCTTGATGGGCGCGATATTCTTGCCGAGATTATTGCCTTTCGTCAGAAGCAAGCTTTAGCGATGAGCTATGAAGCGATTGAGGGGATTGGCGCTGGCTGTCCTGTCTTTTTTGCTTTGTACGGCAAGGGGCAACGCCAGCAGGCTCCTTCGGCGGGTTTGGCGGTTAATGAGTCTTGGATTGGGCGTGTGGTGGACCCAATGGGCACGCCCCTTGATGGTAAAGGTGCGCTTTTACCTTCCAGCCATCGGCAGAAGCGGCGTGCTATTCCTCCTAATGCGGCAGAGCGTGCCCGTTTAGGGCCGCGGATTGACCTTGGCATTAAGGCGATGAATCTGTTCACAACATGCCGGGAGGGGCAACGTCTAGGCTTGTTTGCAGGCTCTGGCGTAGGGAAATCCACCCTGATGGGGATGCTAGCGCGGGAGACTGCGTGTGATGTCGCGGTGATCTCCCTCGTAGGGGAGCGCGGGCGTGAGGTACGCGAGTTTTTAGAGGATGACCTTGGCCCGGAAGGTTTAGCAAAGTCTGTTTTGGTCATTGCAACCTCAGATAGCTCGGCCTTAATGCGGCGTGAGGCGGCGTATAGTGCGATGGCTGTAGCGGAGTATTTTCGCGACCAAGGCAAGTCCGTTTTATTCTTGATGGATAGCGTGACGCGTTTTTGCCAAGCCTTGCGAGAGATTGGCCTTTCCGCCGGGGAAGTCCCCGCAACGCGGGGTTATCCGCCGAGTGTGTTTGCGACCTTGCCGCGGCTGTTAGAGCGGGCAGGACCTGGAACACCGCAGGGTGAACGAGACGCTGGGCAGATGACGGCTATATTCTCCGTTTTAGTGGAAGGTGATGACCAAAACGAGCCTGTGGCTGATACAGTGCGTGGGATTTTGGATGGCCATATTGTTTTAGAACGCGCAATTGCGGAGTCGGGGCGTTATCCCGCGATGAATATACTACGCTCTCTCTCGCGTGCGGTGCCGGGCTGTAATAGTGAGCAAGAAAATGCGTTAACAACGCAGGCACGGCGTATCTTAGCGCAATGGGAGGATGTGCGCGATCTTGTTCGCTTAGGGGCTTATAAACCAGGAAATGACGTTGAGACGGACCAAGCTGTACAGATTGGTCCGCAATTGGAGCGGTTTTTAACGCAGAAAAAGACAGAGCGTGTGTCCCTAGAGGAATCTTTTGCGGGGTTAGCGGGGATTCTACTAGCGGAGGAGAGTTATGATGAGGAGAGAGCGTTATAAAACCAGCGCGTGTGAAGGCTCTTACAGCCTTAGCTAAAGTGCAGAAGCGCGATACTGATGCCGCGCGAACATGGCTTGCAGCTTGTCTTGCTGAAGAAAAACAATATGAGGCCAAAATCGCGGCCTTAAAAAAGCAGATGGAGGAAAACCGCGCCCTTGTGACGACCATGCGTGAAGATGTCGCACAAGACCCTGCTTTATGGAATGGCTATCGCCATTGGCTGCCCCTTGCCCAGGATGAGTTAGAAAAACTGGGTGAAGCTTTGCAGCAAGCGGAGCGTGAGAGTGAACACGCACGCGCTGTTGTCATGGCACGAGTCCGTGAGGAAGAAGGGACCAAAACAGTGTTGCACCGCCAACAGCAAGCTCAGCTTCAAGAGGCGGAACGCCAAGAGCAAGCCGTGATAGATGAGCAAGCCCAATATCGCGCTATAGTGCGTTGGGACATATGACCAAAATATTAATTTATTATGACTAAAATTCTACAGGGCGCATAATGAGATTTTAAAAGAATCTATTTTTAGCCTTATACAAGGAATATATATAATAAAATACCTTGAGGAGACGAGGTTAGAATTGTAAAAAACAAGGCATAATAAGGCTATGTCATGTCCTAACTAATCATGGCGAGTTACAGAAGGATCACGATAATGCAGACGGGGAATACACCTTCAGGGAAGATTATGCTCGCAACACCCTGTTTTGGTGGCATGGTGACAACGGGCTATATGCTCTCTGTTATTGGCTATGCCTCAAGCGGGCAGAGCATCCCCATGACGGTTATGCATGTTGGTGACGATGCCATGATTACGCGGGCACGCAACACGCTGTTATCGAACTTCTATTTCCGCTCCGATTGCACGCATCTTTTGTTTGTGGATGCGGATATTAGCTTCCCTGCTAATGCGCCAACACGTCTTTTTGAGGCGGGGAAGGATGTTATTGCAGGGTTGTATCCGCTGCGGGATCGTTTTTGGGATGATCAAACAAAACATAACATTCTTGCTGGGGAGCGGCAGCAGACAGCTTCACTGCGTTATGTCGGTGAGACTGCAGCAATGCATGAAACCTACGAGCATGGCCCGCTCTTAAAAACCGCTTATGCTGGTACGGGTTTTATGATGATTAGCCGTCATGCGGTAAGTCGTATGCTCAAAGCTTATCCAGAGTTGGAATATAAACGCATTGATGCTCCCGCAGGTGAGGATGGCCGGCGTTTTGCCCTTTTTGAAGGAAGCATTGATGCTGAAACCGGCACGTATCTCAGTGAGGATTATACCTTCTGTAAACGTTGGCGGGAGATTGGCGGTGAGGTGTGGGTTGATACCGCTATTGAGCTAACACATACGGGGGCAGCCTCCTTCTCCGGTGTGCCGTCTGTTCGTGTGGGGATTGCGCATAATAGAAGGCCTGTGTGATGGGTGGTGATATTCAGCTAACTTCATGGTGGGTGTGTCATGGCTGAAGGCAAGAACACGCCAACCATTATCATTAAAAAAGAAGAGATTGTCGGTGGTGGTCATCATGGCGGCGCTTGGAAGGTTGCCTATGCTGACTTCATGACGGCGATGATGGCCTTCTTTTTGTTAATGTGGTTGTTGAATATCACGACAGATGAGCAGAAGCGCGGAATCGCTTTATTCTTTAACCCGATGGCCGATAGAACAGGCTTGGCTACGTCTAATCAAGCGTTGTTAGAGACATCACCTCTTGCAGCCCCCTCATCATTGCGGACGGTGCAGAATTCTGATCAAGAGCCACCGCCAAAGCCTGATGCGCTGGAGAGTGATCCAGAAGAGCATGCGCATGATGGTCAAGGCGATGGTAAAGGGCATGATGGTAAGGGTCAGGAAGGTATTTTGACCAATAATGGTGTCAGCATCCTTCCACCGGGGGAAGATACACATCCTGATGAAGATGACAGTAATACAGGCCGGCCTGAGATTATTCCCCTAGGGGGGCCAAAAACAGGGGCTGCGGAGAATATTGGTCAAATAGGCCAAGGTAATGCTGCTGATGTAGGGAGCGCTGGCACAGGGGTCGCAGCAAGTGCGGCCGCAGATGGTGCCTCCCCAGCGATGCAGGAAGATGATCACCTACGCCATATGGTAGAGGGGTTAAAAACAAACCTTGCGCGTGATTCTGGTCTTAATGAGCTTAAAGCTAATCTTGGCTTTAAGATGGGGACAGATGAAATCCGTATTGAGGTGCAGGATACAGCGCATAAACCCATGTTTGATAATGGGGCTGTTGCGCCAAATAAGGATGGTCAGGCTTTATTAGAGCAGGTAGCCGCATGGCTTGGGACATTGCCAGAGGATGTTTCTATCATCGGGGAGACAGATGGCGTGCCCTATCATTTAAAGCAGATCAATACACAAGGTTTGTCGAATTGGACCTTATCGGAAATGAGGGCAGACCGCGTGCGGGAGTTGCTCGTACGGTCTGGTTATCCAGATAGGCGAATTAGGAGTGTGGAGGGGAGAGCTGATCGTAGTTTGGCAAACCCTGCCCATCCTGAAGCCCCAGAAAATAGACGTATTGTCTTGTTGATCCACCGCCTTCATCCGCTGCCAGCGTCCTTTGCAGAAGGTGAGGCAGGCCATGCGCCGCCTTCTCCGACGCAGGCTCCAGCACAGGGAGCAGCAGGGCGATGACTTTGTATCACTATCGAGCAGACCAAACAAAGCTAAGGGAGAACGGGTAAGATGCTATATATAGGTGGGCTGATTTTTGCACTCTTATGCGTGTTTGGCTCTTTTGCGGCCTCAGGGGGGGCTTTGGCTCCTTTGCTGGCTTCTATGCCTTTTGAGCTTTTGACGATCCTTGGTGCGGCCATTGGTGTGTTCATTATGAGCAACAGTATGGCGGCGATGAAGTCTGTTTTTGGTTATTTGATGCTCGTCATTAAAGGACCACGTTATGGCAGGCAGAATTATCTGGACCTTCTGGCTTTGCTCTATCGTTTGTTAAAGCAGGCGAATATGAAAGGTATTGCCTCTCTGGAAAATGACTTTGAAAGCCCAGAGGAAAGCAGCATCTTTGCTACGGCACCGTCAATTAAAGCAGATGAAAAAACGTGTGATTTGATTTGCGATTATTTGCGGCTGATTAGTATGAACCTCGATGAAAGCCATCAACTTGATGAAATTATGGGCAGGGAGTTGAAGAAAAACCTGCATGAGGACCTCCATATTGCTGAGTCCTTTACCTCTATTTCTGATGCCTTGCCGGCTTTGGGGATTGTGGCAGCGGTGTTGGGGGTGGTGAAAACAATGGCGGCGATTAGTAAGCCCCCTGCCGTTTTGGGGGAGATGATTGCTGGGGCCTTGGTTGGGACCTTCCTTGGTGTGTTGTTGGCTTATGGTGTGGTCAGCCCTCTGGCATCACGGATGCAATCAGTCGTGAAAATGGATAATCATTATTACGATATTATCCGCACGGTGTTAGTGGCCTTTGTACAAGGCCAGCCGCCACAAGTCTGCATTGAGATTGGCCGGAAGGCCATCCCTGAAGAACTCATGCCCGGCTTTGCAGAAGTCGATACTATGCTGACAGAGTTGGTATAATGTCTCTTCCTTCCCTCACTATTATGGATTTAGCCGATACAGGGCGGGCCTCTGCGACAGTGCGGGGGGGCTCATCTACTGTTGCGCCGAAAGCGGCTTTGCCACAGGCAGGCATGACGAAGGCAAGCCCGCGTGGGGCATCGGCTGTGGCAGGGCGTAAGCAATTTGCTGCGATGTTGTCCGGTCATGATCAACATGATCAAAAGGCGCAGGATACAACACAAGAGCCGGTCCATAATTCCACAGAGGACGGGCAGCGCAACGCGCAAGATGCTCAAAGCCAGCAACAAGATCAAGGGGGTGCGGGGCATACGGCACAATCTACGTCTGCCCCGGTGCAAGGGCAGGCTCAAGCGAAGCAGGGGCAGAAAGACGGCGCGGCACAAGGGGTTGTGCAGACCCGTGAGGCCAGCGGTGAGAAGATATTAGAGGCTGAGACATTGCCTGCCAGTGCTGAGCAGATAGCACCTCATGCTGTAATGAACACTGTTGATGCTCAGGAGGATGAGCAGAAAACTGAGCGTGAACAGCCTCACGATGATGCGTCGTCCTCAACACATATTGTCTCTGAACTTCAGGCGGCGTTGTCTTTTATATCGTTGATGCCAACAACACAGCCAGCGCAGGCACCAACGGCGGGGACATCGTCTGCGTCCCAGCAAATGGATGAGGTGATGGGGACGGCTTCGTCCATGTCCGCAACACCAACCTTTAGTGCATCTACAGCTGTCATGGGGGGGAGTGAAACTCATTCTCTTACGCAAGCTGTAACACAGACGCTCTCTAGCTTAGCATCTATGCCTATAGGGCAGGAGCAGACGCTTGCGTCTCGTATGGCTGCTCCTATGGGGCAGAGCATGGGGCCTGCTTTGCAAGCTTTGGCTGAGATGGCCGTCACAAAGCAGCAGCCCGTTGCTTCAGCCACGGCGCAGCCTACGAGTCATGCAACGCAAATAACGGGAACAGCTTTTGCGCAGGCGATCACGGCGAGCACCGTTGCTAATGCCCCGCATGAAGGCGGACAGGCCCTCATAGCTTCATTGACGTCTTTACAAGGTGAGCCATCGTCTCATGCAATGCACTCCTCTGCTACAGTGCAGTCTATAGGGCAAGGCATGGATGCCTCTGTAAAGGCGATGAGCTTCCAACCTACCATAGCTGCGGCTGCGGCACCTTCTGTCATAAAGCCGCAGACGGCATCATTTGTTGGTACACAGAGTGATGCACAACCGCAGGGAGCATCTGATAGTCTGTTTAGCCTCCTTGTAAAGGGAGCCTCTCAGACGGGGGGGCAGTCTTTATCATCGGGAGGAGAGCAAGGCGGAGCAGCGAATGATCATGCTGCATCAGGCCATGCCTCGCAAACGGACTTAGCTCTTTCCACTCGGGAGGATGAAACGGGCCAGAGTGGTTTGAATGTGGAGAGTCCGTCCTTTTTAGGGCTTGTCTCGTCCAATACCGGGGCGAGTACGACACAACCTACAGGAGCAGAGACGTCCACAGGTAATAATCTCTCACAGCACCAAACGCAGCAGGGAAGTGACGAGGCAAAAGTTGCGCTTATGCCCCGTGATATCTCCACATTGAACGTGCTGCCGTCTCGTTCTCAAAACGGGCAAGCGGGGACGTTGAATATGACGGTTATGACATCGGATAATATGCCCGTGCATGTTCAGCTAAACCGCTCGGTGGAAGGGCTTTCTTCCCTCGCGTTGCAAGGTCAAGATGATGGCACGACAGATGCGTTGCAAAAAACGCATCATATCCTTGCCCGTCAGCTTGATGATGCTGGGCTACATGCCGGGATGATGAAGATTGATATTCTTCCTACTGAGGCGGGCCAAGGTGCGCATGGGGGAGAGCAGAACATGCCCCAGCAGCAAAGCCCTAACCAAGGCCAGCATCAGGGGCAAAATCAGCAGGGTCAAGCGACGTTCCAACAGGCGGGTGGCTTTTTGGCAGGTGGTGATGGCGGGGCAAGCCATCATCAAACGGCACAGCAGCCCAAGACGGCTATGCGCCTTGGGCAAGGTGAGACGTCACAGCAAGATGACACATTTTATAACCCTACCGGGACGGCAGGGGGCGCATCTGGTGGGATGGGCCGGCTGAATATTTCAGTCTAATCAGTTTTAGAGTGGAGGGAAAACGTCATGGTTAGCGCAACGTCTAATAATCTTTTAGCCTTGCAACAAGCAGCGGATAGTGCTGCTCGTAGTGGAGCATCCTCTTTGTCCGGAGCGGGGCAGAGTGGGAGCTCTAGCACCAATACGGCCGGGGCTTTTGCCTCTATGGCCAAGAATGAGAATAACTTTCTCACATTGCTGACAACACAGCTTAAACATCAGGACCCTAGCAGCCCGATGAATACCGAGAATATGGCCTCTCAGTTGGCTCAATTCTCCGCCGTGGAGCAGCAGGTCCAGACGAATAACAACCTTAACACGCTTATCTCCCTTAATGAGACAGGGCAGCTTACGCAGGATAAAGGCCTTGTGGGTCGTCAGGTGAGTGTATCTGGCTCTACCTTGCCGTTGCAATCTGGCTCGGGGAGCTTGTCCTTTAAAGCAGGTGCTGGCCAAGTGGTTGGGATTTCCATTGCGAATGCTGCGGGGCAGGTGGTACGTCATGCTGTTATGCAAGCAAATAGTGGCCAAACGTCCTGGAGTTGGGATGGTAAGGATGATAACGGCACGAGCTTGAGCGATGGGGCTTATAGCGTTGCCGTTAAGACAGTTGATAGCCGCGGTAATACGGCTGACGTTCCCTTCACAGTAAAAGGCACGGTCACAGCAGTGAAGAAAGGTAGCTCTGGGATGAATGTCATGATGGGGGATGCAGAGGTCCCGATGACTGATATTCAAGCAGCGAGCTAATGTGATTAAGTGATGGGATTATGGGGGGCTTTTCCTATGAGGAGAAGCCCCTTTGTTAGATGAAGGGGAGGCAGTTGCTAGTCTATGTATCAACATAATGCCATGAATGCTTATCGTAGTGCTGTTAGTCAGTCTCTCTCTGATAGGGAAGCTGATGCAGAATGTTTTCGCCGTTTGATAGCTGTATTAGAGAGTGTTGCTTATGAGGGCGATGTTGTTAAACGCAACCAGGCTATCGCAAAGAATCAACGGCTTTGGTCATTGATCCAACGGGCTAATGCTGTGGAAGCAGGGATGGTGGAGACAGAGGATAGGTTGCTTTTTGCTCGGATGGCTGACCAAGCGCAGCGATATGGTATTCGGGCGATGTTGGACCCCACATTGAGCCTTGCCCCTCTTATCGAAGCGGCCTCTAATGTGTTGGAAGGCTTAAGTTCTTTTGCTGAGGAAGAAGGCTAATAAAAAACGGGCTCCTTTTAAAGGAGCCCGTTTTAGGTAAAGCCGGTTATGGGCTAGTGCAGTTTTGGTCCACACAGCTCCGGCTTGGGGGAGAGGGAAGATACGGGGCTTGGGATGTGATGTAGTTTCCCCACGGTGTAAAAGCTGGTGCATCCCATCCATATTGAGGAGAGGGCCGCGGGTCTTGATAAGACCCCCAAAGCGGGCCAGCCCATGGTGCCGGACGCTCCCCAGGGCGGTAACGGTCGCGTTGCCATGTCCCAGCAAGGGATCCGGGGGGTGGTGGGGGCGGTTGTAGATGGGTAAATTCTCTCATTGGCGGCGGCGGTGGCAATGGCGGGCGGAGTAAATAAGCATTTCCGCCGTAAAAGCGTTGCGCCACAGCTGGGGATGATAAACCCGTCATGTAGCTTAAGCAGATTAAAAATAATAAGAAAATATGTTTATATATCGCCATTATCGTCCCCCTTAATAATGCATAGAATGAGCGCAATAAGCCCTATCTGCTATATAGTTAAGGTATAATAAGACATAAAAAATTAACTGTCAGGAAATGGGGATTATTTTTGAAGAAATATGAGGCATAAATAAGGTAATCTTATGAAGATTATAGGTTTTTATAATGTAAAAACGTATTCGTGATATATTTTTTTAATGATTTTTTAAGATGTAAAAAGCTATATCTCCTTACCATGGTTCCTCAAGAGCGGACCGATTATTCCTTTGGAGAGTTTATATCGCAACTGGCGCGCATATATTAAGGTTATGTGAGGCGATATGAATGAGACAGCCGGCCAGAGATAAGTTTTAGAAGGATTGCTTTAGATGCGGCGTGCTGTTGTTTCGTCTTACTCTGGGGAGGTGGAAGATCGGTTGGAGGATTTTCTGACAGATATGCGTGGGTTAGCAGCCAATGTTACGGCGGGGTCGTCGTTGCATCATGATGATGACCAAAGCGAGGTGATTGAGTCTTCCTCCGATTCGTCTGGGCAGGACCGCCTTATGTACCATCGTGCCCGTGGGATGGGGTTAGGAATGGCTGGTATGGTGGCTTTTAGTATTGATTGTATTACGTAATAGCCATGCGCTCATAGTATGATGGTAGCTGTTTATAAGCCTGCTGAGTGTTTTCAGCAGGCTTTTTGTTTAAAAGGCTAGTTTCATGAAAAAGACAAAGATAGCCATTTTTTTGTCTTTTTCACTTTGTATGGTCCTTCTCAGAAAGGATTGTTATACGTTCTCTTAAGAAGGGTTTTACCACTCTCACCCGAGAGGAAGCTGTTAAAAGGTCTTGTGGTCAAACGTGTAACAATCTTTTAATAAGACAAATAGGGTAGGTTGAGGCAGAGTCGGTTGAAGGAGGCGGGACATATGACACAAGCAAAAGGCAGTTTTATTGAGAAGGGGATTGGACGGCTTTTGTCGCGCCTTCAGCAGGAGTTCCTTCCTTCTCAGACGTTGAATGATATTGTCGGACAAGCAGAGCAGTTGCGGGGGATGACAGAGATATTATTGAATCTCTCGCGGCAATATCCAGAGCGAGCTAGCACGGTATTGAATGTCCTTTTCGGGTTGGTTGATCTTGGTGTTATTCACGATATGAATAGCGCATCAGGTGAGATTACACGTCTTGCCCAAAAGATGACGACGGTCCTTCCTGCTGAGCAAGGGGGAGTAGACGATGCTTTTGCGGGTTTTGCCGCTTTAGCCACGGGGCAGCATAGTAAGGTTGCTGGGGTGGGTAGTCATTTTGTGCAAGGCATGTCGCCAGAGGTTAAAGAAAAGCCTGGGCAGTGGATTGCAAACCGGGATGAGCCTTATTGTTCCCCTCAGGAATCTGTTTTCCATGATGAGATTATTTGCCTGCATTGCGGTGGTGCATTTAGCATGTTGAAACGCCATATTGAGCGACAACATCGGCAAAGCCCTGAAGGGTATCGTGTTTATTGGGGGTTAGCACCAGATTACCCAATGGCATGTGAGAGTTATTCCACCATGAAGAAGTTAGAGGCTTCGCGCACGGGGTTAGGTCATTATGACCGAAAGAAAAAGGGCCCTTCTCGCATTAAGGCATGATGGCCGCGCTTATGTCTTTGCCTTGGGTGTGATGTGTGTTGTTTGGGGAGTGAGCAACACTAAAAAAGGCGCGGAGCTTTATGCTGCCGCGCCTTTTTATTGACGAAGAGACTATTTGAGAAAGTCTTATTGCTTCATCGCGATTGTTTGCTGGAGCAATGTATCGGCTGTTGTGACGATTTTCGTGTTTGCACTGTAAGCTTCTTGGGCCACAATGAGGGCAGAGAGATCGCCTGTCAGGTTGGTGGTGGAGGCTTCCACAAAGCCAACAGCTAATGAGCCAGTACCGTTTTCACCCACAAGACCCGTTTGAGGGGTGCCGGAGCGTGATGTGGCAAGATAGGCTTGTCCATCTACGGCTTGCAGTCCGTTGACGTTGTTAAAGTTTGTCAGGGCGACTTTGCCGATCAATTGTGTGTAGCCATTATCAAATTGCGCCATGACAGACCCGTCACTCTCAATTGCAGCACCGGTATAGGTACCAGAGGTGATGCTATCATTAGTGAGGGCTGTGGTATCGCCTCCTGTTGTGGTCCCTGTTGTAAGGGAGGCATTGCTGAGATCAAGGCTGTAATTTGTGCCGTTAATCGTCAGGTTAGCCGTAACGGGGCTGCCCTTGCTGACAGCTTGGCCATCAAAGCTTTGGATGCTGCCATCTTTGTTAAAGATGACAGAATGTGCTTTGTCCATCTTAACAGGGGAGGAGGTGGAGCTATCATAAGGGTCCACAGCTTGGACAGACCAAGTTTGTGGAGAGGCGGATGTTTGTGTCCATTGGACAGCAACAGGCGTTTGCGTTGTTGTGCTTGTGCTATTTTGCCCCGTCGTACTGCCAGTTGTTACGGTGATGGGGGAGGTCATGTAGCTTTGCATGCTATCAGTTGTTGTCCCAAGGGTGGTTGGGCTCATGGAAAGCTGCGTACCGGAGAGGGTAAGTGGATTAGCCTGATTGGGAGAAGCCGAGTTATTGGCTGTGACCATAGTTGTCCCGCTATTACCGCCAATCGTCCCTAAAGACAGATTAATGGTCTGCTCTTCATTATTGCCATAATGAGCGGTAACGGGGATTTCTGCTTTTGAGCCCACAGTCGGTGAGCCGACTTCCTTACCGGTTTGCATATCCGTGATGGAGGCAAGAGAGCCGGAATGATCAAATGTGACTTGATAATTATTTTGCGCGATTGTGCCTGTGCCATCCGCATCATAAGCGGAGACATTCCAAACCAGTGGGTTAGTGTCGCTCTGCTGCCATTGTACGGCTATTTTATGCGGGTTAGAGCTTGCATCGTAGGTTGTGGTAGGGGCGGTAGTATAGCTTTGTGGGGTATAATTTGCTGGGTCGGTGGGAAGTTTACCGACAGCAGCATTGAGGGTCATAGTGGTGGTCGTTGTTGGTTTAAAAGCAACATTGCTTACATTGAGCTGGGTTAATTGATTGGTCAATGCACCGGTAGAATCGGTCATATAGCCATCCAGATAATACCCGGCAGGGTTGACGAGATAGCCTTTTTTATCCTGTTGGAAATCACCATTGCGGGTATAGAATTTCTGCTCAGAGAAATTTGTCACACCGGCATTGGCTGTGCCGGCCCCTGTGGGTTTAGAGGTGACAAACATCCCTTTACCAGAGACATCTAATGCAAGACTATTGGTGCTGTTCGTGGCTGTACCAGCATTGTCAACATGCTGTACGGTGATGGCTTGCACCGTGTTGGACTGCGCCTGAGAGGCGGAATTGCCTGTGATGCTCCCAGCCACAAAATCCGCAAATGAGGTTGTATCAGCCTTATAACCAACAGTCTGGCTGTTGGCGATGTTATTACTAAGGTTGGTGAAGGCATCAGACTGAGCATTGATGCCGCTGACAGCCGTGGTTAGTGCATTAAATACACCCGACATAATTTTATCCTTGTTCCTGACGCAGAGATTAAGGTTATTCTATGGTATAAATTAGACATGTCTTTTTATTGAAGGCAAATATATCATGCTTATTTCATGAACAAGCCGTTACAGATGCCTTTTTAAGGTGTGGAAGAAGGGTCCGTAGTGTGAACAGCGCGTGAGCCAGGCGTTTTAAGCCGCATAACATAGGCAATAATTGTTGCAACGGGCTTCCAAAATTCTTCTGGGATTTCACTATCAAGCGGCAAGCTATGTAGGGACCGCGCTAAAGGTGGGTTCGAGATAACAGGGATTCGCGCTTTGCGGGCAATATCGCGGATGCGAAAAGCTAGCTCATCCATACCCTTAGCGACGATATGGGGGGCGGTGTTGCTGTTTTGGTCGTAAAGAATCGCCACGGCATAATGGGTTGGGTTGACGACAATAACGGTGGCCTCTTTCACAGCTTTCATCATTTGGCGGCGGGAGCGGCTTTGGCGTAGTTGCCTAAGGCGGGCCTTAATTTGCGGGTCACCTTCGCTTTGTTTCATTTCGTCTTTAATATCTTGCAAACTCATGCGTAATTTGGCGAAGCGATGGTAGCGCGTCCAGACTTCATCAAGCCCGGTGATAACGCATTGGATGGCCAGTACCATAAAGCCAGCGTAGACGAACCAAGACTTCATGGCATCAATGAGTTGATAAGGGGTCCAGCGTTCTGTTTGGGGCGCGAGGTCTACAGTCTGCAAGGCGACTTGATAAAGGATCAAGCTAAAGACGGCGAATTTAGCAATGGTCTTTATAAGCTCAATTAAATTATTCACACTGATGATTCGCTTAATGCCCTTTAGCGGGGACAAGCGGCTTATATCAGGTTGTAAGCTTTTGGGGCGGAATAAGAAGCCGGTTTGTAAAAGACCGCCGATTAAAATAGCACAGGCCCCGGTGCCCATGAGTGGCCCTATGAGATGGAGGCCGGCTGTGAGTGCATGGAGGGTAAAGCCGTACAGGGCAGCGGGATCATTGGCGACAAGGCCAAAATGAATGAAAATGCCATTCATCTCTCGGACAAATTGCCGTGCCGAATTGGGAATCGTCAGAGCAAAAACAAGTAGAAATGTTCCTAATGCAACGAGAATGAGTAGCTCTTTAGATTGAGCAATATTACCATCTTCACGTGCTTTTTGGAGGCGTTTTTCTGTTGGGTCTTGGGTCTTTTCACCCCCGCCGCTGCCGTTTTCTTCTGCCATGTGATGTTAGGGGCTGCTTAGCCCAAGGCCGGGCAGGGTGGAGAGATAGAGCTGCATTTTCTCTGCCCATGTGCTGGTAAGGATTTGTATCAGTAAGGCCATGAGCAAAATCCCTCCTAGAATTTGGGCAGGGATAGCAAGGGAATAGACCTGTATGGAGGGCATCAGCCGGTTAAGCACCCCCAACATAGCAGGCCATAAGGTGCCGAGTAGAATATAAGGGGCAGCAAGCTGCATAGCGATGAGAAAGCTAGTGCTGACAGCGCGTGTCATATCAGCGGTCATATCTCCGATGATGAGGGAGGTAATATGCCCTGCTGGGAAGAGTGTATAAGAGCCAGAAATAGCGAGAAGCGGAAGGGCATAAAGCCCTGTTGCAAAAAGAATAATCGGGGCTAAGGTGCTGGCCATATGGCTCACTGCTGTGCTGGAGGCCCCTAATTGACTATCAGTTTGGATGACGCTTGCCATCCCTGTAAAGACGGCGATAATTTGCCCAGCAATGGCGAGGGAGAGGCTAAGGAGCCGTGCCATCATACCGAGGAAAAACCCACAAAGAAGCTCCCCTGCAATGAGTTTGAGCATCATGGCAGGCATACGCAACGCCTCGCCTGAGACAGCAATAAGACGTTGTTGGAGAACCGGTAAAAGAGCGACAGTGATCCCTAAGCAAAGCCCCGCACGGATACGGGCTGGCGCTCCCATTTCCCCAAGGCCTGGGGCGAGCATGACTACGGCACTAACCCGGCAGAGGATAATGACAAACATACCTGTTAGGATGGCCATAGAGCCGTTGGCAGCGGCGAGATCAGGCGAGCCAAAGAAATCGGCTAGGCTGTTCATTTAGATGCCCCCAGCCTTGATGAGTTGATCAAAAATCAGCTCTGCATAAGCATGGATGGTGGCGTGCATAAAAGAGGCTGTGAGTATTAGCGTTGCTGTTGCAGCAATAAATTTTGGTACGAAAGAGAGTGTGGCTTCGCTAATTTGTGTCATCGCCTGGAAGAGTGAGACACAAAGCCCCGCTAATAGGGATGCCAATAGAGAGGGGGCACCAAGTTTGACGGCGACAAGAAGTGTTTGACGCAGTATTTCCTGCACATCAACCGCGTGCCCCATTGGGTGCTCCCCTCATAATTGGCTGTTATTGCCTAATAAGGCTTAAATGGACATCCGCATAACATCTTGATAGGCGCTGACAAAGCGATCCCGTAATGTTGTGACGGTTTGCAAGGTGAGTTTTGCTTCCTCAACAGAGGCCACAACATCGGACATATTGCCTTTGCCAGAGAGGGCGAGGGCTGTTTGGCTCTCCGCTACTTTGCCTGTGTTTATCGCCCCCTTGATAGCATTGCTGAGAACAGAGCTAAAACTAGAGACGGCATCGGTTGTTTCGTTGTCCGTTATGGGGGCGGCATTTTCTAGGCGGGTGGCTTGGCTAAGCTGTTGGGCACGGCCATAAGCCTGCCCGGCATCAAAGCTTTGTGCTGAGGTGCTGGCAATGCTGGAAAGGGACATGGCCTTTGTAACACTCCTTACTATAATCCAGGGACGATCGCAGCGTGGAAGGTGCGATGGCTTTCTTCGTGCTTGTAATAGCTGAACAAAAATAATTCCATGATTTTCTCACAAAATAAGGCAAATTTATGGCTTGTTAAAAGATATATGACAAATTGGCTTTGTTTTTGGTGTTTTATTCGCTATCAAAAGGGCACTATCAGTATGGATAGGTTTGTTTTTAAGGATAAAATTATGTCGGAAGCCTCACTAGCCTCCCAGCTTGCGTCATCTATGAAGATGCATACTGTCCAACAAGCCCGTGATGCGCGTAAGGCGGTACGGCCGCAAAATGCAGGGCGTGTGCAGCTTTCTTCCCAACGGAGTAATGGGGCAGAAGCCTCGATGCAGATTGATGCTACAGGCCAAGTGGTGCCGAGCGCGAAGGGCGTGCGTAAAAATTCTGCCACGGCCAGCTTTGCCAGCCTTCTAGGTTAATGGCTTGTAAGGCCCATGCGGGACGATTGGGGTCTTGGCGGGGAGAGGGATGCGCAAGCGGATTGAAACTATGAGAGATTGCAGCACGATTCTGCGCGCTGTTCATCAGGCTGTGGTGCAGCTGCCTGCCTTAAGTTGGCGGGCAGCGTGTTGTAGTGCTGTTGGCCTGGTTTTGTTGGGTGGGCAAAAAAGTGGGGGCTGGGGGATGCTGTTTGCCCCGTCTGCTTTTGCTGTGCCGTCTGCTCAGGCCTCTCATGTTCGTTCTGCGCGGGTATCTCATGGGGCGAATAAACGTCTGCCGAAACATCAATCTAGCACGACGGCACCCTCAGCTTTGTCCGATGGACAAAATGGTGGTGAGGTGTTGGGGCAGATGCATATCAAACCAGGTGACCCGCTTTTAGAGGAGTTACCATCTGGGTGGGGTGTGCATGTATTGGGCGTTGGGCATCCACAAGGTGGTAAATCACCTAAGGAGAGTGCAACACCTAAAGAGAAGAAAACAGCAGCGCGGCCATCTGGCAAGCTTACGCCGGTGGTGGGGTCATCATCCAAATCAGAGGCAGGCCATGCCGCAGTTGGTGGGGCAGGGTTAGCTGTTGCAGCGGGTGATGCGTCATCCGCCTCTCAAAAAGAGGGGCATATACCAGCGGCTACAGTCCCTTCGCGGAATCGGATTCTTATCCCTGTGCCAGGGCAGATGGGCATTGCAGCGTACCAAAGTGGTGATAGGCTTATTATCCTAGTGGATGGCCGTCATCCCATGGATGTTTCGGCATTGCACGGGGATGGGATGTTCGCGCAGTTGGCGGTCACGCCTTTGCCTGACATGACACTGATTGCCCTGCCAGTGCCTGATACACGCGCCCTATATTTATCACAGCAGAGTAATGGGTGGGTGTTAGGCGACCAACCTCCCCCTGTTGTTGATTATACGGATCGACGTGAGATCAGCCCCACTTTGCGGGAGGATGGCCTCTATTTCCCCATGCGTAAGCCGGGGCGTGTGTTCTCTGTTGTAGACCCTGTTTCTAATACGCCATTGCTTGTTGGGACAACTGTCCTAGATGATGGCGGTATGTTGTCGTTACGGCGGGGGCGGGATTATGACGTATGGCCCTCTCTGGAGGGGATTGTTATTGCCCAGCATGACCCACCACAGGTAACGATGAAGGTCGTCGCAAAGGGTGATCTTCTTCAGCGTGCTGATGGCCAGCCCTTAGCTGATATGGACCGCGCGATTTATGCAAGTGATGTAGATTTAAATTGGCTGGGGCTGAAAAATCTTACCGTAGAGCAAGCGCGGGAGCGCTATCGTCGTGCTTTGGTCGCGGCCGCGGATTCGACACCGGGGCAGCGGTTTAAACGGCGTTTTGAGGCCGCACAAGCAGCGTTGGGTGTAGGGGCTTTCCCCGATGCGCGGGCGATTATGGATGTCGCCTTGGAGGATGACCCAGAAGAGGCTTTTCGCCCAGATGTACGCTTTTTCCTCGCGGCGACGGATTTGCTGACAGGGCAGATGAAAGGGGCGTCCCAGCTGATGCAGCAATGGCCGGAACAAGCCATGCGTGCAACAAAGCTATGGCAAGGTCTTTATGAGGCGATGGCCGGCGGTAAGGATGATGAAGCCGCCCGGTTGCTTGCGCGTGATATGCCGCGTTTGATGAATTATCCAGAGCCATTACGGGCGACACTTTTGCCTCTCGCTGCGGAGGAAATCGCACGGCATGGCGGCCCGGCTGAATGGCATGCGCTTGATCACTTGCCGGAGGGGAGTGTTTATCGTTTTGCACAGGCTGTGCGGGCGTTGCGTTCTGGACGAGAGGATGAGGCTATCCATCTCTTAGAGGATTTGTCTGTCGATAAAGACCCTGTCGTGGCAGAAAAAGCAATGGAGGAAGGTGTAGCTCTTAGCTTGCGTGATGGGCATATCACCCCGGAGAAAGCAGCGCGGCAATATGCATCTCTTTTGCCAGATGCGCGGCTTGCAGGGCGTGATGGTGTTGTAAATATGCTTCGTGCTGGGGCGAATATTCGTGCAAAGAAGTGGGAAGATGCCCTACAGGCTTTAAGCCAAGTGGAAGGTACCCCTCTTCAGCAGGAGCCAGCGCGTGTGCAGGCTCTTTTGGGTAAGGCTCTTACTGGTTTAGTGGAGGATTTGCCCAAGAGTAGTTCAGGCGGGCAAGCAGCACAGAATGAGGCTGGATTAGTGCGCGGGGCTGCATTAATGCGCGCTTATTTGCCAGACCTTATGGCAAGTGACCAAAAGGGTGATTTGCTCCTCTCTTACGGGCAGCTTTTAGGGCGATTGGGGTTGGCTGATAAAGCGGGTGAGGCCATGACAACGGCTATCCCGATGATGACTGATCCGCAACGTCGTGCTGCTGGAGGCGATGCCTTAGCGGAGAATGAAATCCAACGTGGGTTGTTTGATGATGCTTCCGCAACGCTGGGGCGTACGGCTCCTACCCCCATGCCACCGCAAGAGGCGATGGTGCGCAATCGCATCATGGCGCGGATGATGGCAGCTTCTGGCAAACCGGAAGTAGCTTTATATTTGTTGAGTGCTGATCAGTCCCCTCAGGCAGCGGATATGCGGGCCCGGATTCATGAAGGCCGGGAAGAATGGTCCCCTGCCGTGGCGGATTTACGCAATATGGTGGAGCAGCTGTTGCCAGAGCAAGGGGCTTTATCCGTCTCTCAGCAGCTTCTTGCCCTTCGTTTAGCCTCTGATGCGTCCCGTGCTGGCGATGTCGGGGCGTTAAATTGGATTAAAAGTCGCGTGGGAGAACGCCCTTTTGAGGGTGATGCAGGGCGTATGTTCCATCTGCTTGTCTCTCCTGAAGAGGATGAGTGAGGGGATGCTATCTCGCGTGGGGAAAAAGGATAGGTTGTTATGAGCAATACAATAATAGGGCCAAAGCCGGGGACGGACCTTTTGCATCTTGCCGAACGACGTATGAGCTGGCTGCAAAACCGTGAATCCGTTCTGGCGGGGAATGTTGCTAATGCTAATACGCCCCATTATAGCCCGAAGGATGTATCGCCTTTTCAGGGTGTGGTGAATGCTACACATATGGTGGCGTTAAAACGCACGCAGCCGGGGCATATGCTTGGCCCCGCTGGGGAGACACATGCCAAGAGAGAAGGCGGACGTGCCTCTTTAGACGGTAACCGTGTCGTCTTAGAAGATGAGCTTGGTAAAATTGCACAGACAAGCGATCAGCAGCGTTTCGCGACGACTGTTTATGGGCGTTATATGGGCATGTACGGCATGGCCCTCGGTAGTGGTAGCGGGCAGTAACGTCTGTTTTTCTAGTGTGTTTTGTTGTGGATGTGAGCGAGGATCACGATGGATTTTTCTGATACAATTGGTGTCTCAGCTGCTGGGATGCGGGCACAAACAGCGCGTTTGCGCGTTGCTGCGGAGAATTTGGCTAACGCAGAAACGACAGGTTCATCCCCAGGCGCGGACCCGTATCGTCGTAAGATTGTGACATTTAAAGAAACATTAGACCGCGCCAGTGGGGTTTCTAGCGTTGCGATCCGCTCTGTTGGGGAGGATCAGTCTGACTTTCAAATGCGGTATGACCCTGCTCACCCTGCGGCGAATGAGCAAGGCTATGTGAAGATGCCTAATGTGAGTTCCATCGTAGAGATTATGGATAGCCATGATGCACAACATTCATACGAGGCTAATTTGAACGCGTTACAAGTAACACGCGCGATGTTGACGCGGGCTATCAATGTGATGCGGGATTAAGGCTTGCATGCTGTGTGCCTTTAAGCCTGCTATGAGGATTACGCTATGAGAGGACGTGCTAGAACCGTGAAAAAGCCAGGGTTCTCCCTAAGTAAGATTACAAATCTCGCCTCCTGTCTAATGACGGTCCTTTTGGCGTTAAATCTTCATTCCTTAGCGGCGCAGATTAGCCAGCCGACTGCGGAGAAACCGAAAAATGACGCTGATTCTGAAAAGAAAGGCGCAACCGCAGTCCATGAGACAGGCACAAAGGCAGATAATGCAGGTAGCCCCGGAGCGAAAGTCCCCGAGGCGATTCACCCGAGTGGGGTGCGTGTTTATGTAAATAAACTGCAAGGTTGGACCCCCCTGAATGGTTTAGCAGAGGGTGACCCCGCCGCTGGGGAAAAAGATGAAGATATGCCGGATTCTCGTGTGAAAATGGCAGTAAAAGACTTAAATGATGACATAACGGCGCATCGGCAGGCCATGCAAGGTCAGGCTGAAAACCTTAAACATCAGCAAAAAGAACTTGCAGCAGAACAGAAAGAGCTTGATGAAAAACTACAAGCTCTTGGGCGGAATGCCTCTGAGTTATCTGCACAACAAGAGCAGCGTCGTCAGGACGTGGAGCAGAGCATTGAGCGGCTTGCGCGCATCTATGAGCAAATGTCCCCACGCGATGCGGCGGCGATGTTTGATGTTTTAGATATGCGTGTCATGGTCCCAGTAGCGCAGCATATGCTCCCCCGTCGTATTTCTGAAGTAATAGGGAATATGACGCCTGATCGTGCTAATGTTCTATCTCAATATTTAGCTGGGATTCGTAAACTAAGCCCTGACACAATGAATCGTTTGAATAGCCCTACAGACTATAATATTGCGCAATAAGGCAATAGATGTTCAAAACACTATACGTAATTATTTCATAAAAATTAAAACAAAATACGTTGTTTAAGCATAGTTAATGAGTAGAAAATGGAATGGCTTATTGTGAGCGTATAGCCAAAAATAGCTTTATTTTCCTGTGAATCTTCCGCATTATCTAAGGTTAAATAAAGGAATATCCATAAAGCTCATGCTTTTTAAGGCTTATATTATGGGCTTTTCCAGTTGGTTTGGCTGGTTGGCCGTTACGAGCTGTAGGGATAAATTTTCTGAAGGGATGGGACGGTTCTCATGTTCAAATGGCTATACAAGGATGCTTTATTTCGCGTGCAAGTGCGCGTGGCGATGCTGGCGATTGAATGTTATTTGGCTGTGCAATTGTTGGTAGAAGGTGTTGGCTATTTCCAAAAACGTCAATTTGATCACGTTGCGTTTGTTAATATCGGTACGCTAGTTTTTGGGATGCTGCTTGTGTGGGGGGTTTGGTTCTTCCTCACAAAAGCCTTAACAGAGCCCGTTGAAAAGCTAACGGGGATGGGTGTTGCGCTAAGTGAAGGGCAACCAGCAGATATTAGCCAATATGAGGACCGTACGAACTGCGTTGGGCGGATTGGCAAATTGTTGGGCTCCTTGGCACTGAGCTTGCAAGAGCAGAAAGCGGCAGAAAAAGCACATGGTGAAGCGGCGAATAAAGCTGTGGAAACGATGGAGGCTTTGAAGGAGCGAGAAGAGCGTACGCATTCGGTTGTGGAAGAATTAAACCGTGCTATGCAAAAATTAGCGCAAGGTGATCTCTCTATTCGCATTAAAAGTGAATTATTTAATGGGGAGTTTGGCCCTGTACGGGAGTCATTTAATGGGTCGCTTGCAGGGTTGGGCGCGGCTCTCTCTGTTGTGGCAGAAAGCTCTAATATGATTGCAAATGGGGCGAGTGAAATTTCCACTGCCTCTGATGATCTTGCAAAACGTACCGAGCGTCAGGCGGCAAGCCTTGGGCAGGTTACAGCGTCTGTTAAGTCTATTGCTGAGGGGTTTCAGGTTACGGCGAGCAACTGTTCGCACGCGAGTAATGAAACAAGAGAGACCTTACAGAAGGTCAAAACAGCCTCTACAGGGATGGAACAAACACGTGAGGCGATGAACTCTATCAAGACGTCCTCTGATGATATTGTACAAATCACGCGTTCTGTCAGTGATATTGCATTTAAGACAAATGTGCTGGCTTTGAATGCCAGCGTGGAAGCTGCACGCGCTGGTGAGGCAGGGCGCGGTTTTGCCGTTGTGGCCAAGGAGGTGCAATCACTTGCTGAGCAATCCGCTAAAGCAGCGGATATGATCCGTGATGTGTTAGAGACTGCTACAGCGCATGTGCAAGAAGGGGTCCGCCTTGTTGCGCGGACAAGTGGTTTGCTTCAGGACGTCGAGGAGGGAACAGAGGCTCTCGCAGATCGTGTCGAGGTCGTTACAAAAGCCACAGATGAACAAGCGCGTAGTCTAGCAGAAGTATCCGATGCTGTAAGTAGTATGGATGGTATGACGCAGCAAAATGCCGCCATGGTCGAGCAATCCACAGCGGCAAGTCATAACCTGACAACGCAGGCTCTTAAGTTACGCCAGACATTAGCGACCTTTACCATAGGGCCTGAACATGGGCTCAAGCTTGAGCATAATAGCACACCAAAAGCGGTCACTCATCAGGAGAGAGAGGCAAGTCTCTCCAGCGGACATCAGCCGTCTTACGCTCCTCTATTAGCTGGTCAGAAGGGGGCTATTCAGCAAGATGGTAAAGTGTTGCCCACCCATTCTGATGATGAAGATGGATGGGATCATTTCTAATGCAGCAGGGCAGTAAAGAGACAATGGCTGTCATTACGCTGCCATCGCGCTTGGATACTAAAGCAGCTGACGGCCTAAAGTCTTTGCTTTTGGATGGTCTGGCAGCACCTCATGCTGAGGCATCCCTTATGTTGGATGCCTCAGCGGTGGAATATGTTGGGGGGCTGTGTTTGCAACTTCTTCTCGCTAGTGGGCTGCAAGTCGGTCCTTGCTCTGAGGAGGCGGAAGACGCCTTTACGTTATTTGGTGTCCGCGAGCAACTTGTCGGGCGGGATAGAGAGGAGGCGACCTATGGCGGGTAAACAAGCCGTAAGAGTGCTGACAGTAGATGATTCCCGCACTATGCTGGGGATGCTGCGTAAGGCGTTGGGTGATGCAGGTTATGACGTCATCCAAGGTAGTGATGGTGTGGAAGGGTTGGAGGTTTTACAACAAGCCGACCCTGCCCCGCAGGCGATTATCACTGATATTAACATGCCGCGGATGGATGGCTTTCAGTTTATTGAGGCTGTACGGGCCTTAGAGGCGTTTGCGCATATCCCCATCATTTGTTTGACAACCGAAATTGATGAAGAGAAGAAAAAACGCGCACGCTCTCTAGGCGCCACGGGGTGGATTGCCAAACCATTTAATGCTGAGAAGCTCGTATGGGCAATACAGCGTGTCACAGCGTAAGGGAGAGCGGGTATGAGTGATGTCATGGATGATATCCTCAAGATCTTCTTTGAGGAATGTGATGAACTGCTCCCCGAATTGGAACGAGGTTTAGGCGAGCTTTCAGCTGATGCGTCTGACCCAGAGACGATCAATGCGATTTTCAGGGCGGTTCATTCTGTAAAAGGTGGAGCAGCCTCTTTTGGGTTGGAACGCCTGGTGCGTTTTGCGCATGTTTATGAAAGTGCCTTGGATTGTTTGCGCTCTGGGCAAGTTAAACCTGACCAAACGATTATTAAAACATTCTTTATGGCAATGGATGTTTTAAGTGATTTAGTGGCAGAGGCAAAGCAAACAGGGGATGCGGTTGCAGATGACCGCATAGACGATAATCTTGGTAAACTTGAAGAGATTATCGGAACCAGTAAAGATGAAGCTGCGCCTGCTCAAGCAGAGGAAAGTGCTGTCCCAGAGGGATTTGTTCCCGTCACAGTAGATTTAGGCGCGTTTGATTTTGATGAGCCAGCAGAAGAGGAAGCAGCCACAGCGGCAGAGTCTCTTATTGTAACATTTCGCCCTCATGCTGACTTATATAGTCGGGGTGATGATGCGCGTAATTTGTTGTTGGGGCTAAAGGCTCTTTTACCGGAAGATCAAGCGCAGAACATGGAGGTAACGTGTCATAGGCAGACGTTACCGCCATTAGCCGATGCATCCGTTGATGAAGGTTATCTCCAGTGGGTTGTACGGCTGCCTACGGGCGCTACAGGCCCTACTGAAGCTGACATTCAAGCGGTTTTTGATTGGGTAAGTGATGTTTGTGACCTTACCATAACACAGGGTGAAGCACCTTTTGAGGACGACACTCAGCCAGAGGTTGAGGCGGCTATTGAAGAGCCAGAGCCAGAGCGTGAAGCAGAGCCTTTGCCTCAGCAACAAGCTGCCGTGGCACCAACGGCGACGTCTGTTCCAGCAGCTTCAACAAAGCAAACACGAAAACAAGAGCAGCATGCTTCAATCCGTGTCGATACGGGGCGGATCGGGATGTTGATGGATATGGTGGGGGAGATGGTTATAGGCCAAGCATCCCTAGAATCAGCTTTGTTTCAGCAGGGTGGTACACAAGATCAAGAATTGCTGAAACGCTTGGCTGTGCTCAAGACATTAACGCGCGACATCCAAGAGGCTGTTATGGCCATTCGTGCGCAGCCGGTTCGTCATGTTTTCCAGCGTATGCAACGTGTTGTGCGGGAGGCGAGTGGCCTTGCCGGTAAGGATGTACGCCTCATCTTAGAAGGTGAAGAAACAGAAATCGACCGGACGTTAATTGAGAATCTAACAGACCCCCTAACGCATATGCTGCGTAATGCTATTGACCATGGGATAGAAAACCCAGCAGTGCGGCAAGAGGCAGGTAAGCCTGCACAAGGGACAATCAGACTATCGGCGCGGCATCGTTCTGGTCGGATCTTGATTGAAATCCAAGATGATGGTGGTGGGATTAATAGCCAGCGCGTTTTGCAGACAGCCATTAAGCGGGGCATTGTTTCACCGGACGCTGTTTTGGATGAAAATGAGATTAATGAATTGATCTTTGCCCCAGGCTTCTCAACGGCTGAGGCAGTGTCGGACCTTTCTGGTCGTGGTGTGGGGATGGATGTTGTCCGGCAAGCGATTCAGAATTTGGGGGGACGGGTTACAATTAAGAGTAGGCCGGGGAAAGGCACCCTCTTTACGCTGAGCTTACCCCTAACGCTTGCTGTCTTAGATGGTATGCTCATCGAGTGCCGTGGCTCGGTGGTGGTTGTGCCTGTATCATCCGTGGTGGAATTAGTGACGGTGAATGTGAAGGAGGATGTGTATCATCTCCCTGATGGTAGCCATGTTGTATCCATAAGAAGCCGCTGTATCCCCCTAATCTATCTCGGAGACGAACTTACCCTCCCGCGTGAAATGAATGATATGACAGGGCCAAATCACATGGGGCGTGCTGGGGAAGAAGACCAGCTAATGGTGCTTGTTGTGGAGAATGAGGCGGGAGCGCGGGCGGCTTTGGTTGTCGATGGCGTGCGTGACCAGGCGCAGGTCGTGATTAAAAGCATTGAGAAGAATTACCGTCCTATCAAGGGGGTGTCCGCAGCGACCATCCTCGGGGATGGCAGTGTATCGCTTATTCTTGATGTATCGACGCTTATTGTCTCTGCCACGAAACGCGTTGACACACGCGCGTTAGAGCAAGTCGCTGCGCGTATCGCATAAAGAATAATGTAGAGAAGGAAGGCCAGAACTCATGTCGGTGGATCATAAAATACAGACGGGCCAGCAAGGTGATAAAGCAGCGGCCCCTTCCGGTAATGGAAGAGAGCAGATGATCATATTCACAGTAGGGGAGCAGCGTTATTGTATTCCTATTCTCCGTATTCGGGAGATACGTGAGTTTGAATCACCAACATATTTGCCGCATTGTCCACCTTATGTAGAGGGGGCAATTAATATTCGTGGTAATATTGTTACGGTTGTTAATCTTGCTCAATATTTAGGTACAGCTTGGCAGGAGGATAATGAGCGACGCGTTGTTATTATTATCGAGGGCAGTACAAGTCGGGCGACATGTGGTTTGTTAGTCGATAGTGTGATTGGCATTACCGATATTGTTTTGGATGAGATTCAGCCAATTTCGGTCGATGGCGGAGCTGCGGAATTGAGCGGTTTAGTAAGTATTGGTGAGCGTGTTATCCGTATTTTGCAATTGGATACGTTATTAGCACGTTTGTTGGGTGCTGATGTCATAAGCGCTGCGGGATAATAAGTAAGATGGAATCCCAAGGTAATTTTGCTTATTCAATAGCGGATTTTCACCGTGTGCAGGAGATTGCGCGAGCAGAGGCGGGGATTTATCTTCCGCTCTCTAAGCGTAATTTAGTGTTTTCGCGTGTATCGCGCCGTATTCGCGCTACCGGGCAGGATTCTTTTCGCTCTTATTTGGATTATGTGACATCCAAAGCCGGTCAGGCAGAATTACAAGAGCTGATTTGTGTTCTTACAACCAACGTAACGCAATTTTTCCGAGAGAAAGTACATTTTGACCATCTGCAACAAGAGCTATTGCCCACCTTAGCAACAAGGTTACGCCATGGGGGGCGAGGGCGGCTATGGTCTGCTGCTTGCTCTACCGGGCAAGAGCCATGGAGTATGGCGATGTCTGTTCTCTCCACTCTGCCTGATGCCCTGCATTTTGATATGAAGATCTTAGCAACAGATATTAACCATGCCGTAGTGGAGACAGGGCGGCGAGGTGAATATTGGCTAGATGACCTCCAAGGGGTGCCAGTACATTGGCGTGACCGGTATATGGACACCATAAGTGCTGATAAATTTATCATAGATGAGGAGGTACGGCGTCTCGTTACATTCCGGTCGTTGAATTTGAATAAACCATGGCCATTCCATGGTCAGTTTGACGCTATTTTTTGCCGGAATGTTGTCATTTATTTTGATGATGAGACCCGCAACGCCCTTTGGCAACGTTTAGCAGAACGGCTTGTCCCAGGTGGTTTTCTTTATGTTGGTCATTCTGAGCGGGTGGATGCTCTTCAACCGTGCCGACTAGAGGTCGTAGCTCCAACAATTTATAGAAAGAAGGATTAATGGCATGGGGAAGCGGGTTAAAGTTCTCATCGTAGATGATTCACGAACAGCGCGAGAATTAATCAAACGCTCGTTTCTAAAATATCCAGAGATCGACGTTATTGGTTTGGCATCCAACCCAATTGAAGCACGGGATTTGATTATTGCTGACCAACCTGATGTGATCACCTTGGATATTGAAATGCCTGGGATGAATGGCCTTCAATTCCTAGAGAAGATCATGCGCTTGCGTCCTATCCCTGTTGTTATGGTGTCTAGCATGACAACACGCGGGGCAAATACGGCTATTACCGCTTTGCAAATGGGGGCGTTTGAGTGTTTCCCCAAACAAAGTGGGACGGGTGAGGCGTTTGTTGGGTTGGGGCAAATTGTGTTGGAGGCTGCGGGGTCACGCCCTGGGGGGGTGCGTCATTATAAGGGGCCAGAGCTAGGAGCTGTAAAGCCAGCGATGGGGGCAATGCCTTTGCCTAAATTATGGCGTACCCATTTTGATATTGTAGGGATTGGCTCCTCTACTGGTGGTGTGGAAGCTATTGAGGAGGTATTGAGAGACCTACCGGCTCAGAGCCCGCCTATTGTTGTGTGCCAGCATATGCCATCGCTCTATACAGCGAGTTTTGCGCAAAGGTTGGATAGTATTATCCCGCAACTTTCCATCGCTGAGGCTAAGGATGGTGAAAGTCTAGCCCCGGGAATGGTCCGTATTGCCCCTGGGGGCACGCAACATTTGCTTGTAGGGGGGCAGGCCTCGCAGCTTGTGACCCGCTTAAAAGCGGGAGAGCCTGTTGGAGGACATCGCCCCGCGGTGGATAGTTTATTTCACTCCATCGCGCAAACGGTGGGGCGGAGTGCTTTAGGCATTATTCTGACAGGTATGGGGCGCGATGGTGCTGAGGGTTTATTGGCTATGCGTCGTGCTGGTGCGCGAACCATTGGTCAAGATAAAGCGTCATCTGTGGTTTATGGCATGCCGCGCGTAGCGGCAGAATTAGGGGCTGTAGAACATGAGGTGGCTTTGGCAGAGATACCACGCCTTGCGATGGGGTTATTGTAAGGTTGATGGTGTGAGTATGGTGCGCTGAATCCGCTTATTGGGTCAGCTAATGTGTAGAGTGATTATCAAAAGGCAGAAAGGTTTAGAAAATGCCGTCCGCATCTCAGATTCGAGCATTAATTGTAGATGACCAAGCTTCTATCCGGCAGGTATTGGCTAGTCACATGGCAGAGCTAGGTTTTAAGGGTATTGTGCAACGTAAAGATGGCCAAGAGGCGTTGGACTATCTTGCGAGCAATCCTGTTCATCTTGTTATCTCCGATTTTAACATGCCAGGGGTGGATGGCCTAGCTTTGTTGGAAGCTGTACGAGCCAACCCTAAAACGGCCAAGGTGGCTTTTATCATCTTAACAGGTGAGGCAAATGCCGGGTTGGTACAAAAAGCTGTGTCGGCTGGGGTGAATAACTTCCTCGCTAAGCCTTATACGTTAGCCAAATTAAAAGAAACGTTGGAGAAAGTATTCGGGCCTATCAGGTGAGTGATTCGCTGAATGTCATGACACTTATCCAAGGGGAATTAGCCATCTCTGATGATTCATCGATGGTGTTTAGTACCTTGTTGGGGTCGTGTATTTCAGTGTGTTTATATGACCCTTATGCGGGGGTAGGTGGGATGAATCACTTCCTATTGCCAGGGATGGATTGCGCTGGGGCTGCGTCTACAACCACGTATCTTTATGGGGTGAATGCCATGGATGAGTTGGTAAGGCGGTTGTTAAACGCTGGGTGCATGAAGGAACGGTTGGAATGTAAGGCTTTTGGCGGGGCCTCAGTTTTATCCATCGCAAGCAATATAGGGCAGGAGAATGTTGCGTTTTTATGGCGGTATTTACAGAGTAAGAACCTCTCTTGTGTGGCTTATAGCCTTGGTGGGCATAAAGTCCGGCGTATTCGCTTCTGGCCAACGACGGGGAAAGTCTTGCAATATCAGTGTCAGCCCACATCATCAGTATGATACAAAGTGAGTTTATGACTAAAATTACGGAGATAAAGCTATGATAGATAAACAAACCATAGGGGCCCAGCTATTAATGCAACGTCTGGCCATGGTATTAGATGATAGTTGTGTTCGGCTATACGATGTCCAGGACGTTGTTTCCCATTATGTAGAGACTGGGCAGCTAACCTCAGAGCAAATGGAGCGTTTACAAGCTCTCGATGCATTGACACAGGAGGTAGAGGCTGTGCGGTCCGTATTAAAACATATGGGAGAGTCTACCACACAAGGTGGCACTATAGCGTATAAACGAGAAGATGTTCTTGCAGATGTACATTTGTCACAGGTAAGGGATATGCTAAGTCATGGTAAAGCCTTTGAGAAAGAAACTAATCATGGGGATGTGCGTCTTTTTTAACTTTATTTTATAGTTTTGTGATTTAGGTGGGGTGATAATTCGCCTTGGGAAGGATGCGGTCAGTGGGCTTTTTTGATGATATTTCACCCAGAAAGCGGCAATGATAAGTATGAAGCAGAGAATGACGTGATCGGCATCATTGCAGCGACTGCGTATGGGGCAGTATTTCAACAACAAGGTGATATTGGGGATGAAGCGGCTCGTTTTTTAGTGGGATATCGGGAGGCTGCGGGGCGAGCAGGCTTTGGGGTGCATATGTTGCCTATTATCCTTACCGGCTCATGGTCTTTCCCTGGTACAGGTCGATTAGGGGAAGAGAAGCGCTGTTTGGTTGGTTTGCAAGATGGTAGTGGCAATGATGGCGTGTATCACTCAGTTTTACGTTTTTTCCCAACATTATTAGACGGGGATGATGAAGTTGTTATTTCCTTTATTGCTGTAGATAGCTTTCAGCATTGCTCTGTGGAGGATGCCCTAGATACGGGGCGTTTAGCTGCGTGTTTTGACCTCGCTGCATGGGGGGTGGATACATTACCTGCTCAGCTTAGTAATGGATTGCATGATTTAACAAAAGGAGAAGCTAAAGTATTATCGCTGGGTGTGTGGGTGAATATTTTAATTACGTGGTTATGTCGAACGAATATTGTCTCCCAGCATGTTTTGCAGAAGATGCGCCTAGCGATTTGTGGAATCGTCATAGAGAAGCTTGCCATATTAAGGCCTGGGCAAAATGACAGTAATATAGATGCGTATATAAAAGCACAGCCGGGGATTATGGTACGGCTAGCTGATATGCTTTCTTGCTACCCAGAGGAGCAGCTCGCTCATCTTCCTACGAATCCAGATGGGTTATGTCGCGCCATTGTGGAGCATTCTTTAAGGTTTTTTCAGGATAAAAAGTCAGTATAACGGCGCGGAAAACCGCCAATAATAGTATGAGTGTGACAAAGTAGAGACAAGTTATTCTTGATTAGTGTCCCGTATAGACGTGATTAACATTCTTTCATAAAATCACGCGGGACAGACTGGGGCTTGTCGATTAAGGGATCATTTAGCGTATGAGAGCATTTTCCGCGGTAGCATATCGTGTTTCAATAGGGTTGTCTCTTTTGTGTATGGGGAGCTCCCTCTCATGGGCTGCTGATGGTGGGACGACGGAGTATAACCGCGCGCTCTCTTACTCAGCTCCTAAGGGGGTATCCCCTGTGATGCGGGCTGCGGATAAAACGATAGAACCGCAGACCGTTGGCGGGGGCACGCAATATTTGTTCAAGCAAGATGGGCAGCATGCATCCCCACCGTTGCATACTGACCCTCCGCTTGCGCCCGCTCAGACACAACGGGCGATGGCTGAGCGTACGGCCAAGGATTTTATTCATCACATGGGGATGAAAACCCAGCCTTATTCCAATTACCCTAAAGAAGAGTTCGGGGTTTTTGGAGAAAATGGACGCGAGTTGCTGGAGCGGGTGAATATTCCGTTGCATGCGGGTGACCCTGAGAGCAAATCTGGCCCGCCATTACCGCAAGCTGAGGCTCTGTTGCCTGAAATGCACTGGAATCGCTGGTTGCGAGACCGGGGCGTGGCTTTCATGTTTGATACAACAAATGAGTTTGCCGGGGCCATTACTAGCCCGACAAAGGGGTTGGGTCTAAAGCAGGGTGCCTCTAACGCTGGGCAATATAGTTTTGAAAATGATATTGATTGGTATAAATTAGCCGGTATTCGTGGTTTCGAGACGCATGTTATTGGCGTGGGCCGTTATGGTATTTCCGCGAGTAAGATGTTTGGGGATAATACAAACCCCAGTCAGGAAATCTATGGCGGTGGCGGTAATGTTGTGTTCCATCTTGTCCATTTTTATGGGGAAGAAACATTATGGGGTGGGCGTCTGAATATTGCTATGGGGCGGATGTCCAGCAATACAGATTTTGCCAATAGCCCGCTTTACTGTAACTTTATGAATAACGCCTTCTGCGGTAACCCGAAGGCGGTGACGGATAACTATGTGCGTTCCTCTTATCCGGGGACAAGCTGGGCGGCGCGTATTCGGGCACGGCCAACAAATAGTACGTATATTCAGGTTGGTGTGTATTTCCCAGAGCGCGGCATTTACGGTGTGCAGGAGAATCGAACTGGTTTTAAATTCAATGGCGCGATGATTAGTGGTGTCTTGACGCCTATTGAGTTCGGTTGGGAGCCAGAGTTCGGTAAAGCGCATTTATCTGGCCATTATAAAGTCGGTTTTGCGCCTGATACATCAGACCATTATCTTGGGGTGTATAACCCCCCTAATCGCCGTAATGCCGGGCAAACAATGATGAGAATCCCGAATTGTCCGACCTGCAATGGCGTTGGGGATGCGGTGCCGGGGACAGGGATTCGCCGTAACTTCAACTGGGGTATGTGGTTCTTGGCCGACCAGATGATTATCCGCCATCCTACGAAAGATACGGTGGAAGGGGGTTTGATTGCCTTCTTTGATGCGTATTGGAACAAGCCAGATGTTGCCATGCGCGGTAAATTATACGCTTTTGGGTTGGTTGATACTGGTTTTTGGCGTGCGCGCCCGCTTGATACGGTGGGTGTATCTTTCTCTTATACAGGTTCTAGCCATTCCACACGGGCGGCGCAGCGTTTCCAGGTGGAGCATGGCATGGCTCCAGCGGCGGGCAGCCCTTATTATTCCTCTGGCGGGGCCCCGCTTATGTGGGGGTCTTATGGGGTGCAGCGTTGGGGGAGCACGCTGGAGGCCACATACCGTATCCATGTCATGCGGGGTGTGACCTTCGCGCCGGACTTCCAATATTACTTTAACCCCGGCATGCAGCGCGTTTTAAAAGATGCGGCGATGCTTGGCTTTAAATCACACGTTCAGTTCTTCTGAGGTGGCGTGTCTTGGCTTGTCTGTGAGGGTGGAGGGATTGTGGCATCAACACGTGCCATCGCCTTACCCCGGACAAGCCAATAAGCCGCAGAAAGTGATAAAACAGCAGCGGAGAGGGCGAGCAGTTCGCGAACATTGACACCGTTAAGGTCCAGCACGATGAATTTGCGCACCGCGGCCATCATGCCGATGAGCAAGACCGAACGCATACGAATCATCCCCTGAGATTCCGAACCTGGTAGGACGAGGATGGAATGGCGGAACTCCAAAGCAATCAGTACAATGAAGAAGAGGCCGAAGACTTCCTGCAATATAGCGGGGTCTGTAGGTTGTAAGCCTGCATGAAGCACCAGCTTTACAACGGCTACTACGACATGCAGCAACCCTAAGCAGGCGACAATGGTGATGCAGAGGGAGAGGATGAGCATAGCTCCCCCCTCAAAAATATCAAATAAACGGGCAAGCCCGATGAAACCGGGGAAGGTGTTTTTCATGAAACGGCAAAAGCCTTTACTCTGTGAGGGATGACGCCTATCTGGGCGCATTATGTCATGTCATAACCATCATCTTATGGCGAGGAAAGGCTTTATATCACAAGCAGAGGGGGCAAGTGCTAGTCTTGCGCTTTATTGCTGCTTTTAGAAAGAGCTAGATAGTGTGCGTGAAATAACGTAACGCTTATCGGGTATGTTTTTGGAGGTTAAGAGAATGAAACGTCTTTTACTATGTGCCACTCTGCTTCTGCCTTTATCTGCCCCGGTAGCGGCACATGCTGCGGATGCACAACAGGTGGATATACAACATGCGGAAACGCAGCATCTTGTTGTGGGTATTGGTCTGAAACATTGTAAGTTCCACTTAAACAGCAAAGACCCTATGGCAAAGCCTTTGGTGTATAGCTGGGTGCAGGGCGCGATCACCGGCATTGATAACGCTATGGCCGCTGCAACGGGGAAAGAGCTGCTTATCAATAAGGTGACATCTAGCGATGTTATTATCTCTGTGTTTGATAGCGTCTGTCGCTCTAATCCTACAATGACGATTGAGGCCGCAGCGAATGAGACATATGGTAAATTGCTAAAGCGGTAATAACATGAGCACGTTATAAACGGCATGCTGCCTCCCCTATTTTTAAGGGGGGGCAGCGTGCTTATTATGCTCAAACAAAGTACGCTTAACCTGTACCTAGCCTTAAGGCTGCCCTACAGGCGTCGCAGGCGCGCACTATACTCATTTAACAATATAGGGAAATCATGGTGCCGGATGAGAGATTCGAACTCCCGGCCTTCGGTTTACAAAACCGCTGCACTACCACTGTGCTAATCCGGCGACGGAGGCTTCATCTCATTTTTGGAGCGTTAAATCAAGAGGGAAAATGCACGAACGGAGAAATAGCCGCAGCTTCAAAGCAAGGCTTAATGTGAGGCTGAGCCTTGATGCTGGGTGAGATGCTCTGGCGGGGCGAGGACGGGGCCATTCGCGACAAAGCCGTACCCATCTGAGGAGAGGCCGCGATGAGCGACCTCTTGATGAGTGATGCAGGCCGTAAGGCTAACGCACATCATAGTAAGGCTGATAACGAGGAGCCATTTGTGAGGGGAATAAAGAGAGGCCATAAACTATGCTTTCAGAAGATGATGGGCGTTTTATACCAAAAAATGGATAACAACATCACGCCGCGTCATGGTGGCTGAGCTGGTCCTTTAGGTGGCGGGCGATGGCTGTATAAGCCTGCGAGGCGGGGTTGTCAGGCTCGCGCAGGACGAGGGGGGTGCCTTCATCGGCACTGCATCGGATGTCGCGCAGCAAAGGAATCTCACCTAAAAAGGGGATGTTAAGGGTGTTTGCTTCTTCCTTTGCGCCTCCATGGCCAAAGAGGTCTGTTCGCTCATGGCAATGAGGGCAGCAGAAAAAGGACATATTCTCAATCAACCCTAAAAGGGGCGTGCCTATTTTCTCAAATAATGTCACGCCACGGCGGGCATCTAGCAGGGCAATATCTTGGGGGGTTGAGACAATCACAGCCCCGCCCTTTTGTAGTTTGTCAGATAATTTCCGTGTGAGGGTGAGTTGCGCATCACCCGTACCGGGGGGGAGGTCCACAATGAGAACGTCTAACGCCCCCCACGAGACATCGCTCATTAATTGAGTGAGGGCTCCCATGACCATGGGGCCACGCCAAATCATCGCTTGCTCTTTCTCAACAAGATAGCCGATGGACATGGTCTTAAGCCCCCAACGCTCAAGCGGGAGGAGCTTGCCATGGTCCACTATGGGTTTTTGGGTTTCACCTAACATATGCGGGAGGGAGGGGCCGTAAATATCGGCATCAAGCAAGCCGGTTTTCAGGCCCAGCCGCGCAAGGCTGCAAGCGAGATTGACGGCCGTGGTGGATTTACCAACTCCCCCTTTGCCAGAGGCCACAGCGATGACGGCTTTTACCTCTGGCAAGTATGCCTCTGGTGGGGCGGCATGATTTGTAGAGCCGGGTTTAGGGCGTTCACCTAAAGCGAGCGGGCGATGGCCACCTGTAGAAGGGGCCGCTTGTGATGGGCTGGTGGACGGTGAACGATGGGCTGTCAGAGATAGTGTGAGTCGCTCTATAGCTGGATGATGCGTAATAGCGTCCTCAAAAGCTTGACGGTTTTTATGCAAAAGAGGCGCGCCTTTTGCGGTGATGCGTAGAATGAGATGGGCATGGCCATGCTCTAAGGTTAGGGCCTCGATTGTGGCATGAGGGGCTAAATGATGGGCCTCAAGCAGTGTTGTGATGTGCTGCGTGAGGGTGGTTGTGTCGTCTTGAGCAGTCATGGGGCAAGGTCTCTCGTGCATAAAACTGCCTCATGAGGCAAAAAAACATAAACAAGCGCGTTGGAAGGATGACGGCCAGCGCGTGGTGGGGTAGTTTCTATCACATGAGCCGATTCATGTATTCTTCTCTTCTTTCATCTTCGCGTGCATGGCTGTCTTGCATGGTGTCATGTGCGCTCCTCTCTGGTGTGATGGTGCCGTCTCATAGGGCATGGGCGCAAGGGGAGGCAGGGACGGAGGCCCCCGCTGCTACAGGGCCTATGACGACCGCGCAGGAGGCCGGGGCAGCACGCGCAGCGCATGAGGCGGCGATGATGCCCGGCTTTGCAGCCTTAACGGATAGGCTTTTGCCTGCGGTGGTGAATATTTCCGTCTCCAGCGTTATCCATGCTGATGAGCATCAGCCAGAGGGCCCCGATGGGAGTGCCCCCGCCGGGCCGCAATCCTCGCCTTTTCCCCCCGGTTCGCCCTTGGAGAAGTTTTTTCATGATTATCTCCATCATCGGCATGAGGATGGTAAGCCGGAGCGGCAGGTGCAGGCTTTAGGCTCAGGCTTTATTATCGACCCTTCCGGTGTGGTCGTGACGAATAATCATGTGATTGAGAATGCACAGCAAGTCAGCGTGACCCTCTCCGATGGGACGGAGTATCCTGCGCGGATTGTAGGGCGGGATAGTAAAGAGGACCTCGCGGTGTTGCAGGTCACGGCGGATCGTCCTTTACCCTCTGTCCCGTTAGGCCGTAGTGATGAGGCCCGGATTGGTGATTGGGTCTTAGCCATTGGTAATCCTTTTGGGTTGAGCGGTACGGTGACAGCGGGGATTATCTCCTCGCGTAAGCGCAATGTGGACCATGGTTTGTATGATGATTTCATCCAGACTGATGCGGCTATTAACCATGGTAATTCTGGTGGGCCACTCTTTAACCTGAAAGGGGAAGTGATTGGCATTAATACGCTGATTTATGGGGGCTCAGGCGGGGATTCGATTGGTATTGGCTTTGCCATCCCCGCTGATGATGCGCGTGGGATTATCGCTCAATTACGGCAGAGGGGCTATGTACGCCGGGGTTGGTTGGGCGTGCGGTATCAGGATGTTACGCGGACGATGGCAGAGGACCTCTCCTTCCATAAAGAGGGGGATTCAATGGGGAAGATGTGGGGGACAGGGGCCATTGTAGCAGAGGTTATGAAGGATGGTCCTGCTCAAAAGGCAGGGTTACAGGTTGGTGATATTCTCACCGCTCTAAACGGCCAACCCGTGACAGGCCAAACATTGCCACGCCTTGTTGCAGGGCATGAGCCGGAGGAGCATGTTCGTTTCACCCTATGGCGGCGTGGGGCGTATCAGGTGGTGGACTTCACGTTAGGGAAAAACCCGGAGGAGAAAGACCCGCTCCCCTCCGATACGCATCCGCCTGAGCATGCCGTAAAAACACTGCATGACCTCGGCTTGAAGCTCGGGGTTATCGACCAGACAGCCCGCACACAATATGAGCTGAGTGATAGTCAGCGTGGTGTATTGGTGTTGCGTGTGTTTGATGGCAGCCCTGCTGCGAGCCGTATGATGGCAGAGGGGAATGTGATTCTCCAAGTGGGGGAACAAGAGGTGAATACGCCAGATGCGTTACAACACGCCCTTGACCGCGCACGGGAGCTGAAACGGACGGATATTCTGCTGCTTGTGCAGGATAAAGAGGGCCTGCGCTGGGTGCCGCTCCCGCTGGGAGTCACGCCGTAACGTCGTGGCGGTTATAGACCGCGATCGCGTTTAATTTGGTCCCATGCGGCATTGATGCGCGCGATGCGCTCTTGCGCGGCTTTGCGCTGAGCGTCGGTCATGGGTTGTTGGGCGAGGCGGTCAGGGTGATATTCACGGATTAAGACGCGCCAACGGGTGCGGACCTCGCTATCACTGGCTTGTGCGCTAATGCCGAGGATGCGGTAACAATCCGCCGCGGAGGAGGTCGATGCGGCACGGGCTTGGCCTGTCTCTGCGCGTTCCCATACACGGGCGGAAAGGCGAAAGGCCTGATGAGTCCGGCGGAGAAAGTCTTGCTCTAAGGGGTGAAGTTCCGCCCCAGCGGGGAGGTCAGCTTTCGCAATCCGAAAGAGGACGGTCAGCAGGCTTTCTAGCGGTTCGGGCTTATCGGCAAAGGCACGGCCAAGCTCTTGGGCGTATAGTTCAAAATCATCTGTCCGTTCGCGGGCGCGGTCAAAAAGGAGGCCGACTTCCTTTTGATTCTCCGCTGGGAAGCGAAATGCCGCTTTAAATGCGTTAATTTCTGCCCGATTTACGGGGCCGTCAATTTTGGCCAATTTGGCCGAGAGGGTGACGACCCCCAGCCCGTAAAGCTGGTCTGTTTTACCAAAAAGAGCCGCGAGTTTTGCCGCTGTAAAAAAGGCAGCATTATGGGGGTCTGGCCGCCCTTGGGTGGGGAAGCGATCCCCCCATGTGCCAGAAGGCGGGGTGAGAATCTTATCCGTATCGGTAAGGTGCCCTAAAATCATCCCAAGAAGGCCACCGACCGGCCCGCCAGCGGCAAAACCGGCTACCCCACCAAACATCTTTCCCCAGAAAGCCATCGCCGCCTCCGTGATTCGAGCATGGTCAGCTTATCATGGAGATTAGAGCAGCGGGAATAGGTAAGAGCGTATAATAGGCGTGATGAAAGCGCAGCGCGTTAGGGGGGTGTATGATGCTGGTGTTGGGCAAAACGTAAGGCGGAAAGGCGCAAGAGCGAGGCCAGTGATTGTTCTGGTGGGCGGTCTGTATCAAGCTTAGCGATAAAGGTAGCCAAGGGGCATTGGGCGTGGCGGGCCATGCTCTCCAGCACTTGCCAAAACTCTGCTTCTAAAGCGATGGAGGTCCTATGCCCATATAGGCTGAGGCTGCGTTTTTGGAGGCGATACGCTGTTGGGTTGTGCTGCATAAGGGGAGATTGTGACAGGTCGCGCCGTATGGGGGAAGGGGATTTTCTTGTCAGTTACGCGTAGGGACGCCATGATAGGGCTATGAGAGTCTTACAGCTTTTATCCTGCCTTATTATTATGATGGTTCACCCAGCTTATGCGGCGGCGGGTGTGCCCTCGGTCCCCGCATTATTTGAGTCGCTTAAAAGTGACCCTGTGCGGCTGGAGCTTTTCTTACGAGCCTTCCCCAAAGGGGCGGATTTGCATAATCATCTCTCTGGTGCGGTATATGCGGAGAGCTTTTTAAAATGGGCCGCGCAGGATGGGCTTTGTGTTTCGCTTACAGAGCAAACGATTCTATCTAAACCATGCCCTCATCCGGCAGCGGGGCAGATACAGGCGGCTTTGTTAGCGGATAATGCCGCAGCGTGGGATAAGATGGTCAATGCGCTTTCCATGCGGCATTATGTGCCAACGGGGGAGGATCGCTCCGGTCATGACCATTTCTTTGCGACCTTTTTGCGGTTTGCTGTGGTGGATCAGGCTCATCAAGGCGATATGTTGGCCGAGGCAGCCAATCAAGCCGCCCGTGACCATGTGCATTATGTAGAGCTACAAATTGCCCCGCTCTCCTTCCCCCTTTTAGGGGAGATGATGCATAAGGCCTCCTTACCGCCCCTCAAAAATGCGGCTGATTTAAAAGCCGCTTATGAGGCTCTGCGTTCTGCGTTGGGCCAGATGGGCGCGCGCTCGCGTCAGGCTGTGGATGCGATGGAGGCCCGCGCCCATGCTGTGATGCAATGTGGCACCAGCCATGCCGCAGCTGGGTGTGGCGTGACGATACGTTATCATTATTCTATTTTACGCATTTTCCCTGCGCCTTTTGTATGGACGCAGCTTGTGGCTGCTTATGAGAGCGTTAAGCAGGATGCGCGTTTTGTGGGGGTGAATATCGTAGCCCCAGAGGATGACCCCATCGCCCTGCGTGATTATGACCTGCATATGCAGATGTTCCATTATCTCAATCAACGCTACCCCGGCACGCATTTGAGCCTTCATGCAGGGGAGGTAACACCGTCTCTCGTGCCTGCGGCGGATTTGGACCATCATATCCGTGAGGCGATTGAGGTCGCAGGGGCGGAGCGTATTGGCCATGGGGTGGATGTGCTGTGGGAGCGCGACCCGGTAGGGTTGCTACATGAGATGGCAAAGCGGAAGATTTTAGTGGAGGTGAATCTCACCAGTAATGATGAGATTTTGTCCGTTAAGGGCGCGCGCCATCCTTTCCCGCTTTACCGTCATGCGGGTGTGCCTGTGGCCCTCTCCACCGATGATGAAGGCGTCTCGCGTAGTGATTTAACGCAAGATTATATGCGGGCCGTGCTGGCTTATCATCTGGATTATCCGACGCTTATTCAGCTTTCCCGTACGAGTTTGGAATATGGGTTCCTACCGGGGGAGAGCTTATGGGTAGGGCGGCAACCGGGGCAGATTGTGCCTTCCTGTGCAGGGGGTGGAGAGTGGGGGCGGGCTGATAATATCGCCTCTGATTGCACCCGCCTTCTACAGCGGAGTTTAAAGGCCAAGTTGCAATGGCAGTTAGAGGCGGCCTTTCACCACTTTGAGGCCGATATAATGGCAAATCCTTTATTGACTTCTACACCATAAGGGCCGTGTGATGATGAGAGGGAAGGCATGATCATGAGTTGTAGCAGGATGAGACGGTTTTGCAGCGTTATGCTAGCGGGCGTCATAGCTGGGCTAGGGGTAGGAATAGGGGTTAAAGCCCACGCGCAGGCCGCGCCGCTGGAGGTGCGCGTTGTGGTGGTGACGACCTTTGAGCTTGGGCAGGATAGAGGCGATATGCCGGGGGAGTTTCAACATTGGGTGGAGCGTTACCCGTTGGAGCAAAGCTTCCCTGCACCGGGGACGGAGCATGGTGTGCTGCGCTATAACGCGCAGGACCATGTGTTGGGGCTTGTAAGCGGGGAAGGCCCCAGCCATATGGCCGCCGCCATTACGGCTTTAGCGTTAGACCCTCGTTTTGACCTCCGTCATGCTTATTTCATATTAGCTGGGATTGCGGGGGTGAACCCATATAAAGCAAGCCTCGGCTCGGCCGCTTGGGCGCGTTATGTGGTCAATGGTGGGGCTGCACATCTTATTGATTCACGTGAAATACCAGCCGATTGGCCGGATGGCTTTACGCCTCTCCAAGGGCATGTACCTGATGAGTACCCTCGCCCGCCGCTTCACTCCATCGCGGGGGATATGGCGTATCAGTTACGGCCTTCTCTGGTGCAATGGGCGTATGAGCGCACAAAGGCCATAACTTTGCCCGATAACGCAGCCTTACAGGCCCATCGTCATGCTTATCAAGACTTCCCCGAGGCTCTAAAGCCCCCTCATGTGATGATAGGCGATACTATCTCTAGCGAGACTTATTGGCTCGGGGCGCGGATGAATCGTTGGGCAGAGCGGTGGGTGTCTTATTGGACGGACCATCAAGGGGAGATGGTGACAACAGCGGAGGAAGATATTGCCCTCTGCCAAGCTTTGGCCTTGCAAGCGAAAGCGGGCCGTGTGGATGCGCAGCGTATCCTTATCCTACGGACTGCCAGCAATTTTGATATGCCGCCCACCGCCATTACCCCCGCGACGATGTTGGCCAATGCCGCGCATGAGGAAAATCTACCGGGCCTTCATGCCGCAACGGACGCCGCTTATCGTGTTGCCAGCCCCATTGTGCGGCACTTAGCGACAGATTGGGCCCGGTATAAGGAGCATGTCCCCTAACCTTAAAAGAGGGGGAGAGTTAATCTTGATGGTAGCGAGGCATGGGGTATTCCTCCTCGCTCCAATCGCCTTTGGCCCAGTTTTGGCGGAGTTCGGCTGCGGTTTGCTCTAACGTGCCCGCTATAATCGCAGCGCGAATTTGGCGCATGAGCCGTTGATAATAAGCAAGATTATGAAGGGTGAGGAGCATCGGCCCTAACATCTCATTCGCGCGGAAAAGATGATGGAGATAAGCGCGGCTATAGCGGCCTGCCATAGGGCTATCATCATCTGGCGAGATAGGCCGTGTATCTTCAGCAAAGCGGGCATTGCGGAGGTTTAATGTCCCGCGCTCGGTATAAGCGCGGGCAGTACGGCCAGCACGGGAGGGCATGACGCAATCGAACATATCGCAGCCACGCATAACGGCTCCTAAGAGGTCATCAGGTGTGCCAACACCCATGAGATAGCGTGGTTGGTCCTCAGGGAGGAGGGGGGTTGTATAATCCAGCGTGGAGAACATCAGCTCTTGCCCTTCCCCCACGGCGAGGCCGCCAATCGCATAGCCTTCAAAGCCGATGTCACGCAAGGCGCGGGCGGAGTCTGCGCGTAAGTCGGGCTCTGTCCCACCTTGGACAATGCCGAATTGCCCATAGCCGGGGCGGGCGATAAATGCCTCGCGGGAGCGCGCTGCCCATCGCATAGAACGCTGCATGGAGGCCGCTAGCACCTCTTTAGTAGCGGGGAGGGCAGGACATTCATCAAAGGCCATCGTGATGGTGGCATCTAGCTTATATTGGATGTCTGTCGAGCTTTCAGGCGTGAGGCGGTGGGCACTGCCATCAATATGGGAGCGGAAGGTCACGCCATCTTCATCCATCTTACGCAATGGCCCTAAGGACATGACTTGGAAGCCACCAGAATCGGTTAGGATAGGCCCTGGCCAATCCATCATGCGGTGTAAGCCCCCTAGGCGTTGTACGCGCTCTGCGGTGGGGCGGAGCATGAGGTGATAGGTATTGCCCAGCACAATACCAGCCCCGGTAGCCCGCACATTATCCATCGTAATGCCTTTGACCGTCCCGACCGTCCCAACAGGCATAAAGGTTGGGGTGGGGACACTGCCGTGGCGTGTGTGCAGCCAGCCCGCTCTGGCTTGCCCAGACTGAGCTTCCTTTTGCCAATGCATATGCTCGGAGGCGGTAAGGGTTGGGCGAGGGGTGGAGAGTGTCATGGGGTGCGCTCCAATAAGCAAGCATCGCCGTAGGAGTAAAATCGTAATCCCTCAGTGATGGCGTAATGATAAGCATGGCGCATAGTGTCCGTCCCTGCAAAGGCGCACACCAGCATAAAGAGGGTTGAGCGTGGTAGATGGAAGTTTGTGAGCAGCGCATCAACAGCGCGGAAGCGGTAGCCCGGCTTGATGAAAATGGATGTCTCCCCCTGCCAAGGGTGAATGAGTCCATGCTCATCAGCCGCACTCTCTAAGAGGCGGAGGCTTGTCGTTCCCACGGCGACAATACGGCCCCCACGGGCACGCGTCTCATTGATTCGCTGGGCTGTTTCGGGGGTGATATGCCCCCATTCAGCATGCATTTTATGCTCGGCAATGCTACTGCGAACAGGCAGGAATGTCCCCGCCCCGACATGGAGGGTGAGTGTTTCCTGCGCGATTCCTTTGGCAGTGAGGGCTTTTAAGACGTCATTGGTGAAGTGTAGTCCCGCCGTTGGGGCGGCTACAGCCCCACGAAAGCGGGAGAAAATAGTGCGATAATCATGCGTATCCGCCTCTGTAGGGCCATGAGGCCGAGCAATATAAGGTGGCAGGGCCAGAGCTGCGCGGCGTTCTAAAAACCTATCGAACGCATCCCCCTCAACTGAAAAACGAAGGGTAATCGCTCCATCGCCCTCATTGGTGAGGATGGTGGCGGTGACGGGGTCATTCTCAAAATGGAGTGTATCATGAGGGCGTAATTTACGCGCATTGCGGGCAAGCGCGTGCCATTGCCCCTCTGGTAAGATGCGGTCGAGCGTGATGCCAATGCGAGCCTCGCCCCGGCGGGCTTCCATCTTAGCAGGGATGACCTCTGTATTATTTGCGATGAGGAGGTCGCCCTCTTTTAGCAGGTCTGGGAGGTTATGGATGCGGTGGAGGGTGAGGCGGGCTTGCTCTGTTCCTGTAAGGGCGGGGGGGATGACGTGGAGGAGACGCGCCGCATCACGCGGGCGGGCAGGTTCGGTCGCGATGGAGTCGCGCGGGAGGGTGAAGTCGTAAAGGGAGAGTTCGTCTGTCATGCGGTGTGAAGAAGATAGGGATACTTAGTGAAAAGGGGGCCGAACGCCCCCTTATGTTGGATCACTATAGCGTGCCGTGTTTTATTGGCGGCCAAGCTGATGTTTTAGCGCATCAATAAGAGCCTGCACCTTATAGCCGTGGCGTGTGAGGTAAGCGGTGTAATCGCTGCGCTGGGTCATCCGCATGCTTGCGCCCTCGCCGTAGAGGTCCACGACCTTGGGAGGCTCGCCATCAATAACGGCTGTCATCATTACAGAAGGATGATTTGGACGGCTGATTTGGAGCGTCACTTTCTGCCCTGCGGGGGAAGCGACATTATCGACCAAACGGAAGGAGATATTCTCATATTCCCCCATCCGGGCGGTTACAGCATTGAGCAGCACATCCTCAAACAACTCAAGATAAATCTTTTGCTGTTCTGGCGTGGCTTGCCGCCAGAAACGCCCTAGGCAGTACCGCCCAATCCCTTGCACATCCACATTCTGACGCAGGAGCGGGAGGAGGGCGTCGCGTTTTTTATCCAATGTCGTGTTACTATTCATAACAGCGACTAACTTCCCGCCAAAATCATTAACAAACGCACTCGCTTCCTCGCTGGAAGGTGCGGCGAATGCCAACATGGGGGCGAGAGCGAGTAGGCTGGCAGCTCCCAAAATGGTGCGGCGTGTAAGCTGACGGAGCATCATGTGTAGGGATCCTTCCAAAAAGGGCTGTCCTGAAGGGGACAAGATTGTCAGTACCAGTCTGGCGTTGTGGCGCGATGATCGGCCTTAAGGGCGTCAATCTGGCTCTGACGTTGCTGCTGCCATGCACTCCGCATGAAAGCGTATGGGTCTAGGCTTTGATGTTCCAGCTGGTCGAGCTGGTCTGTATTATCGGCGAAAGTATTGAACGTGCCAAGGATGTTATAGCCCCAATTGAAGCTGATAAGCCCATAACCGCTGGGCACATAGTTAATTGGCGTTAGCCCCTGACCCAGCGCATAGCCTGCCGCATCGCGGAAGCTGCTTGGCCCCAAGCCGGGGAGAAAGAGATACGGGCCGGACTTAACCCCCCAGAGGGCAAGGACCATGCCAGGGTCTGTCTCATGCTGCTTATAGCCTAAATGTTTGGCAACGTCATAAAAGCCTGCCGTTGTCATATTTAGGAGGAAACGCATAAACGCATCACCAGCGCGGCGGGGACGCCCCGCCCCCACATCGGAGAAGAAAACCGCAGGCTCCCGCCATGTTTCATTCAATGTCGCAACCGAGGTGCGAATGGGCTGGGGGACGTGCTTTTGCCAGAATCGACCAACAGGGCGGAGGGCCTTATGATACACCCACATATTGATGTTGAACATCTTGCGGTTGAAAGGCTCAAACTTATCATTCGCGGCTTTATAGTCAGCCAGCTCATCAGGGTCTTTAGGGGGCTTAGCGGTGCATCCTGCAAGAGAGGAGAAGGTAAGGCAGCCGACCAGTGTAAAAAGGGCAGTTTTTCTGCCTTTATGATGCTGCATTGTGCTGCCTTTGCACGCCATGTTGTTGCCGCTCCTGCTTCTTTTAAGGCCCGGCTATGGGAGGCATCTCCCCGGTGGTAGAGGGGAAATGCCCAAACGGGAACGGGCCGGGACTGTAACGCGTTATAGTTCTACATAAGACAGGTTATAAAACCTACGCAAGGGAACATATGTTACTTGCCTTTCCTTGCCTACCCCTTTCGCATATCAGAATTGTATTAGAAATGAGGGTATTGCATTTTTGCATCGTTAAGCGTTGAGATGAAACTCCACCTTGGTATGGATGCTCTTGGGTCATGGGGGTGTTTCCAGGGCGGCTTTATCTTTTATGGAGTGGGAGAAATCATATGCCCCGTTTTCTAAAAAACCGTATTGGGCTTTTATCGGCCAGTGCTTTAGTGGCTAGTGTTGCTCTGTCTGGTATGGCGGTAGCGCACCCAAAGGTTAATGTTCAGGAGTGGGGGCATCTTTCTGATAAGCAGAAAGTAAAAGCAATTACGTTAAGCAATGATGACGGTGTAAAGGTCACAGTGCTGACCTACGGGGCGATCATTCATAGGATGGATGTGCCCGATAGTAATGGCCATCTTGGCAATGTTGTTCTCGGTTTCCCTAATATCGAGGGTTATGAGCGCAATAATGCAGACCCTCATTTTGGGGCGGTATTGGGCCGTGTTGCCAACCGCATTACTAACGGGACCTTCACATTAGAGGGTAAAACCTATCATACCCTTACTAACGAGGGCGCTAATACCCTCCATGGTGGGCCTGACAGCTTCGACCGCAAGCTCTGGACGATTGAGCGTAAAGGGGTGGATGCTGATGGGGCTTTTGTAGAGTTGAAGATGGTAAGCCCTGATGGTGACCAGGGATTCCCCGGCACGTTAACAACACATGCTATTTATCGTCTGCGCTCTGATGATACGCTGAGCTTACGCTTCCAAGCGACAACGGATGCACCAACTATCGTAAACCTCTCCACACATAATTATTGGAACCTCAATGGCGAGGGTTCCGGTGCTGTGGATGATGAAACGGTGCAGATGTATGCGGACCGTTATTTAAAAACAGATGCGCAATCCATCCCAACGGGTGAGTTTGCCTCTGTTGATGGCACACCGTTTGACTTCCGCCAGCCGCGCCGTGTTGGGGATGGCTTGCGCCAGCCGAACCCGCAAATGTTGCCACAAACAGGCTATGACAAATGCATGGTTCTTAATGGGCCGTCCAAACCCGGTGATGTAGAGCGCGTTGTGGCCCGCGTGACAGACCCTCATTCTGGTCGTGTGATGGAGGTTTCCACCAATATGCCGGGGATGCAGTTCTATTCTGCAAATCATATTTACGGCACGTATTATGGGCCTGCTGGCAAGACATATCGGCAGGGTGATGCTTTAGCGTTTGAGCCGGAGTTCTTCCCCAACAGCCCCAATACGCCGTCCTTCCCCAGTATTGAGCTAAAACCGGGGCAAACCTATGATTATTCTATGAGCTTCCATTTCTCTCATCAATAAGAGGAAAGGGGGGCATAAACCCATCGGTTAAAAGAGAGGCTGACGTGGTGCTACTCATCACGTCAGCTTTTTTTGTTGGAGGAAAGAGCCACAGCTTGAAAGGGCTATTTTTGAGGAGTCGTGCGATTTTATCCACATTTTTCCCGCTCTGGCACACAGGATGATGCCCCAACCTATCCCCGAAATTGGGGATAACTGAGGGGGGGCTAGATTTGGTAGTTTGTGAAATCTTGGTCCATATCACCAAAACGGACGATGCGGGCGGGGTTGCCTACGGCGGTGGAGCGTGGTGGGACATTGCCTAATACAACTGAGGCAGCGCCGACTCTTGCATAGGCCCCAATTTCTAAATAACCGAGAATTTTTGCCCCAGCCCCAATCATACAGCCTTGCCGAATAATAGGGTGGCGTTGTCCCCCATTTTTACCCGTGCCGCCAAGGGTGACATCTTGGAAGAGAGAGACATCATCCTCAATGATGGTCGTCTCCCCAATAACGATGCCCGTGCCGTGATCAATGGTAATGCGTTGTCCAATTTGTGCTGCGGGGTGGATGTCGATGCCGAATTTTTCATTCACACGGCTTTGGAAGTGATAAGCAAGTGGCTTGCGGTCTGCTTGCCAGAGATGATGAGCAATACGATGGGCTTGGAGAGCTTGAAAGCCCTTAAAGAAGAGAAAAGGCGTTACAAGGTCTGGGCACGCCGGGTCGCGCTGAAATGTAGCAACAATATCGGAGGCAGCCGCACATGTGATGGTCGGGTCGGCTTTGAGAGTGGAGGCGATAAGGCGCATGAGTGTGGGCTCTGCCATAGCACGATCTGTCAGCTTAGCGCTGAGTAGCGATGCTAAAGCGGAGGCAAAATCCTCATGATTACAAATGTTAACAGCAAAAAGATCTCGGATGAGCGCATCAGAGCAGCAGCAAGCTTGTGCCTGCATGACGGCCCAAAATTCGGCCAGAAATTGTGGCTCAGAGGAGGATTGCGGGAATGTATCAAGAAAACCGGCCATAATGAGGAGACTGCCTTTAAAATTATAAACCCATAGCGCGTCGGACAAACCCTTGCCGTAGGGTTGGGAGCCGTCGTAGGGCCATAAGCCCTGCATGACGGGCATGACGGATGAAAGGGGCATCCGTGCTGAAAAGACGTTCCATCATGTCACATCCAGCGAGCATGGCAAGATTACCGGGGCGGCTTAGCTGTTGGTAACGCCGTAATAATGCAGGGGAGCCGAGGTCCTCCCCATGGGCGAAGGCCTCCCCCAATAGCGCAACGAGTGTGCGGACATCACGAAAGCCAAGATTCATCCCCTGTCCTGCAACGGGATGTAAGCCATGGGCGGCATCTCCTGCTAAAATCAGCCGTGTGGCGTAATAGCGATGGGCATATTGGGAGGCGAGCGGGTAGGTCCAATGCGTGCCGATCAGCTCCAGTGATCCAAGCTCCTCGCCACAAAGCCGCTCCTCAATGAGACGGGCAAAATGGTGTGGGGCAAGGCTCGTGAAATGGGCGATGCGTTTAGCGCGGTCGGTCCATACAATAGCGGAGCGGTGCGGGTGGCCTTCTATGCCGGGGAGAGGAAGGCGGGCAAAAGGGCCTTGAGGGAGGAAGTTCTCCAGCGCACTACCATGATGAGGCAGCGTATGAGCTAACACGCTGACAAGGGCCGTTTTATGATAAGGGATGCGTGTTAGGCCGATTCCAGCTTGTTGGCGTAAGCGGGATTGGCGTCCATCAGCCGCGATGACTAAAGCTGCGGAGACTGTTTCACCCGTTGAGAGCGTAATACGGGCTTCATTTTGCGTAAACTGGAACTGCCCTGTAGCGGGAGCGCGTACATCCAGCCTCGGTTGAGAGGTGAGGGTGCGGGCAATAGCGGCGAGGAGATTATGAGCTTCGACCATCCAGCCAAAAGGGCGGTGGTCTGGGGCATCATCTTCGGTAAAGCTTAGCCCATCAGCAAGGGTGCTGCGGGAGGCTGTGGGGATTCGCCCTTGGCTATCTGTGACATGGATGGTCGTAATCGCCTGCGGTGGTAAGGGCAGGGCCTGCCAGATACCAGCCTCTTCTAATAAAGGGCGGACACCCTCGGCTAGGGCATAAGCGCGGCCATCAGGGTTTTGGTCTGGCGTGGGGGAGAGAGGCGCGCGTTCTAATAAGAGAATACGCAGCCCCTTTTGTGCCAGAAGGCACGCCAGCGTCGCCCCGATGGGACCGCCACCATTGATGCAGAGGTCGTAATCTGTGCGCATAAGCAGTCTGTCCTTCCCGGCCTACAAAAAAGGGGCTGGAGGCCCCTCCAAGAGGGTGGCTTTTTTGCCAGAGGGGCGGGTCTTTTGTGTCTAGCCCTATCTTTGATGAAAAGAAAGTCTTGCAGAAATCGTTATGAAGGTGGCACGATTTCATTCCAGTGTAGTAACAGACCAACGGCAGAAAAGGGCCAGAGGGGATGAAGCTTGTAACGGCAATTATCAAACCGTTCAAATTAGATGATGTACGCGAAGCTCTTGCGGAGCTGGGGGTGCATGGGCTGACTGTGACGGAGGTGCGCGGTTTTGGCCGGCAGAAGGGCCAGACAGAAATCTATCGTGGGGCTGAATATACGATCAGCTTCATCGCCAAAATTAAGCTGGAAACAGTCGTCCCTGATGAGCGCGTGCCAGAGATTATTGAGGCCATTACCGAAAAAGCCCGTACAGGCCGTATTGGTGACGGTAAGATTATGGTCACAAATGTGGAGCAGATGGTCCGTATTCGGACAGGCGAGACAGGTGAAGGAGCCCTCTAATGCGTGCGATTGATACAGGCGATACGTCATGGATGTTGGTCAGCACGGCTCTTGTCTTGCTGATGACAGTCCCCGGCCTAGCGTTGTTCTATGCTGGGATGGTGCGGCGGAAGAATGTCCTCTCCACTATGGTTCAGTCCTTTGGGATTTGCTGTATTGTGAGCATTGTGTGGATGGTCCTCGGCTATAGCCTAGCCTTCTCGACCGGGACGGCATGGATTGGTGATGCCTCTCGCTTTTTCCTACGGGGGATTGCGTCGCAATTCCATCAAGGGACGGACGGAGCCTTTACCTTAGGGGCGGGGACTCCGGCAGAAACACCTATGACCATCCCCGAGAGCGTTTATCTGATGTATCAGATGACCTTTGCCATCATCACACCAGCCCTGCTGACAGGGGCTTTTGCAGAGCGTATCCGCTTTGCTGGGCTGTGTGTTTTTACGATTCTATGGTCGTTGCTGGTTTATGCGCCGGTGGCTCATTGGGTATGGAGCCCACTTGGCTGGGTCGCTGGGTTAGGGGCTGTGGACTTCGCCGGGGGTACAGTTGTTCACATCAATTCTGGTGTGGCCGGGTTGGTTTGTGCCTTGATGATTGGCCGCCGTTATGGGCTAAAGCGTGATGATATGTCCCCCTATAATCTGGCTTATGCGATTATCGGGGCCTCGTTGCTTTGGGTAGGCTGGTTTGGCTTTAATGCAGGCTCTGCCCTTGGGGCGAATGGTCGGGCCGGTATGGCGATGCTCACAACACAGGTCGCGGCTGCTGGCGGTGGTATGGGCTGGATGCTGGTAGAATGGTGGCGTCATGGCAAACCGACCGCGTTGGGGATTATCTCTGGCGTGGTGGCAGGGCTTGTGGCGGTAACACCGGCCGCGGGCTTTGTCCTCCCCAGTGGGGCGTTAGCGATTGGGCTGATTGCGGGGGGTGTGTGCTTCTATAGTGCTGCGGTGTTAAAAACACGTTTAGGGTATGATGACAGCCTAGATGCCTTTGGTGTGCACGGCGTAGGGGGCATTGTTGGGGCTTTACTGACGGGCGTATTTGCTTATGGCCCGCTCTCTGCCACGGCCTCAAACCCAGCTGGAGTGAGTGGGAGTTGGGCGCAGTTAGGGCGGCAGGCTGAGGCTGTGGGTGTGACGATTATATGGTCTGTTATCCTAACAGCTATCATCTTCTGGCTCGTCGATAAGATGATTGGTATGCGCGTTTCCTCTGATGAGGAGCAAATGGGGCTGGATCTCACCCAACATGGTGAGCGGCTCAATTAAATGTGTTTTATCGGTTTTGCCCTGCCTTGGCGGGGCACGCCGCTTGCACGATGAGAGGAAATAATGGCACTACTTACCGGATGGTTTTAACAAATAGGTAAGGGTAGTAACAGAATGAAATGTTCAGCTGTGAGCGTCTTCATGATGATGTGTGCTATAAGCGGGGGGAGTGCTGCATTAGTGGCACCGTCTTTTGCCGCGGGAACCTCCTCTTTTGCCGCATGTCATAAAGCTTTTAATGAGGCTAAAACAACGGGGACGTTAAAAGGGCAGGACTACGCTGCTTTTAAGAAAGCTCATTGCACTGGGGAGGCTCCTGCTTCTAGCACATCGGCCACGCCAGAAGAGGGCAAGAAGCCAGCCGCCGCAGCCCCTGTTGTGAGTGGGGATGTGCTTTTTCCTCAACGTATCGCGCCTGAATTTGCGTCTTTATCAGAGGGGAAAGCGCGGATGAAAACCTGCCTTGCTCAGTATAATGCTAATAAAAGCACGGGGCGTAATGGTGGGCTGAAGTGGATTCAAAAGGGTGGTGGGTATTACTCCGCCTGCAATAACCGGCTGAAAGGCGCGGCCCAGTAACGGTTGTGTCTCTCACATGTTGGTTTCTCAAAATGGTGAGAGAGGAAGGCCCGCTCTAAAAAGCGGGCTTTTCTTTATGCCAGTACAGCCCCTGCCCAGCTCCACCATGTTTTTGCCGCGGGGTGCTGTGTGAGGTGAAGGGCCGCCTCTTGCGCGGCGTGAGGAGTGTCGAACAACGCAAAGCAGGTCGCACCAGAGCCGCTCATACGGCTAAAACGGACCTGTGGGAGTTGGGCTAGATGTTCCAAAACCGTGGCGATGATGGGCTCCTGAGCGATAGCATGGGGTTGGAGGTCGTTTTCCGTTCCATTTAGGAAGGTAACAAGGGCATCTATTGTAGGCCATCCTGCTGTGGGGAGAGACAAAGCGGCGCGTGCGCGCGGTCCCCCCGTGGTAGCGAGTCGTTTAAAGATCGTCGGGGTGGAAACACTCACGCCGGGATTAACAAGCATAATGCCCATTTTGGGTAGAGCCGGTGCAGGGGTAAGGATTTCGCCAATGCCTTCCATACGTGTTGCTTTTTGGTGCAAACATACAGGGACATCCGCTCCCAAGGTTGGGGCGACAGCGACGGCAGCCTCCGGTGAGAGGTGCCAATAGCGCGTTAGCAGCCGTAAGGCGCAAGCAGCATCGGCAGAGCCTCCACCAATGCCGGAGGCAATGGGGAGTTGTTTATTGAGGCGTAAAGTAGCAGCTGGTAGCTTGCCTTTTATCTCACCCTGATGGTGCCGAAGAGCGGAAGCTGCACGTAGGACGAGGTTATTGCTATCGGCCTCTAAGCCTTGGGAGAAGGGCCCCTGTAGGGTAAGGTTTTCACTCATTTGTGCGGGTGCGGCGGTTGTAAGGCAGAGTTCATCTCCCGCACCCGCAAAAATAGCAAGACTATCAAGGAGGTGATAGCCGTCATCACGGCGGCCAGTGACATGAAGGAATAGATTGATCTTAGCGTGAGCTGTATCTTGATGCAGCACCATGGTACAGGGCATCCTTCATTATGAAACCGGAAGAGGCTGGGGGAGACTCGTACGCCTATATAAGGTCCGGATGGTGTGTTTATGTGCAGAGAGTCTCTCTAACAAATTAAGAGACTAAAAGCCATGTAAAGAGGATGGTTGAGTCCTGTCTGTTAGAGTTATGTAAAAGAGAGTCCTTAATTTCTTATGGTATCTTCCTCATCATCATATCCCGTACAGGACATGCTTGCAGCTTTGCATCTGCATCAAGAATGGGGTGTGGATGACCTGATAGAAGATCATAGTTGGGATGTGTGGGAGGAGCGCTCCATACAGCGTGACCCTCCACCTAAAGGTCAGCCTATAGTGATGGCAGCCCCCGCGCGTGAGAACGTAAAAGGAGCGGAGGATGTTCTAGCAGCACTCGCTACAGCACAAGATGTAGAAACGTTAAAGCAGGTGAGCCAACACATACCCGGTATTACCCTCGCGCGGACAGCAAAGCATCATCTAGCCCCTGTTTTGGTAAAGGATGCGCCTTTTCTTTTAATTGGTGACGTGCCTAATGAAGATGAGGATCGGCATGGCACTTTATTTGCTGGCGAGATGGGCGTTTTGTTGGGGCGTATTTTGGCATCTATTGGCCTAAAGCGTGATCAGCTTTCCATGGCACCGGCTATTCCATGGCGACCACCTGGTGGGCAGCGTGCCTCTCAGCGTGAGTTGGAGCTTTGTTTGCCTGTGTTACAGCGCATTGTCGCGCTGGCTAAGCCGCAGCGTATTGTAACAATGGGGACAATACCGGCAGGTATGTTGTTGCATCAGGAGGGCCCCCGGCTCAGCCAGCTGCGGGGGCGGTGGCATGAGGCGATGATTCCCGGTTTTGCACAGCCAATTCCGTTGTTGCCTCTATGGCATCCTGCACAACTTGGCGATAATGCAGGGCGACGGCGCCACCTATGGCACGATCTTTTATTGCTGGAAGCGAGTCTTCAAAAAGGCAACGAGGGTGAAGATTAGCGAGTCGTTTATATGAACAAATAGTTAATTACCAGATATAACAGAATGGTAAAATAAGGCAAAATAAATTACGAAATTACCCAGAAAAGAGAAGAACTCTCTGGATTCTTCCCCAGGCAAGGCGTATCATGGTGGAAGCGGTGGGTTTTCTCGGTTTAACTTTCAAGGGTTGCCAGTAAAGAAAAACCACGTTACGCCCCGACATTATGCGATGGATATTTCCAGGTGGGTCTAGCGCAGTATGGTGTAGCGTTCTCTTGAGTGCTGCACTTCTGACAGGACACGCTGTTTTTCCGGCGCAGGGGCAGGGTATGTCTCTTCCGTCCCACGCGCCGGGGCATCCCGAAGGTGAGCGTCCCAGCGTTTCATCTCGTTCCATAGTAGGGGCTTCTTTGCCGCAGCCTTTACCGGCGGCTGTTGCAGGGCGTTATCGGGCTCTCTTTGCGGCTGTGCGCGAGGGGGATATGGGGCGGTTAGATGTTTTGCATTATGCCTCTGGCCCTAATGAAACAGCAGAGAATCTGTTGCTCCCTGATTATTTGGCAGAGCGCTATCTCAATACGGCTTTTCATCCGTCCGAGGCGGAATTGACGGAGTGGTTACGGCGTTATTCGTCATTGCCTGATGCGCCATTGATACAGCAACAGCTTGATGTGATGCGTCGAGGAGGCACTATCACGGGGGGGACGCTGCCTAGTGGCTATGACACTGTGGCGGATCTACACCGCGTGGAGCGCGCGTTGCCTTTCTCGCAGACGTTAGTACGGAATAATCGATTAGAGCGCGCTTTGATGGAGGAAGCTGCCCAAGGGGTTGTTGGCGCGCAGCGTGCCATCGTGCAGGTGCAATCTACACCGGGTATGACGCCTATCTATGCGGCACAGCTGCATGGTGAAATTGCGATGCAGCTTTTAAGCCAGGGGGAGACACGGGCCGCGCTGCGGATAGGCTCTGCTGGCATGGATGTAGGGCATTATAAGGTCGGTTTTCCCGCTTTTGTGGCTGGTTTGGCGGCATGGCGTGAGGGATATTTGGATGCGGCGTATGATCTGTTTGAGAGTGCTGCTAATGCGGAGCAAACAGATGGTGACATACAGGCAGCAGCGTCTTTTTGGGCTGGTCGTGTAGCAGAGCGACATGGCGATGTCGGTCTGTATCATACATGGCTACATCGGGCCTCTGTGCAGAGTGAAAGCTTTTACGGGCTGCTAGCAGAACGGATGTTGCGAGAGAAACACACCGATGAGACCGCGCTCTCTGGTGTGTTATCTACGATTGGCCTAGCGGGTGCGACACAAACCGCTTTGAGTGAAGTGGACGTTAAGGTGGTGTCGTCCATGGAGGAAGGGCCGCATCTTTTTGCTTTGTTGCAGATTGGTGAGCAAGGGCGTGCAGAAATGTTGGCACGCCAGATGTGGCAAGAGGCTCTTTTGGACCCTGTGCGGGCTCATTCTCTTCAATTAGTGGTGCAAAAAGCGGGGATGCTCGCTTTGGCAGAGCAGATGCAGCACGCTTTAGAGCGGCTGGATCATAATGAATTGAAGGAAGTGCTTGGCCCCTTGCCAGAGCTACATCCATATAATGGTTTCCGTGTCTCTTCGGCTTTGGTTTATGCCGTAGCGAGAATGGAGTCGAATTTTGATGCACTGGCAGCCTCGCCGGCTGGGGCTTACGGGATGATGCAGGTCATGCCTATAACAGCGGATTGGATCAGTAAGCAGTATCATCTTCCGCAACCTGTTTCGGCTTCTTCTGGGGAGCGGTTTTATCAGGAGATGGAGCGGCGTTTGCAGGAGCCGGGCTATAATTTGGAGGTAGGGCAGCTTTATATGCTCTATCTCGCCCGCATGATTGCACAAAATGAACCCAGTGGAGAGGCTTCTTTATTGAAAGTTCTTGCCTCTTATAATGCGGGGCCATTGGCGATTAGCCGGTGGCAGAGCGGGCAAAAAGGCTTGCAGGACCCGCTTATGTTTATTGAGTGCCTGCCAAGCTCGGAGACCCGGCAATATGTTCGTAGTGTTTTGACGAACGATTGGGTCTATGGCCGTAGATTGCATGTTGCAACTCCTTCGCTCGTAGCTCTTGCTGCGGGGCGTTGGCCAAGTTTCCGCGAGGAAGAACAGGAGCGTGACTCGCCCAGCTAATGTTTGTTTGGGTCATAGAGGGACGTATTTTGCAAAGCCCAGACGGGAGTTTCATGCATGGCAGTGTGAGGCTTCATCTGGGTTTTTTGTAGGGAAAACCTTTAAAAACTGCTCTTTTAAGGGATGTGCCTTGTGTTGGGTGATGGGGAGATGGGCGGCTTGTGCATGGGGGGTGGCTTGCCCGTTGGGGCGTCTTTCCTTACATAAAGGCAGTGCGATGCTTTCCTTATTTAGTCGGGGAAGTAAGCGGATGATAATATGATACCGTGTCTCTCAGGGGGAATTATCCGTCTGTCTGTGGGGTGTCCAGCCGAACAGCGAGTGCTTCAATGTCTCTGAATTCCGTTGTTGAGAGTGTAACGTCCAGAATTATCGAGCGGTCCAAGACGTCCCGCCGTCGTTACCTCACTCTTATGGAGCGTAACCGTGAAAAAGGTGTAGACCGGTCCCGTCTCACGTGCGGGAACCTGGCTCATGCCGTTGCTGCCTCCAGCGCTGCTGATAAGCAGGAGCTGGTTTTTGAGCAGCGTGCTAATTTGGGCATTATTACAACTTATAACGATATGCTTTCTGCCCATGAGCCTTATGCTCATTACCCGGAGCAGATGAAGCTTTTTGCACGTGAGGTTGGGGCTACAGCACAGGTTGCTGGTGGGGCCCCGGCGATGTGCGATGGTGTCACGCAAGGCCAAGAGGGGATGGACCTCTCCCTTTTCTCGCGTGATGTAATTGCACAATCCACCGCCGTAGGGCTGAGCCATGGTATGTATGATGCTGTAGCTCTGCTTGGTATTTGTGATAAAATTGTTCCCGGCTTGTTGATGGGTGCGCTGCGCTTTGGTCATCTGCCGGGTATGTTGATTCCCTCTGGCCCGATGACCTCTGGCCTGCCGAACAAGGAGAAAGTCCGGGTTCGTCAGCTTTATGTTCAAGGGAAGATTGGCAAAGATGAGCTGATGAAGGCCGAGATGGCCTCTTATCATGCCGAGGGGACTTGTACCTTCTACGGGACAGCCAATACCAACCAGATGATGGCCGAGTTCCTTGGGCTTATGATGCCGGATTCGTCCTTCATCCCTGTTGATACGCCACTGCGTCAGGCTGTGACCCGTGCCGGGGTCCATCGTTTGGTGGAGATTAGCACAAAGGGTAAAACCCCACGCCCAATGGCCGAGGTCGTTAATGAGAAGGCCATCGTGAACGCCATTGTTGGTCTGATGGCTACAGGTGGGTCTACCAACCATACGATCCACATCCCCGCCGTGGCGCGTGCTGCGGGTATTATCGTTAATTGGGAAGACTTCTCCGACCTTTCTGCTGCGGTGCCGACCTTGTGTAAGGTGTATCCAAGCGGTCCTTCCGATGTGAACAAGTTTAACGAGGTTGGCGGTTTGCCGACTGTCATTGCTGAACTAGCCGATGCTGGCTTGATCCATCCTGATATTCCCACTGTCTCTGAGAATGGGTTGGAGGATTACGCCAAACGCGCCCTGCTAGGCAATGATAAGAATGTTGTTTACACCCCCGCTAAGCCATCCAGCGATGTTGAGATTCTTCGCGGTGTGAAGGACCCATTCCACCCAGTTGGGGGGATTCAGTTGCTTCAGGGTAATCTGGGTCGCGGCGTGTATAAATCCAGTGCTGTGGCGGATAACCTGCTGACCATTGAGGCCCCGGCCCGCGTCTTTAACTCCCAAACGGCGGTGAAGGAAGCGCAAAAGGCTGGTGAGTTGCATCGGGATGTTGTGGTTGTGGTGATTGGCCAAGGCCCGCGCGGCAATGGCATGCCAGAGCTGCATAACTTGATCCCCTCCCTCGGTGTGGAGCTGGACCAAGGCTTTAAGGTGGCATTGGTTACGGATGGCCGCCTCTCTGGTGCGAGTGGTAAGGTCCCCGCTGTGGTGCATGTTGGGCCGGAGGCGCAGGTTGGCGGACCGCTGGCTAAGGTGCGCGATGGCGATATGATCCGCGTTTGTGCCCGTACAGGGCAGTTGGAAGCTCTGGTGGATGAGAAGGAATGGAACGCACGTACGCCGACCAAACCGCATCGCGCCACAGCTGGCACAGGGCGCGAGCTGTTTGCCCTCATGCGTGAGGTGGCACCGTCCGCCGAGCAGGGGGCTTCGCCGATGCAGTTCATGATGGATCGTGAGCTGGATGAAATCGGTGATGATGTTGAGAAAGGAACCGAGGTATGAGCTACATCAAGAGACTGGATGCGGTAATGGACCGCAGCCCGATTATGCCTGTTCTGGTTGTTGAGGATGTGGCTACGGCCCGTCCGATTGCTGAGGCCTTGGTCGCTGGTGGCATCTCCACCCTTGAGGTGACATTGCGTACACCAGCTGCTTTGGAGGTCATCTCTGAGATGTCCAAAGTGGAAGGGGCATTGGTCGGTGCTGGTACGGTGCTGAACCCTAAGCAGATGGACCAGGCTATGAAGGCTGGTGCAAAGTTCATGGTCAGCCCCGGCATCACACCGGCTTTGGTGAAGGAAGCGTTGGACCGTGACGTACCGTACCTCCCCGGTACAGCTAATGCTAGCGACATCATGATGGGTTTGGACCTAGGGCTACGCCGCTTTAAGTTCTTCCCTGCTATGACTAATGGCGGCATCCCGGCATTAAAGGGGCTTTCCGCTGTGTTTGGTAGCTTGGGCGTGCGCTTCTGTCCTACAGGGGGCATTACCGAGGCTACATATAAGGACTGGTTGGCCCTGCCGACAGTCGCTTGCGTTGGTGGCTCTTGGTTGACCGCTGGCAATGCTTCCGCTGAGGAAGTAGCGAAGCGGACAAAGGCTTTGGGCTTGCGCTAAGCTTTAGCCCTTCTCGTCTGAGACGTTAAGGCAAAGCGGGACCATGCGGCTTATGGCTGTGTGGTCCCGTTTTTTATGGGAAAAGTTTGTTGTTTTTAAGTAACAGACTGGTCGGATAATTTCAAAAACATTAGGCTCTTTATTAAGTGATATGCCAATCTCTGATAGAGGTTTGACCTCTTGGTCAGGAGGATTGGTTGCAGGCTATTCGTGCCCATATGACATCTATCATCGGTCTCGCTGGCGTTTTGCTGGTAGCGGTGATGACAACGTTAAATGAGCAAGTCTCCCTCCAAGGTCTTGGTGATATTATGGGGGGGATGGGCCTTAGCCGGGACCCGTCCCGGTGGTTTGTTAGCCTCTATACCTCCGCACAGGTGATTGGGGCAGGGCTCTCCCCATGGATGGCTATTACGTTTAGCTTGCGCCGTTGGGCTTTGTTTGTGCTGGCCCTTGCTCTAAGCAGCATTGTGCCGATGGCTTTTTGCACGATGCCCATAGCCGTTTATAGTTTGCGCAGCGTGCAGGGTTTGGCTGGTGGATTTGCCATCCCTTTGCTGATGTTCTCCATCTTGCGGATTCTGCCTTTTCATCTGCGGGCTTATGGGCTGGTGGCTTATACGCTTGTCTCCACCTGTTTTCCTTATCTCGGTACGGCTTTGGCTGGGATATGGACGGATTTTTTCAGTTGGCGGTTTATCTTCTTGCAAGCTATCCCGTTAGGCGCGTTAGCGGGGGCATGTATTTGGTATGGTATGCCTGTTACGGAGCCACAACATCATCGCTTAAAGCGGTTTAATGGTTATGGCTTGCTATTTTTTGTTATAGCCGCTTGGTGCCTAACAACGGTGCTGTCCCTTGGTGATTGGCTGGACTGGTTCAATTCATCCCTTATTTGCGTCTTGAGTGTGATTGGTGTCGCAGCCATCCCCCTTTTGGTGTGGAATGAATGGCGGCATCCTTTGCCTTTTTTCCGCTTTCAACTTCTCAGTCGGAATAATTATTTCTACGGGGTAGGGGGGATTAGCCTCTTTGTGGTGGTCTCACTCTCTGCCTCGGCTGTGCCTTTGCAGTTTCTGACAAAGATAGTGGGCTATCGGCCGGAGCAAAGCTATCTCATCACCTTAGAAGTCGCAGCGGTGGAGATATTGGTCGCGCCTTTTGTGGGGTATTTGCTCAATAGGCGGGAGGTGGATTGTCGCATCATCGGCTTTAGCGGCATGGTTTGCATGTTCATCGCCTGTTGTGGGGATTCCCTCGTTACCTCCGTATGGCAACGGCCGGAGTTTTATCTCTGGCAGTTTTTGCAAGGCATAGGCGGGGTGATGGTGTTGGCCTCCCTGTTGATGATGTCCACCAATGCCGTTGTGGCAGAAGAATCACCTTTTGCCGTTGCGTTGGTGAATATGCCGCGTGCCTTCATGATGGTGGGGGGCACATGGTTGGTGGATTTAGTGACGCGGTGGCGCGGTGGCCTGCATGAGGGCCGCTTGGCAGACCGCTTGGGCCAATATCGGTACGCGCTTGTGCAAGGTAGTAGCCCTTTATTGCAAAGCCCTACGCCTTTTTTACCAGATGGAACACCGCGTTATCGCGGGAGTATGGCGTATCTTAAACAGCAATTTCATCATCAAGCCACTGTGCTGACGTTATCGGATTTATTCTGCGTTTTGGCAGCATTGTTAGTGGTGTTGATGGTTTTTATCCTCATTGTGCCTGTGCGAACTTATCCACCATGGGTTGTATTTGCACCACGAGTTGTGACATCGCCAGAGCAGCCAGAGGCCCAGCGTGGGGAAGGGGTGGAAGAAGAATGACACAACAAGCAGCAGAACATCATGGCCATAAGCAGCAAGGGCGTTTTTTGGGGCAACGCTGGCCGGTCTGGTTAGCGGGGGGGATTCTGGCTCTTTTTGTGGGTGTGATTCTGGCGATTGTGTTCATCCCTGCTGCACGCGTATGGACGAATGATGCGTATGTGACGGCACATTATAGCGTTATCGCCCCGCGTGTACCGGGGCAGGTTGTGGCTGTGGCAGTGGATGATAACCAGAGTGTTCATGCAGGGGATGTGCTGGTCCAGCTCGACCCACGTGATTATCAAACTACATTAGACCAAGCCCGCGCGACCGAGGCGCATGACCGTGCGGTGGTGTTGGATGCTGCTGCTACTGTAGCGCGTCAACCCGCTTTGATTGCCGAGGCTCAAGCGCATGTGGCGCAATTAACCGCGCAGTTGATTTTCGCCCGGCAGAATGCAACCCGTTATGCCCATTTGGCGCGTAATGGTGCGGGGAGCCGCGAGGAGGGCGAGCGCACACGGGCAAGTTTGGATGAGCTGGCAGCGTCCCTCCAAGCCGCGCAAGCGCAATATGCCGCAGCCCAAGCGCAGCTACGTGTGTTGGAGGCTGTGCAGGATTCAGCACGCCGCCAAGTGGAGGTGGATCATGCACGGGTGCATCAGGCAGAGTTGAACCTTTCTTACACCACCATTCGTGCGCCTTTTGATGGCATGGTTGGGGAACGCACCGTTCAGGTGGGAAATTACGTTCCTAATGGGGCGGCGTTGATGGCCCTTGTGCCGATGGACCAACTTTGGATTGAGGCAAATTATCGGGAGTTAGCCCTCCAGCATATGCGCCCCGGCCAGAAGGCCCGCATCCATGTTGATGCTTATGATATTGACCTTGAGGGCGTCGTGGATAGTGTCCCGCCTGCCTCTGGAGCGGCTTTTGCGCCTTTGGCACCAGAAAATGCTACGGGTAATTTTACAAAGATTGTCCAACGTCTGCCGGTGAAAATTACCCTTCTTCCCGGTCAGCCTCATGCACGGCTATTGCGGATGGGGCTTTCGGTCGAGACAACGGTGGAGACGCATTTAGCCAATATTGTGCAGGCTCAAAAGCGGCTTGACCGTGGGGTGACGGATAAATGAGGCAGCGTAGTTTTTGGCTTTTAATAGGCCTATTAGGGCTGGGTGGGTGTATCCGCACGGGGGCGGATTATAAAACCCCAAAAGAGACGGACCAACCTAGTGGCTGGGAGAAAGCGGCTGATGTGCATGAGGCACGGACGCGCGGTTTTATTCATGCAGGGGATGTGGATACGACATGGTGGCAGCAATGGCACGACCCTGTTTTAAATAAATTGGTCGAGCGGCTTTCGCGCGATAATTTGGATATTCGGCAAGCGGCCACGCGGGTGCTTCAAGCTCGTGGGGAGCTTAAAGTAGTCGCCTCGGAAGGGGTGCCGAGCCTAAATTGGGCAGGCTCTTATACATGGACGCAGCAGAGCACCCACGGCTTTCTCACCCTCGCTCAGCCTGCACCGGGGGCGAATTTGCAATATCAGCAATATGCCAATGTTGGTTCAGCCTCGTGGGATATGGATTTATTTGGCCGTATTCGCCGCCTTGTAGAGGCAGGTAAAGCCCGCGTGGTGGAGCAGCAAGCCTATGCGCGTGGGGTGGCGTTGGGACGGCTGGCCGACCTCGTGGAGGCTTATTTGCGCCTTCGTGCTGTGCAGGCACAGATTCACCTTACAGAGCAACATCAAGCCCTTGTGCGGCACGACCTTGCCCTTGTGTTAGCACGGCAGACAGAAGGAGCCGCGAATGACTTGGAGGTCGCGCAGGCGCGTGGGCAGGTGGAGCAAACCGATAGTGCTTTACCCCCTTTACGGGAGATGCAAGCGGCATTGATTAACACGATTGGCGTGATGCTTGCTTTGCCGCCTCGTGCGTTGGAGGGGGAGTTACTGCCTATACGTCCGCAGCTGGACCTCCCTGTTTCGGTCGGGGTTGGGGTGCCATCCAGCCTCGCCCAACGGAGGCCGGATATTATGATGGCTGATGCACGGCTCCATGCCGCTACGGCAGAGGTGGGGGCGGCAAAAGCGGCCTTTTACCCTGATATTAATCTAGCGGGTAATTTAGGAACACAAAGCCTCTCTGCGGGGGATTTCTTCATGCCGGGGGCGAAATATTTTACCCTTGGCCCTACTGTCAATGTACCGATTTTTGAGGGGGGACGTTTACGCGGCACCTTGGCTTTGCGTAAGGCGGAGCAGCAGGAGATAGCCCTTGCTTACCGGCAAACAGTCTTAGAGGCATGGCGGGATGTTGATGATGCAATTACCCGTATGGCGCAACTCCAGCTACGGTATCAGCATATCATGGAGCTTGTTCGTCAGAATCGTAAAGCCTATGAGGCAGCACGGCTGCAATATCGGGATGGTGCGGTGCCTTTCTTAGAGGTGGACCGCGCGGAATCCATGTTGCTTTCCAGCCAAGTGGTGGAGGCAGAACTCCATATGCAAACAGCGTTAGCCGCTGTGGGCCTCTATCGTGCTTTGGGTGGTGGATGGCAAACGATGATGGCGACAACAGAGCAGCGCATGATAGGTAATCATGCGCATGAGAGCCAGATTGAACATCAAGAATAACCCTTAAAGAGGCTTTTTAGCGCGGATGGTTCTGAATCTATCTTGCACAGGAGGGAGGGGGGCGATATGCCAAAACCATGACTGATACACGCTTCTCCCCTCGTCGTGCCCTTCTTTCTGTCTCCGATAAGACTGGGTTGGTTGTACTCGCTCATGCCCTCATCGCAAAGGGGGTGGAAATCCTCTCGACAGGAGGGTCCGCTCGCACATTGCGCGATGCTGGCCTGCCGGTGAAGGAGGTCTCCGACCATACAGGCTTCCCCGAGATTTTGGATGGCCGTGTTAAGACGCTCGTACCGTGGATTCATGGTGGTATTCTTGGCCGCCGGGATAAGGCAGAGCATCAAGCGCAAATGCAGGAACATGGGATTGCCCCGATTGATTTGGTTTGTGTCAATCTTTACCCATTTGCAGCGACTGTCGCTTCCGGCGCGGATGAAGAACAATGTGTCGAGAATATTGATATTGGCGGCCCGGCTATGGTGCGCGCGGCGGCGAAGAATTTTGCCTCTGTAGCGATTTTAACAAGCCCAACCCAATATGAAGCGTTTTTGAACGCCCTAGCGCAAGGGGGGACAACCCTAGCAGAACGCCGGGCATGGGCTGCTGCGGCTTATACCCATACAGCAGCATATGATGGGATGATTGCTGCATGGTTCACCCAGCAGGATGATGAGGCAAGCAAAATAAATGGCGTGAGCTTACCGCCTGTTCTTACCCTCTCTGGCCAGCGTGATACGCTTTTGCGTTACGGTGAGAATCCTCATCAAGCAGCAGCGTTTTATCGGGATGGTAGTACGCGGCCGGGTCTTGCTACAGCACGGCAGATTCAGGGGAAGGCTCTAAGCTATAATAACCTGAATGATACTGATGCCGCTTTTGAGGCTGTAGCAGAGTTTGAAGCCCCTACAGTGGTGATTGTGAAGCATGCAAACCCTTGCGGTGTTGCGTCCGCTGGGAGTGTTGTGGAGGCATGGAAGGCCGCCTTACGCTGTGACCCAGTCTCTGCCTTTGGGGGGATTGTCGCGTTGAACCGGACGCTAGATGAAGCAACAGCGGAGCAGATTAGTGCCATCTTTACCGAGGTGATTGTCGCCCCAGATGCAGAGGAAGGGGCAAAGGCTATTCTTGCGAAGAAGAAGAATCTTCGTCTCTTGCTGACAGGTGGCGTGCCAGAGGCACAAGCACCGGGGCTGTCCTTCCGCTCGGTTTCGGGTGGGTTCTTAGCTCAGAGCCGGGATAATGGCCATGTCACGGAGGATATGCTGAAGGTCGTCACCAAGCGTCAGCCAAGCAAGGAGGAGATGGCGGACCTCCTTTTTGCTTTCCGCGTTGCCAAACATGTGAAGTCTAATGCCGTGATTTATGTGAAGGATCAGGCTACGGTTGGCATTGGTGCGGGGCAGATGTCCCGTGTGGATAGTGCGCGTATTGCAGCGCGTAAAAGTGAGGATGCCGCACAGGCTGCGGGGGAGACTGATGCTTTGACAAAAGGCTCTGTTGCTGCTTCTGATGCCTTCTTCCCCTTTGCTGATGGGCTAGAGAGCGTGGTAGCAGCCGGGGCTACGGCGGTGATTCAACCTGGTGGTTCCATCCGTGACCAAGAGGTGATTGATGCTGCTGATAAAGCAGGGATTGCGATGGTCTTTACGGGTATGCGGCATTTTAGGCACTAAGGAGCATGTGATGATCGCTCGTTTTTCTGCATTTTTTGTCATCATGATGGGCTTACTCGGCATGATGCCGGCTTTCGCCCATGCTGCGGAATGTCAGTATGATGTGCGGCCCTTGCCTGTTTTTACAGGGACAGTAAGCCGCATTACGGGCGATGGCGTGCTTTTTACCGATGGGCGTACAGTCGTCATGCCGGAATCTCTTTTGCCTTTTGTACGGTTGGATAAAGAGGTGAAGTTGCATGGTCTGCTCAGCCTTGATGGGCATAAGATTTGGATGCTGGCCCTTTATGATAAAGAGCAGCTTATTTGCCCATCCGCGTTGGATGTCCGCAAAGGGGCTTATCCCGGCTCCCCTGCTTATGATGTCATTGAGCATAAGAGTGGTGAATCCCCCTGAGTGCCTCTATGAATATTGCCTTTGTCGCAGCGGGGACGGACGCCGCGCAGGAAGCCCTCACGCGCTTTACGGAGCGTTATGGCAATGTCCCGTTAGAGCAAGCTGAAGTTCTCGTCTGCTTAGGCGGCGATGGCTTCATGCTGGAGACATTATTGCAAATTATTGGGCGTAATATCCCTGTCTTTGGTATGAATTACGGGACGGTTGGTTTTTTGATGAACCATCCAGAGGAGGATCAGCTCCCTCAACGTCTAGCTTATGCTCAGCATACGGAGATCGCCCCGCTGCATATGTGGGCGCGCACCACAGCGGGTGAGATGCATGAGGGTGTCGGCTTTAATGATGTGTTCCTTTACCGCGAGACACGCCAGACGGTTCATATCGGTATAGAGGTTGATGGCCGCGTGCGGATGCCGCGCTTAACTTGTGATGGCGTTATTCTGGCTACTCCAGCGGGATCAACTGCTTATAATCGTTCTGCTCATGGGCCGATTATTCCTTTAGGGGCGGAGCTTTTATCCCTTACACCAATATCGCCTTTTCAGCCGCGCCATTGGCGGGGGGCGTTATTGCCAGCGGATGTAACTGTACGCTTTACTTTGGCAGATACCAAAAAACGCCCCGCCTCTGCCGTTGCCGGGCCGGAGGAAATACGCGATGTGGAGGAGGTTATCGTCCGGTTAGACCAAGAGAAGAAAGTTACTCTACTGTTCGACCCTGACCATAGCCTATCGGAACGGATTATTGCTGAACAATTTGCTGAATAAATTGTACATAATTAAAAATAATGCTGTGACATTTTATTTAATGGATAGTTTTTGATGGGAGGACCCGTTATAGCTATTCAATATGTTCTGTTTAGGTAATGATTCCGTTGGAGAGATAAAATGCGTGGAACAATTCTAAATTATGATATTCGCATTGGTGAAGGGCTGATTAGCGGTGATGATGGCAAGCGTTATACGTTTAAGGGAAGCAGCTTTGGCTCTGACAATGTTTTTTTAAAAAACGGAGTCGCTGTGGATTTTGAAGTAGAGAATGATGAGGCACTCTCTATTTTTGTCGTACCAGGAACAGGCCAGACATCAACAAATGATATTTTCGAGGGGATTGGCGGTAAGTCTAAAATGGTTGCCGGGCTTCTTGCTCTCTTTGTGGGTGGGCTTGGTGTCCATAAGTTCTATTTAGGTTATAAACGAGCAGGCATTATTATGCTTTTGGTGACTATTTTTGGGATTATCTTGCTAGGGATTCCAAGTATTATTATTGGGATTATTGCCTTTGTTGAAGGGATTATTTACCTCACAAGGTCTGATGAGGGTTTTTATCGAACATATGTGCAAAATCGCCGGGAGTGGTTTTAACCCTATCGGCTGTGGAGAGATGAAAATAGAAAGCCCGGCAGGCCTTCCCCTGCCGGGCTTTGCTGTAAGGACTTTACGATGAGACCTGTTTAATATGCAGGGGTCAGGAGGGGTTTACCGCTGAAATAGGCGTGCAAATTATCAATGATATTTTGCCCCATTGCTAAGCGTGTCTCTATCGTTGCGGAACCTTGATGGGGTTGAAGGACGACATTCTCCAGCGCGAAAAAGGCCGGATTAATCTTTGGCTCATTCTGAAAGACATCCAGCCCCGCCCCGGCAATGGTTTTGTTTTGGAGGGCAGTGAGCAGGGCGTCCTCATCCACCACGCTACCGCGAGCTGTATTGATGAGGACGCCGTCCTTGCCGAGGGCTTCAAGAATCTCCGCATTAATCAACCCTTTTGTTTGGGCTGTTGCGGGGAGGGTTAGCACCAAAACATCTGCCCAATGGGCAAGAGCTTTTAAATCTGACTCAAAAGCTAGTGGACTATTGGCATGGTGATGGCTACTAAAATAGGCGACCTCCATAGCACTGGCCTGCGCGCGTTGCGCTACTGCTTGGCCAATACGGCCAAACCCGGCAATCCCTAATTTCCGCCCTTTTAGGGAATGGGCGAGGGGTGGCAATGTCCCATCAGCCCATGTGCCTTTGCGTAAAAACGTCTCATTGGCTCTTAGATTACGCTTGAGCGCGAGTAGAAGTAGCATGGCCATATCGGCTACATCATCGGTGGAGATGTCGGTTGTGACAGTGACGCGGATAGCGCGCTTTTTGGCCTCTGTCAGGTCGATGCGGTCTAACCCCACACCATTAACAGCGATGATTTCGAGATTAGGTAAGGCGGCCATGATCTCTGGGGCAACGCCGTAGGAGCCGCCTGTAGCAACTGCCCGAATGGTAGGTGCAACCTCTTTAAGAGCGTCTAACGTGCTGAATTGTAGAAGCGTGAAGTCCTTTGTGAGGGCTTCCATCGTAGGGGCGGGGAGGGGTTCTAAAAGCAGGAGGGGTTGTTTTGGGGACATGATGAAGGACCTTTCAGAGAGAGGAAGACTCTAAATAACGTGCTGCAAGAGCTTTACAGCCAGCTTCCACATCGTGCCATGTGGTCTCAAAACCGGCTTCAGGGCCATAATAGGGGTCGGCTACATCGCGCCGTGTTTCATGAGGGATATGCTCTAATAAAAGGCTGAGTTTCGCTTTGCTTTGGGCAGGCTGCATCTTTTGCAAGGCGGCTAGATGGGAGCGGTCTAAAGCAATGATGTGGTCGAATCGTTCAAAATCTTCTTTACGGACTTGGCGGGCGCGGAGGGGGTCGGCATTCAACCCATGGCGGCGCGCTGTAGCGCGGGCGCGTGGGTCTGGTCGGTCGCCTTCATGCCAATTCCCCGTCCCTGCGGAGTCGATATCTGCCATGAGGCCGCGTTGTTCAATTTCGCGCCGCATAGCGAGTTCTGCCAAGGGAGAGCGGCAAATATTGCCGGTGCAAACAAATAAGAAGGAAGGCGCAGAGGAGAGGCAGCTCATGAATGGGTCATCCAAATAAAAAAGGCTAAGCTGAATATGGCACTTACCGTGCCGAAAAAAAGGACCGAGGCAATTTCGCGCTCCATTATGTGATAACGCATGGCGAGAATGACATTGATAGCCGCACTCGGCATCGCCATAGCAAGAACGCCTTCTTGCATGGTGAGAGTAGGGAGATGCCCAGCAAAGGCTAAAGCGCATACCCCAAGAGGGATGAGAAAATTACGCCCTAAAACCATTAATCCTACAGAGAGGCTAAGGCGGACTTGCCGGGCGCATAACACTACGCCGGAGGCAAAGAGGGCCGTTCCCCCCGTGGCATGGCCGAGTAGTTGGAAGGCATGTGTGAGTGAAACGGGAAGGCCTATACCAAGCAATACGAGCAAGAAGGCCAGCATTGGGGCCCAGACAACAGGCTCTTTGCAGGAATGGAGGAGATGCCCGCCCAGTTCGCGCATGGTGGTATGCCAGCTATAAGGCCCTTCATGCTGACATTGTTGGCGTTGCTGGTCATGATTCATCAAAATGAGGGTCAGGGGGATTTGGCAGAGATTCATCACCAATGAGCCAACGGAGATTGGCACGGCACTGCTAGGGCCAAAGAGCTGCCCTAAAACGGGAATCCCAATAAAGGGGACAGAAGGGCCGGTGATTGTCATGGCGATGAGGGCTGCTTCGCTCTGTCTGCGCTTCATCACCCAACGGAGAAGGCAGAAAAGAACAACATAGATACCAAGCATCGCCACAAGAATGAGTCCCGCTAAAGGCCCAGCGGAGAGAATATGTGCGCGTGGTGTGCTGAGGATGGAGGTAAACAGAGCCAGCGGCAGGGCATAAAGCATCACGAGGCGGATTAAGATGCTTGCCTGTTGGGAGTCAAAATCCCGCCGCCAAGCCGCCACATAACCCAGCCCTAATGTAATTAATATGGGCAGGATGGCATTTATAATTGTCAGGAAAAGGGCTGTTGTCATAGCGGCCATCAATCCTGCCTTGGGGTGGAGAGATAACCCTATGATTTTTTGCAGAATAAGGGAAGGGAGCGTGTTTGCTCCCCCCCTATTGTTAATGGGTTACAGAGCCTCCCCCTCAGGAGAAAGCGAATAAGGGCCACCAGCCTGCACCTCAATTGTTAAGATTTGCTGGGTCGCGCTGACAGGGGGGCTATCATGTAGGGGTAAATCCGCTTCGCCTTTAGTCCAACGATGCGGCCCTGCTTCAATGATATCCCATCCCTCTAGCCCTCTATCGGTCAGGTGGCGTGTAATGATCGTCTCGCGCCCGCCATTCCAAAGTGATACTTGCCCGATGAGGATGCCGAGCTGCCGTCGGTCATCCAAATGTGGCCCTACAGCTTCGGAGGGACGGAAAGTGCGCGAGCCAATCGTAACCTGCTGCGTATAAGCAGGGAGAGTAAAGAGGTAACGTCCTGCTTCATGCCGATGTGGGTAGAGTGTGGCACCATTTTTCAAACGGATATAGGGTGTAGGGTCTAATGTGGTTGCGTCGGCTTTATGCGTATGCGCAGGGCTTGTGAGGCCTAGCTTTGCCGCGCGAGCAGCAAACTTGTCATGCAAGGGCTTGACGAACTCTTGAGTAACACCCAGCGGAGCCGCGGCATTCTCATTCCAATTGAGTTGCTCTTGTTCGACCAAATGTAGGATGTTCGTATCATTTGCCTCATAGTGGTCTTGCAGGTCAGTATCAAGCCAGCTTTCTGTCAGCACATTATTTGCCCAAATAATGGAATGAGGGTCCGTTTTAATGTGATAATAATCATACTCTACTTGACTATGGTCATAGCGGATGGAGGTCCCATTGATGAGCATGCGAGCTGGGACGAAGTGACCTTCAAAATAGAAGCAATGCTCCGGTGTTACAGAGAGGTCTTGCTCAGGAAGGCCAGGGCCGAAGGCGTCTTTTGCTACAATAACAGACCAACCGGCTAAATCTTCCGGTTGTGATGTGTTAACACGCGCACGACGCTGAATAACAGCTGTGATTGTGCGGGTTTCTTCATGCCCATTTTGATAGATGCAAATCAGTTCGCCTTTACGTAGCCGTTCTACAGCTTTGTTGCCCGTAGGGGTACGGATCATACTCCCGGCGAGGAAACATTTTTCATAAATAAGAACGGTATTGCCTTGCCCATCGTCATTAAGGACAAATCCGCCAGCATTGTAATTGCCTTTGAGGCTGAGTTGCCATGTTGTGGCACCAGACCCATTGGTTCCCCCCTCTGTAACAAAGACAGTGTTGCCTACAACGCTGGTGTGCCAGTTATCAGAGTATTTTAACCCCGCGATGCGAATACGGGCATTATACCCCATAGAGGTGTTAATGAGCGTTGCACCGGATTCTATAGTGAGCAAGCCACCGAGTTGATTAGGGTCGGCAGACCCATCGGCACCAAGAATGGTGGCCCCGGAGACATAACCACCAGAGCTGACCATCGTATAGGGGTTTTGTGCATAAGGCCCATTGCCGGAATCGAAAGTGACAACTGTATCTAATGCTGTCCCGTTGGAGCCGACGGCAAGTTCGTTATTGTTAGAGATACGGGCGCCACTTACCCAACCGCCGCTATTGACATCAATATGTTGAACCGAGGCCCCGGGCATCAGCACGCCAGAGGCGCCGCTCATGATGGTAAGACGGCTGATAAATGCACCAGATTGAACAGTTGCGTTACCGGCAGATAAAAACACGCTATTAATGTTAGCACCAGAATCAATGATGCTGGTCGCCCCACTGACAGCAGAAAGAGTTTGTACCCCCGCCCCGCCGACAGGGATCTCCACCGTAGCTCCGTTGAGCATAATATTGGGGACAGTAGCCCCGCTGGAGAGAAGTACAGACCCCCCACGATTAACACCTAGTGCACTGACAACAGCCCCAGAGAGGATGTTCCCTGTTCCGCGGGAGCCAAGGGTGATGGCATCAACTGTCCCACCAGTGTTAACAGAGACTACAGCACTATTAAGGCCAAGGGCGCTGGCTGTAATATTTGTTACATGGACGCCTGAATCAAGCGAGATGAGGCCGCCCGTTAGTTGGGCTGTGGCGCCATCTGCAACATAAGCCCCTGTTTGGAGGGTAACCGTGCCGTTACTGATGGGGGAAAAATTGCTGGCTGTCCCGCCAGAGCCTAAAATGAGCTGACCATTTCGTTGCGCCCCGGCTATAGAGGTTACTGCCCCTCCATTGACCATGACAGTCCCACCAAAGGCGGTGCTATTATTGGGGTCGTATCCGGCGATAGCCGCCCCAAGGGAGACGCCACTTTGTGTAAGTAAGCCTGTTCCGTTGGAGCCTGCGGCGTAAATAGCGGATATAGTCGCCCCGGGGTTAGCGATAACCGTCCCCGCACTGGCAACAAGATAATCTGCCGTTACGCCAGAGACAGGTGCAAGGGTTTGGTTGCCATCATTGAGGGTCGCCCCACTATAGATGATAGCGCCAGGATCGATTGTCCCAGTACCGCCACTATTGATGACGAGGTTACCTGCGGTCCCCCCGCTATTGAGCAAAACGGTACCTTGATTATTAATCCTAACGGCAGAGCCTGTTCCTCCAGTGGCGATTTGGATGGTACCATTACTGGCTGCCCCAATTGTTGTGGCCATCCCGCCAGAAGAAATGACGATATTACCACTTGTAAAGGCAGAAAGATTGGAGCCAAGCGCCCCAGAAGAGAGGGTGATATTGCCTTGTTGGAGGACAGACCCACCGCTTATAAAACCAGCATTACTGACTAATTCTGTTCCGCCAGAGACAAGCGGGGCAAGAGCAGAGCCACCACTTAAGACGGTGCTGATGCCGCCTGAGAGAATTGTAGAGCGATTGGCTGAGCCATCCATACCGACAATCTCTGTCCCGCCGGAAGAGACGATGTCATCAAATGATGTCCCATTGCCATAATTAAAGGTTGAAGTAACGTACCCGGAATTAAGCCATGTCAGGTAGGTGCCGCCATTTACCATGAGGGTACCACCATTAACAGCAACCATCTTGCTGGTTGTACCGCCTGAGTTTAAGCCTGTTGCCCCACTTAGTACGGTGGACTGAGATGCTAGGCCATTACTAAGGATAGATTGTACCGCGCTTGACCCAACAAAGAGTTGATTAATGGATGTCCCGTTGGAGAAAATGGATTGATGGCCACCAACAGTGCCCCCACTTGCAACCCCGCCATTTCCAACCGCGTAGAGACTGCCGGGATTGAATGTTCCCCCCAGCATGACGCCGCCACTTCCGTTGGCGGAAAACCCCTTTACAATGAAGTTTGTACCCCCGCCCCCAACGAGCGCATACCCTCCTGATCCAACAATAGGATTAATGACGGTCCCAAAGCCTTTAACACTACCGACGTCATATTGATTATTCACTGAGGATGTTACGGCACCGGCAAAGATGGCCCCAGAAGAGCCCACAACCCCACCGCTAATGACACCACCGCCAATAGCTTCGATAGAGGCGTTGGAGAGAGCCGTTGCCCCGTACATAACGCCTCTGAGGCCCGCAATAGCGAGGGAGCCGCCATCTACGGCAATACCGTTAGTCAATGTGTTGTTAATAGCGGCAACAAGAGAGTTGGTTACCGCCCCATTAGCCCCGCTAGAGCTGCCGCTAACATAATAGTTTGAGACATTGGAATTCACCCCACGCGTATCGCTACCGCCGCTGAGAACCTGCGTCCATCCAGCGGGTGCTTGGTTAACGCCAATAGGGGGTAGGTCATCATATCGAGAGTCGAAACTGTAAGCCATGCAGGGGAGTGTCCTTCCAGCGAATACGGCAGAGTGGAATCACGCCCGTGCATGGTAAATCACCAATTAACAAAACTCTACAAAAATGTATCTACTTGGCTAAAAAATAGTAGTGATGTTAGTTGTGCATCTATAAAAATGCTGCGGTTTATTTATGCTAAAGAATAGAAGAAGCCCATCTTTGTTAGGGGCGTGGAATTCTATTTTCGTCCCTCCTTGTATGGTCATAGTGGAGAGCATGTTGTCTTGTAGCATAAGAGGGTGTGGAGTCTCTAAATCGTCACCCGGTGGTCCATCAGGATACATGCCCTTTAAGTAATCATCAGGGGATGGAATGGCGTGGTCATTAGAGTTAGGGGAGGTGACAACGTCAAAGGTTAATGACCCACCTAAAAACATGACGATCATGTCATCGGTCTCTGGGAGGGTTAGTAGGAAATGCCGTCCCGTGGGGATAAGGCAAAGCTCTGCCTGGTAACCATTGCGCCGGTATAAGGTGATGGTTGTGATCCCATCTTTATGGCATGTGGGTTGATGCAATGGGATGCGACGTAATCCGGGGCCGGCGGGGGAGAGGAACCATTGACGGAAAGCGTCTAGGCTTTCGATGATAGGCTGGGTCATCCCGTTATGTCCTAGAGAAAGATGTTGCTTTTGCCTCTATGGCGTTTTGCGCGCGAGAGAGTTGGTGTCCGCGGGGGGATTCGAACCCTCGACCCCAGGATTCATACCACTTCGATTTTCATCGCCAGGCCCTTTCCGCAACATAGGAGGGGCTGTTCGTGGTCTGGACTGTCTCTTCACCACAGGGAGGCCCTGCCGCGGTGTCGCCCGTACAGTCTCTACACCTTCCTGCGTCATCCAGAAGAATGAGGCAGGCTTGGCTCGGGATTGGCATAGCCCCTTAAATTTTTAAAGAGGCTTTAGCGTTCCCCGAATTTGAGCGAATTCACCGGATGGTTTGCCAGCCCGGTGCCCAATTAACTTAGGAATCCTGTGCTCTATCCTGCTGAGCTACGCGGACACGCAGGCTCTGCCTAGCGGCTTTTTTACGCTTTCGCAAGCCTGTCTATGCAGCATAGCCCTTGGCCTGTGAGGGTGAGCGCGATATGAAGGGGGACGTTTGGATCATTTATGATCGCTAGGCTTCCATCTCTGCCATGTTGGAAGCTTTGTTTGAGACCGGCCCTGGCACGGCCTTTGCAGGTTTGCTCATGTTAATGTCATCATCGCGTTCAGCCTTTCGCTCTTTTGTCTCTATGTGCAATATGCCGCGTTATGCGGTGTTACCTCTTGTGGCATTATTGGCTGTTGGTGGTCTGGCAGGGTGTGGTGGTGATAAACGCAATCCATCTTCTTTAGCCGTACCACGCAATCACCTGTTAGGGGTGGATCGTGGTGCACAAGGGGGTGATGACCAGCTTCGCGGTGGGGTAAATGCTTATCTCTGGCGTGGGGCGATTGATACGCTCTCCTTCATGCCGATGGCCTCTGCTGATGCGCAGGGGGGTGTTATCCTTACAGATTGGTATCAGCCAGCGGGTGCGCAGGATGAGCGTTTTAAAATCGCAGCTTATATTCTGGACCGCCGGTTACGCTCTGATGCGCTCCGTCTGAGTGTCTTCCGTCAGACGCGCCTTAATGGGGGGGAATGGCAGGATGCCCCCGCTGCACCGAACACAGCGTCGGATATTACAGCGCGTATTTTGGAGCGTGCGCGTCAGTTACGCGCTGAAAATGGCGGCGGGAAGTAAGAGACATTTATGAGCGATAAAACAGCCAGCAATATCGCCGAGGCCGGCTTTGACTTCCATGCGCGGGAGCCACATTGGCAAGCCCGTTGGGCTGAGGCGGAGACCTTCCATGTGCCGGATGTACCGCCAGCCGAGAAGCCCAAATATTACGTGCTGGAGATGTTCCCGTATCCTTCCGGGCAGCTCCATGTAGGGCATGTGCGTAATTATACGCTGGGTGATGTCGTAGCACGTTATAAGCGCGCACGGGGTTATGCCGTGTTGCACCCTATGGGGTGGGATGCGTTTGGCCTCCCAGCGGAGAATGCCGCGCGGGAACGTGGGGTGCATCCGGGTACATGGACATTGCAAAATATCGCCACCATGCGCGGCACGTTGCAACGGCTAGGCTTCTCGCTGGATTGGAAGCGAGAGATCGCTACATGCTTGCCGGATTATTACGGCCAGCAGCAAAAGCTCTTTCTCGATATGTTGGCAGCGGGTTTGGTAGAACGGCGCGATTCGTCAGTGAATTGGGACCCGGTGGACCAGACCGTTTTGGCCAATGAGCAAGTCGTGGATGGGCGCGGTTGGCGGTCTGGCGCGTTGGTGGAGAAAAAGACGCTCTCCCAATGGTTCCTCAAAATTACCGATTTTGCTGAACCCCTTTTGGAGGGGCTGAAAACACTTGATAAATGGCCAGAGCGTGTCCGCACCATGCAGGAGCGTTGGATTGGCCGTTCTGAAGGGGCGCGGATTCGCTTCAGCCTGCATAATCCTCCGCAAGGCTATGATGTGGATGGCGATTCCATTGAGGTTTTCACCACCCGTCCTGATACGCTCTTTGGGCTAAGCTTTATCGGTATTGCAGCGGATCATCCCTTGGCGCGTAAGATTGCGGCGGGCAATGCTGAGGCGCAGAGCTTTATTGAGGAGTGCCAGAGAGTTGGCACGTCCGAAGAAGCGTTAAGCACGATGGAAAAACGCGGCTTTGATACGGGCCTGCGTGTGGTGAACCCATTGAACCCAGAGCAAACCGCCCCGGTCTGGATCGCTAACTTCGTGCTGACAGAATATGGCACGGGTGCTGTGTTCGGGTGCCCCTGTGGGGACCAAAGAGACCTCGATTTTGCGCGTAAATATGGGTTGGATGTCCCTTCCGTTCTGCTGCCTGCAGGTGAGGAAGAAGCGACGTTTAAGGTCGGGAAGAAGGCCGTCACAGGTGAGGCCACGCTTTATAATTCCGGCTTTTTGAGCGGTAAGACGACCAAAGAGGCGATTCGTGCAGCTATTGCGCGGGTGGAGGAGCTTGGCGTTGGGCAGGGTGTAACTAATTGGCGTTTGCGCGATTGGGGTATTTCTCGCCAGCGTTATTGGGGCTGCCCCATCCCTATCATCTACTGTCCATCTTGTGGTGCGGTCCCCGTGCCAGAGGCAGAATTGCCGGTGACCTTACCAGAGGATGTCAGTTTTGACGTACCGGGCAATCCGCTAGATCATCATCCAACATGGAAGCATGTTGCTTGCCCTAAATGTGGGGCAGAGGCGCAGCGGGAAACTGATACATGCGATACGTTTGTTGATAGCTCATGGTATTTCGCCCGCTTTACCGCCCCACAGGCCAAAACACCGACAGAGCGTAAGGCTGTTGATGGCTGGCTTGCGGTGGACCAATATATTGGCGGCATTGAGCATGCGATTTTGCATCTTCTTTATGCACGCTTCTTCACGCGCGCGATGAAGAAGACTGGCCATCTAGATGTGAGCGAGCCTTTTGCTGGCTTGTTTACGCAAGGGATGGTCACTCATGAGAGCTATCGTGATGGAAACCAATGGCTATATCCTGATGAGGTCGAGCAGCGCGGCGCTGAAGTTGTGCGGAAGGATAACGGCAAAGCCGTGACGGTTGGACGCTCGGAGAAGATGTCCAAATCCAAGCGTAATACGGTCTCGCCTGTGGAGATTATCGAGCGTTACGGGGCTGATACAGCGCGGTGGTTTGTGCTTTCCGATAGTCCGCCAGAGCGTGATATGGAGTGGACAGCAGCCGGTGTGACGGCGGCCGGACGTTTTATGCAACGTCTGTATCGGTTGGTTCAGACGGTTGCTGCGCAGGATGATCCTCATGCCGCGCATGATACGGCAGGGGATGAGTTGCGCCATGTGACTCATCGCACCATTGTCGCAGTGACGGAGGCATTGGAAGGCTTTACGCCGAATGTGGCTGTTGCGCGTCTGCATGAGCTGGCCTCGGCACTGGGTGAGGCCACTGGCCATGAGGAGGGCCTTCCCGCAGCGCGGCGTGAGGCTGCTTATGTGCTGGTGATGTTGATCTCTCCTATGATGCCGCATCTGGCAGAGGAATTAATGTCCCTCTTAGAGCCAGAAGGCCCCATGGTTGTGGAGCGGCCTTGGCCGGAGGCAGATGAGAGCTTACTGGCGGTAAAAAAAGTCACGATTGCTGTACAAGTGCTTGGTAAGCTGCGTGGGACGATTACATGCGCCCCTGATGAAGCCAAAGAGGTTGTTATCGCGCAAGCCAAGGATGAGCCAAATGTGGCAAAGGCTTTGGCAGGCAAGCGGATTGTTAAGGAAATCCACGTGCCAAACCGCATTGTTAATTTCGTGGTAGCAGGGTGAGTAAGAGGGGCTGGATGAGCAATATGTGCCAAATGCAGCGTATTATACGCGGAGGGCTTGTTATTCTTGCCGCAGGCTTAGGGATTACGAGCCTTGGGGCATGTGGCTTCCAGCCTCTTTATGGCAAGCAATCAGCTCAGAAAGAAGCTGCGGTTAATGACCAGCTGAAGAATGTCTTCGTTGCGAACATTCCCAGCCGTTTTGGGCAGGAGATACGCCTTGCTCTGCAAAAAGAAATGGCCGGGGATGGGCCAGAGCGGCCAGAAGGCTATGTGCTGCGTGTGAGTGCGACAGCCTCGTTAGAATCAGTTGATGTGCATGAAGATAACACATCTGGTCGGACGCGCGGTGTTGGTTGGGCGGATTGGCGTTTATATCGTGTCGGAGACATGGATAACGTTTTAGCACGTGGTTATGCTCGGACGATGGATGGCTATAATATGTATATTGAGCAATATTTTGCTCAAACCTTAAATAACGAGACGCTCTATAAACGGATTGGCGAAAATCTCGCTCATGAGATCACCATGCAAGTAGCGGTGTGGTTTAAGGCGCATCAATCCCTTGGGCAGGAGAAATCCATTCGTCCCGGGCGTGACCCTTATTTGGACCGTCTGCCAGGGATTCAACGGACAGATATGCAGAATCTGGGGGTGGATGGCTTCCCTGCGAGTATGACGGGGCGTAGTAGCAATAGCGTTACAACCTCGACAGGTGAGGATAGCCGCCACCTACAGGAGGAAGAGGATAACGGCCTGTGAAGATAGGCACGCAGGCTGCCGAGCGGACTATTACCGAGGCAGCTCGTTGGCGTGTTGTTCTTCTTCATGGGGAGGATCATGGTCTTATTCGTGAGCGCGCTAAGCGTGCGGTGCAAACGGTTCTTGAGGATTTGGATGACCCTTTCCGCCTTGCTCGGTTAGAAAGCGAGGAACAAGGCCGTTTTGAGGAAGAAGCCTCGGCCCTTTCTTTAACAGGAGGGCGGCGGGTTGTTTGGGTGCGTGGGGTGCAGGATGGGCTTTTGCCTCCGCTTAAAGAAGCCCTAGCTCAAGAGAGTGATACGCTGATCGTGCTGGAGGGACCGGAGCTGACAGCACGCTCTAAGCTGCGACAATTTGCGGAAAAACATGAACAGGTTGCCGCCATAGGCTGTTATCCTGAAGAGGGGCGGGCCTTATCGCGCACGGTTACGGATATGTTGGCTGAAGAGCGTATAACGCTCGATAAAGAGGCGATGGTTTGGTTCCTCGAGCATGTGGGTAATGACCGCAGCCTTGTGCGCAGTGAGGTAGAGAAGCTCCGCCTCTATGGTGAGCCGGGAACGAGATTGGATATAGAGGCGGTACAGGCTTGTGTAGGGGATTCCGGCCAAGCTTCGCTAGATGATGCTGTATATGCAGCCTTAGCGGGTAACCGGCTGAAGGCGGACCGGGCTTTTGAGCGCGCTATGGCTGATGGCACAAGTGCTGTAGCCTTTGCGCGTGTAGCATTGTCTGTATTGGAGCGGATGCAACAAGCGCGTTTACGCGTTCAGCAAGGGGCCTCGCGGCAAGAGGCGATGGCGGCTTTAAAACCGCCTGTTTTCTTCCGTCGTAAAGATGAGTTTCTCGCTGGGCTACAACGCTGGTCCTTCCCAGTTTTGCAACAGGCTGCACGCGCTACGCAAGCTTTGGAGCTTGCATGTAAACAAAGCGGCGCACCTGATGAGCTATTATGCCGCCGTCACGTAGTCAGGCTATGTTACCCTCGACTTTTCGAGCAGGATTCTTTTTAAAAGTCTGGGTTTGTAATTGATAAATTCTATCAATAAAGGTGATTTTTCAGACCGTAACTTATCCTAACTGTAATGTTATATTATGCCTTATCTTACTGAAAAAACAGGGAATTATATGTGATTTTGGGTAAGATGAGGTTTGCAGGAAGGTAATTAAATTAAGTTTTATTATTAAATGAAAATGATTATCATTTAGAAAGGAGAGAATGATGCTCCTTGTATGGTGATGTAAATGAGTCGATTTATCCGCAGCGGTCTTAAGCCTTTTTCGGCAGCTCTAACGGCAGGAGGCGTTGCGGGAGGAGCATATGCCAGTACGGCTGCCCCTCCTAATGTAGTTCACTCCGATGTACAGGCGACAGAGGCAGAGCCGGATGGTGACCAAACAGCGGCGGATGTTGGTGTTCAAGCTAAGGGTGTGGAGCGCATTCATGTAGTGGGGCACCCATTTAATACATTGCATGCAAGCAATGATATGGGGCGTATGCCGCAAGATGTGATGCATACCGCTCAGACAATTGATGTTGTCCCGCGGGAGTTGATTAAGCAGCAGAATGTCAAATCTCTTGATGAGGCCCTGAAGAATGTGCCCGGTATTACAGCCTCTGTCGGGGAGGGGGCTGGTGGGATGAGTGGGGATCAATTTCTCATCCGTGGGTTCCCTGCGCAAAATGATATTTATGAGGATGGCTTGCGGGATTTTGGTGTTTATACCCGCGATAGCTTCTTCCAAGATTCGGTGAATGTCATTAAAGGCCCATCATCTGAAGTATTCGGTAATGGGACAACGGGCGGGGCGATTAATATTGTTACAAAGACCCCGACATTACATGACCATTACGGTGCTGACTTTAGCGGTGGGTCGGCTAATTTTTATCGTGGTGTTGTGGATGTTAATAAACGCATCAATGATACATCAGCCTTCCGTGTGGAAGGTATGGCTAACTCCAACGATGTTGTAGGGCGCGATTATGTATATTCCCATCGTTGGGGTGTTGCGCCATCTATAGCTTTTGGTTTGGGGACTAAGACAACTGTTGTGTTGCAGGTGATGCACCAAACATCGCGTAATGTTCCCGATTATGGTGTACCCGTTGTGAATGGCCATCCCATAACGGAGAGCTCGTCCTTTGGGGTACGGCGTAGTAATATTTATGGTAAATCGCAAGACCATGATAATAGTGACGATACAATGGAGACGCTGCGTTTAAAGCACGTCTTTAATAAGCATCTTACCTTCCATAATGATTTACGCTTTGGTGAATATAGCCGTGACTTTGCGGCATCTTCACCACAATGTGCTAATGCGTCATGCTCGGAATTGCAGATTTATAATCCGGGTTATAAGAAGGTGGAGCCTGCGGCGGGGATTGGCCTTAATGGCGGGCCAATGCCGTATAAGCAAAAGAGCTGGTCTTTCCAAGATGTGGCCTCCCTACAGGCTGATTTTAAGACAGGCTTCTTGCGCCATCAGCTCGTAACGGGGGCGGATTTTGAATATGTGCAGGATTCCCGGCGGCAATATGCGTATGATGCTGTAGGGGCTAATCGGGCAATTCCGTGGCAGAATACATATCATCCTCAGCGTGATAATTATGGCTATGGGACGTGCCGCGCTGATTCTGGGAATTGTTGGAAGAATACGAATTATAGCCTAGGGCGGCCTGATTCCCATGGTTATGGGTTTGATACGGGTTTATTCTTGTACGATCAAATCTGGTTTGCAAAATGGGTGTCCATCAAAGGGGGATTCCGGTGGGACCGTTGGCAAACAGCGTATAAAACATGGGGGGCTGATGGGCAGGAAAGTGCTGCTGCACGGGGCCCGCAAGGGAAGGCTCCCTCTGCTGCGCTAAATTATCACGATACAAAAGGCGTCTTTAACCCGACAGCCAGTTTGCTCATTACTCCCAATAGCTGGCAGACCTTTTACTTCACTTATGCGAGCTCTACCACGCCGATGGGCATGTATGTGACCAATGGCGCAATCCCTATTCGCCCCCTTAATGGGCAGGTTGCTACTCAGCCAGAGCGGGCAAAGCTCTATGAGGTCGGCTCGAAGATGAGCTTCTTGCATGACCGTTTAGGGGCGACAATTTCGCTTTTCCGGCTGGATAAGAGCAACGCTCTGACAACCGACCCGATTGCGGGGCAGGTTTTGGCCACAGGGGTGAAGGAGCGTAACCAAGGCTTGGAGCTCTCCCTTGGGGGGATGATTCTGCCGGGTTGGAACATTACCGGGACGTATGCTCTATATGACCCTCGCGTGATGTCCGGCGCGAATCACGGGCGGAATATCCAATATGTGCCGCATAATCAGGCGACCTTATGGACCGCGTATGAAGCCTTCCCCGGTAAGTTGTGGAACTTTACGATTGGCGGAGGCGTTACATGGCGAGAAGGCGTGTATCTGGACCTCGCAAATACGGCGAAAGTCCCGGCTAATGTGGAGTTCGATTCTTACATATCCCATCGTATCAATCGGCATTGGGTCGTATCGCTTAATGCGTATAACCTCTCCAACCGTTTGAATTATAATTCCCTCTTTACAAACCGCGTTACCCCAGCGCCGGGCCGTGCCTTCTTGGGGCGGTTGAGCATGGATTATTAAATCACCACTCAAAATATCAGGGTGTGAACCGCGCTTGCTTGCCTTTCAGAGAAGGGCAAGGGGCGCGGTTTTTTGTGAATGCGCGTTTGTTATCTCACTGTTCTGTAACATTTATGAGGGGAGAGGCACGCACTTAAAGCGGTTTTTATGATGGGGCCCTTGGCTGAATGATAGGAGAATACTGCGCTTTTTGTGTTGTGGCAATTAAGACACAATCGCAACTTTAAATAGTTTGTCATCTTTTTTAATGTTTGAAATTGAGAATAATTATCATGTAGGAGAAAAATCATCCTCTTTCGAGGGGCTGTATCATTCTTGCTGTGGAGCATCTTTTATGAGCCGTTTTATTCACCGGTGCCTTAGGCCAGCATCTGCCGCTCTGACATTAGGGAGTGTTGCAGGGGGAGCTTATGCTGCTGATGTGGCTGCAAGCCAGCATCAGGATAGTGCGAAACCAGGTGATAAACATCATGTCGCTGCAAAGGCTGAGCATAAGGCTGTCACTCAACAACATGCGCCGTCATCTGCGACGCAGGGGAGCGCAACGCAGCTGGCTTCAGCGCAAACCACCCCGCAGCAAGAGGGAGTCCAAGCGAAGGGTGTAGAGCACATCCATGTGATTGGGCATCCTTTTAATACCATGCATGCAAGCAATGATATGGGACGCTTGCCGCAGGATGTGATGCATACGGCGCAGACGATTGATGTTGTTCCGCGGGAGCTGATTAAGCAGCAAAATGCGAAATCATTGGATGAAGCCTTGCGCAATGTCCCCGGCATTACGGCTTCCGTTGGGGAAGGGGCTGGTGGGTTGAATGGCGACCAATTCCTCATCCGTGGCTTCCCTGCGCAGAATGATATTTATGAAGATGGCTTGCGGGATTTTGGTGTCTATTCACGCGATAGCTTTAATTATGATTCCGTGAATGTCATTAAGGGGCCATCCTCTCAGGTCTTTGGGAATGGGACGACCGGCGGGGCCATCAATGTCGTTACAAAGACCCCGACGGTTAATAATCATTATAATGTCGATTTTAGCGGCGGGTCTGCCGATTATTTCCGCGGTACGGTGGATATTAACCAGCGTATTAATGATACAACGGCCTTCCGTATAGAAGGGCTGGGGGCCTCCAATAATGTTGTCGGGCGGGACCATGTGTGGGACCACCGCTGGGGGATTGCGCCTTCTATCGCGTTTGGGCTGGGGACAAAGACAACCGTTGTCCTGCAAGTCACACACGAGACGGATAATAGCGTACCTGATTATGGGATGCCCGTTGTCAAGGCGCGTGGCTCAGCCTATGGGCGGCCTATCTCAGAATATGGCGTCCCGCGGGAGAATTGGTACGGCAAACGCCAAGACCATAACCATACTGATGATACGATGGAGACATTGCGGCTGAAGCATATCTTCAACGACCATTTAACTTTCCATAATGATACGCGTTTTGGTGAATATAGCCGTAATTTTGAGGCGTCTAAGGTCTCTTGTGGGGCGCAATGTGTGAATGCGCTCAATAGTGGCAATTACGGGGCTGGGAGCATTATTCGTAATACAAATGGGAGTGTGCCGCTGCCCTATAAGCAGAATAGCTGGTCCTTCCAGGATGTAGCGTCTTTGCAGGCTGATTTTAAGACAGGCTTCTTACGGCATCAGGTCGTGACGGGTGTTGATATGGAATATGTCCATGATTCTCGTCATCAGGACACTTATGCGGGTGTGTCCACCACCACGCCTGTACCTACGGCGAATATGCTTAACCCTAACCCCGATAATGTGCCTGATGCGATGGTCTATCGTGTGCCCGCACGGGCGAACTCTATGCCGAATATTGCCGGGATTGGGAAGAAGCCGAGCAGCCGTGGCTATGGGTTTGATACGGGTATCTTTTTGTATGACCAGATTTGGTTTACCAAATGGGCGTCTATTAAAGGTGGCTTCCGTTGGGACCGTTGGCAGAGCAATTATAGGGTTTATGGTCTTGAGAACTTGCCTAACAATCCTGACCGTAGTTTCCCGCAGACGAAGAATACCTTTAACCCAACGGCTAGCCTGATTTTAACGCCTACAAAATGGCAGACGATTTACTTCACCTATGCGAGCTCGACAACCCCAACGGGGATGTATGTAACAAGCGGGGCTGTACCCGTACGGCCGGGGGCGCAAGGGGGTGTGGATACGCGGCCGCAAAAAGCACGTCTATATGAGGTAGGCAGTAAGTTCAGCCTATTGCATGACCGTTTAGGGGCTACCATCTCGCTCTTCCGGTTGGATAAGGATAATGCGCTGACGACCGACCCCGTCTCTAACTCCACCATTAATACAGGGGCCCAGCAGCGTAACCAGGGGATGGAACTCTCCGTTGGGGGGATGATCCTACCGGGATGGAACATCACAGCGACTTACGCATTATATGACCCCAAGACATCGCCTAACGGTGGGGGGAAGATGCATAATCAAATCCAATATGTACCTCATAATCAGGCGACCTTATGGTCTGCTTATGAGGCCTTCCCCGGTAAACCGTGGAACTTTACCATCGGTGGGGGGCTAACATGGCGTCAAGGCGTGTATTTGGATAATAATAATACGAGCAAGGTCCCTGCCAATTTGGACTTTGACTCCGTTATTTCTCATCGTTTTGGGCGGCATTGGGTTGTCTCTCTTAATGGCTATAACCTCGCCAATCGTCTGAATTATAATAGTCTCTTTACAGGCTATGCGACCCCAGCACCGGGGCGGACCTTCTTGGGCCGTTTGACGATGGATTATTAATTTTGGTCTATCCTTCTTGCATCGCAGGGAGGATGGGGTGAAAGTTTCACAAGGAGCAGGCAGGAGAGCCTGCTCTTTGTTTGATTTTAATGATGGCCTGCCAATAAGGCTTTATGGAAAGGCATGATCTTATGATGTTGCATATTCCTGCGGTTCTCTCCGCGGAGGAGCTGGCAGAGCTACGGTCTCGTCTTGCCGCGGGGGAATGGGTTGATGGCCGTGGGACGGCGGGGCCGCAATCGGGCAGTGTAAAAAACAATCTCCAAATCGCGCCAGATAGCCCTTTAGGGCGTGAGCTTTCTACCTTTGTGCTGCGCAAATTGGGGACGAACCCTCTTTATAATAGCGCAGTCCTCCCTTTACGCCTCGTTCCCCCTTTATTTAATCGCTATGATGTCGGGATGAATTTTGGGGCGCATGTGGATAATGCGTTGCGCCCTATCCCCGGTACCGGGCAACGTATTCGGACGGATGTATCGAGTACACTCTTTATTTCCGATTTGGATGAATATGAGGGTGGGGAGCTGGTTTTGCATGGCCCTTCGGAGGAGAAGCGCGTGCGGCTTCCTGCGGGGGATATGATTGTTTATCCCACAACAGCGTTGCATACTGTAACACCTGTTACGCGTGGTAGCCGTTGGGGGTCGTTCTTCTGGGCGCAATCAGTGATTCGCTCGCAGGAGCATCGGTCTATTCTGTTTGATTTGGACCAGAGCATCATGGCCCTGACACAAACACACGGGCCGAAGGACCAAGAAGTCCTAAGACTGACCAATGTGTATCATAATCTGCTACGTAGCTGGGCAGAATTATAAAAGACAGCGTTTAGGCTCTAAAAACCAGCGGCGGAGCAAAGGCTCCGCCTGCATGATAGCCATAGTTGAATAACGCGCTTAAAGCTCGTCATTAGGGGTGACGGTGGAGACCTGAGCGCGCAAACCACTTTGGGGGACTTGGATATCAATCTCCAATTTGGAGCATTTCTGCCCTCTATCGAGTTTTACGCGAACATTATCTTCATCCACGGAGACATGGCGTGCCAGTACTTCGAGGATTTCAGCATGGAGGGTACGCAAGAGCGTGGAATCCCCCCCAGCTTGTGCTTGGCGTTCATGCGCAAGAAGAATCTGCAAACGGTCCCGTGCGACATTACTGCTCGTAGCGGGGCGTTTTTTGTTAAAGAAGCTATCCAGAAAACTCATGAGCCCCTCTTTTTGAAGATACGGTCAAACAGGCCACGTTTTTCTGTGGGAATATTAACAGGGATGTCCTTGCCTTTAAGCCGTTCTACAGCCTCAAAATAAGCAGCGGCAGGGGCACTTTCTGGGGAAGCAAGGGTTACAGGGGCCCCTACGTTGGAGGCTTTAAGGACATCCTCACTCTCTGGCACAACGCCAAGAAGTGGCAAGGAGAGGATACCCACCACATCCTCTACACTGAGCATCTCTCCACGGGCCGCACGGCTGGGGTCGTAACGTGTTACGAGGAGGTGTTTTTCTACCGTTTCACCCTGTTTTGCACGGGCTGTTTGGCTATCTAACATCCCGATAATACGGTCGGAATCACGTACAGAGCTGACCTCTGGGTTTGTGACGATAACCGCATGGTCAGCATGGTGCATCGCTAATTGTGCCCCGCGCTCAATCCCTGCTGGACTGTCACAGAGGATCCAGTCAAAACGTTCTTGCAATTCCTGCATGACGCGGGCGACGCCATCGGCGGTGAGGGCGTCTTTATCGCGTGTTTGGGAGGCTGGGAGGATGGAGAGGGTCTCGCAGCGTTTATCGCGAATGAGGGCCTGGGTGAGGGTTGCTTCCCCCTGGATGACATTGATCAAATCGAAAACGACCCGGCGTTCCACCCCCATGATGAGGTCAAGATTACGCAACCCAACGTCAAAATCGACTACAGCCACATTCTGTCCGCTACGCGCCAAGGCGGCACCTAGGGCGGCTGTCGTTGTCGTTTTACCAACGCCCCCTTTACCGGATGTAACAACAACGATCTTTGCCATGAAGTCCCCAGCCTTCCAAATAGTGGCTTATTAGCCCAGTGTTATATGAAACATATACAGAACAATGGAGGGATTATAGCATAACCCTTCCCCTTATATCCATACTCTATAGTGGTCTTTAGAAATTGATAAGACGCTTTGTACAAAAATAAGTAAAATTCCTTTCATAAAGGTAAAAATACTAGCCTTTTATGGGTGGTGTTTGCAGGGGGACGATTTTTAAACGTTCTTCTTCCAGGTAAACTTGTGATGCTTGTCCAATAGGCTCGCTGGGCATTTCTTCTGCGACCATGTAGAAGCCATCAATAGCGAGCAGTTCGGCTTCCATTTTGGTGGTATAGATGCGCGCTTGTGGGCGACCATCTACCCCCGCAATGGCGCGCCCACGTAAGGGGCCATAAACATGGATGGACCCACCAGCGATAATTTCCGCCCCAGAGGAGACTGGCCCCAAAATAATGACATCACCATCAGGGTTTTGGATAGACTGCCCAGAGCGTACGGGGCGGTTGATGATGAGGGGTTCTTTTATCGGGTTAAGAGGTGGGGTTTCTTCTTCCGCTTCGGGGAGTTGGACGGGCCCGCTGGGGCGGCCGCCTTGGAGCTCGATAGGCCATTCCCATGTTTGTAGGGCTTGCCAGTGGCGGTCAGCCCCTTCTATGCCGATAAGGTGGATATGGCGTTGGCGGAGCTCTTGTTGAAACTCTGCAAGGCCTTCAGTGTGTTCGTCTAGTAAGCTGAGGTCCAGAATGATTGGCTGACGGTTAAAGAACCCAGCCGCCCGTTGCATATGATTATCTAGCCCAGCGAGCCAGTCTTTAAGAGGGGCTTCTGGTGAGAGAATAAGTGCGAGGAAGGAGCGACCACGAGCACGAATGGTCATGCGGGTTTGTGTTGAGGCTTGCACTGAAGGCGCATCTGATGGATGAAGTGGCTGAGATGCTGACGGGTTGGACATGAAGCTGGGGTCACCTGGCTGTTTGTCAGAATTATGGAGTGTCTTTTAATGGTCCATAGCATAAAAATGCATTAGGAAAGACATATGCGTATATTGCATCACTTACCCCTCTCTCCGCAATCGCGTTTTGTACGTCTTATGTTGACAGAGAAAGGCTTGCCCTTTGAGCTTGTCGTAGAAAAGACGTGGGAGCAAAATGAATCCTTCCATAAGTTAAATCCCGCAGGGGAAGTCCCTGTCTTGGTAGAAGATAACGGTATGGTCGTACCTGGTTCGCGGGTTATTGCTGAGTATTTGGAGGATGCTTATCCCGATACGCCGCTATTGGGGCGGACAATGGGGGAGCGCGTTGAGATACGCCGTTTAGTGGATTGGTTTGAGAGACTCTTCCAACAAGAAGTTACAGTAAATTTGGTGGGAGAGAAGGTAGAAAAACGCCTTTTTGGGCAGGGCCATCCAGATGGGAATATTCTACAAGCTGGCTATAAAAATCTTCGCTTCCATTTAGATTATGTCGGTTATCTTGCTGAGACACGCACTTGGTTGGGAGGGGCTACACTCTCTGCGGCGGATTTTATTGCTGCGTCACATTTATCTGCGTTGGATTTTCTAGGTGATATTGATTGGCGTGCAGCCCCTTGTGTGCGCGATTGGTATGCCCGTATTAAATCACGCCCTTGTTTTCGGGATTTGTTGAGCGATCGTGTGAGTGGCGTTACCCCGCCTGCACATTATGCGGATCTCGATTTTTGAATGTGGGATGTTATCGTCATAGGGGCTGGTGCAGCGGGGATGATGGCCGCTGCTCATGCAGGGCAGAAGGGTGCGCGCGTCCTTGTGCTGGATCATGCAGAGCAGCCGGGGCGGAAGATTCTGATTTCTGGCGGGGGGCGATGTAATTTTACGAACATTAAGGCAGATTGGAGGTATTATCGCTCCGAAAATCCGCATTTTTGCCGTTCAGCCCTAGCGCGTTATCGCCCTCAAGATTTTTTGGCTTTGGTGGAAGCTCACAAGATAAGCTGGCATGAGAAGGAAGATGGTCAGCTTTTTTGTGATGAATCTGCCCGGCAGATTGTCACAATGTTGGAGGCTGAATGTCGTGCCGCGCATGTGCGTTTTCAGCTTGGTTGTGTGGTGCGGGATGTCGCGCATGATGGCCATGTTTTTGCGGTGGAGACCGTGCAGGGTGTGCTGCAGGCGCGGGCGGTGATTTTGGCAACCGGAGGGTTGGCTTTGCCAAAATTAGGGGCAACGGACTTCTCTTTACGCATCGCGCAGCGTTTTGGGTTGCGTGTGGTTGCACCGGCTCCAGCCTTAGTGCCCTTTTGTTTGGCTGAGGCCCAGCCGGAACTTGCCGGTGTGTCTTTGCCTGTTACGGTGTCTCTTATGGGGCGGAAAAAACCCTGCTTTACGGGGGGTATGGTCTTTACGCATCGGGGTGTGTCTGGCCCTGCGATTTTACAGATTTCTTCATGGTGGGAGAGGGGCGAGGCTGTGCGTCTTAATCTTCTTCCCGGTCGAGATGTGTATGAGATGATGCGGACTATCAGCCAGAAACGGCCCAAGGCCCATGCTGCGGCTTTGGTGGAGGCCTTGCCTGCACGTCTAGCACGATATCTTATTCATGGGCGGATGGATGGACGTCCCTTGGCAGAACAGCCCGCAAAATCTGTGCGTGTTTTAGCAAACTATGTGGCAGATTGGACGATAAGGCCGAGCAGCACGGAAGGGTATGCTAAGGCGGAGGTCATGCGGGGAGGAGTGGATACGCGGGACTTGTCCTCCCAAACGATGGAGGCACGCTCTGTGCCGGGGCTTTATATTGTGGGGGAAGCGGTGGATGTGACGGGTTGGTTGGGGGGCTATAACTTCCAATGGGCATGGGCGAGTGGTGCGGCAGCAGGACAGGCTGCGGCAGAGCGAGCTAGTGTATGAGGGTGAGAATGATGGTACATTGCCTAATAGAGAGCATATAACCGATGGCAGAGACGACATTGAAAAAGAACGAACGGCAACCCTGGCCTAGCGAAACCCACCGTGAGGGGGAAAATCAAACGCCGATAAATCTTCTCTTGGTAGAAGATGATGATAGCCTCGCAGAAGAGATTGTAGAGGATTTACGCGGGCGTGGTTATGTCGTGAAACGCGCGTCTACAGGCCCAGAAGGCTTAGAGATGGCCCGAACAGGCGAGCATGACCTTTTGGTGATGGACCGTATGTTACCGGGGCTTGATGGGTTGAGTGTCTTAGAGACGCTGCGTGAGCAGGGGATGACAATGCCTGTCTTAGTCCTCTCGGCGTTATCGGCGGTAGATGATCGTATTAGCGGGCTTAAAGCGGGCGGTGATGATTATCTGACGAAGCCTTTTGTAATGGAGGAATTAGCCGCACGGCTAGAGGCCCTATTGAGGCGGCCTATTTATGGGCGGACGTCTATGTTGAAGTTAGGGCCGTTGGAGATGGACCTGTTAGAGCGGCGTGTCCGGCGCGAGGGCCGGGAGATTGACCTATTGCCGCGTGAGTTCCGCTTGCTGGAATATATGATGCGCCGGCCTAATACTGTCCTTACCCGGACAATGTTGCTTGAGGATGTGTGGAATTACCGCTTCGTCCCACGGACAAATTTGGTGGATGTGCATATCGGTAAATTGCGCCGTAAGGTGGATAAAGAGGGGGATGAGCCTTTAATCCAAAGCATTCGTGGGGCGGGGTTCTGTTTGCGTGTCCCGGAGTGACCTTTTCCGCACGGCGGCCTTTAGGCTGACTTTAGGGCTGGTTGGCATCATCGTGTTGGGGATGCTGTTGGAGTTGGTTTTGCTCTATGGGCAGATCAGCACCTATGAGAAGCTCCGCACTGATGATTTATTGCGGCGTTCGGCCTCGGTTTTAATGCAGGAAGCCCCGGGTGATCTTGAGGTCCGCTTGAAGGAGCGCAGCACGAGTGAGTTGCGTGTTTTCCTCAATGCCGCAGCGTTGTTTGATAAAAATCGTCACCCTATAGCGGGGGATATGAAGGCATGGCCCGCAGGGCTTAAATTTGGCCCGACCATGCAGAAGCTCTCCTTTGTGTTGCCAGACCATAGCGTTACAGTCATGCGTTTTTTGGTGGTGGAAGTCCCAGGGATGCAGCCGGGGCGGACGCGGCTTTTAGTGCTAGGTCGCTCCCGTCATATGATCAACGAGCTATGGCAGGTTGCGCAGCGTTCAGCTTTATTTGCGATGGTGCCGGTGGTGCTGTTCGCGTTGTTAGCGGGGATGGTCCTTAGCCGCAGGGCCTTGGGGCGCATTACCAAAATGCACTCCTCTATTGAGCAAATTATGAAAGGCCAAATGCGTGAGCGTTTACCTGTTGGGCGCGGGCATGATGAGCTAGACCGTCTCGCAGGCTCGGTAAACCGTATGCTGGATAGGCTAGAGCAGCTTATGGGGGAGATGCGCGATGTGGGTAATGATATCGCTCATGACCTCCGCACCCCTCTAGCGCGCGTGCAAGCGCGCTTAGATCGCGTCAATGCTGTGGCGCAGAGTTTGGATCCCTCCATAGAGGATAAAGAGCGTTTTGAGCGTGCGATGGGGTTATGCCAGCGCGATTTGGAGCAATGTTTCTCCATCATCACGGCGTTATTGCGGATTGGTGAGATTGAGACAGGCCAGCGGCGGGCGGGCTTCCAGCAAATGGATGTTGTGCCTTTGATTATGGATATGGCTGATTTGTACGAGCCAATAGCGGAGATGCAAGGTTTATCCCTCTTTGTTGTCCCGCATGAAGGGCCAGTCTCTTTATGGGGGGATGCAGATTTATTGAATGAAGTTTTGGCGAATTTGCTGGATAATGCTCTTAAATTTACCGAGGCAGGAGGGCGCATTACATTGCGAGCCGGCTGTAATGAGCTACAGGAGCCGTGGTTTGAGGTGCGTGATACAGGTGTCGGTATCGCTGTGGAGGAGCGCAGTGCGGTGATGGGCCGCTTTTACCGTGCGGATAAAAGCCGTCATATCCCTGGGAGTGGCCTTGGTCTCAGCTTAGTAGCAGCGATTGTCTGTTTGCATGAAGCCCGATTGGTGATTGAAGAAAATAATGAAGAAGATGTGGTAAGTGGGACTGTATTTCGTCTTATTTTTCCATCCGTGACGGAGGGGGATCGGCTTGCCTGAAATATGGCGATATATGAAGGAGGCGTGTTGGAGATAACGTAATCGTGTTATGTAAAAATCTTTTCAGATAAAAAGGATTTTTCTTTAACTTGTCCCGTTATAATCTCTGCCTGTAGGATAAAATCTGCTCAAATGTGACCCGGTGGAGAAAGATATTGCCCCGAATGATGAAAAAAGAGATGGATGCTTTCTCTGACATAATGAAGGGCGTAAGTGAGTTAGCCGTATGAATGCGATTGTTCTAACGGCGTTACGGCGGCCTTACACCTTTGTGGTGATGTCCATCATCATTGTGATTTTTGGTGTAAAGGCCATTTTGGGAACACCGACTGATGTGTTCCCTAATATCAAAATTCCCACTGTAGCGGTTGTTTGGTCTTATACCGGGTTAATGCCGGAGGAAGTCTCAGGCCGTATCGTTTATTATTACGAGCGCGCTTTAACAGCGACCGTGAATAACATTGAGCATATAGAGAGTAACTCTTATTACGGGCGCGGTATTGTAAAGATATTCTTCCAACCTGGGACGGATGCTGCTGTTGCGCAGACGCAAATTACCTCTGTATCGCAGACGGTTATTAAGCAACTTCCCACAGGGGCAACCCCGCCTTTGATCCTGGCGTTGGATGCGTCCTCTGTCCCCGTGCTGACTTTACAGGTCAATAACCCGAATATGTCCGCTTCGGAGGTCTATAATATGGCCTCCAACCTCATCAGGCCGGAGCTTGTCTCAGTCGCTGGGACGGCCATCCCTAACCCCTATGGTGGTGTGGCAGCGGATATCATGGTGGATATCGACCCCGTGAAATTGCTGGCTCATCGGCTCTCCCCAGTAGATGTCGCCAGCGCGTTGAACCGGCAGAATATCGTTCTCCCCGCTGGGGATCAGAAAATTGGGCCGATGGATTTCATGGTGAGGACAAATTCTGCCCCCATGGATATTGCGGCTTTTAATAAGATGCCGATTAAGCAGGTAGGCAACTCGGTCATCTATATGCGTGACGTTGCCTGGGTGCATAAAGGTGGCCCTCCGCAGACAAATGCCGTGCTTGTCCGGGGTAAGCAGGCGGTGATGATCGTCATCCTTAAAAGCGGAAATGCCTCGACCTTAGAGGTCGTTAATGGCGTGAAGAAGCTCCTCCCAGATATTCAAAAAACCCTGCCAGAGGGGACAAGCATGAACATCCTGACGGATGCTTCTAGCTTCGTGAAGGAATCTGTGGTGGATGTGGTGCGGGAGATGATTACCGCGGCTATCCTAACAAGCCTTACCGTACTGCTCTTTCTTGGTTCATGGCGATCGACCGTTATCGTGGCGGTGTCTATTCCCTTAGCGATGTTATCGGCTTTAATTTGCCTAAGCCTTGCTGGGCAGTCCATTAATGTCATGACCTTAGGTGGTCTGGCGTTGGCTGTGGGCATTCTCGTGGATGATGCCACGGTGATGATCGAGAATATCGATGCTCATTTGCATATGGGTAAAGAGTTAGAGCAGGCTATTATTGATGCTGCGAACCAAATTGTTATTCCAACCTTTGTTTCCACAACCTGTATTTGTATTGTTTGGTTCCCTCTTTTTGAGTTAACAGGCGTCTCAGGTTGGTTGTTTATGCCAATGGCAGAGGCAATTATTTTTGCGATGATTGCGTCTTTTATTCTTTCCCGAACTCTTGTTCCAACCATGGCAAATTGGCTGCTTGCTGCACAAGTACAGCAGCAACGTAGTGCCGAGCATAAAACGAAGCAGCGCGGTATTTTGGGGCGGTTTCAAGACGCTTTTGAGGCACGGTTTGAACGATTCCGCCATCTCTATCATGAGGTTCTGTTACGCGCTTTAGCGAACCGGAAGCGGTTTATTATTATTTTTCTCTCTGGGGCGTTATCGTCATTATTATTGTTACTGTTTGTCGGGCAGGATTTTTTCTCGGAGATTAAGTCCGGTACGATGCAGATGCATTTTCGCGCTCCGATTGGCACACGTATTGAGGAAAGTGCCAAGCTTAGCGGCCTTGTAGAGAAGAAAATCCGTGAGACATTGCCCGGCCAAGTTAAGTTGATTGTCAATAATTGTGGTTTGCCGATGAGCCAGATCAATCAGGCTATGGTCCCTTCACCGACAACGGGCGCGCAAGATTGTGACGTGACTATCCAATTAGCGGAATCCGAAAGCCCCGTTGCAACATACCGCAAACAGTTACGTAAGGCGTTGAGTACGGCCTTCCCCGGTATGGTCTTTACCTTCCAGCCGGGGGACTTGACGGCAAAAATCCTCAATTTTGGGCTGCCATCACCGATTGATGTACAAATTGTCGGGCGTAATTTGCAGGATAATTACGCTTTTGCAGTCCGTTTAGCCCAGCGGCTGCGGAAGATTCCGGGTGCGGTGGATGTAAGTATTCAACAGCCGATGACCCAACCAACCATGCTCATCAATGCACGGCGGAGCTTTGCGCTGGGGACGGGCGTTTCCGAAAAAGATATTGCCTATAACGTGCTGACGACCCTCTCGGGTAGTTCTCAGGTGGGGCAGACTTATTACCTCAATGCCCAAGGGACATCGCAGCTGATTGATGTGCAAGCCCCAGCGAATTATTTGCAGACGCTTAATGATCTCCAAAAGGTGCCGATTGATAAAGGCGATGGCAACCCGCAAAACCGGACTATGCAGATTATGGGGGGCTTGAGCCAGATTGTGCAGACAGGCACGCCCGCTGAGGTCTCACATTATAATATCATGCCGGTTTTTGATATTTATGTCGCGCCAGAGGGGATAGACCTTGGCAGTCTATCGCGGGCTGTAAAGCGGGAGGTAGAGGCTATGCGGGCAGATTTGCCCCGTGGCTCTAGCATGGTAGTGCGTGGGCAAGCTGTGACGATGAACAACGCTTATATTCAGCTCATTGGTGGGTTGTTGCTCTCTATCGTGCTGGTTTATTTGATTATTGTTGTTAATTTCCAATCATGGTTGGACCCGTTTGTGATTATTATGGCCTTACCAGCTGCTTTGGGAGGCATTGCGTGGAGCTTGTTCCTTACACATACGACCCTCTCCGTCCCAGCCTTAACGGGGGCGATTATGTGTATGGGTACCGCAACAGCTAATGCAGTGCTGGTGGTCGCCTTCGCACGGGAGCGGTTGGAGGACCATGGCGATGCCATTTTAGCGGCCTCCGAGGCGGGGTTTGAGCGTATTCGCCCCGTGTTAATGACGGCTCTTGCCATGATGATTGGTATGATTCCTATGTCCGTCAGTAATTCCTCCAATGCAGCTTTAGGGAAGGCGGTGATTGGCGGGTTGCTGATGGCTACTGTGGCAACATTACTGTTTGTTCCCTGTGTGTTTGCTATGATTCATGGTGGTGCCCCGAAGGGGAAACGGGCTGCTACGCAAGGAGAAACGGTATGACATCGACCTCACAACAGCCATCATCTCCTATGCGTGGTAAGGGGCGTGTGTGGCTTTATGGCTTGCTGGCTGTGTTGGTGGGGCTGGTGGTTATCGGCTTGCTGCAACGGGCATGGCATCATGCAGCCTTAGAGCGGGAGGCGGCTGATGAGGCCATTACCCGCGTGGTGTTAATTAAGCCACAGCCCGGCCCTGCCACGCGTGAGGTCGATTTACCAGCGAACTTAGCCGCATGGTACGAGGCCCCCATCTATGCGCAGGTCTCCGGCTATGTGAAGATGTGGTACAAAGATTACGGTGCGCATGTAAAACGGGGGGATTTGCTCGCAGAGGTCAGCACACCGAGTATTGATGCCCAATATGCAGCGGCTAAGGCACATTATGAGGTGATTAATGCCCGGTATAAATTGGCGTTGATTACCACCCAACGTTGGACGGCTTTACGCAGCACGCAGGCGGTCTCGCGCCAAGAGGTGGATGTGCAAGCCGCTAATGCAGCGGCCCAACGGGCCGAGTTGGATGCGGCGGCTCATGAGGTAGAGCGTGTCGAAGCGTTGGAGAACTTTAAGCGGATTGTTGCCCCTTTTGATGGCATTGTAACCTCGCGTTTAGTCAATGTTGGGGATTATGTTAACGCCACAGGCGGCAATATGAGCGCGCGTGGGGCTATGGCGGAGTTATTCTCCGTTGCGGATGTGCATAAAATCCGTGTTTTTGTCTCTGTCCCGCAGGATTTTGCGAGTGTCATCTCCCCTAAAATCAGTGCGGATTTAAGCGTGCCACAATATCCGGGGCGTTCCTTCAAGGCGCGCTTTTTAGCCACGGCGAATGCGTTTAATGCCGCCACACGCACGGTGACGACGGAGCTTGTGTTGGATAATCCCGATGGGTTGCTCTGGCCCAACTCCTATGCGACTGCGCATATTCATGCCCCGGGGGATACGAATATTCTCATCGTCCCGACCAATGCGCTTATTTTCCGTGCACAAGGGATGCAGGTGGCTAAGGTTGTTCATAACCACATTACTTTGCTGAATGTGCAAGCGGGGACGAATTATGGGATGACCACGCAAATCCTTTCAGGCTTATCAGCAGAAGATGAGATTGTGGCTAACCCTACTGCAGATATGTTGGATGGCGATGAGGTAAAGGTCGTGACACCAACACGAGGTTATAATGACCATAAACCTAAAGAGGCCCTAGCGGTTAAAAATGTTACATCGAATGATTTACGCCGCGTGGGGGCTATGCCGCCGCCTGATGAGAATAACACGGATGATGCTGATAAAACGGGGGGAGCGGTGCATGACAAACCGGCTGTGCCCTCACAGCAGGAGCAGCATTAATGGCGGGGCGTTTATGGGGGCGGGTGTCGTTAGTGATAGGCGGGCTTTCGTTATGCCTGACCTCGTGTGACCTTGCCCCTCATTATCATACGCCGCATTTTATTTATCCTGATGGGTGGGCTGGCAAGGGCATTATGGGGGATGCTCAGCCCGCTGATGCTATTGAGCGTGGGCAATGGTGGACGCTCTTTCATGATCCGCAATTAGATGATCTAGAAAAACGTTTGGAGGCCTATAACCCAGACCTTCAAGCCGCGGCTGAGGTTTTTACACAAGAGCGCGATATCGCACGGGAGACTGAGAGCCGTCTGTATCCGCAATTAGCCGGTGGCGCACGGATGAGTCGTAATAAGCAGTCGGAAGGGCGGCTCTTTTTACGGCGTAGCAACAATACGCCTATTTATGAGTCGAACGTAGCCTATAGCGGTGCGGCAACATGGGAGCCGGATTTTTGGGATGCTATCCGCAACCAAAGCCATATGCAAAAGAACTTGGCACAAGCTGGGGCGGCACAATATGCGTTGACGCGTTTGTCGCTCCAGGCGGAGTTAGCGTCCAATTACGTTACGTTGCGCGGGATTGATGCACAGCTTGCCGTATATGATGATTCCATTCGTTATTTCCGCACAGCGGTGGAGATTACGCGCTTACGGCAGGGCGGGGCTATTGGGGCGGGGCTGGATGTCTCGCGTGCTGAGAACCAACTTTATGATGCAGAGGCCGCTAAGAGTGACCTCATGGCGGCACGCCAGATAGAGGAACATGCAATTGCTGTCATGGTTAATATGGTGCCAGCAAGCTTCCATATCGAGCCGATTAAAGACATCCGCATGCATTTCGGGACAATCCGTGTGCAGAGCGGTTTACCCTCTACTCTGTTGGAGCGGCGGCCTGATGTTGCTGTGAGCGAACGGCAAATGGCAGCCGCAGCACGGGCGATTGGCGTCTCGCGTGCGGCCTTTTATCCGCATATCGTCATTAGCGCGACTGGTGGGTTTGAAGATTCAGGGTTTGACCTTGCCAGCATTTCACGTGCGTTTTGGCAAATTGCGGTGCAAGCGGTGGAGCCTCTCTTTACAGGCGGTATGCGCCGTGCGGCTTTACAACGGGCTTGGTCGCAATATCGGGAGCGGGTAGATGCGTATCGCGCGACCGTATTAGGTGCCTTTCAGGATGTAGAAGATGGTCTTAGTGAGACCGGGTTATACCACCAAGAGCAGCTCCAGCAGCATCAGGCTGTCGAAGCGGCTTTACGGACCCAAGCTATGACCATGGCCCTTTATACTGGCGGGTTGAGCAATTATCTGGACGCGCTGGTGGCACAGCAAGATGCGCTGAAGGCACGTTTATTAGAGGTCCAAGCGCAGATGAAGCAGGTGCAAGCGACAGTGCGGCTTATTCGCGCTCTAGGGGGTGGCTGGTCGGATAAATTATTACCCGATATCAAGAGCATCGACCCGATTGGCCCGCTGCAATATAAGGGCCTGCATCATGCTCGCCCTGCGGGGGAGGTGCCCGTGGGGGTGGCGCAGCATGGCTCGGAGATTGAGCCACCTCTTGCAGAGCGTGACTTTACAGGTGCGCCGCATGAGACAACACATCCTTGATTCCACCTTGACGAAGCAGGGGATAATAGTCTAGGGAACGCCCCTAGTCGAACGCGGGAGGTAGGGATGCTCCCTGCCGTCTTAACCGCGGTTCGGGTACTAAAGATAAGGAGTCCCGGATATGGCCAAAAAAGTTGTTGGCTACATCAAATTACAGATTCCCGCTGGTAAGGCGAATCCGTCTCCCCCAGTTGGTCCTGCGCTCGGTCAGCGCGGGTTGAACATCATGCAATTCTGTAAAGAGTTCAATGCGAAGACGCAGGGTCTTGAGCCCGGTATGCCGATCCCGGTCGTCATTACGGCTTATGCGGACCGTACCTTTACGTTCATTACCAAAACCCCGCCGAACACTTATTTCTTGCTTAAGGCCGCTAAGATCACCAAGGGTGCTCAGACAGTTGGTCGTGCGGCATCTGTTGGCTCTGTGACGACAGCTCAGCTGCGTGAGATTGCTGAGAAGAAGTTCCAAGACATGAACGCAAACGACATTGATGGTGCCGTGCGTATGCTGGCTGGGTCTGCTCGTTCCATCGGTCTTGATGTGGTGGAGGGCTAAGAAATGGCTAAAAACAAACGTATTGCTGCTCTGCGCGCTAAGGTTGATAGCGAGAAGCTCTATTCCCTGAATGAGGCTGTAGCTCTGGTAAAGGGCAATGCAACCGCAAAGTTTGATGAGACGGTCGAGTTCGCGATCGGGCTGGGCGTTGACCCTCGTCATGCTGACCAGATGGTCCGCGGTTTGATCTCCCTACCGCATGGCACAGGTAAAACATTGCGCGTTGGTGTGTTTGCCCGTGGGCCGAAAGCGGAAGAGGCGCAGGCTGCTGGGGCTGAAGTTGTTGGTGCTGAGGATTTGGCCGAGAAGATTCAGGCTGGTGAGATTGAGTTCGATCGCTGCATCGCAACACCGGATATGATGGCTCTGGTCGGGCGTTTGGGTAAGATTCTTGGCCCGCGTGGTTTGATGCCGAACCCGCGCCTAGGCACCGTGACAATGGATGTAAAGGGCGCGATTGAAGCCGCTAAGTCCGGTCAGGTGGAATATCGCGCTGAGCGTGCTGGTATCGTGCATGCTGGTGTCGGTAAGGCTTCCTTCTCCGAGTCTCAGTTGGCCGAGAACGTGAAGGCCCTTGTTGATGCACTCCAGAAGGCTCGTCCTGCTGGTGCAAAAGGGACTTACCTGAAAAAAGCTTCCCTTTCTTCCACAATGGGGGTAGGGGTACGCGTTGACCTTTCCAGCTTTGAAGGCTGAATGAGGTTGTAAGGAATCGCCATCCTTCGGGATGGTGCTGAGCGGTGATGAGCCGCTCTTTTCCTGTCCAAGAGCGCATGTGGGGTATCCCCTTGAAGCTAAAGTAGCGCAGGCGTGAGACGGGTAGAACGTATTTTACCTCTGGGTATGGTGCGGTCTTCTCATCATGGACAGGCGAGCGGGCTTTGTTCTGCCATTGCGTGGGGCAGGGCCTATGGGTAACCTGGTCCGAGATAATCGGACTAACGAGGAGACAGGTTTTGGACCGTACGGAAAAACGGGCCTTTGTCGAGTCCCTCAGTAAAGTGTTCGGCAGCACCTCCATGGTTGTCGTCACCCAGAATCTGGGTCTGACGGTAGCTGATGCGACAGAGCTGCGCCGGAGCATTCGTGCTGTGGGTGCGACATATAAGGTTGCGAAGAACCGGCTGGTCAGCCGGGCTCTGGATGGGACCCAGTTCGACGGTATTGCGCCGCTATTTAAAGGCCCGACGGCCATTTCTTGGTCGGATGAGCCGGTTGGCGTGGCGAAGGTACTTGTCGAGTTCGCCAAGAAGAATGACAAGCTGGTGGTGCTTGGTGGTGCCCTTGGTAACCAGACGCTGGACGTCAATGGTGTCAAGGCTCTGGCTGAGCTTCCATCTTTGGACGAGCTGCGTGCACAGCTGGTGGGTATGATCAGTACCCCAGCAACGCGCATTGCAGGCGTCACCCAAGCTCCGGCTGGGCAGCTTGCTCGCGTTCTTGGTGCCTATGCCAGAACAGGCGACACGGAAGCCGCTTAATGAACAAGGTGGCCCGTCTGTGTGAGGCTGCCTAACTTACGTATCTTAGAGGATATTATCATGGCCGATTTGGCAAAACTGGTTGACGAACTCTCCGCTCTCTCCGTTCTGGAGGCTGCTGAGCTTTCCAAACTTCTGGAAGAGAAATGGGGCGTTTCCGCTGCTGCTCCGGTTGCTGTTGCTGCAGCTGCTCCGGGTGCTGCTGGTGGCGAGGCTGCTGCTGACAAGACCGAGTTTGACGTTGTGCTGGCTAAGGCTGGTGACAAGAAGATCAACGTCATTAAAGAAATCCGCGGCATCACAGGCCTGGGCCTGAAGGAAGCTAAGGAGCTGGTTGAAGGCGCACCGAAGACCATCAAGGAAGGCGCAACCAAGGAAGAAGCTGAGAAGATCAAAAAGGCTCTTGAAGAGAACGGCGCATCTGTCGAGATCAAGTAAGAGTTTGATCCTAGCGATCCCCTTCCAGGGGATCGTTGGAGCGCGTGGGCGGGTGCTTTATTGTGCCCGCCCCATTTGCCGTTGACAGGAAATTTACGTATAGTAAGCACTCCGTCACGCGTCATACAGTAGGGGTAAGCCAGCCGTTCAAGTCGTCTGTCGTTTCTATAAGGGACATGGGACTATTACGGACGACTTGAAGGTCTGGTTCAGAGGCAGGATAAGATGGCGATCACAAAATCCTTCACAGGGCGTAAAAGGATCCGCAAAAGTTTCGGACGTATTCCCGAAATTGCGCCGATGCCTAATTTGATTGACGTGCAGCGGGCTTCGTATGAAGCTTTCCTGCAGATGAATGTTCGCTCCGATAGCCGCGAGGCGGCGGGCCTTCAGGAGGTTTTTAGCTCCGTTTTCCCAATTCATGATTTTGCTGGGCGTGGTCGGTTGGACTTCCAGTATTATGAATTTGAAGAGCCGAAATATGATGTTGAGGAATGCATTCAGCGGGGTTTAACATACGCAGCCCCGCTTAAGGTCATTCTGCGTTTAACAACATGGGATATTGATGAGGATACAGGGACACGCTCCATTCATGACCTGAAGGAGCAGCCGGTTTATATGGGCGATATGCCGCTCATGACAGATAACGGCACTTTTATCATCAACGGGACAGAGCGTGTTATTGTCTCGCAGATGCATCGTAGCCCTGGTGTGTTCTTCGACCATGATAAAGGCAAGACACATTCTTCCGGTAAATATCTCTTTGCGGCGCGTATTATCCCCTATCGTGGCTCTTGGTTGGATTTTGAGTTCGATGCGAAGGATATTATCCATGTCCGTATCGACCGTAAGCGCAAATTGCCCGTCACCACGTTGCTTTATGCCTTAGAGGGAGAAAATTACCTCAAGGCGCGTGAGGCCAAATTGGCTGAAGGCGGCGATGTTGATGCGCTAGATGTTACGGGGATGGATGAGGATGAAATCCTCGCTAACTTCTATGGCACGGTGCCCTTCACGCGTATGGGGGGTGAGTGGGCGCGTCCTTTTGACCCAGAGGCTTTTCGTGGCATTAAGCTGCTAAGCCCGCTGGTGGATGCGGATACGGGTGAGGTCGTTGCAGATGCCGAGACAAAGCTAACAGCGCGCGTTGTTCGCAAAATTGCTGAAAAGACCCGCGTTGTGCAAGTTGGGCGGCTGGATATTCTGGGTCGCTTCATCGCTCATGACCTCGTCAATGAAAAGACGGGTGAGATCTACGCGGAAGCCGGCGAGGAGCTTACGGAAGAAAAGCTTGCCGAGCTGGAAGAGCTTGGCCTGACGGAGCTGCCTGTTCTTGCCATTGATGGTACGCATGGCCCGTGGATTCGTAATACGCTTATGGCAGATAAGAACACCACGCGTGAGGAGGCGTTGATCGATATTTATCGCATCATGCGCCCCGGCGAGCCACCAACCCGTGAGACGGCGGAGGCTATGCTGCGTGGTCTGTTTTTCTCGCAGGATCGTTACGACCTTTCCGCTGTTGGCCGTGTGAAGATGAATATGCGGCTGGATGTGGATGCGCCCGATACGCTGCGGACGCTGCGGAAAGAGGATATCCTACGCACGGTTAAGATTCTGTGCGACTTGAAGGATGGGCGTGGTCAGGTTGATGATATTGATAACCTGGGTAACCGCCGCGTCCGCTCCGTTGGGGAGCTGATGGAGAATCAATATCGCATCGGCTTGCTGCGGATGGAGCGTGCTATCCGTGAGCGGATGGGCTCTGTCGATATTGATACCGTCATGCCGCATGACCTTATCAACGCGAAACCGGCTGCGGCTGCTGTGCGTGAGTTCTTCGGCTCTTCCCAGCTTAGCCAGTTTATGGACCAAACCAATCCGCTCTCTGAGGTAACGCATAAGCGGCGTCTCTCCGCTCTTGGGCCGGGTGGGTTAACGCGCGAGCGTGCAGGCTTTGAGGTTCGTGACGTTCATCCAACGCATTATGGTCGTATCTGCCCGATTGAGACGCCAGAAGGGCCGAATATTGGTCTGATTAACTCCCTGGCGACTTACGCAAAGGTCAATAAATACGGCTTTATCGAGACGCCTTATCGTCTGGTGAAGGATGGTGTCTTCCAAGATGGTTGGAAGTATCTTTCCGCGATGGAAGAAGAGCGTCTTTTGGTGGCGCAGGCCGATGCTAAGCAGAGCAATAACCGCTTGACTGATGAGCTCGTTGCTGTGCGTCAGACGGGTGATTTCCGCCTCGTAGCCCCGGAGCAAGTCACGGCGTGTGACGTCTCACCAAAGCAGCTCGTCTCCGTTGCGGCGGCGTTGATTCCGTTCTTGGAAAATGACGATGCGAACCGTGCGCTCATGGGTTCAAACATGCAACGTCAGGCCGTGCCTCTGGTGCGCGCGGATGCGCCGCTCGTGGGGACGGGGATGGAAGGGCCTGTCGCGCATGATTCTGGGGCGACCATCATCGCTAAACGTGGCGGTGTGGTGGACCAGCTTGATGGTGCGCGTATTGTTATCCGTGCAACGGATGAGCAGGGCGCAACGCAGGGTGTGGATATTTACCGGCTGCGGAAATATATGCGCTCCAATCAGTCCACATGTTTAAATCAGCGTCCGTTAGTGCGGGTGGGGGATCAGGTCTCAGCAGGGGACATTATTGCTGATGGTCCTTCTACCGAGCTTGGGGAGCTGGCTCTGGGTCGTAACGTTCTCGTGGCTTTCGTGCCGTGGAATGGGTACAACTTTGAGGATTCGATCCTGATTTCCGAGCGTATCGCGCGTGATGACATCTTTACTTCAATTCATATTGAAGAGTTTGAGGTCATGGCCCGTGATACAAAGCTGGGTCAGGAAGAAATTACGCGTGATATTCCCAATGTTGGGGAAGAGGCTCTGCGCAACCTTGATGAAGCTGGCATTGTTTATGTCGGGGCCGAGGTTAATCCGGGCGATATCCTCATCGGTAAGGTGACACCAAAGGGTGAAAGCCCGATGACGCCGGAGGAAAAACTTCTGCGCGCTATCTTTGGTGAGAAAGCCTCCGATGTGCGCGATACGTCTCTGAAGCTTCCACCGGGGACAAGCGGCACAGTGGTTGATGTGCGCGTCTTCTCCCGCCGCGGGGTGGATAAAGATGAGCGCGCTATGGCGATTGAGCGTTCCGAGATTGAGCGTCTCGCTAAGGACCGTGACGATGAACGTGGGATTCAGGAGCGTAGCTTCTATAATCGTCTTAAAGAGCATCTGATTGGCCAAGAGGCTGCGGCTGGCTTTAAGGGGATTCGTGCAGGTACGCCTATCACAGCGGAGCTGCTTGCCGAGCATCCACGTACAACATGGCGTAACATCCCGGTTGTTGATGTCGCGACTATGGCGCAGCTTGAGACATTATGTCGTGAGTTTGATGATGCTGTTAAGCGCATCAATAATCGCTTCGATAATAAGGTCGAGAAGCTTCAGCGTGGTGATGAGTTGCCGCCGGGTGTGATGAAGATGGTTAAGGTCTTTATCGCGGTGAAGCGTAAGCTTCAGCCGGGTGATAAAATGGCCGGTCGTCATGGTAATAAGGGTGTGGTCTCCCGCGTTGTGCCGGTTGAGGATATGCCCTTCCTTGAGAATGGCCAGCCTGTTGACCTGCTATTGAACCCCCTTGGCGTGCCATCGCGTATGAATGTGGGGCAGATTTTGGAGACCCATCTCGGATGGGCCTGCGCCAATATCGGCCAAAGCATTGGTGCAATGGTGGATGAATATCAGCGCACGGGTGAGAAACGGCAAGAATTGTTGGATAAGTTGAAGGATGTCTATGGGGAGGAGATCTTCAAGGAAGATATCGCCAGCATGGACAATGATCAGCTGATCGAGCTTGCCAATAACCTGCGTAAGGGTGTGCCGATTGCTACCCCGGTTTTTGATGGGGCATCTATCCCTGATATTGAGGGAATGCTGAAGAAGGCTGGTGTGAGTGAGACGGGGCAGTCCCAGTTGATTGATGGCCGGACGGGTGAAGCGTTCGAGCGTCAATCCACCGTTGGTTACATTTATATGCTGAAGCTGCATCATCTTGTTGATGACAAGATTCACGCACGTTCGATTGGTCCTTACTCGTTGGTCACCCAGCAGCCGCTTGGTGGTAAGGCTCAGTTTGGTGGGCAGCGTTTCGGGGAGATGGAAGTCTGGGCATTGGAGGCTTACGGAGCGGCTTATACGCTTCAGGAAATGCTGACAGTGAAGTCCGATGACGTCTCCGGCCGTACAAAGGTGTATGAGGCGATTGTTCGGGAGCAGGATGATTTTGAAGCAGGTATTCCAGAAAGCTTCAACGTCCTTGTGAAGGAACTGAAGTCGCTTGGTTTGAATGTCGAGCTTGAGCAGGGGGGGCTGTGAGGGCAGTGCTTTCCGCTCCTTCTTCATTGTTCATGTTTAACGTGCCGGCGGTATGTCGTTCGGCACAATGGGGTTTCGGCAAATGAACGATCTCATGAAGATTCTCGGTCAGTCTGGGCAGTCAGGCACGTTTGACCAGATTCGTATTCAGCTTGCCTCAAGCGAGCAGATTCGCTCTTGGTCTTATGGCGAGATCAAAAAACCAGAAACGATCAATTATCGGACGTTCAAGCCAGAGCGCGATGGTCTTTTCTGTGCGCGCATTTTTGGTCCGACTAAGGATTATGAATGTCTGTGCGGTAAATATAAGCGGATGAAGTTCCGCGGGATCATCTGTGAGAAATGCGGCGTAGAGGTCACCTTAGCGAAGGTACGGCGCGAGCGGATGGGTCATATCGACCTGGCCTCGCCGGTGGCTCATATTTGGTTCCTCAAGTCTCTCCCAAGCCGTATTGCCACAATGCTGGATTTGCCGCTCAAAGATGTTGAGCCCGTCCTGTATTTTGAGAAGTTCTTGGTGCTGGATAAGGGCGTGTGTGCGTCCGACCAAGTTGAATCTTACAAATATGGTAAACGTCGCGATCAATATTTGCTGGATGAAATCCGCTGCGAAGAATTGATGGACGAGTTTGCTGATGCTGGTCTGGATGTCGGCATCGGGGCGGAGGCAATTAAGCGTGCGCTCTCCAGCTATAATTGGGGCCTTCCCAATGCTGAGGAAGCCGAGCTAAGCCGCGCGGCGAAGGAGCGGGGCGAGGCGGATCCTTTCGATTACGATGCTGAGGTAATGGAAGGTGATTCGGAAAAGACCATCATGCGCAAGAAATTGCGTAAGGCGACATCCGAGGCAGCGCGTAAGAAGCTTGTCAAACGCTTGAAGATGGTGGAAGCCTTCGTGGAGAGCGGGGCTAAGCCGGAATGGATGATTCTGGACATTGTGCCGGTGATTCCGCCGGAGCTGCGCCCTCTCGTGCCACTGGATGGCGGGCGTTTTGCAACATCCGATCTCAATGATTTGTATCGCCGTGTTATCAACCGTAACAACCGTCTAAAACGCCTCATTGAGCTTCGTGCGCCCGATATTATCGTCCGTAACGAAAAGCGTATGCTGCAAGAGGCGGTAGATGCGCTGTTCGATAATGGCCGTCGTGGACGTGCCATTACCGGGGCGAATAAGCGGCCGTTGAAGTCCCTTTCTGATATGCTGAAAGGGAAGCAAGGGCGCTTCCGTCAGAACCTTCTTGGTAAGCGCGTGGACTATTCTGGTCGTTCCGTCATTGTGGTGGGGCCGGAGCTGAAGCTGCATCAATGTGGTCTTCCTAAGAAGATGGCTTTGGAGTTGTTTAAGCCGTTCATTTACTCCAAGTTGGAGAAGTACGGGCACGCAACGACCATTAAAGCCGCTAAGCGTATGGTCGAGAAAGAGCGGCCGGAAGTTTGGGATATTCTTGAGGAAGTTATCCGCGAGCATCCGGTGATGTTGAACCGTGCGCCAACGCTGCACCGTCTGGGGATTCAGGCCTTCGAGCCGAGCCTCGTGGAAGGCAAGGCGATTCAGCTTCATCCGCTCGTTTGTACTGCTTTTAATGCGGACTTTGACGGTGACCAAATGGCCGTGCATGTGCCTCTCTCCCTAGAGGCGCAGCTAGAGGCACGCGTGTTGATGATGTCCACTAACAACATCCTCAGCCCTGCCAATGGTAAGCCCATTATTGTGCCGTCTCAGGATATTGTGCTTGGTCTGTATTATCTGAGCCTTGAAGTGCCAGAATACCGTCTCACACCTGATGAAGCAGAGATTAAGGATGGTAAGGTCGTTAAAGCTGGGCCCCCTGCTTATGCAACGGTTGCCGAGATTGAGGCCGCTCTGCTTGCTGGTGCATTAAAGCTGCATGATAAGATTCGTCTGCGCTTGGATGTGCAGGATGAGGAGGGCAAGTCCGTCCGTCAGACGGTGCTTACAACCCCCGGTCGTGCTTTGATTGCTCAGATTCTACCTAAGAATCCGGCTATTCCTTTCAGCTTGATTAATCGTCAGCTGACGAAGAAGCTGGTCTCTGACGTGATTGATACGGTGTATCGTCATTGTGGGCAGAAGGAAGCGGTTATCTTCTGTGACCGTTTGATGGCTCTTGGTTTCCGCCATGCTGCGAAGGCCGGTATTTCCTTCGGTAAGGACGACATGATCGTCCCAAGCGAGAAGGCAACCTTGGTTGCCAAGACGACCGAGGAAGTGAAGGAGTTCGAGCAGCAATATCAGGAAGGTCTGATTACCGCTGGCGAGCGTTACAACAAGGTGGTGGATGCGTGGTCGCGCTGCACGGACGAAGTGCAGGCCGCCATGTTGAAGGAAATCTCCAAGCAAGTGCCGGGTAAGCCCACTAATTCTGTGTGGATGATGAGCCATTCTGGGGCTCGTGGGTCACCAGCACAGATGAAGCAGCTTGCCGGTATGCGTGGCCTGATGGTGAAGCCATCAGGTGAGATTATCGAACAGCCGATTGTTGCTAACTTTAAAGAAGGTCTATCGGTTCTCGATTACTTCACCTCGAGCCATGGTGCGCGTAAGGGTCTTGCCGATACCGCGCTTAAAACAGCGAACTCCGGGTATCTTACCCGCCGTCTGGTCGATGTGGCGCAGGATTGCATCATTACCGAAGCAGATTGCGGCAGTGAGCGTGGTTTGGTTGTTCGTGCCGTGATGGATAGCGGTGAGGTCGTAGCCTCTTTGGCAGAGCGTGCTCTGGGGCGGACCTTGGCGAAGGATGTCGTGCATCCCGTGACGGGTGAGGTGCTGCTGGAGCGCAACCGCCTGCTGGATGAGGCGGATGTCGAGCGGCTTGAGGAAGCAGGGATCGAGGCGGTTGAGATTCGTTCCGTTCTCACCTGCGATAGTCAGGCTGGCATCTGCGCCCATTGCTATGGGCGTGACCTTGCCCGTGGTACGCCGGTGAATATCGGTGAGGCTGTGGGTGTAATTGCCGCTCAATCCATTGGTGAGCCTGGTACGCAGCTTACGATGCGGACCTTCCATATTGGTGGTGCGGCGACCCGTGGTGCGGAGCAATCCATGGTGGAAGCCTTCCGTGATGGTAAGGTGACTATCCGCAACCGCAATGTGGTGCAAAACTCGCAGAATGTCCCTGTGGTGATGTCCCGTAACTGTGAGATCCTGCTTATTGATGAGACCGGGGCAGAGAAAGCCCGGTATCGTGTGCCTTACGGTGCGCGCTTGATGGTCTCGGAAGGGCAGGAGGTAAAGCGCGGTGATAAGATGGCTGAGTGGGATCCTTACACCCTCCCCATCATCACCGAGCAAGCTGGTACGGTGGAGTATCAAGACCTGATCGACAGTATCACACTGGTTGAGCGGGTTGACGAAGTCACCGGCCTAACCTCTCGCGTGGTTGTGGACTACAAACAAGCCGCGAAGGGTGTGGACCTACGGCCTCGCTTGCAGTTGAAGGACGCTCAAGGGAATGTGGTTCGTCTTGCCAATGGTAATGAGGCTCGCTACTTCCTCTCTCCCGATAGTATCCTCTCGGTAGAGAATGGGGCAGAGGTTCATGCGGGTGACGTGCTGGCCCGTATCCCGCGTGAAGGGTCTAAAACGCGTGATATTACCGGTGGTCTACCGCGCGTAGCAGAGCTTTTTGAGGCACGCCGTCCGAAGGACCATGCGATTATCGCAGAAGGCGATGGTCGTATTGAGTTCGGTAAGGACTATAAGGCTAAGCGTTGTGTCATCGTGCATAATGATGAGACAGGCGAGCGGACAGATTATCTCATTCCTAAGGGCAAGCATATTTCCGTTCAGGAAGGTGACTTTGTCCAAAAGGGTGACCCGCTGGTGGATGGCCCCCGTGTTCCGCATGATATTCTAAAAGTCATGGGGATGGAGGCTCTGTCTGACTATCTCGTTAATGAGATTCAGGATGTTTACCGCCTGCAAGGTGTGAAGATTAACGATAAGCATATCGAAGTAATCGTCCGCCAGATGTTGCAGAAGGTAGAGGTTCTGGAGCCAGGTGATTCCACTTACCTTATCGGTGAGACAGTGGATCGGATTGAGTTTGAGCGCGATAATAAGGCTCTTCTGGAGCAAGGGCGTGAGCCAGCAAAGGCGATGCCGATTCTTCAGGGGATTACCAAAGCATCGCTGCAAACGCAGTCCTTTATTTCTGCGGCCTCCTTCCAAGAGACGACGCGCGTGCTTACAGATGCTGCTACATCAGGCAGAATCGACACGCTTGGCGGCTTGAAGGAGAATGTGATCGTTGGTCGCTTGATTCCAGCTGGGACAGGCGGTGCTATGCGGCGGTTGCGTAGTCTGGCGGCTGATCAAGCTCCAACCCAGCTCCCTAAAGGGCTGGATGAGGTGGAGGATGCTGCGGAGTAAGATTCTGGGGGGTAAGCCTCTCTGTTAACGCAGAGAGGCTTGACAGTTGGGCCAAGCCCTCTTAGGGTTCGCGCCTCAGACAGTTCCCACTTGTTAAGGTGAAGGAATCGTCCCAGAGTGAAAAAATAGCGTCTGGTACTACTTCCGTTTCTATAAGAAAGGGGTTAAGTCCAGAGGCAAGTCGCTACGAGGGGAGGGAATCTTCCTTTCTCTCGTGCAATTGTGCGAGACAGGCGGTTCGGCCGCGTGTCGGTTAGAACGGAATGTCATGGTGGGAATGTCTCCCGCCAGCATATGGACAAGGATTGGGAAGGGCGCATGCCGACCATCAACCAGTTGATCGCAAAGGGCCGGGAGCCGGCCGCAAAGCGGAACAAGGTTCCTGCTCTGCAGGGATGTCCGCAGAAGCGTGGTGTTTGCACACGTGTTTATACTGTAACGCCGAAGAAACCGAACTCCGCCCTGCGTAAGGTGGCCAAAGTGCGCCTGACCAACGGGTATGAGGTGGTGAGCTATATTCCTGGTGAGGGGCATAACCTTCAGGAGCATAGCGTTGTTCTTATCCGCGGTGGTCGCGTGAAGGATCTTCCCGGTGTGCGTTACCACATTCTTCGTGGTGTGTTGGATACGCAAGGTATCGCAAAACGTCGTCAGCGTCGTTCGTTGTATGGCGCGAAGCGGCCGAAATAAGGGGTATTTGGAATGAGTCGCCGTCATCGCGCTGTTAAGCGTGAGATCCTTCCCGATCCAAAATTCGGAGATGCCGTCATTACGCGCTTTATGAATGCGCTTATGTATGATGGTAAGAAATCTACTGCCGAGCGCATTGTTTACGGGGCACTGGAAGTGCTACGTAAGCGCGGCGGGTCCAGTGCGGACCCAGTGGCTATGTTCCACTCGGCGCTGGATAATGTAAAGCCGGCTGTTGAGGTCCGCTCTCGTCGTGTTGGCGGTGCGACCTATCAGGTTCCGGTAGAGGTTCGTGCAGAACGTCGTCAAGCTCTGGCTATTCGCTGGTTGATTGACGCGTCGCGCAAGCGTGGTGAGAACACCATGCAGGACCGTCTTTCCAATGAGTTGATGGACGCGGTGAATAACCGTGGTGCAGCCGTCAAGAAACGGGAAGACACGCACCGCATGGCTGAAGCCAATAAGGCATTCAGTCATTATCGCTGGTAATTTTACCAGCTAAGGCTTCTGGTCACTATCTGCTTGCAGGGTGGCCAGCATGAAGTTTCAGTCATACCTTTGGCCCTTGCCGGGTCAAGGTTTTGGAGAGAGACGATGGCAAAGGCTAAATTTGAGCGTACTAAGCCGCATGTTAACATCGGCACGATTGGTCACGTTGACCATGGTAAAACCACGCTGACGGCTGCAATCACAAAGACACTGGCTGAGACCGGTGGTGCAACCTTCAGTGCTTATGATCAGATCGATAAGGCTCCTGAAGAGCGCGCTCGTGGTATTACGATTTCCACAGCGCACGTTGAGTATGAGACGGATAACCGTCACTATGCTCACGTGGACTGCCCCGGCCACGCTGACTATGTGAAGAACATGATCACCGGTGCGGCGCAGATGGATGGTGCCATTCTGGTTGTGTCCGCTGCTGACGGCCCAATGCCGCAGACACGTGAGCACATCCTTTTGGCTCGTCAGGTCGGTGTGCCGGCTCTGGTTGTCTTCTTGAACAAGGTTGACCAGGTTGACGACCCAGAGCTTCTGGAGCTGGTGGAGATGGAAGTTCGTGAGCTTCTGTCCTCCTATGACTTCCCTGGCGATGATATCCCCATCGTGAAGGGTTCCGCTTTGGCAACTTTGGAAGATGGTGATCCAGCTCAGGGTAAGGAAGCTATCCGCGCTCTGATGAAAGCTGTTGATGATTATATTCCGCAGCCTGAGCGTCCGGTTGATCGTCCGTTCTTGATGCCGATTGAAGACGTGTTCTCCATCTCTGGTCGTGGTACCGTTGTGACGGGCCGTGTCGAGCGTGGTGAAGTCAATGTTGGTGACGAGGTCGAGATCGTTGGTCTTCGTCCGACCACTAAGACAACAGTTACGGGCGTTGAGATGTTCCGTAAGCTGCTGGATCGTGGTGAGGCTGGTGATAACATCGGTGCGCTGCTCCGTGGTACGAAGCGTGAAGATGTTGAGCGTGGTCAGGTTCTGGCTAAGCCGGGTACAATTACCCCGCACAGCAAGTTCAAGGCTGAAGCTTACATCCTGACGAAGGAAGAGGGTGGCCGTCATACGCCGTTCTTCACCAACTATCGTCCGCAGTTCTACTTCCGTACAACGGACGTAACAGGCGTTGTTACATTGCCGGAAGGCACCGAGATGGTGATGCCGGGTGATAACGCTACCATGGATGTCGAGCTGATTGCTCCGATCGCTATGGATGAAGGCCTCCGCTTCGCTATTCGCGAGGGTGGCCGTACAGTGGGTGCCGGCGTGGTGGCTTCCATCAGCGCCTAAGGTCTGACTGTTTTTGGAATATGGTGCCCCGGTCGAATTTCTTTCGGCCGGGGTTCCATTTCTAAATGAAATGCAGTAGGACAACATCCGGTTTAGTAAGGATGAAGTGAAATCATGGACGACCAGAACATCCGCATTCGCCTTAAAGCGTATGATCATCGCGTGTTGGATAACAGCACGAAGGAGATTGTAAATACGGCGAAGCGTACGGGTGCGCGAGTACGGGGGCCGATCCCTCTGCCGACGCATATTGCCCGGTTTACTGTGAATCGTTCACCGCATGTGGATAAGAAAAGTCGCGAACAGTTCGAAATGAGAACACATCGCCGCTTGCTCGATATTGTCGAGCCGACTCCGCAGACCGTGGACGCCCTAATGAAGCTCGACCTCGCCGCTGGCGTTGATGTCGAGATTAAACTTTAAGGTCCAGACGATGCGTACCGGATTGATTGCAAAAAAGCTGGGGATGACCCGGCTCTTTAAAGAAGACGGCACACATGTGCCGGTGACGGTGCTGCACCTTGATAATGTCGAGGTTGTGGATGCCCGCACAAAGGAGCGTGACGGCTATACAGCTGTCCAGCTTGGTATGGGTGCGGCAAAAACAAAGCACGTCACAAAAGCGAACCGTGGGCACTTTGCCCGTGTGAAGGTTGAACCCAAAAAGAAGCTGGTCGAGTTCCGCGTGGCAGAAGATGCCGTGTTGGAATCTGGGACGAAGCTTTCCGCCGCTCATTTTGTTGTGGGGCAGAAGGTGGATGTTACCGGCCGCAGTAAGGGTAAAGGTTTTGCTGGTGTTATGAAACGCCACAACTTTGCCGGGTTGGAAGCCACACACGGTGTGTCTATTAGTCACCGTTCTCACGGCTCTACAGGCCAACGTCAGGATCCTGGTAAGGTCTTTAAGGGCAAGAAGATGGCTGGTCACCTTGGTGACAAGCGTGTGACAACACAAAACCTCGAAATTGCTGCTGTGGATGAGGAGCGCAACCTGATTATGGTGCGCGGTGCTATCCCAGGTGCCAAGAACAGTGTTGTTCTGGTTCGCGATGCAATCAAGAAGGCCCGTAATGCGGACGCGCCCTATCCGGCTGCGACCGTTGAGGCCGCCGGGTGAGGGATATGGAATACGATATCAAAACCCTCGATAACGGGAGTGCAGGCAAAGTCGCACTGCCGGAAGAGATCTTCGGGATTGTCCCCCGTAAGGACATTATGGCCCGTGTTGTGAACTGGCAGCTCGCTAAGCGTCGTGCAGGGACGCATGCAACGCGTGGCATGGGTGCTGTTTCTGGTACGACAAAAAAGCCGTATCGCCAAAAGGGGACGGGCTCTGCTCGTCAAGGCTCTTTGAGAGCACCGCAGTTCCGTACTGGTGGTGTGGTTCATGGGCCAGTTGTGCGCGATCATGGCTTTGATTTGCCCAAGAAGGTGCGGCGCCTTGGTTTGCGTTCCGCTGTTTCGCAGAAAGCGTCTGAAGGTAAGTTGATTATCCTTAAGGACCTCTCTGGTGTTGAGAAAACACGCGATGCGGCAGTTCGTCTGAAGGCTCTCGGTTGCTCTTCTGCTTTGATTGTTGATCAAGTGGCTGATCAGCCTTTCGCACGCGCAATTTCCAACCTGCCGAAGATTGATCTTCTGCCCACGGTTGGGGCGAATGTTTATGATATTCTCAAGCATGATGTGTTGGTAATTACCCACGCTGCTCTTGAGGGTCTCAAGGAGCGTCTGGCATGACAACAAAAACTGTTTTGAATGCCCGTAAGGCCGCAGCGAATCTGTCTCAAGAGGCTTTGTTCGATGTTCTGCGTGCGCCGTTGATCACGGAGAAGGCTACACTTCTTTCTGAGAAGAATCAGGTGGTTTTCAAAGTGGCTTTGGAGGCAACGAAGCCGCAGATTAAGGTTGCTGTTGAGACTCTTTTTAAGGTGAAGGTCGCTGGCGTTAGCACCTTAATCCAGAAGGGTAAGATAAAGCGCGTTAAGGGTCGTCCAGGTCGCCGTTCTGATGTTAAGAAGGCGTATGTTCAGCTTGCTGAAGGTCAATCGATCGACCTTACAGCGAAGCTTGGTTGACGCGCGGGGTAATATACTATGGCACTGAAGCACTTTAATCCCACGACACCAAGCACTCGTGGTACCGTGCTGATTGACCGGAGCGAGCTTTGGAAAGGCAAGCCCGTCAAGCAGTTGACGGAAGGTAAAAACAAGACCGGTGGTCGCAATAATTACGGGCGTACAACTGTGCGCTTCCGTGGTGGCGGGCATAAGCAGTCTTATCGTTATGTTGATTTCAAGCGGCGTAAGTTTGATGTTGCTGCGACGGTTGAGCGTCTGGAATATGACCCTAACCGTACAGCCTTCATCGCACTCATCCGTTATGAAGATGGCGAGTTGGCTTACATTCTGGCTCCGCAGCGCGTGAAGGCTGGCGATCGTGTGATTGCAGCTCATCATGCTGATGTGCGCCCAGGGAACGCTATGCCGCTGGCATCTATGCCGGTGGGGACCATCATTCATAATATTGAGCTAAAGCCAGGTGCTGGCGGTAAGCTTGCCCGTTCCGCTGGGAATTATGCTCAGCTGGTCGGTAAGGATGCTGGTTACGCGCAGATCAAGTTGCAATCTGGTGAGCTGCGTATTGTGCGCGGTGAGTGCATGGCAACAGTTGGTGCTGTGTCTAACCCAGATAACATGAACCAGCATTTTGGTAAGGCTGGTCGCCGTCGTTGGATGGGTCGTCGTCCGCATAACCGTGGTGTGGTTATGAACCCTGTTGACCATCCGCATGGTGGTGGTGAAGGGCGTACGTCTGGTGGTCGTCACCCTGTGACACCTTGGGGTGTGCCGACAAAGGGCTATAAAACACGCACCAACAAGAAGACGGACAGCCTGATTATCCGTCGTCGTAAAACTGGTAAGTAAGAAAGGGGCATAGAAGATGGCACGTTCCGTCTGGAAAGGCCCGTTCGTCGACGGGTATCTGTTTGGTAAGGCTGAAAAGGCTCGTGCGTCGGGCCGGAACGAGGTGATCAAGATTTGGTCGCGTCGTTCCACCATTCTGCCGCAGTTTGTCGGGCTGACGTTCGGCGTCTATAATGGTCAGAAGTTCCTGCCTGTGCAGGTTACGGAGCATATGGTTGGTCATAAGTTTGGGGAGTTTTCTCCGACTCGTACTTATACCGGTCATGGTTCCGATAAGAAATCGAAGCGAGGCTGAGCATGAGTAAGCCTAAGCACATCCGCACCTTGGCTGATACAGAGGCGCAGGCAGTTGCCCGCAATATTCGTGTTAGCCCGCGTAAGTTGAACTTGGTTGCTGCGACGATTCGTAATCAGCCAGCTGATAAGGCTATTGCTGCGTTGACATTCTCACGCCGCCGTATCGCCCAGCAGGTGAAGAAGGCTCTTGAGAGTGCCGTCGCTAACGCAGAGAATAATCACCAGCTTGATGTTGATAAGCTGGTGGTGAAAACTGCCGAGGTTGGCAAGTCGATCGTGATGAAACGCTTCCATGCTCGTGGCCGTGGTCGGTCTGCGCGTGTTGAGAAGTTTTTCAGTCACCTGAAGATTGTTGTTGCTGAGCGCGCAGAGGCTGTTGAGGCCCCTAAAGCTGGCAAGAACTCCAAAGAGCAGAAGGCAGCCTGATCTATGGGACATAAGGTTAATCCGATCGGGCTGCGGCTCGGTGTCAATCGTACATGGGATAGCCGCTGGTATGCAGGTGGGGATTATGCCCGCCTCCTCCATGAGGACTTGAAGCTACGTGCTTTCTTGCGCAAGAAGCTTTCTGGTGCTGGCGTTGCCCGTGTTGTTATTGAGCGTCCAGCGAAGAAACCGCGTGTGACGATTTATGCTGCGCGTCCTGGTGTGATTATCGGTAAGAAGGGGCAGGACATTGATGCTCTGCGCAAAACCCTTAGCCGTATGGCCAAGGCCGATGTCGCGCTGAATATCGTTGAGATCCGCAAGCCGGAGATTGATGCTACATTAGTGGCGGATAGCATTGCGCAGCAATTGGAGCGTCGCGTTGCGTTCCGTCGTGCGATGAAGCGGTCCATCCAGTCCGCTATGCGTCTGGGGGCTCAGGGTATTCGCATCACATGTAGTGGGCGTCTTGGCGGTGCTGAGATTGCTCGTGATGAGCAGTATCGTGAGGGTCGTGTTCCGTTGCATACATTGCGTGCGGATATCGATTATGGAACTTCTACAGCGCACACCACTTACGGTTCCTGTGGGGTGAAGGTTTGGATCTTTAAAGGTGAGATCCTGGCTCATGACCCAATGGCTCAGGACCGTCGTGCTGCGGAGCAGGCTCCCCAGCGTTAAGGGGCGGGGATTACCCCGTCTTTTATCTGAGGTGCTTGAAGTGAGGATAGAAAATTATGCTTTCTCCAAAGCGGACAAAGTTTCGTAAGGCTCATAAGGGCCGTATTCATGGCTTAGCTAAGGGTGGTACGCAGCTGAATTTCGGTGCGTATGGCCTGAAGGCTCTGGAGCCAGAGCGTATCACAGCTCGGCAGATTGAGGCGTCTCGTCGTGCGATCACTCGTGCGATGAAGCGTGCTGGGCGTGTCTGGATTCGTATTTTTCCGGACACTCCGGTCTCGACAAAGCCGGCAGAAGTGCGTATGGGTTCCGGTAAAGGTAACCCCGAGTACTGGGCAGCCCGCGTAAAACCGGGTCGTATCCTTTTCGAGATCGAAGGGGTGCCCCCGGAGGTTGCTCGCTTGGCTCTTAGCTTGGCTGCTGCAAAGTTGCCTATTAAGACCAAGTTCATTCAGCGTATCGGGGAGGCTTGAGAATGGCTGAAACGACCTATAAGGTTGCTGATCTGCGCGCTAAAAGCGAGGATGAGTTGAAGACTCTCCTCGTGGATTTGAAGCGTGAGCAGATCAACCAGCGTTTTGCTGCGGCCACAGGCCAATCCGAGAATAGCAGCCGTGTTAAGATTGTGCGTCGTGCTGTCGCGCGTATCAAAACATTGCTGAACCAGTCGAAGAACCGCGCGGGCGCAAAAACGTCCGCCGCAAAGTCCTGAGAGGAGACGGACGATGCCAAGGCGCGTCCTGACAGGGCGGGTGACGAGCGATAAGATGGACAAGACGGTAACTGTTCTTGTTGATCGTCGCGTGATGCATCCGCTCTATAAAAAGTTTATCCGCCGTTCCAAAAAGTATGCAGCGCATGATGATGCTAACGCATGCAAGATTGGTGATGTGGTGCGTATTGTTGAATGTGCACCGCTTTCCAAGCGCAAGACATGGACGGTCATTTCCCGCAATGGAGTCGATGTTGCTGAGGCTGCATCGTCTTCTGTCGGCGCATAAGGGGGTAGACAGATGATTCATCCCGAGACCAACCTAGACGTGGCTGATAATTCTGGTGCGCGTCGGGTGCAGTGCATCAAGGTGCTGGGCGGCTCCAAGCGGAAGACCGCCTCGGTCGGCGACATCATTGTCGTATCCGTTAAAGAGGCGATTCCTCGTGGTAAGGTGAAGAAAGGTGACGTCCATCAGGCCGTTATCGTGCGTACATCTTACCCGGTGCGCCGTGCTGATGGCTCTGCCATTCGCTTTGATCGGAATGCCGCTGTGTTGCTGAATAAGCAGCAAGAGCCGATTGGCACACGTATCTTTGGCCCAGTTGTTCGTGAGCTGCGTGCGCGTAAGTTCATGAAGATCATCTCCCTTGCTCCGGAGGTGTTGTAATGGCTGCACGTATTAAAAAAGGCGATCAGGTTCTTGTGCTAACGGGGCGTTCCCGTGGTACGCGTGGGGAAGTGCTTTCTGTCCTGCCAAAGGTTGAGAAGGCTGTTGTGCGTGGCGTTGCTATTGCAAAACGTCATACAAAGCCGAACCGTATGGGCGAAGGTGGCGGTATTGTTGAGCGTGAGATGCCTGTTCATCTCTCCAATCTGAAGCTGATCGACCCGAAAAGTGGTAAACCAACACGCGTTGGTTTCCGTGTTCTGGAAGATGGTCGCAAAGTCCGTGTCGCTAAGGTGACCGGCGAAGTGATCGAAGGCTGAGGAGCGAACGATGAGCGATAAAAAAGATACCGTTCTGCCCCGTTTGCAGCAAGATTATCAGAACAAGCTCCGTGCTAAGTTGCGTGAGCAGTTCGGATATAAAAGCGACATGCAGATCCCCAAGCTCGAGAAAATTGTCTTGAATATGGGTGTCGGTGAAGCCGCTGCTGACCAAAAGAAGCTTGATGCCGCTGTTGAGGAAATGGCTCTGATCTCTGGTCAGAAGCCTGTTAAGACGGTAGCGCGTAAGGCTGTTGCGGGGTTCCGCATTCGTGAAGGATTGCCGATCGGATGTAAGGTGACGTTGCGTAAGGCTCGTATGTACGAGTTTTTGGATCGTTTGGTGACGATCGCTATGCCGCGTATCCGTGACTTCCGTGGTCTTCCGGCGAATAAAGGCTTTGATGGCCGTGGTAATTTTGCCATGGGTCTGAAAGAGCAGATTGTATTCCCGGAAATTGATTATGACAAAGTTGATGACATCCGCGGGATGGATATTATCTTTGTGACGACGGCAAAAACGGATGAAGAAGCGAAAGCTCTTCTAAAGGCATTTGATCTGCCGTTTGTGTCCTAAGCGACATTTTTTCGTGTCAATCGCGGAAAGGAGATTTTCCCCCTTCACATGAGGGGGAAGTTTCCGCTACAGTTCCGTTGATTGGAAAACCGTCGGGATAGGCCCGACAGGTTCCGGGAGAAGATTCGAGATGGCGAAAATCTCTGCGGTGAACCGTAATAATCGTCGTGCTGCGATGGCGCAGCGTGATCGTGAAAAACGGACCGCTCTTAAAAATACGATTAAGAATCGCTCTCTTTCTATGGAAGAGCGTTTCGAAGCAACACTGAAGCTGGCTAAATTGCCGCGCAATGGCTCTCAAACTCGCGTGCGTTTGCGTTGTAAGCTTACTGGTCGCTCCCGTGGGAATTACCGTAAGTTTGAGCTGTGCCGTATTGCACTGCGTGACTTGGCGTCTACGGGGCAAATCCCCGGCATGGTTAAGTCCAGCTGGTAAAAGGGTAGTCTGAATGTCTATGTCTGATCCATTGGGTGATATGCTCACCCGGGTCCGTAACGCTCAGCGTGCCCGCCATGCTGCTTGCGTTGCTCCGGCCTCTAAACTGCGCGCTAGCGTGCTTGAGGCGTTAAAGCGCGAAGGATATATTCGCGGTTACACAACTGAGGAGGTCCGTAAGGGTATCTCTCAGTTCCGTATTGAGTTGAAATATAGCGATGGCCAGCCTGTGATTCGTGAGATTCACCGTGTTTCCCGCCCGGGGCGTCGCGTATATTCCAAGATCAAAGAGTTGCCCCGCGTTTATGCTGGTTTGGGTGTTTCTATCCTTTCCACCCCGCGTGGCGTTCTTTCAGACGTTGAGGCTCGTGCTGCCAATGTTGGTGGCGAGGTCCTCTGCCGCGTCTTCTAAGGAGGGAATATGTCTCGCGTAGGTAAATATCCTATTGAGCTCCCCGCCGGGGTTGAGGCGGTTGTCAAGGACGGCATGTTTTGCGTCAAGGGCAAGCGTGGTGAGCTGAGTGTGCCGGTATCTTCATTCGTTGATGTGAAGATTGCGGATGGTAAGATCACTGTCTCTCCTCTAGGGGGTCGTACCCCGCGGAGTTGGACGATGTGGGGGACATCTCGTGCTGTGTTTGCAAACATGGTGAAGGGTGTTTCCGAAGGTTTCCAGAAAGGGCTTGAGATTCAGGGAACGGGTTTCCGTGCTGCTGTTCAGGGTTCCAATCTGGTGATGAATCTCGGTTTCTCACATGATGTGGTCTATCCGATCCCATCTGATGTGAAGATCACAACACCGCGTCCGACAGCCATTTTGGTTGAGGGTAACGACAAGCAGCGCGTTGGTCAGGTAGCTTTGGATATCCGCAGCTTCCGTAAGCCTGAGCCTTATAAGGGCAAGGGTGTTCGTTATGAGACCGAAGTTCTGCGTCAGAAAGAAGGTAAGAAGAAGTAATGGCATCGCTGCAAGGATTGCAGGAGCGTCGCCGCAAGCGGTTGCGTTTCCAGCTTCGTCGCAAGAGCGGCGGCCGGCCGCGTTTGTCGGTCTTCCGTTCTAGCAAGAATATCCACGTTCAAGTCATTGATGATGCGCGTGGGGTTACACTGGCCAGTGCGTCTACGCTTGAGAAAGCTGTTCGTGAAGCCGGTAAAACCGGTGCGAATATCGCAGCTGCTTCCGTCATTGGTAAGCTAGTTGCAGAGCGCGCTGTTAAGGCTGGGGTCAAAGAGGTTGTGTTCGACCGTGGCTCCTATCTCTATCATGGCCGGGTGAAAGCCCTGGCAGAGGCTGCCCGTGAGGGCGGGCTGTCTTTCTAAGGAGGATCACACATGGCACGTGAGCCAAGAGAAGGCGGCCGTGGTGGTCGTGAGCGTGAGCAGGGTGATGAGCTTGTTGATAAGCTCGTAACCATTAATCGCGTTGCAAAAGTTGTTAAAGGCGGTCGGCGTTTTGCCTTTGCTGCTCTGGTTGTTGTTGGCGATCAGAAAGGGCGTGTTGGGTATGGTGCGGGTAAAGCCCGTGAGGTGCCTGAGGCCATTCGTAAGGCGACAGAGCGTGCACGCCGTAACATGATTCGCGTTCCGATGAAGGAAGGCCGTACGCTGCATCATGATGCAGTGGGGCGTTTTGGGGCTGGCGAGGTTGTTGTGCGTGCTGCTGAGGCAGGTACGGGGATCATCGCTGGTGGACCAATTCGTGCTGTCTTTGAGAGCTTGGGTGTAAGCGATGTTGTCGCGAAAAGCCTAGGGACACGGAACCCGCACAACATGATTAAGGCTGCATTTGACGCCCTAGAGCGTGCAAGTAGCCCGCGTCAGGTTGCGGCACGTCGTGGTAAGAAGACATTCGAGCTGTTTGGCCGTCGTGAGCAGTCGGAGACGGAGGCTGCTAATGTCTAAGACAAAAGGTAAGACCATCCGGGTGACGCAGATCGCTTCTGTGATCGGCTCCAAGCCGGGTCAGGCGGAAACGGTAAGGGGGCTGGGCCTTCGTGGTATCGGTTCCAGCCGTGAGTTGGAGGATACCCCCTCCATCCGCGGGATGATCCGCAAGGTGTCCCATCTGGTAAAGGTGGAGGCTTGATATGAACCTGAATGAATTGCGTGATAACGCTGGGGCTCGCTACCGTAAAAAACGTCTTGGGCGTGGTATCGGCTCTGGTAAAGGCAAGACGTCCGGTAAGGGCCATAAGGGTCAGAAAGCACGTTCCGGCGTAGCGATTAATGGCTTTGAGGGTGGTCAGCTACCGATTTATCGTCGTATGCCGAAGCGTGGCTTCGTCAATATTTTCCGTAAGGAATATGCGGCGGTTAATCTTGGTGCTGTCAGCAAAGCTCTGGAAGCTGGTAAGCTTTCCGCTGGTGCGCCTATTACTGAGGACGTGCTGCGTCAGGCGGGGCTCATCGGTAGTCGTAAAGTCGCTGGTGTGCGTCTTTTGGCTAAGGGTGAGTTGTCTCAGGGTGTGAACTTTGAGGTCTCTGGTGCTTCTGCAGCGGCTGTGGCTGCGGTGGAGAAGGCCGGTGGCTCTGTGAAGGTTCTGACCGTTAAGAAGGACGTTCAGGCTGAGGCTTGAGTTCTCCTGCCCGGCTTGCTGGGACGACAGTGAACGAGTGAACAGCGTCCCGTACAATGTGCGGTGACGCTGTTTTCATGAAAGGACAGGGAGATGGCTTCAGCAGCAGAACAGTTGGCCGGTAACCTGAATATGAGTGCTTTTTCTAAAGCGACAGAGCTGAAAAAGCGGATCTGGTTTACGCTTGGTGCGTTGATTGTGTATCGATTAGGCACTTTTATTCCAGTGCCGGGGATTGATGCTTCTGTTTTGGGGCAACTTGTGGCAGAGCACCAAGGCGGTATCTTGGGCATGTTTGACATGTTTACAGGTGGTGCTTTGGGGCGTATGACGCTGTTTGCTCTAAACATCATGCCCTATATTAGTGCGTCTATTATCATTCAGTTGCTTTCTACAGCATTGCCTTCCATGGAGGCATTAAAGAAAGAGGGTGAAACAGGACGTAAAAAGCTTAACCAATATACACGTTATCTAACGGTCTTAATCGCCGTAGTCCAAGCCTATGGGTTTGCTATGGGGTTGAGTAGCATGCATACGAAGACGGGATTAGGCGCAGTCATTTCTCCTGGGCCGACCTTCTTAGTTTCTTATGTTGTTATGTTGGTAACAGGGACGCTCTTCCTTATGTGGTTGGGCGAGCAAATTACGTCGCGTGGGATTGGGAATGGGATTTCTCTCATTATTTTCTCCGGTATCGTGGCTAATTTACCGCATGCGCTTAGCACGTTGTTCGAGCTAGGAAGAACGGGCGCTTTGTCACCTCTTTTTGTGGTGGTCTTTCTTATTTTAGCATTGGTTGTGATTGCCTTTATTGTGTTTATGGAGCAAGCGCAGCGGCGTATTGTTATCCAGTATCCCAAGCGACAGGTGGGGAATCGGATTTATGGTGGTGATTCCACACATATGCCGCTTAAGGTGAACACAGCGGGTGTGATTCCTCCCATTTTTGCTTCATCAGTTTTGCTTGTGCCGGCGACTTTGTCGGGCTTTATGCACAATAATGGCGGTGTGTTAGGGCGTATTGGGCAGTGGCTCTCTCAAGGGCAGCCACTTTATATGGCTTTTTATGCCTTTATGATCATTTTCTTTTCCTATTTCTATGCGGCTGTAACATTTAATCCTGAAGAAACAGCTGACAACCTTAGAAAGCAGGGCGGGTTTGTACCGGGTATTCGTCCAGGGGCGAATACGGCGCGTTATTTTGACCGTATTTTGTCGCGTTTGACGAGTATTGGTGCCGGATACATGGTGCTGGTCTGTCTTTTGCCGCAGTTCTTGATCAATAAATATAATGTGCCGTTTTACTTTGGTGGGACGAGCTTGATCATCATTGTCTCTGTTACGATTGATACGGTTACACAGGTACAATCTCATCTGGTGGCGCATCAATATCAGGGGTTAATCCGTAAACAACGTGAGCGTGGTAGCCGTGTACGCGGGCGCGTCGGTCGGGAAAGACGGAGGTAGGGATGAATATTATTCTTCTGGGCCCACCAGGTGCTGGGAAGGGGACGCAAGCAAAGCGTCTTGAGGCCCGCCGCGGCATGAAGCAAATTTCCACAGGGGATATGTTGCGTGCCGAGGTTAAAGCGCAATCGCCGATTGGTTTGGAAGTTAAAGGGCTAATGGATAAGGGACATTTTGTGCCGGATCCTATTATAGTCCAGATGATTGAGAATCGTATTGAGCAGCCCGATTGTGTGAAGGGGGTCATTTTAGATGGTTTCCCTCGCACGGAGGCGCAGGCTGAGATTTTGGATTCTATGTTGAAGAAACGGAATCTAAAAATTGATGCCGTGATTCTGTTGGAGGTAAACGAGGAGGCTTTAGTGAAGCGTCTTTGTGAACGTCAGCATGATGATGGTTCGCGGCGGGCGGATGACCATCCAGAGGTCATTCATGCACGCTTAGAGACGTATCGGAAGCAAACAGCTCCTATTTTGCCGTATTATGAGCAAAATGGTCGTTTGAAGCGCGTTGATGGGATGCAAGATGTTGAAGCTGTAGGGAAGGCGATTGACGCTATTCTTGATCAGAGATCGTCTTGAGGAGTGAGCTGATCACGAAAAAGTGATCTTTATTGTTTGACTTGTCTGGCAGGGCAGTATATTCGCCCAGCATAAGTTGAACGTGCCGGGCCTCATTTGGGGTTGGAATCGTTCGTAAGGACTGATGCCGGTGAGCGGCCATGGTCCGGTCAGACAAAGATTTTTGGCAACGCGGCTATAAGCCGTGTGGATGGGAGAATTGGCGTGGCACGTATTGCCGGCGTAAACATTCCGACCAACAAACGGGTGGTCATCGGTCTGCGCTATGTTTATGGCATTGGTCCATCGAGCGCACAGGCTATCTGTGCAAAGCTCGGTATTGATGATGCTAAGCGCGTGAATGAGCTTTCTGACGATGAAGTCACGAAGATTCGTGATCTGATCGACAGCGAGTACCGTGTAGAGGGTGATCTTCGTCGTGAAACGGCGATGAATATCAAACGTCTGATGGACCTTGGCTGCTATCGTGGTCTGCGTCATCGCCGTGGTCTGCCGGTTCGTGGGCAGCGTACGCATACAAATGCGCGCACCCGTAAGGGCAAGGCTGTTGCCATTGCTGGTAAGAAGAAGGCAACGCGCTAAACGACGCGTTTTCTGTGACGCTTTTGCAGATTTAGTAGGACGAGCATATTATGGCCAAGGCTGCCGCACCGCGTATTCGTAAGAAGGAGCGTAAAAACATCATCTCTGGTGTTGCGCATGTTCTTTCGACCTTTAACAACACAATGATCACGATTGCTGATGCCCAAGGTAATGCGATTGCGTGGTCTTCTTCTGGGGCTCAGGGTTTTAAGGGGTCTCGTAAATCCACACCTTATGCGGCACAGGTTGCTGCTGAGGATGCTGGGCGTAAAGCGCGTGAGCATGGGATGGAAACGCTGGAGATTGAGGTCTCTGGTCCAGGTTCAGGGCGTGAGAGTGCTTTACGTGCTTTGCAGGCTGTTGGTTTTACAATCACGTCTATTCGTGACATGACACCAGTGCCACATAACGGTTGTCGTCCGCGCAAGCGTCGTCGCGTTTAAGGCGGACATTTAATTTGGTTGGGTTGGTTGTCACGATTGGATGGTGCAGCCAGCTCGGCCTTGGTAAGTTCGTACCGCACGACATGTGCGGGCCTGGCACCGCCAGAAAGGCGGGCTTCGTTGTTTGAAAGGCCATGATCTTGGTTCTCCAGAAAAACTGGCAGTCTCTCATCAAACCGGAGAAGCTTGAGGTCGAGCCCGGCCCGGTTCCTTCCCGCATGGCAACCATTGTTGCTGAGCCACTTGAGCGTGGCTTTGGTTTAACAGTCGGGAATGCTCTGCGCCGTATTCTTCTTTCATCGCTTCAGGGTGCTGCTGTTACAGCCATCCAGATTGATGGGGTTCTGCATGAATTTTCGTCCGTAGCGGGTGTGCGCGAGGACGTAACCGACATCGTGTTGAATGTGAAGCAGCTTGCTTTGCGGATGCATGGTGAGGGACCAAAGCGTATGGTTCTCACGGCAACTGGGCCGGGGGAAGTGACGGCAGGGCAAATTCAGACGGGCCATGATATCGAGATCATGAACCCAGATCTGGTGATCTGCACGCTTGATGATGATGTGAAGTTTGGGATGGAATTCACGGTGAATATGGGGAAGGGCTATGTCCCCGCCTCCGCGAATCGTCCTGATGATGCGCCAATTGGTTTGATCCCCATTGATGCGATTTATTCCCCAGTGCAACGCGTCTCTTATAAGGTAGAGCCAACGCGTGTTGGGCAGGTCACCGACTATGATAAATTGCTGTTGAGCATTGAGACCAATGGGGTGGTTACGCCGGAAGATGCTTTGGCATTGGCGGCGCGTATCATGCAGGATCAGCTTCAGCTCTTCATCAATTTTGATGAGCCGCGTCCGGTGCAGAATGAAGAGCCGCAGGATGATCTGCCCTTTAGCCGTCACCTTCTTCGGAAAGTGGATGAGCTTGAGCTTTCCGTGCGTAGTGCAAACTGCCTGAAGAACGACAATATTGTTTATATTGGCGATCTCGTGCAGAAGAGCGAGCAGGAAATGTTGCGGACTCCGAATTTCGGTCGTAAGTCGCTGAATGAGATCAAAGAGGTGCTAACGGGCATGGGCCTCTCGCTGGGGATGAATGTCCCTGCTTGGCCGCCAGAAAGCATTGAGGATCTGGCCCGGCGTCTTGATGAGACCTTCTAAAAAGCCCCGGCTGGGAAGTTCGGGCAAAGGATTAGGGAAAGAAAATGCGTCATAATCTGAGCGGACGTAAACTTGGCGTCACCTCCACTCATCGCGCAGCTATGTTCCGTAATATGGCTGTTGCACTCATTAAACATGAGCAAATCTCCACAACCTTACCAAAGGCTAAGGAGCTGCGCCCGGTTGTTGAGAAGCTGATCACCTTGGGTAAGCGCGGTACGCTTCATGCACGCCGTCAGGCATTTGCCCAATTGCGTGATGATGCCATCGTGAGCAAATTATTCTCTGTTTTAGGACAGCGTTACGCAAACCGTGCTGGCGGCTATAGCCGCGTGCTGAAGGCCGGTGTGCGTTATGGTGATAATGCCGATATGGCTGTGATTGAACTGGTCGACCGTGATGTTGCTGAAAAAGGCAAAGATAGCGGGCCGGAGCAGAAAGAAAATCAGGAAGCTGCTTGAGCTTTTTCTCCAATAGGAGAATAAAGGAAAGGTCGGTGCTTTGGGGCATCGGCCTTTTTTCGTGGGTTAAGCGCAACCCGATAGAAAAGCAGGTGTAGCCATGAGTTCTGATCTGATAAATACATGCCACTCTATTCTGGGGCTTGTGAAGGATGTGATGGAGGACCTCGTGATGGACCATCCTTGGGGATGGACGGGGTTGGCCTTTATTGTGGGGCTGCTTTTCGGGCGAAAGAAGGGGGCGGCCTGTCGTAAAGGCAGCTGTTCCTAAACGGGATAAGGCTGGATTATTAAAAAGGCGTTCCTCAATAAGGGGAACGCCTTTTGTTTAGTTTTTATCTTTTTGAATAAAGCTAGGGAGGAAGGGGTTATCTGTCTGCAAGGAGTCTTTGGTGGGAAGTTTATTGGTATTCCATCCACCGCCGAGGTCGGTGATCAGACGGATTGTGCTGGTGACACGCTGTTGCTGGATTTGTAGCCTCATTTCCTCATATTGCAGGGCTGTTTGTTGGGCGGTGATGACGGTGGTGTAGATCTGCGTCCCAGCAAGATATTCGTTCATGGAGACAGTGACGGCTTGTTGTGCGCTATTGAGGGCTTGTTCTTGGAAGGTCATCTGCTCGCTCAGATAATGCAGGTTTGAAAGCTGGTCTTCGGTATCTTGCAGGGCTTTTAGTACGACTTGGCGGTAATTCGCTACGGCACCGTCATAATCGGCTTCGGCTTCTCGCACAGCAGCGGAGCGTGCCCCGCCTTCAAAGAGTGTTTCATTAGCTGCAGCGCCAAGGGACCATGTGCGGGTGGCAAGCTGGATGAGATGTTGGAGTGGATTACCGCTATAGCCATAGCTGGCGGACAGGGTGATCTGTGGGAAGAAGGCTCCAATCTCATAGCCGATTTCAGCATTATAGCTTTCCATTTCCCGTTCAGCTTGGGCAATGTCGGGCCGCCTTTGGAGGAGGTCAGAGGGTAAAAAGGGCGGAATTGTTGGTAATGTAAAGGGTAGAGGTGCGTGGGGAATCGTCACCTCGGCGGGGGGGTGGCCTGTTAAGACAGCAATAGCGTGCTCATATTGCGCACGCGTCACACGGGCACCTGCGAGATTGGCTTGGGTGGATTCTAATTGATAGCGTGCTTGGTAAACACTTGTTGGGTCAGCTACACCAGCGGCTAGCTGATTGGTCAGGATCTCTAAGTTATGTTGATAGAGATGGACATTACGGCTGTAGAGATCAATCAGACTATCCTGATAGCGGAGGTCCATATAGTCATTAGCGAGCTCCAGCTCGTAAGAGAGACGCATATTAGCCAGTAAGGCTGCATTCGCTTGCGTTGAGGTGACCTGCTGTTGGATTTGCCGACGAATCATGCCCCATACGTCAATGGTCCAACTCGCACTTGGGCCGGTGACCCATGTGTTCGTTGTTGTGACGAAGGTGTGGGGGCTATCGGCGAGGCCGCTTGTGGTGCGTCCTCCGCTAGAATTGCGATTAAAGCTGAACTTGCCGTTAAGGGTAGGGAAGAGGCTAGCGCGAACGGAATCAATCATCGCACGGGCTTTGCGATACTGCGCCTCATATTGCTTTAAGCTTTGGTTAGAGAGGCTAACCTCTTCTTCTAATTTATTTAAGGTGGGGTCGTTAAATACCTGCCACCAATCGCCTTTGGGTAAGGTGCTGAGGTAAGGGTTAGCCTTTGCCCACCCGGCAGGCGGGGGCGCTTCTTTAAAACGGGGCGAGATAATTGCTTGTGGTTTTTTATAATTCGGCCCGACCATGCACCCACTTAGAGCGAGGCCGCCCCCTATTGTTAGGGCGGTAATTTTATAAAAGAGACGAGAGGGAATAAGCATGACGATCCGCATTATGACCAAAAGCAGCACTATATTAAGGCATGCTATATCAGCTGAAGCTTTCGCAAAGGTAGTTATTACTTTTTTAGAATTGTAAAATCTACGGATGTATCATCGCGTGTTAGTCTGCCGTGGGGGGATGGCGAGGCATCCAAGAGCGCAGGTGCTGGCTTAGTCTATCTAGGGAGAGATAAACTACGGGGGTGGTGTATAGGGTCAGGAGTTGGCTTAGGCAGAGGCCACCAAGAATAGAGAGGCCGAGCGGTTTGCGCATCTCACTCCCATAATCCCCGCCGATGAGTAATGGGACCGCCCCGAAGGCAGCGGCGAAGGTTGTCATCAAAATAGGGCGGAAGCGTAGCCGGCTTGCGGTCATGATGGCTTCTTGTGCGGATTTGCCATGCTGGCGGGCTTGGATGGCAAAGTCAATCAGCATAATGGCGTTCTTTTTCACAATGCCGATGAGCAAAATAACACCGATGAGGGTGAGGAGGGAGAAAGGCTGGCCAAAGAGGGTGACAGCCAGCAAGGCCCCTACGCCGGCTGAAGGCAGGGTGGAGAGGATTGTTAGCGGGTGGACTAAGCTTTCATATAAAATACCGAGGACGACATAAACGGCTATTAACGCGGCGAGAATTAGGAGCGGCTCTCGGCTTACAGATTTTTGCAAACTGGCTGCATTGCCAGCGAAGCCACCTTGAATCTCGCGCGGGAGATGGAGTTGCACCATGGCTTGGTTAATCGCGGTAATGGCGTCCCCTAAAGCGGCACCGGGGGCGAGGTTGAAGGATAAAGTTGTCGCGACAAACTGGCCTTGATGATTAACCGCGAGGGGGTCATTGACCTGTTTTAAGGGGCCAAGCAGAGGGAGGGGGACCATAGTCTCACTGCGGGTTGTAACGGCAGAGCCATTAGAGGCGGACTTACCCCCTGCAAGGGCATTAGCGACAGAGTTTAGATAAGAGAGCTGCCCTTCGGAGAGTGATGCGCTGGAGGTGTCATGCGCACGGACACGGATATTATTGGTGGCATAAGCCCCGTTGGCTGTACCGCCTGTTACACTCACCCGCATTTGCGTGAGGAAGTGCGGGTCGGACCAGAAGATGGGCGCGGCCTCCATAATGACGCGATATTGATTTAATGGCTCATAAATCACAGAGGCTGCGCGTTGTCCAAAAGCGTCATAAAGCGCGTTGCTGGCGAGCTGCGGGGTAATGTTATAGCGGGCTTCTACATCGCGTGTGAGGGCGAGGGTGATGCCACGGCCGCCTTGCTCCATATCAGAGGTTACATCAGTGAGCATAGGCAAGTGTGAGAGGGCTTCAACCACGCGTGGGGTCCATTGGTAAAGCTCCTCGGCAGAGTTGCCCTGTAAGCTATATTGATACGCCCCATCAGTTGAGCGCGCGCCCCCGCCGATGAGGCTCGGTAGGCGGAGGCGGAGGGATAGCCCGGCTTGGTGAGAAAAAAGATGGTTCAAGCGATTAATCGTGACAGAGATATCATCCTTGCGTTCTCCCTTCGGCTTGAGGGTGATGAACATATTGACCGAATTAGAGGAGCGTTTGCCTAATCCCCCAATCGCACTGATGACATCAGGGTCTTGGGCGAGGCGTTTTTCGGCCCTAATGGTGAGGGCCTGCAACGCATGGAAGGAAATATCCTGGTCTGCCACAAGCCGCCCCATAATCATACTCTGGTCCTGCTGGGGGAAGAGCTCCTTGGGCAGGGAGGTGAAGAGCCAACCGGCGAGAAGGAGGCTGAGCGGTAGGGAGAGGAGGACGAGTTTTGGATGGGCCATCACAGCGTAGAGCGAGCGCATATAGCCTACGGTGAGGCGTTGGAAGCCATAATCCAGCTTATGGCTACACCATTTTAGGCTGGTGCGGATTATCCCTATGGAGGTGCGCGCCTGTTTATGCTCTTGCAGAGCGAGAAGCTGGGCACTGAGCATGGGGGCTAAGGTTAGGGATAACACCATCGAGACACAAAGTGCGATGATGATTGTCATGGCAAATTCATGAAAGAAAAGGCCAGAGACCCCTTCCATCAGCAAGATGGGGAGAAAAACGACAATCAGCGATAAGGTGATGGACATGACAGTAAAGACGACCTCCCCCGTGCCGTCTATGGCCGCTTTATAGGCAGATTTTCCCATTTCCTGATGGCGTGTGATGTTCTCCAACACCACAATGGCATCATCCACAACAAAGCCTGTGACGATGGTGAGGGCCATCAGCGACATAATATCAAGCTGATAGCCTAGCAGTTTCATAAAGGCGAATGTGGTGATGATGGAAGCGGGGACGACAAGCGCAGGGATGAGGACAGCCACCCCATCGCGTAGGAAGAAAAGAACGACCAGAACCACTAACCCTACAGCGAGGATGAGGGTCCGTTGTGTATCAGCTAGTGAGGCGCGAATGGTGATAGAGCGGTCAAGCTGGAGGTCCAAACGTGTATTACCCGGCAAAGCTGTGCGCAGGAGTGGCAAACGTGCTTTTAGCCCATCGGTCGTTTGGATGATGTTAGCCCCACTTTGGGGATAAACGGTGCAGATAATATCTGGCTGACCATTCACATAACCTGCTTGGCGGAGGTCTTCCGCACTATCAACGACATCAGCGACATCGGAGAGGCGGACAGGTTGGTTATTGCGATAGGCGATGATGAGGGAACGATAGGCACTTGCTTGTGTAGCTTGGTCATTCGTAGCGAGGATGAAACGCTGATTATGGTTCTCGATAAAGCCTTTGGGCGTATGGGCGTTAGCAGAGGTTAGAGCAGCGCGAATATCCTCAAACCCAATCCCATAGCGGAAGAGCCGTAACGGATTAACCTCCACACGGACAGCGGGTAGCGCACTGCCGCGAATATCGACATTGCCGACCCCTTTTACTTGGCTCAGGCCGGGGAGGACGATGTTATTGGCGAAATCATAAAGCTGTTGAGGGGTACGGGTTGAGGAAGTGAGCGTAAGGACCATGATAGGCGGCCCATTCGCGTTTGCCTTCATATAGCTAGGGTCGCTGCGGAGGGTTGTAGGCAAGTCTTGCCGTGCAGCGCGGAGGGCTGATTGGACATCGCGCGCGGCCCCATTAATATCGCGTGAGAGGTCAAATTGGAGGAGGATGCGGGTTTGATTAACGGTGGATTGGGAGGTCATTTCCCGCACCCCCGCAATGGCCCCTAAATGGCGCTCTAAAGGCTCGGCAATGGTGCTGGCAATTTCAGAGGGGGAGCCGCCAGGTTGGTTGGCAATGACCATCACCACAGGGTAATCGACATCGGGTAAGTCCGAGACGGGGAGATAATGATAGCCAAGGCAGCCCGCAAGAACCATCGCCAGCGTCATTAGGAGCGTGCCGACGGGGCGGCTGACAAAGAGGCGAATAAAACTCACGGTGTTTGTGCAGGTTGTTCAGATTTATGGAGGTGTTTTTGGATAACCCCCCGCACCTTCAAGCTACAAGCGTTCATGAAGAGGTAGATCACTGGCGTTGTAAAGAGCGTTAGAAGCTGGGAGAGCATTAACCCAAAGACAATCGTCACGCCTAGCGGGCGGCGTAATTCTGCCCCTGTGCCACTGCTGAGGAGGAGGGGGAGTGCCCCAAAAAGGGCGGCGAGTGTTGTCATCAAAATCGGGCGGAAGCGGAGCAAAGCGGCTTGGCGTATGGCCTCAAGGGGGGGGAGATTATCTTGTCGCTCCGCTTGGAGGGCGAAGTCGATCATCATAATCGCGTTTTTCTTGACGATGCCGATGAGCAGCACAATGCCGATAATGCCCATAATATCCAGGGGCATCCCAAAGCCATAAAGCCCTAGGAACGCCCCAATCGCAGCGGAGGGGAGGGTAGAGAGAATGGTGATAGGGTGAATGAAGCTCTCATACAGCACGCCTAGCACGATATAGACCGCTACAATCGCAGCGATGACGAGGCCGAGCTCATTGCCCAGTGCATTTTTAAAGGCAGCAGCCGTGCCTTGAAAGGCGGTTTGGAAGGTGCCGGGGAGGCCAATCTTCTGGCGGATATGCTCAATGGCGGTTGTGGCCTCCCCCAGCGCATGATGTGGCGCGAGATTGAAAGAAATTGTCGTGGCGGGGAATTGCCCATAATGCGTGATGAGCAAAGGCGAGGTCAGCCGGCTTAGGCTGGTGACTTGCAAGAGCGGTACTAACCCTGAGGTCGGCTGGCGTGTTGGCCCGCTTGTGCTGCTCCCCGCCTCGGAGGCGATACCCGGTAGATAAAGTTCTGAGAGGCTTTTTTGGCTCTGTTGGAAGCGCGGGTCAGCCTCTAAAATGACACGATATTGGTTGGATTGTGTGTAGATGGTGGAAACTTGCCGTTGGCCAAAGCTATCATAAAGCAAATTATCGACCGTCTGCGGGGTGATGGAATAACGCGCCCCATTGGTACGGTCCAGCGTAAGCATAGCCGTTAGACCATCCGCTTGGAGGTCGGAGGTCACATCATTGAGGGAAGGCTCATGCTTGAGGGCATCAAGAAAGCGCGGCACCCAGAGGGAGAAATCGTCATAATCGGGTGTTTCAAGCATGAATTGATATTGCATGGCTGAGACGGATGTCTCCAGCGAGAGGTCTTGGACGGGCTGGGTGTAAAGACGCGTGCCGGGGAGGGTGCGTGCTGCGGCATTAAGCCGGGCTTGTATGGCATCAAGGGAGCTGTTGCGTTCGTCTTTAGGCTTTAGATTAATGAGAAACCGGCCAGAATTGAGGGTCATATTTTGCCCATCAATCCCGATAAAGGAGGAGAGGCTTACCACATCAGGGTCTTGGAGGATGAGCCGTCCGAGTTCAGCTTGCCGTGTTTTCATGCCCTCAAAAGATATATTAGCCGGCATGACGGAAATCCCCTGTATGACACCGCTATCTTGGGAGGGGAAAAAGCCTTTCGGTATGCCCCATGCGAGCAGACCGGTCATGAGAATACTCGCTGCGGCGACAATGAGGGTTAATGGTTGGTGGCGAAAGACAATCGCTAAGCCGCGATCATACCGGGCGATGAGCCAGTCCATCATCTCCTGCATGAAGTCGGCAAAGCGTGTGAGCCAATGTACTCTCCCCCGTGGTGTGCTGTTGGGTTTGTGGCGTTCACTCAGCATCCGTGCGCACATCATCGGGACAAGGGTGATGGAGATAAGAGCCGAGAGGGAGATAGTGATGGCCAAGGTCATCGCGAATTCATGGAAGAGACGCCCCACCACATCGCTCATAAAAAGCAGCGGGATAAGCACAGCAATTAGTGAGACTGTGAGTGAGATGATGGTAAAGCCAATCTCTTTGGCCCCTTTAAGGGCGGCTGTATAACGGTCCTCGCCTGCTTCTACAAAGCGGGAGATATTTTCAATCACCACAATGGCATCATCCACCACAAAGCCAGAGGCAATGGTAAGGGACATAAGGGAGAGATTATCCAGCGAGAAGCCCAGCAAATACATTGCCGAGAGTGTCCCAATCAGCGAGAGAGGGACAGAAAGGCCGGGGATGATGGTCGCAGGGATATTGCAAAGAAAGACAAAAATCACCCCCACAACGAGTAGCATCGCCAAGATGAGCTCTAGCCCAACATCATGAACAGAGGCGCGGATGGTGGTGGTACGGTCTGTTAAGGGGATGATATCAATCCCCGGTGGGAGGTCTTGCTGTAAGCGGGGGAGGATGGCGCGTACATTATCAGCCACGGCAATCACATTCGCGCCGGGTTGGCGTTGAATATTGAGGATAAGAGCCGGGGTTTTATTGGCCCATGCCGCAAGCTGGTTATTTTCGGCCCCCTCCACAACGCGCCCAACATCCCGCAAACGGATAGGCCCGTTATTTTGATACGCAATGACCTGATTCATAAGTTGTTCGACGGATTGTATTTGCCCATCAATGCGGAGTGAGGTCGCATGATGGGGGCCATCGAACGTCCCTGTAGGGGAGTTGACATTCACCGTACCAATGATGGTGCGGACAGTATCTAGCGCGATGCCGTATGAGGTAAGTTTAGGGATGTTGATTTGTATGCGATAAGCCTTGCGGTTCCCCCCGGAGAGGGTCACGAGCCCCACACCGGAGATTTGGCTTATCTTTTGCTCTAAGCGTGTGTTGACGTAATCTTCCACCTCCGGCAGCGGCAAGGTGCGGGAGGTGATGCCGAGCGTCATGATGGGTGTATCAGCGGGGTTGACCTTGGCGTAAATCGGCGGGGCGGGAAGGTCATTAGGCAGGAGAGAGCCAGCATTATTGATGGCGGCTTGCACTTCTTGCTCGGCAATATCCATCTTCATGTCTAAGCCGAAGCGCAATGTGATGACAGAGGCCCCCCCAGAGGATTGGGAGGTCATTCGGTCTAACCCAGCCATCTGCCCTAATTGTGTCTCTAGCGGGGCTGTGACAGAGGTACTCATCACATCAGGGCTGGCACCGGGGTAGAAGGTCGAAACGGTGATGGTAGGGTATTCGACCTCTGGCAAAGCGGAGAGGGGGAGGAAATGATACCCTAATAACCCAGCCAGCATAATGCCCAGCATAAGCAAGCTGGTCGCAACGGGGCGTTCGATAAAGAGACGAGAAGGATTCACAGGCTCACAAGCTCAAACGGAGTATTAAGGGTGTGTGGTTGTTGTGTCAGCCGGGCCAGCGGCGATGGTAACTTTACTGCCGGGGCGGAGATGATTAATCCCATCAGTGACGATGCGGTCTCCCTCTGCCACGCCAGAGAGGATGACGCTGTTATTATCATCACTCTGGCCTAGTTTTACAGGGTGGACAACGGCCGTCATATCCTTCTCAATGACATAAACAAATTGTCCATCCGGCCCGGTTTGGATGGCATTGCTTGGCACAAGTAATGCGTTTTGGATGGTCTGTACTAAGAGATGTGCATTGACAAACTCATTAGGAAAGAGGCGTTCATCCTCATTGGGGAAGATACCACGTAACCGCACCGTCCCTGTTGAGGTATCAATTTGGCTATCCAACGCATTAACCGTCCCTGTGGCAAGCTTACGGGTGTTATCGCTGCTCCATGCCTCCACAGTGAGGGAGGGATGGCGATTAAGCTGCTCTTGGACCTCAGGTAAGTTATTTTGTGGTAATGTAAAAATGACGGAAATAGGCTGCATCTGGGTAAGGGTCGTTAGCCCACCAGATTGGCCTATTGTGACGTAATTACCTACATCTAAGGCACGAATACCTACGCGCCCATCTACAGGGGCTGTAATGTGGCAATACATGACATTGAGCTCCGCATTACGGACATTTGCTTCATCAAAAGCGACCTGACCTTCCAGCTGTTGGACGGTAAATTCTTGGTCGCGTGCTAACATAGCGGAGGTGGAGTTCTGTTTGATCAAACGCTGATAGCGCGCATTATCGACACGCGCTTTGGCAAGCTGGGCACGGTCCGCAGCAAGGGTACCCTGATATTGATGCAATGTTGCTTCATAAGGGCGTGGGTCGATGAGCTCTAGCACATCACCGCGGTGAACATGCTGCCCCTCTTGGTAATATACGGCCAAGATATGGCCGCTAACGCGCGGGGTAATGGTAACATTGGTGATGGGGACTACTGTCCCGAGGAGCTGGAGGATAACCGGCATAGCCGCGCGATGTGCGGTAGCGATGGCTACAGCTGGTGCAGCGTCACCATGATGCTGGGATGTATGTTGGTTAGTGCTATGTAAACGCCAAGCAATGATGAGGATAACTAGTAGCGTAACCCCCGTAATCCACCATTTTTTCCCCTTTGAAGGAGAGGGATGTTGTGGGGATAGGGCGGGACTCATAGGGATGTGACTTTCTTATGATAATGGTAGAGCAATGTGAGGTAATGGTGCCAAAGATTGTGGCATAAAGCGGGCACATAATAGGACTTATACCATGGAATGACACCTTAACATTTTGTATTTATAAAAAATATACACTCTTCTGGTCGTGTAGCCCCGTTGCCCCCTTGAAGAATGGATAGGGGGGTTGCATATCAACGAGCGTAGCAAGTGATTATGCAGGGCATAGTCTGGCTATAAATTCATTGATTCACAACGCATCGCGTTGATGGGAGAGACGGACATGGTTGACACTACCTCTATGAAGGGTGAAGGCTTCGTGCAGGAAGCTAAAGGGCGCGTAAAAGATGCTTTTGGCGCGGTCTCTGGTGACGCTGCTATGCAGGCTGGGGGCAAGATTGATCAACTGAGTGGTCGTGCAAAGCATGAATTTGCTGATTTGTACGATGCTAATGAGAGTCGTCTTGAGGCTGCTACAAGCTTTATTCAGGAGCGTCCTTTTGTTGCGCTGGGGATTATTGCTTTCGTGGGGCTAGTATTAGGGCGGCTCCTCTTTAAAAAACGTAGCTAAACGTCAAGGCTAGAGGAGGTCAGAGAGGGTTATGCAGTGGTATTACGAGCGTGATGGTCAGCAGGTCGGTCCGGTATCGCAAGCCGAAATGGTCCGTCTGGCGATTCATCACGATATTAAGCCGCAAACCCTCGTCTGGCACCCGGCTTTTGGCAATGAGTGGCGGCCTGCAAGTAAAGCGGGCCTTGCCTTCCCGAGTGGGGATGTGAAGATATTCACCCTTACTTTGGGTCAGCCCAAGCCTGCCACCGCTGTAGCTGCTGGTACGGGAGGGAAGCTGGGCAAGGTACCTTTTTTATGGGCGTGGATGTTGCTTCTACCAGAAGTTGTGAATGTGACCCTGCTGTTTGCAGGGCAGATATTGCATTGGACTGTTCATTCCGAAAGCCTGCTAACAGGGTTATGCATTGGGGCGATCCTTTTTCTGGCGTTTATGCAGGATAGAAAAGCTCTTACGCTTGCCGGGGTCACGCCTCCTGCGTTTTTGTGGTTGTTATTTATACCCGGTTATTTATGGTGCCGATGGCGGATCGTCCGTAAAGGCTTCATATTGTTTGTCTGTTCTGCGTTCTTGATGGTGGGGGAAGGGGCCATCCTTATAACCAACCCGCCGCCGGGTTTCCCGCATGTCTCTTTTCAGGTGCAGAGCGTAAAATCCTCAGCAGAGCATAGCACCACGGGGCAAAAATCTGCTTCCTCTAGCCCGGATAATACCGGCCCCGCTCAGGCCGCCCCGCAAGAAGGGGATGTGCAGCTTTAGGCGGTATTGCCTCATAAAAAGGCATTATTTTCTCTCTTGACTCATTTTTTTTAAAAAGGGGCTTTCTTTCCGACTCGGAGTGATTCAGAATTGGCACGGATGAATGACGTGTCGAATGAAGCGAGTGGAAAGGGCCTCCATGCCAGATTACAGCCTAGAAGACCAATATGAAGGGCTTGTCGCAGGCGTGGATGAAGTCGGGCGTGGTCCGCTGGCTGGGCCTGTGGTCGCTGCTGCGGTTGTGTTTCTCACGCGGCCTTCTGCACCATTGGCGGGTCTGTTGGATGATTCCAAAAAACTGACAATAGCACGGCGGGAGAAGGCTTATGCCGCTTTGGTGGCAGAGCCAAGCGTTTGTGCGGCTGTTAGCGCGGCCTCGGTGCAGGAGATTGACCGGCTCAATATTGGTCAGGCGTGTCATTTAGCGATGCAGCGCGCGATGAGCCGCCTTGCCGTAAAGCTAGGCCAATGGCCTGCTATGGCCTTGATAGACGGCAACCGTGCGCCCGCCTTACCTTGCCAGGTAGAGACGGTTGTGAAAGGCGATAGTAAGAGCCTCTCCATTGCTGCGGCGTCTATTTTAGCCAAAGTGGTGCGAGACCGGCTTATGGCCCGCTTAGCCACACGTCATACAGCCTATGGATGGGAGCGTAATGCCGGATATGGCACGGCGCTCCACCTTGCAGGATTGCACGAGGATGGGGTGACCCTCCACCATAGGCGTAGTTTTGCCCCCATAAAACATATGATTGCAGCAAAGGTTCACGCAGCATGAAAGCGGATATGCCCCTTAACCGGATTTTACGTGGGGAATGTGTGGAGGTGATGAAAACCCTCCCTGATGCGAGTGTGAATTGTGTCTTTGCAGACCCACCCTATAACCTCCAATTACGTGGGGAGTTGCGCCGCCCGGATGAAAGTGTGGTGGATGGCGTTGATGATGATTGGGATAAGTTTACAGGGTATGAAGCCTATGATGACTTTACCCGCGCATGGTTAAGCGAGGCGCGCCGTCTGCTCCATAAGGATGGCACCATTTGGGTGATTGGCTCTTATCACAATATTTTTCGCCTTGGGGCGATTATGCAGGATTTGGGGTTCTGGATCCTCAATGACATTATCTGGCGTAAGTCGAACCCCATGCCTAATTTTCGGGGGCGGCGTTTTACTAATGCGCATGAGACCTTAATTTGGGCAGCACGCGGGCCGGAGAGCAAATATCGCTTTAATTATCAAGCCATGAAGGCTCTGAATGAGGACCTTCAAATGCGCTCGGATTGGTATCTCCCCTTATGTACTGGTAATGAGCGGCTTAAAAATGAGCATGGGTTGAAGCTTCACCCCACGCAAAAGCCGGAGAGCTTGCTGCATCGGACACTTCTTGCAGCAACAATGGCTGAAGATGTTGTGCTGGACCCTTTTTGTGGGACGGGGACAACCCCAGCTGTGGCTAAGAAGTTAGGGCGGCGTTATGTCGCGATTGAGCGTCATCCCGACTATATTAAAGCCGCAGAAGCACGCTTGGCGGAGATTGAAGCGTTGCCAGCCGAGCAATTGGAGATTACCCCCGCTAAGCGGGAATTGCCGCGTATTCCCTTTGGGTCTTTTGTGGAGAATGGAAGTCTCCCACCGGGTACGGTGGTGTATGACCGCCAAAAACGGCTTAAAGCACGCGTCTCCCCCGATGGGACGTTAGTGTCGGGGCAGCATCGTGGCTCCATTCATAAATTAGGGGCGCTTCTAACGAATGCAGCGTCCTGTAATGGTTGGACCTTTTGGTATTTTGAGCGTGATGGTCAGCTTGTGCCGATTGATGTTTTACGGCAGGAAACGCATGAATTACGCCGTACCGCGTAATCCTGTATATTATGGGGGAGAGCTGAGATGCGTATAATACATGACCCTATGGCCCTTATGATCGCTGCCATAGCCTTGGTGTTTGCTGTGTTATTTCATTTTATAATTATGCGGCCACAAAAGCAGCGTTCTGGCTTTTCTGCCTTTTGCTGGGACGTGGTGATTTTTCTCATCTGTTGGGTGGGTATCGCGCTTATTTATTATAGTGCGATACCCTTGTTGGAGGCATCTGGAGGTTAGCGTCTGGCGCACCTCTCTTCCCCCTTAAAAGAGTTTTTTAGGGGGAAGAAGCTGAGGGCGCAGCAGCAGATTTATGGGGATGGACTACGTGCCGTACGCGCCGGGCTGTAGCAGGGCGCGCGACATGCCGTACGGGTGGAGGGCGCAGGGCAGGGTGTGCAGGCTCTGGGGCAGAGGGGCCATTAAAACCGAGAAAGCCAACTGCGGGGATAGGTTGGCCGCGATCTTCTATAATACGGGGCGGGGCTTTGGCCGTAATGCCTGCCTGACCATTAATGGTGATATGCTCGCCATTGCTCTCATGGCTAGAGCTGGTGATGAGCTTCCCATCGGGGTTGTAAGTCCGCAAAGAGAGAAGTTGGAACATAATATCATTGCGGCCAAGGTCGATTGCGAGATCAAGCGGGGTTTGGTCAAGGACATTACGCGCGTTAATATCAGCACCGCGATTTAGGGCCTCTTTTGCGCCTACGAGCGAGCCACGATTAACAGCATCAAAGAGCGCTGCTGTGGGGTTAACATCCACACGGGCGTGGCTGTTATCTTCATCCTCTGTTTCCGCACCAGGAAGAGCAGAGGGAGGGGCCGCATGGCGTGCAGCCTTGCGGGCTTCGGCCTGCTTTTGGGCGTTCATGGCGTCTTGCTCGGCCTCGGCTTCATCAGCCGATTGCGCGTGAGCCTTGTAGGGCATCATGAGGAGAGAGGCCGTAGAAAGCCCCAGAGCAAAAACGATATGGGGTAGCCAAGAACTCAATGGGCGCATGTCAGGGAATAAAGCCTTCTCTTCTACCAGCTAGAGGGGTGCTGAGCCATCATGCCAAGCCTAACGGCTATTTGTCAATTTCATAGAGTGACGGGCATATCATAGGCTGGGTGTTTTTTCTACCGTCCTTCACGCCACCACCCTAGTCCCATCAGGGTTAAAATGACTGTGAGAAAAAACCAAGAGGGTAGGTACGGGGTACTTGTTGTCTCGGTGGAAAGTTGAATTTGGTGCAGTGGTAGCCCTACCCATGTTGCCCCGTGGAGGGCGGTGCCTTCGGGTACTTGGCGGAGTGTGGGTACGTCTCCGCGCCCTAGCCAGAAAATACCTCCACCAGATTGGCTGACGAGGGGGGCAAGTAAGGTCGCAGTGCTGCGAAGGTCTTGGTCCTCTAATGGGTTGAGCTCGGGCAAAGCCACAGTTGTATGGAGTGCATCGTGACGGATGGTCCAGATTTGTCCCGTCTGTGTTGATACAGGCGGCAGAGCCAAACTGCCCGCCCATAGCCCTGTATGGTCCCCTGTGGGTGTAAGAGTGAGGGGAATATGCGTACCATCAGGGCTGATCACATCTGCTTGGGTGTTATGGAGCGTATCCAAGCTTGTTCTATGGATGATGAGCCGGCCTTGTACGACATGGGCTTCAAGCTGGTTTTCTTCCAATTCTGGCTCTTTCATCAGCCAATGGGAGAGGCGGCGGAGGAGTTCTGCTTGCGGGCCGCCGCCTTTTTCCCCACGGGACCAGAGCCATATTTGGTCTGAAAGCAGCATCGCTACGCGGCCTTTATCGTGCTGGTCTAAGACGAGCAAAGGCGCACCGGTTGATGTGGCTAAGAGCGTGCGGCCTTGTGTTTGGTCAGTGCGTAAAGCGCGGTACCACGGGCCCCATGCGTCCCCCCAGGGGCCGTGTGTGGGTAAGGCCCTTGTGACGGGGTGAGACAGGCCAAGAGCAGTCCGTTTAGGGGAGAAAGGTTGGAGGATGAGGCCATTTTCTGCAGGGATATGGGCAGGCAGGACAGCCCCTACTGGGGTATCTTGCAATGTGCCGGCCTGCGTCATTTCAGGCCCACCGACAACGAGTAGCCCTCCCCCTTGGCGAACATAATGGGCGATATTCTCAAGATAGCTCTCGGGTAGGATATTTTGATTGCTAAAGCCATCTAAGATGATGAGGTCAAAGCTGTTGATCTTTTGGGAAAACAGCTCATGGGTGGGAAAGGGGATTAAGGCAAGGTCAGAGAGGGGGGTATCATCGGCTGTATCGGGGGAGCGGAGAATGGTAAAATGGACCAAATCCACCGAAGGGTCGGCTTTTAGCAAGCTCCGCCATACCCGTGCGCCTTGGTTAGGCACGCCTGATACAAGCAGAACACGCAGCCGGTCCCGCACGCCCTGCAAGCGTAGCACGGTGCTGTTATTGCGTAGGGAGGCTTCCCCCGCCAATGGGGAGGCTGTGAGTTCTTTTAAAGTCAGGCCCGCATGGGTGATGGGGATAGCAATATCCACCGCTTGGCCGCTTTGTGTATGCGCGAGGATGGTGGTTCGCCCGTCATCACCATGCTCCAAAATATCAACCGCTTGCCCAGCCATTGTTCCAAGGTCATCGACCTGCACACTGATATGCGCTGTCTGACCAATGATGACATAAGGCGGTGCGCTCAAGATACGTAGGCGGCGGTCTGTTTCCTCCCCCTTTGCAGCAAGGAGGAGATGGAGCGGGATGGTTTGGCCTGTAATGGTTTTGAGCGATGAAGGCAGTTGAGCGGGGACATCATGATCCATCCCATCGGTAAGGAGGAGGATACCAGCAGGGTTGTTGAGGGTCAGGGTGGCACGGTCTATGGCCTCAAATAAGCGTGTGCCTTGCCCATTGCCGCCTGCAACATCAATTTGATGGAGTGTTAACCCATGGAGGGCCTGCCCTTGTGCGAGCAGCTGGCTGCGGGCGCGCTCAATGAGGGCGCGGCGCGTTCCAACCTCCATAGAGGGGGAGAGGTCCACCACAAGGAGGGCATCTTGGGGTTGGATTTGTTTATGTGGGTGCGTTTGCTGTGGGTTAGCCAACCATAAAAGGCCGATGATGATAGCCCCAGCGCGCCATAATAGACCACGAGCATGGCGGATGAGGCCATAAAGCCCCATGATGATGCTGAGTCCTGCTACAGTAAGAAGGAGCCAAAGGGGAAGGACAGGCATCCAGATGAGAGATGGTAGAGGGAACATCATGGGGCCTCGCCTTCATCTGTTGGGCCTTCCATTGTGTCATCAGCACTATTTTTGAGGCGCTTGAGCATTTCGGGATAGTGGCGTTGGTCGTTTTTATAATTGCCTGTTAGCGCGTAGATGATGGTGTTGAAGCCAAAGCGATAGGCCAAGGTGCGTTGTGTTTCACCATCGGGGATGACGGCAAAAGGATGCTCGCCATGACTATCGACTGCCCAAGCATGAGCCCAATCGCCATTACCGATAATAACGGGGCTGACGCTCTCACTCTCATCATTTTCCTCTTGGCGGGCGACATAAACAGTTTGGCCTGCAATCCGTCCGGGGAAGTCATGCAAAAGATAGAATGTGTGGGAGAGTGTATGTTGCTCCCCCAAAGGCATGAGGGGGGGGATAGGCAAACCAGATGTTGCGGCTTTGAGGGCCGAACGGGTGGCGTGGCCATCGCTCCCATCAAGGGGGCTTCCTGCACCCATTTCATCAATTAGAATCATACCATCATGTTGAATATAGTTGCTGAGGGCCTGACGGCCCGCCTCATCAAGTTGCGTGCTGGGGAGGATGGGCCAGTAAAGCAATGGGTAAAAGGCGAGGTCATCACGCCCCGGCACCACCCCGACAGGGCTATCCAAATGGGTGGTGCTGCGTTGGTTGAGAAAGCGCGTTAAGCCTTCTAACCCTTGCTGGACGGCGTCATCTGTTGCGGCATCGCCTGTTTGGATATGCGCAAGGCGAATGGCAAGGGCGGCCGGGGGGACGTTTTGCTCTGTTGGGGAGGCGGCATAGCTTATGGGGGAGAGGCTAGCGATGAGCAGGCTAAGCCCTATGGTAAGCATCGTGCCTCCCCGGCGAGGAAGGCGGAGGATACCGGCGCGGGCGAGGGATAAAAACATATCGAGGAGGAGGAAGCCTATGGCAAGGAGCATCAAACCCGGCCAGAAGGGGCGTTCAACCACGGCACGACCTGCTTGTTGGAGGGAGCCAAGGGCGGGTTCTTCCGCTAGAGGGGGCTGATGGTCTGCTAGATTTAGGGGGTGCCGTTGCGCCGCCCCACCATAGAAGCCAACAGGATGAAGGGCATCGGCGGTTTGTTCTGCTGAAGTGAGAAGAGGGCGGACGGCTGCAGGCGGTGTTATGAGGGTTTTCTCTGCATCTAAAAGCCGCCATGGGGCCAGAGTATCGGCCGAACTATGCGCTGTTGTATCATGATGTTGTATGAAAGGCGTACGCGTGATGAGGCGTTCCATCATCTGCGGGAATAGGCCAGAGAGGGGAAGGCTGGACCAATCCGCCGTAGCGGTGATGTGGAAGAGGATGAGCAGCCCGTTGCCCTCTTGCCGGGCAGTGACGAGGGGGGTGCCGTCTGTCAGCGTGGCCCATACATGGCGGGAGAGGTCATCTGTCGGTTGGGCCAGTAATTGGCGGGATATTGTGGCATCATGCGGGATGGTCAGCCCTGCAAATGGCGTATTGGGGGGAAAAGGTGCCAGTGGTTGAGGGTTCCCCCACGACATGGGGCCGCCGAGTTGACGCATACCAGAGAGGAGCGGCACAGGTAGGAGGGCCGCCGCATCGCCCTGCATCCCTTGTTGGTTTTGATGAGCGAGGTCTGGCCCTGCAAAGCGGATGAGGATACCGCCCTCCCGCACCCAATGGAGCATATCGTTGAGGGAAGCTTCTGGAAGGCTCCCATCCGTAGCGATGATGATGGTGGGATGTTGGGGGAGGAGGCTATCGACTGTCCCTTCTTGGTACGGGGTGATGTCGTGGAGGGCATGTTCTAGGTAAAAGCTGCCCCCTGTTAAGGGGCGGTCATCCCCATTGAGATGCAATAAGCCGACCCGTCTTTGGGCGGCTGTGCCGGGGAGCAGAACCATCCCCGCCGGGCCTGCAATAGCCGGGAGAGAGAGCGCATCATAGGCTATATTATGTGGTAGTTGTGTGTTGAAGGGCCGAGGCGTGTTGGTGGGGATAAGCGTACTGGTTTGGAGAGCAAAATGCCCGTTGGGGGTGAGCTTCATGCCCATTAAATGGAGCATTTGTGGCGGGCAGCTGGGTAAAGTTTCGGCGAGGATTGTGGTGGGGGTGCCATGTTGGAGGGAGAGGCGTGTTAGCGCACAACGGGGCCAGCGTATATCATGACGGGACGCCGCATCTTGTAAGGCTGTGCGTAAGGCGTCATCGCCCGGTTGGGCTAAGCCATCGGAGAGAAGCATAACGCTTGCTGTACGCAGGATGTCGTGCATCGCTGGGTTTTGTAACTGCCGAGCCAGAGCGAGCCGGTCACTAGGCCATAGCTGTGGTTTTAAGGTGGCTAAGCTTTGTTTAAGGGAGGCTGGGCTACTAGGATGGAGCGGGCTTGGCATATGCCCATCAGCCTCCGGCGCACTGAGGAAGAGCGTAATCCTCCCCCCAGCGCGTAATGTTGCTTCCCCTAAAGCGAGGGCTTGCTCTGTACGCTCTGCCCAATGTGTTGTAGCGGCCCAGCCATTATCAAGAATGAGCATGAGGTTATGGGGCACATGGCTGGAGCGCGGCGGAATATAAAGCGGGCGGCTAAAGGCAAGGATGAGTAGTGCCAAAGCTGCCAAGCGGAGCAAGAGCAACCAGAGCGGCGTATGAGCGGCATTCTGCCGGGTTGTGGTTAATTGACGCAGCAGAATCAGGGAGGGGAAGCGTTGCTCACGCGGTTGGGGAGGGATAGCCCGGACGAGCCACCACACCCCCGGTAGAATGAGCAAAAAGAGCAGAAGATAGGGGGAGAGAAGGGTCATGCGCGCCCCCGGAGGAAGTGATGACATTCAGCCAAGACCGGGAGGGCAGGCTGGCTTGTGATATGGAAGCGGAAGAAGGACCGTGCCCCCCCAAAGCCTTGTTGAAGCTGCGCGAAATGCGCCTTCAAGCGTGTCTGATACGCATCATGAAGGCTCTCAGTGGCGGGGAGGGTGAGGTTAGGCTCTGCCTCGCAGCTGGTAAAGCGGATGGAGCCGTGGAAGGGGATTTGTTCCTCTTGTGGGTCTAAGATGGCCAGCAGGGCAGTTGGGCCGGGATGGGTGGCTAAAGCGGTAAGGCATTGGTCCATCATGGCATCATCCCATAAAAAATCACTCACCAAGAGCAGTGGTGCATGGGGGGGTAGGCCCGCAAAGGAGGGGAATGTCTGCATGGTATCGGCAGGATTATGCGGTGCATGATTTATGAGGTTATGGGCCAGTCTTGGTAAAGCTTGCCGCCCGTTAAAGCGGGATTTTAAGCCGAGGATACCAACATCCTCCCCCCCTAAGAGGGCCGCTTGGCCGAGGGCGAGGGCATCGGTAAGGGCTGTGTTATATTTGCTGGGGAGTGTTTTGGTTGATTGCCAGCGCATGGAGGCTGAAGAATCCACCCATAGGAAAAGCGGGCGCGGGGCATGTTGCTCTTGCTCGCGAACCCATAGGAGGTCTGGCGAAGGGGAGCGGGCAGATTGCTTCCAGTCGATGAGGGAAGCAGGCTCGTTGGGTTGATGGGGGCGGAATTGCCAAAACTCATGCCCATCTCCTGCGCGGCGGTTACCATGTGGGCCACTACGCAGGCTTTGTGCGAGGGCTTGTGCGGCGATTATCAGCTCCGGCAAGGCCGGCGGGTGAGCCGGTGCGTCTTGCGCCTGAGCGGGCTTAAATAAACGCTGGAAGAATGATGAGGCCATATCCGTACCCAAAACCGCCAAATGATGGCTTAGCGGAGGCGTTTTAGCTGGTCGGCAATCAGGCTTTCAGCCGTTATGCCCTGTGTTTGGGCGGTAAAGCTTATGCCAAGACGATGGGCGAGGCTTGGCTCTGCCACATGGTGGAGGTCCTCCATAGAGGGGGCTAAGCGACCATGCAGCATAGCCCGGGCGCGTGTTGCAATCATCAAAGCCTGTGCGGCACGGGGGCCGGGGCCGTAATCAAGCGCATGGCGGACCTCCTTGCTGGCGGTCTCATCTTGGGGGCGGAGGCTGCGCACAAGGGTGAGGATGGCGTCTAGGATGGTCTCTCCAACAGGGAGGGTACGGACTAATTTTTGAGCGGTGATGAGCTCTGAGGCAGAGAAAAGACTCTCGGCAGTTTTATGTGTTGCGCCAGTTGTTTGGAGGAGCATATGACGCTCAGCTTCCCGCGTGGGGAAGGTGAGGGGGATACGCATCATAAACCGGTCGAGCTGCGCTTCTGGCAGGGGGTAGGTGCCTTCTTGCTCAATGGGATTTTGTGTAGCAAGCACATGGAAAGGCTTTGGTAAGGCCCATGTCTTGCCCCCTTGGGTGACGTGCCCTTCTGCCATAGCTTGGAGGAGGGCAGATTGTGTGCGTGGGCTGGCGCGGTTAATCTCATCAGCAAGGACTAATTGGCCAAATAGCGGGCCGGGGAGGAAGCGGAAATGCCGTTGCCCGTTTTCATCTTGCTCAAGAATCTCAGCCCCGGTGATATCTGAGGGCATGAGGTCTGGCGTAAATTGGATGCGGCTATCGCCAAGGCCCATAACCCGCGCACAAGTGGTGACGAGCAGTGTTTTCCCAAGGCCTGGTGCCCCCAATAACAAGGCATGACCTGCCCCTAAAAGGGTTGTGAGGACATGGTCGATGACGGCCTCCTGCCCGAGGACGATTCGGCCAATTTCCTGCTGCAGGGCTTTTAGCCGGGGGGAGAGAGCATCAAAATGGCGCACAGTGCCTTCATGATGGGAGAGGTCTTCTTGGGAGGCAGGCTGGGGCGCCGAGGAGGAATGTTGAGTCATGATTCTGTTTTGGAAACGCAGGCTAGGGGGTTTTAACAAGCTGAGTTCATCCCCAACTTGGGGGGTGGATAGCACAAGCTATCACGTAAATGACCCCTTTAAAACGGACCATCGCAGGAAAGTAGCGAGGATGTTATGAGCATCGAGCCTTATGAGACCTTAGCCCCCTCTCCCATAGGGCTAGATGACGCTGCATTATGTGATGACGAGGCTGCTCTGCCGCATTTGCCCTTTCATATTCAGCGCGATGGAACGTGGTTATATCGGGGGACGCCTATTCGCCGTAAGGCTATGTTATGCTTGTTTGCCTCTTGTTTGGACCGTGACCAGCAAGGTCGCTATTGGCTCCAAACACCAACTGAAGCCGGAATCATTGGGGTGGAGGATGTTCCCTTCCTTGCGGTGGAGTTGGATTTTAAGGGCTGCTCCCAACGTGACCAAACGCTTTGCTTACGGACAAATTTGGATGAGGTCTTTTGTATAGGAGAGGATCATCCTTTGCTGTGTGAGTGGGACCGCCCCGCAGATGTAGCGACCGTTCCCTATATTCATATGCGTGCAGGGACAGGCGGGCAGCCTATCATGGCGCGTATTAGCCGGGCTGTGTTGTTCGAGCTTGCTGCACTTGCCGTACCTGGTTGTGTAGCGGGGGAGCCGTGCTTAGGGGTGTGGAGCCGGGGCATGTTCTTCCCCCTCTCACGCTTGCCGGAGGAAGGATGTGCCGAGGCTGAGGGGGTATGTGGGTGAGTACGTCCCTAAAAGAGGCTGTTGAAAAACTTCCCGGTTATGAGGGGTTAGAGCGTATTTGGGCGGCTATACCACAAGCACGGCTTGTGGGGGGCTGTGTGCGGGATATGCTGTGCGGTCGTAACGTGCATGACCTCGACCTCGCCAGCCCTTTACCGCCAGAGGAGGCGCAACAGAGGCTAGAGGCGGCTGGGGCGAAGGTCATCCCCACAGGGTTGGAGCATGGGACCATCACAGCGGTGATAAATCACCGGCCTTATGAGGTGACCACCTTGCGGCGGGATGTCAGCACGGATGGCCGTCATGCTGTTGTGGCATGGACGGATGATTGGCAAGAGGATGCCCAACGGCGTGACTTTACCATCAATGCGTTATCGTTGGACCAAGAAGGCAGGCTTTACGATTATTTCGGCGGGGAAGAGGATTTACGCGCGGGGCGGGTGCGTTTTGTAGGGCGGGCAGCACAACGTATTGAGGAAGATGCTCTACGGTGCTTACGCTTCTTCCGCTTTTTTGCGCGTTATGGGCAAGGCACGCCAGATGAGGAAGCCTGTCAGGCCATCACGCAGCTTAGGGAGAGGATGACCCGTCTTTCCATCGAGCGTGTGGCGATGGAATTATTGAAGATTCTTGCAGGGCCACAGCTCTTGCGTACGATGGCGTTGATGGAACAAACAGGCAGCCTTGCTGTTTTATTGCCTCATCATGCGCCGCTTTCGGCTTTAGAGCGGTTATTAGCGTGCAAGGACCCGGTCGAGCCATTGCACCGCTTAGCTGTGTTGTATCCCCCCGGTGGGGGTGATGGGCAGGGTTTTGATGATATTGGGGCGCATTTAAAGCTCTCTAATGATAATCGCGCCCTTTTAGCTGCTTTTGCACGGCCAGAGCCGTCTTTAGCGGTCACAATGGATGATGATGCGCTAAGGCGGGTGCGGTTTGTACAAGAGTTGCCTATTTTGTTAGGGCGCAGCTGGCTGATACAGGCCCGCCAATTAGGCCGCCCTGATGCTGAATGGGACATGTTGCGCCATCGTCTGGCAGAGATGGCCCAACCGGTTTTCCCCCTCGCAGGGCGGGATGTGATGGCTCTAGGTGTAAAGCCGGGGCCGGAGATGGGGCGGTGGTTAAAGCGCGTGCAACAATGGTGGTTGGAGCAAGGCTGCCGAGCAGATGGGGCGGCTTGTCGGGCGTGGCTTTTGGCGCAACTTCCCCCTTGTTAAAGAGCCTGCTAAGACGGGGGCATGACACATCCCACCGCCAAACAGCCTGACCCTAAAGCACGTGAGGCCAGCCTCTCTCTCATGTGGCGATTATGGCGGGAGGATATTGCTCATAATAAACTCCAGCTTTTAGCGGTGTTGGTGTTGACCCTTGCTATGGCCTTGCTGACAGCGGCTTATCCGCTCGTCATCAAAAAGGCGATTGACATGTTCACCGCGCATGATCGCCGTATTCTCTACCAAATCCCTCTTTTGGTGGTTGTGGTTACGGGGGCGAAGGCTCTTGCCCAATATGGGCAGAATGTATGTGTGCAAACATTAGTGTTGCAGATTGTGCGGCGGTTGCAGGAGCGGATGTTTACCCATGTTCTGGGGGCCGATATTGCACAGATAGAGCAAGACGCCCCCGCCCGTTGGGCAGCACGTTTTACAACAGATGCTTTGGCCATGCGGGAAGCCTTAACACGCTCGGTCAATGCGTTGGGGGATGTGGTGACCATCATCGGGCTTGTTGCCTCGATGATTTGGACGGATTGGGAGTTGAGCGTTATCGCTGTTATCCTCTATCCGCTGGCGATTATCCCGGTGCAGAAATTAGGCCGGCGCGTGCGGCGTGCCTCTGGGGGGATGCAAGAGCAAGTGGGGGATGCTGCTGCCCTTTTGACAGAGAGCCTCTCTCTGGCGCGGCAAATCCGTATTTATCGGATGGAGGGGCATGAGCATCGCCGTATCGGCAAAGCCTTGGACCGGCTGCATGATACATTCCTGCATATTGCGTGTTATCGGGCGCGTCTGGACCCGATGTTGGAGGTTATTGGCGGGGTGGCGATTGCCTTCGTGCTGGGTTTTGCGGGCTGGCGTGCGGCTATGGGTGGGGCCAGTTTGGGCGATTTTACAGCCTTTATCGCGGCGTTATTCGCTGCGTCTCGCCCTTTGCGGGCATTAGGGTCGCTCAATACCTCCATGCAGGAGGGATTAGCGGGGTTAGGGCGTATTTTTGCCGTGTTAGATGAGCCTATCAAGATAAGCGATGCCCCCCATGCGCGTATGTTACCAGAGGGGCCGGGGCATCTCATTTTTAAAGATGTAGCCTATCGTTATGCTGATGGTCATTACGGGGTGCAGCATGTCACGTTAGAGATTCAACCGGGTCAAAGCGTAGCTCTTGTAGGGCCAAGCGGGGCGGGGAAGTCCACCATGTTGGCCCTTATCCCGCGGTTATTTGATGTCACAGAAGGGGCCATTACCCTAGAGGGTGTGGATATACGCGGCTTAACTTTGGCTAGCTTGCGGGACCATGTGGCCTATGTCAGCCAAGAGACATCCTTATTTGATATGAGTGTGCGGGAGAACATCCATATCGGCCGCCCGTCTGCTACAAAAGCGGAGCTTGATGCGCTTTGCCAAATAGACGCGTTGGATTTTGTGCACCAGCTCCCCCAAGGGTTAGAGACGGTCATCGGCCCCGGTGGGTTGAGGCTCTCTGGTGGGCAGCGGCAACGTATCATGCTGGCACGGGCTTTGCTGCGTAATCCGCGCTTGCTTTTGCTGGATGAAGCCACAAGCGCGCTGGATTCCGAGAATGAGGCCCGCGTGCAACACGCTTTAGCTCAGCTTCGGCAGGGGCGCACAACGGTGATGGTGGCTCATCGTCTCTCTACCGTGCAAACGGCGGATCTTATCGTGGTGATGGACCAAGGCCGCATCATAGAGCAGGGAACACATACCCAGCTTATGGCTCAAGCCGGACTTTATGCCCGGCTTGTGAAGGCTCAAATGTTAGAAGATGCCTGATAAAGGGCAAGTACATCGGGTAAGAGACGCTCATAAACCTCTTTTTTAAAGCCCAAATTATACTGGCCGCTTAGAATATCCTGCGGGGGCACCCATCGCCATGTGGTGAACTCGACCTCATCAAATGTATCAAGCTTGATGTCGCTGTCTTGCCCGGTAAAGCGGAATAGGAACCATTGCTGCTTTTGCCCCCGATATTGCCCGCCAAGGGCTTTACCGATGAGATGGTCGGGAAGGTCGTAGAGGAGCCAACCATCCCGTTTGCCAAGCATAACGGCCTTATTCGTGCCGATTTCCTCTTTCATTTCGCGCCAAACGGCTGTCTCGGGGCTTTCCCCTTCATCAATCCCCCCTTGGGGGAATTGCCAAATCCCCTCCGCAAGGTCAGCGCGGCGGCCCATAAAAATCTCGCCCTTATCGTTAAAAAGGACAATGCCGACATTAGGCCGATAAGCGAGGGCGTCTCTGTTAATCATGATGCTCTTTCCCCGGTTTGGCAGCGTCATTTTTAGCCGTTGGTGTGGCCTCATGCGCTTGAGCAGGCACTTGCGGGTGGGCTAGCAAGCTAGCCTCATGGGCGGCATCGGCCCCGCCAGCCATCGCATTGAGGAGATGTAGGGCTTGCTGAAGCTGGAAGTCCGTCTCCGGTTTTGTGGGGTCAAAACTCGGCCATTTTGCGGGGGGCAGTCGTTCGACTGTCTTCGCAAGGGCGGGGAGGTCCGTACGGGGGGTCTCTTTGGGTAATTTGCCATCTGTGTTGGTGATGGTATGGGCGAGGTCTGCCTCATGGAAGGTGAATAGCGTATCATCATCCCGGCTGGCTAAAACGGGGATATCTGGCGTAATGCCCAACCCCTGAATCGAGCGGCCAGAGGGTGTGTAATAACGCGCTGTTGTCAGGCGGATGGCCCCTTGGTCGGCAATAGGGATGATGGTTTGGACGGAGCCTTTCCCAAAGGTGCGCTCCCCCATAATCATCCCGCGATGATGGTCTTTTAACGCCCCAGAGACAATCTCACTGGCTGAGGCTGAGCCTGCATTGGTGAGGACGATAATCGGCAAGCCGTGGGTAATATCTTTACCCACACCATCCCAATGCTGGTTCCCCTCTGGATGGCGGCCACGGATGGAGACAATCTCCCCATCTTTGACAAAATCGCGGGAGACGGCAATGGCTTGGTCGAGCTTCCCACCAGGGTCGGAGCGGAGGTCTAAAATCAGCCCGCTTAGTGTTTTACCGGGTGTTTTAGCAACGGATTGTACGAGCTTTACATAGGCTTTATGGAGCTCTTTTTCCGCATCATCATCAAACTCACTCAAGCGGATATAGCCCACGCGCCCATAAAGAGCAGAGCGGACAATCTGGACATGGATAATCTCTCGCTTAAGGGTGATGGTCTGCACTTTGCCCGTTTTGGGGCGCAAGATGGTGAGGATAATTTGCGTCCCTGGTTTACCGCGCATCTTGCGGACGGCTTGGTCTAAAGTGAGGTCGGCAATGCTTTTATTATCCACCATGGTGATAACATCGCCTGATTGAATCCCCGCCCGTGCTGCAGGTGTATCATCAATGGGGGAGACAACGCGTACATGCCCCGCATCCCCTTGGACTTGCAAGCCGAGGCCGCCAAATTGACCGGACATCTCATCCTGCATGTCTTTAAGCTGCTGTGCATCCATGTAGGAGGAGTGAGGGTCGAGGTTGCTAATCATCCCATCAATGGCATTGCGGATGAGCTTCTTATTCGGCAAAGGGGTGACATATTCGGAATGAGCAATATCCATCACCGTGCCGAGTAAGGTCAGCATACGGACTGTCTCAGCATTGTTGGAATCGCTGTTACTCGCGGCGTTGGTGGCGTCTTTATGGGCACTATCTTCCGCCCATGCAGGGGGAAGTAGGGCTGGACGGCTGGCAAGAAACACGCCAGAGGCAACACCTATTGTCGAACAGGCAAGACCTAGCATAAGGCCAGCACGGAAGTTCATGGTCGGTCTATTCCTTTTAAGTCGTAACGTAACCATCATGTTAGGGCGTCGCAGTGCAAGGGTGCTACGCCCGAAGAGAGTGTTAATAACCTTACAGTGTTTTGCGTTATGGTGAAACTCCCAAGAGGGGCTTCCGTTACAGGAGGGTTACAGTCTTTAGAAAAACGCTGCTGGGTTGATGAGCTTCGTCCCATGGCGGAGTTGGACAAATAACAAAGGATGTTGTGTAGGCATATGCCCAATAAGCGCACCTTGCTGTACGGCCTGCCCTGTATGGAGGGCGATTGTCCCTAACCCTGCGAGGACAAGCCGTTGTTTTTGCCCACAATCTAAAATCACCATCGGTCCAAAGGAGCGGAACGCCCCTGTAAAGAGCATCTGCCCTGTGCAGGGGGCTATAACTGGGGCAGAGGGGGCAGTTTGATAGGTTAAGCCTGTTGCAGGGCCAGCCTCGGTTGGTTGGGCCCATTGGGTGACGATGCGGCCTTGAACAGGGGCATGAGCGGCCCCGTGCTGCAAGCCTTTACCGGGGTTGGATAGGGTGCGGGTTTGCTCATCCACCAGTTGTTCTTCATGCTGTTGATGCAGCTTATGGAAATGCTGTTTCTCCGCTTTTAAACGGCGGCGTGTGTTGGCCTCTTGTTGGGCTAATTTTGTGATGATGGCTGTAAGGGCCTCCGTACTTTGGCGTGCTTGTGTGAGGAGGGCTTGTTGGCGCAGGAGCGCTTGTTGGGCTTGCTCTGAAAGTTTTTCAGCATGCTGGGTGCGATTTTCTGCCAGAGTTTGGCGGGTTTGGAGGCGGCCTTCCTGCACGGCCATGGTGCGGCTTTGGGTGGTTAATGTTTTTTGTTGGTCATGAAGTTGCGCTTCTTGCTGGAGGGCGCGGGTCATGGCCTCTTGGTTTTGCTGTTGACGCAGCGTGAGAAGCGCGAAAGGGAGGGCGGGGTTATCTGCTGGGCCATCTGTAGGCATAAGCAAAGCGAGTTCGGGCGTTGTATCAAGCTGCCGTAATGCGGGCAGGCGTGTGGCTTCATCGGCTAAAATGGCATGTTCTTGGGCTTGGATATGCGTCTCTCCCGATGTGAGTTGAGCCAGCTGTTGCGAGAGGGCTGCTAAACGAGCCTCCACACGGGCATGTTGATGGGCTAGGAGAGCTTGTTTTTGGCGGAGTTGGGCCAGTTGACGGGCTGTTAAATGCGCTTGGGTTTCGGCTTTGCGGGTATTGTCCTCCTCTTGTTGGAGGAGACGTGCCTTACGAGCAAGAAGCTGCTGCAAAGCTTGGCGTTTAGTTTGTATCGTGCTGGTGGAGGCCCGCACTGCTTTGGAGGCGGCTGCATGGAAGGGAGAGCACATTATGATTGCCGCGAAGCCAACCAGCCAGAAACGGGAGATGTATTTTAAAAGCATAGCTCTGCGGAGTTTATCATAGGGCTTGTAAAAGTAAGAATGCGTTATGACATCATGCCGGTGATTGTGGAGCAGATAGCCCTAATCTGGCGGAGGCGGGCTGGTCTGTCCAGAGTATGGGGGAATGAGATTATGAAAGAGCATAGCAAGACTTCGGCTCATCATTGTGGTTGTGGCCCGTTAAGTGAGGCGCAGAAGCATATTTTGCATGAGCGCGGCACCGAGCCTCCCGGCTCCAGCCCGTTGAATGATGAAAAACGCCCCGGACATTATGAATGTGCCGCCTGTGGGGCTCGGCTATTTAACGCGAACACAAAATATGAGAGCGGCTCTGGTTGGCCCTCCTTCTTCCACGCAGAACCTGGTGCCGTGGGGGAACGAAGCGATTTTAGCCTAGGGATGCAACGGGTCGAGATTTATTGCACGGGCTGTCATGGTCATCTCGGCCATGTTTTTCCCGATGGCCCCCAACCAACGGGATTACGTTATTGCACAAACGGCTTAGCCTTACATTTTGTGCCAGAATAGGAGGGAGAGGATTAAAGGCATTATCGATGGGGCAAGTGGTCGTAATCATAAACAACACCATCAGAATGTAGGACCTCATCGTGATTATAGTAACTTTTTAAGGTGTCTTCTTTTACTTTGTAACCGAGCATTTCTAGGAGAAGAAACTTTGTCATTATAGAAGAATATTGCCCGCGTGAGTTTCTCATGGACTCAGCTTGCTGGCAGTAATGATTCGTATCTGATTTTATATAGAAGGGGATTTTGTATTGGTCCTTACCGCCATATTGTATGCTATGTCCTTTCACTGGTCCATCAACGATTTCCCCGTGGTCGGAAAGATACAGTAAAACGTAATCTTTTAAGTGTTTATCCGCTAAGTCTATAATTTGGTGGAGGATGCGATCAGTCCTATGAAGGCTTTTGTCATAAGCATTAGCCTTTGGGAGGGCTTGGATATCCTCTTTCGTTACGTCATCTTCATAGCGAGAGTGGCTTCCGGTAAGGTGGATAATAAAGAAGTTATATGGTGAGGGTGTAGAAAAACGTTTTTCTACAATAGGAAGCAAAGATTCATCGTGCCAGTCCACGTGATTCTCGCTGGCATGGTAATCTTGCCGGACAATGAAGTCGCTATACTCAGACAAGTAGCCATAAGGCCTTGCATATTCTCCCGTACCTTCTTGAGAGGATATCCAAGATGTTTGGTAACCATTGTCACGTGCTAATTCGATGAGATTTTTTTCATTATATAGACGTTGTTGCTCTGTGGGTTCGTAAAACGATAGGAGCATAGGCACGGCTAGGCGTGTCATGTTTGCTCCAGAATGTACTGTCGGTACGACGCAGAGCTCCCCTTCGTCAGAGAGACCCTTCATATAAGGGGTCGTATTGTGCAGTGTGTAGCCGTAAGTACTATGGTGACCAGAGAATGCTGATTCCCCAATGATGAGAATAACATTTTTTTCCTTAAGGGGTAGTTTGCCAACAATAGAAGAGTTTTGCTCAAGATGGGGAAGGGAAGGACGATTATCCGAACTAATATATAAAGTCGTCATATAGATAAGATCCCCCATGATACCGGGGAAGAAATAGCGGAGCCAATGGCCTCGTTCGCTTATGTTGTAGCGTTGTGTCTCTGGCTGTTGACGATTGGTTTTATGCCACGCTTCTGTGAGGGTTATGCTGAGAATAATGGCACTAAGACCAAGAAGAACTAGCTTTAGAGACGCGGCTTTATAGGTTAACCATGTTATAAAGATAAAAAATGTTAATAAGATAAGGGGAGGAAAAACACCATATGATGCAAGCATAGAAAATGCTTCATGTTGGTTTGTCCCCGCAATAGCTCGCAGTATCGGGCGTGTAATTAGATCATATTTATTGGCTGTATAAGCTTCGAATAATGAAAAGGATAATAGTAAAGGGGTACATAATAAAGCTATAAAACGACCTGAAGAAAGTAGTAATGGTGCTAGAAAAAAACCTCCTATTACACTTATGAATGAAAAATGTACATCATCACCTTCATGCAATAAAACATATATATTTAATAAGAAAAAGATTATGCATAAGGGGCACGCGTAAAAATTATATGAGAAGAGAGGCTTGGCTTTTTGTGTGTTAATCATGCCATGTAGATATTTGTTTTTTGTTGAAATATCAATCTGTTCATGTAATACATTAAATGGTATACTTTACCCCAAAGGCACGGTGTGTGCATATTTAGTGCCTGAACGCTCCTTTGGGATAGTTCGTGGAGAAAGGCAGTTAATCCCGCTCCACATGATAATGGCGGGAGAGTTCACGCTCAATCTCGAGAGCATGTTCTGTATCCCGGGCTTCAATCATCACAACGAGCTCCGCTGTCTGCACAGAAGGAGCAGCAAAGAGGCGATGGTGGGAGACCTCAATGATATTGCCGCCATAGCTGCCAATCTTCTCGGAGATAGCGGCAAGGAGGCCGGGACGGTCGGGGATTTGGAAGATAAGCCGCAGGATGCGCCCTTCCCGCAGGAGGGAGCGGAGGATGACATGGGCAAGAATACGGGCATTGATGTTCCCACCAGAGATGGGGAAGCCGACCCGCTTGCCTTTAAAGAGGTCATGATGGGCTAAAATCGCAGCGAGGGGAGCCGCGCCAGCCCCTTCGCCCACTTGGCGGGCTTTTTCGGCAAGGGTGGTGATAGCCCCTTCTACTTGGAGCTCATTAACAACAAATACGCCATCAATATGTTTGCCGATGACATCCAAACAATGGTTGCCCGGCTGCACAACAGCGATCCCTTCTGCGATGGTCGGGCCACCGGGGACAGAGCGCAGCGGGGCAGGGTAGGCCCCAAGGGGGGAATATCCCTCTACCTGTACGCCATAAAGCTTGGTGTTGGGGCTGAGTTGCTTGAGTACGGTGACAAAGCCTGCCATGAGGCCACCACCACCAATAGGCACGACAATAGCATCAAGCGGAGGGGCGTCCTCAATCATCTCCAAAGCGCAGGTGCCTTGCCCTGCGATGACGGCGGGGTCATTGAAGGGATGGACGAGCGTTTGGCCTTCTTCGTGGCGAATTTTTTCTGCCGTTTGTACGGCTTCATCAAAATTATCACCGGCTAATACAACGCGTGCGCCCCAACTTTTTGTGGCGGCGACTTTTGTGGCAGGGGTGAAGCGCGGCATCACAATGGTCGCTTGGATGCCAAGCAAGCTGGCTTGCCGCCCCACACCCTGAGCATGATTACCCGCCGAGACGGTGATAACCCCGTGCTTGCGCTCTTCCTTGGTGAGGAGGGCCATGCGGTTTGCGGCCCCGCGCTCTTTAAAGGAGCCAATGGCTTGGAGGTTCTCTAGCTTGATAATAATCTCTGCTTCCGTCAGCCGGGAGAGTGCTACATTGCTAATGGTGGGGGTACGAGCAATGGTGCTGGCAATGCGCTTTTGGGCGTCTTGGACGTCAGTAAAGCTGAGGCTGGGATGAGAAGCAGAGTCCGGCATTATTTATACGTCACTTTCAAAACTTCGTAAGTGCGGTCACCCCCCGGTGCGGGGACGGAGACGCTCTCCCCAACTTCCTTCCCAATGAGGGCTTTGGCAAGGGGGGAGGAGATAGAAATACGGTTCTGCTTAATGTCAGCTTCGTGCGCGCCGACAATTTGATAGGTTTTTTCTTGGTCGGTTTCCTCATCCACAAGCTCTACTGTGGCACCGAACTGGATGCGGTCACCAGAGAGGGTGGATGGGTCGATCACTTCTGCGGTGGAGATGAGGCTCTCTAGCTCCAACACCCGGCCTTCGATAAAGGATTGACGCTCGCGCGCGGCATGATACTCGGCATTTTCGGAGAGGTCGCCATGAGAGCGGGCCTCAGCAATGGCACGAATGACAGCGGGGCGTTCTTCAGATTTTAATTGGCGTAATTCATCCTCAAGGCGTTTTAATCCTTGGGCGGTCATAGGGCTTTTCTGCACGGAGGGTATCCTCACATTAGGGTCAATTTACAATGAATGGCACACCGCCCCTTCCATCACGCGGGAGGAAAGGGGCGGTGTACGCTGTAAGAGGTAGGATAAACAGCAGGGCGGGCGTGCTGCAAGCCTTCTCTTGCGATTAAAAGCTGCTATGGAAGTAAGATTGCAGCGGGGCTACATCAGCTTCCTTCTGTTTTAGGACGGAAATAGCATAGGTTGCTGCCCGCGCCCCCGCGATGGTGGTGTAGTGGGGGATGTTCATCGTCAAGGCCGAGCGGCGGATGTCGAAGCTATCGCGCACGGATTGCCCACCTTGTGCGGTATTGATGACCATTTGCACCTCGTTAGAGTGGATGGCATCCACACAATGAGGGCGGCCCTCCAACACTTTATTAACCTGTGTAACGGGGATGCCAGCTTCTTTTAAGCGGTCTGCCGTGCCGCGTGTGGCAAGGATGGTAAAGCCCATCTCCACCAATTTACGCGCAAGCGGCTGCACATGGGCTTTATCACTCTCCCGTACGGAGAGGAACACCGCCCCCTCCCGTGGGAGATTTACCCCAGCGGCAAGCTGTGCTTTAGCAAAGGCCATCTCGAAGTTAGCATCCAGCCCCATGACCTCCCCCGTAGAGCGCATCTCTGGCCCAAGGATGGTATCAACCCCAGAGAAGCGGCTGAAGGGGAACACAGCTTCTTTCACCGCAACATGCGGGGCGACGGAGCGGCCCTCAAGCGGGAAGTCGGCTAATTTTGCCCCAGCCATGATGCGCGCACCAATCTTAGCGACAGGCACACCTGTGGCCTTAGCCACGAAGGGCACAGTACGGGAGGCGCGCGGATTGACCTCTAGCACAAAGACTTCATCATCCTTGATGGCGAATTGCACATTCATCAGCCCACGGATGCCGAGCTCACGCGCCATGGCTTCAGTTTGTTCCCGCAACTCGGTGACGAGAGCGGGGGAGAGGGTATAGGGCGGCAATGAGCAGGCAGAATCACCGGAATGAATCCCGGCTTCCTCAATATGCTCCATCACTCCGGCGACATAAACATCTTGCCCATCGGCAATGCAGTCCACATCAGCTTCGATGGCGTCATTGAGGTAATGGTCTAACAGGACAGGCCCCGTAGCGACTTCCTCGCCCGCAGCGCGTAGCACGGTGTTGAGATAATGGGAGAGGCCTGCCTTGTCATAAACAATCTCCATCGCACGGCCACCTAATACATAAGATGGACGCGCCACGACGGGATAGCCGACCTCCTCAGCAATCTTCAAAGCTTCATCAGGATTGCGGGCGATGCCGTTGCGCGGCTGGCGTAGGCCCAGCTTGCGGAGCATAGCTTGGAAGCGTTCCCGGTCCTCGGCCCGGTCAATCGCATCTGCGGGAGTACCGAGGAGGGTGATGCCGGCTTTCTCCAACGCGCGGGAGAGTTTAAGGGGGGTCTGCCCCCCATATTGCACGATGCAGCCCAGAACGGTGCCGTTCGTCATTTCCGTTTTTACAAGGCTGATGACATCTTCAGCCGTCAGCGGCTCGAAATAGAGGCGGTCGGACGTATCGTAATCGGTGGAGACGGTCTCCGGGTTGCAGTTGACCATGATGGTCTCAAAGCCAGCTTCCCGCAGGGCGTAAGCGGCATGGACGCAGCAATAGTCGAACTCAATACCCTGCCCAATACGGTTGGGGCCACCACCGAGGATGACAATCTTCTTTTTGTCAGTTGGGCGGCTTTCGCATTCCGGCGTGCCGAAGCCGCCTTCATAGGTGGAGTATAGATAGGGCGTGTCGGAGGAGAACTCCGCCGCGCAGGTGTCAATCCGCCGATAAACGGGCAACACGCCGAGCTTGCTGCGCAGGGCGGTAACATCCTCTACGCTTTTGCCGCTGAGGCGTGCAAGTTGCCGGTCGGAGAAGCCTTGCGCTTTGACCTGCCGTAGGGCGATGGTCTCTTGTGGCAAGCCGTTTGCTTCGATGTCACGTTCCGTTGCGATGATGGCTTCTAGCTGGCGGAGGAACCATGGCTCAAAATGGCACGCCTTTTGAATATCCTCTAACGAAAGCCCAGCCCGGAAGGCCTGCGCTGCCATGAGGATGCGCTCCGGCCGTGGCTCGGAGAGAGCAGCGCGGTAAGCATCTGGGGAGCCATCACCGGGGGCTTCCACAGGGTCGAGACCTGTTAGGCCTGTCTCCATAGAGCGCAGACCTTTTTGGAGGGATTCTGCAAAGCTACGCCCCACAGCCATGGCTTCCCCAACGGACTTCATAGAGGTGGAGAGTAGAGCTGGCGTGCTGGGGAACTTCTCGAAGGTGAAGCGTGGAATTTTTGTTACGACATAATCGATGGTCGGCTCGAAGCTGGCGGGGATGGTGCCGGTGATGTCGTTTGTTAACTCATCAAGCGTATAGCCAACGGCAAGTTTGGCTGCGATTTTAGCAATCGGGAAGCCGGTGGCTTTAGAAGCCAGAGCAGAGGAGCGCGATACACGGGGGTTCATCTCAATGACGACCATGCGGCCATCTTTCGGGTTCACGCCGAACTGCACATTAGAGCCACCCGTCTCCACCCCAATGGCCCGCAAGCAGGCGATGGAGACATCACGCATGCGTTGATATTCTTTATCCGTCAGCGTCATAGCTGGGGCAACGGTGATGGAATCCCCCGTATGGACGCCCATCGGGTCGATATTCTCGATGGAGCAGACGATGATGCAGTTATCGGCTACGTCACGGACGACCTCCATCTCATATTCTTTCCACCCGATGACGGATTCTTCAATCAGCACCTCAGTGGTAGGGGAGGCGTCCAAACCGCTCGCGACAATTTGGGAGAATTCCTCACGATTATAGGCAATCCCGCCGCCAGAGCCGCCCATGGTGAAGGAGGGGCGAATGATGGCCGGTAAGCCGATATGCTCCAGAGCCGTACGAGCCTCATCCAGCGTGTGGGCAATGGCACTGCGGGGGCTTTCCACCCCGATAGCATCCATGGCCTCACGGAACTTTAGGCGGTCCTCAGCACGGTCAATCACATCAGCCCGCGCACCAATCAGCTCCACCTTATGCTTGGTAAGGAAGCCGGATTTATCTAACGCCATCGCCGCATTGAGGGCCGTTTGGCCGCCCATAGTGGGGAGGATGGCATCGGGCTTTTCTTTGAGGATGATGCGCTCAACAAACTCTGGCGTGATAGGCTCGATGTAAGTCGCATCGGCCAAGCCGGGGTCGGTCATGATGGTGGCGGGGTTGGAGTTTAGCAGGATGACGCGATAGCCTTCCTCCTTGAGGGCCTTACAGGCCTGCGCGCCGGAATAGTCGAACTCACAAGCCTGCCCGATGACAATCGGACCAGCACCAATGATGAGGATGGAGCGGATATCTGTGCGTTTGGGCATGGTTCAGGCTCCTGCCTTGCTGGTTGTGCGGGCTGCGGCGCGGCGGTCCATCACAGCGACAAACCGCTCAAAGAGGTAAAAACTATCAGTCGGGCCGGGGCTGGCCTCTGGGTGATATTGGACGGAGAAGGCTTCCTTCACAGTGGAGGCTAGCCCTTCATTAGAGCCATCAAACAAGCTGACATGCGTCACCTTCACTGTATCGGGTAGGGATTTCTCATCCACAGCGAAGCCGTGATTCTGGCTGGTGATTTCTACCCGGCCCGTTGTGAGGTCCTTAACTGGTTGATTAGCCCCACGATGGCCACGCTCTAGCTTATAAGTCGTCCCGCCCAAAGCACGGGCGAGGAGCTGATGGCCTAAGCAAATCCCAAAGACAGGAATATCAGCTTCCATCACCGCTTGGATGGCCGGGACAGCATAAACAGCCGTAGCGGCGGGGTCTGCCGGACCATTGGAGAGAAAGACGCCTTCAGGTTTTAAGGCCAGGATTTCCTCACCCGTGGCCGTGCCGGGGAGGACATGCACCTCACAGCCAGCGGCTACGAGGCTGCGGAGGATGTTATCCTTCGCGCCGTAATCCAGAGCCACGACACGGCGTTTTACGGCGCGTTCTGGCCGGGTATTGTGCCATGTGGTTTTCGTCCAGCTGCGTGCGGGTTGGGCGACTTCCTTTACAAGGTCCATCCCCTCCAAGCCGGGCCATTCTGCGGCTTTTTTGCGGAGAGAGGCGAGGTCAAATTGGCCATCTTTTGGGTAAAAGAGCAGGGCATTTTGTGGCCCTTTATCCCGCAATAGCCGTGTAATACCGCGTGTATCGACCCCACTAATGCCAGCGCGCTTATGGGTTTTTAACCACTCTTGTAACGCTTGAGTGGACCGCCAATTTGCCGGAGCGGTAACATCTTCCTTTACCACAAGGCCGAGGGCTGCCATGGTAGGGGCTTCATCATCATCCCCATTTGTGCCGACATTACCAATATGAGGGAAGGTGAAGGTGATGATTTGACCGGCAAAGGAGGGGTCCGTCAATGTTTCTTGGTACCCCGTCATCCCGGTGGAGAAGCAGAGTTCCCCTACGGCACCCTTATTAAAAGCCCCAAAGCCACGGCCCCAGAAATGGGAGCCATCTGCTAGTACGAGGACGGCTGTTGCCCCTTTTGGAGGTGTATCATCAGTCGGATGGGTCATGGCGGATGTCTCCTCGGAGGTCTCATTTAGGTCGGCTAGGGTGATCCCCGGCACATGGAGCAGGGCAGGCCAATGCTTGGTAGGTACCATACCAGCTTGCCGCCATTTGCGCACGGCCTCGGTCGTGACACCTGTAAGCTGGGCAATTTCAGCCGCACCGCCCGCTTTTGTGATGAGTGAATCGATGTTCATGCGTTGATACTCCGGCACATGCCTTGCGCGTTATGGGTATATGATAAGCGAGGTGGAGCGTAATGGGAAGTTTTTTCCCATTATGAGGGCAATTGGTGGGGTTTATATCATTTTGGGAAGTTTTCTCCCATTTATCCTTCTTATCGACAGGAAGAGGCGGGGCTGTTACCAGTTAACACCCCCCTAGGGTGACTATAAACCCATAAGAGAAAGAGGACCATCATGACACTTCGTACCCGTATCATGGATGATCTCAAAGCCGCGATGAAGGCTGGCCAGTCTGAGCGTGTGGCGCAGATTCGGGCCATTTCTGCCAAGATTAAGGACCTCGATGTCGCTGCTCGTGCCAAAAGCGGCGAGGTGAGCGAGGATGATATTCTTCTGGCGTTGCGCTCTATGATTAAGACACGCACGGAGTCCGCAGCGATGTATCATCAAGGCAACCGCCCAGAACTTGCCGCAAAGGAGGAAGCCGAAATTGAGACGATTCGCTCTTACCTCCCTGCTGAATTGTCAGAAGATGCCCTCAAAGCTGCGATTGTTGAGGCCGTGAAGGCAACAGATGCTCAAAGCATGAAGGATATGGGCAAGGTTATGGGCGTGTTGAAAAGCCGTTTCGGCGCGGCTTTGGATGCGGGCCGGGCCAGCGGCCTTGTTAAGGCTCATTTAGGCTGAGAACTTTGCCCTTTATAGGCGTTTTTACATCCCCGTCCGTCCATAGCGGGCGGGGATGTGTTTATCAGTGGTAGGAGTGGGACGCTTCGTTGTTCTTATGCGCTCGGACGCATGCCAGAACCCCGCTGACAGAGAGTAGGAAGGCCGCTGCTTCCCATAGGGTGGGCAGGCGTTGCTCCCATAAGAAGCCATAGATGAGCGAGAATAATGTCTCAAAAAGAATCATCTGGCCTACCATGGTGAGGGGGAGCAGATGGGTCATGCGGTTCCAGAACGCATTGGCAATGGTGGAGGAGAACAACCCTACACCGCAGGAAATGAGGAAGAAGCGCACCCAACCTGTTGTCGGTAAATGAGCAGGCCAGAAGAAGGCCGCAGGCAGAAGGATGAGGAGCGAGAGTGCCCCAGCGACCACGCCGGTCAGTAAGTTCCATTCATCACTCGTAATATGCTCAAGTTTTTTCAGCCAGTCGGAATTAATGACATTAAACAGCGTCCAACCCAGCAGGGAGCCAATAGCCATGAGCAAGCCGACAGCTTGAAGGAGGGGGCCGGTATGATGCAAGGCGGAGCCGATGAAGAAGTTCTGCCATGAGATGCAGAGGATGCCCGCCGTGCTGAGCAGGATGGAGGGGATAAGCTGGCGGAGTGTGACTACAGCATTATGGCGGCAGATACCGGCTAATGTTACCGTTACAGGGATAAAGCCGATGATGAGAGAGGGCATTGCCACGCCACTAAGCTGAATGGCGACACCCATCATGCTGTAATAGCCCACGCTGCCGAGTATCGCGAGCAGCACAAGAGCCCGAAATGCCGCCCCGTTAATGTAAGGGAGCAGCTTACCCAGCCGTGGGAGCAGGATGAGCAAGGAGACGATCCCGAAGGTTAGATAACGTAATGTTGCCAGTTGGAAGGGCGTGAAGGGAGCGACAAGCTCCGGGGCAAGGAAGGTAATACCCCAGAAGGCTCCTGCCATGGCACCATAGGCGGTGCCAATGAGAATGGACCGTGTCATGCAGGCTCGTGGTTATGTTGTTAATATGTGAGTTGGGCTTGTGTTGTCGTAATGGGTATTCTGCGTCAAGAGGGGTGGTGTGATTTACCCATGTTTAGCAGGGCCATGGGCACGCACGCAGGAGATGACCCCACTAATGGCCAGAATAATGGCACAGCTCTCCAACAAGGTGGGGAAACGCTGCTCCCAAAGGAAGCCGTAAAAGAGGGAAAAGAGTGTCTCAAAAAGGATCATCTGCCCTACCATGGTGAGGGGCAGCAAGCGTGTCATATTGTTCCAAAACGCATTGGCGACGACGGAGGCCAATAAGCCCATCCCACACGCAATGAGGAAGAAACGCCCCCAGCCTTCCACTGGCAGATGATGGGGCAGAAGGAAGGCAAGTGGGAGCATCAGCAACGCTAGCCCGCCAGTGACGAGACCGGTGAGGAGGTTCCAATCATTATGGGAGAGCGGGGCAATGCGTTTGAGCCAATTAGCGTTTTTAACAACAAAGCCTGTCCAGCTTAGCAATGCCGCTGTTGCCATAAGCAACCCGCCAAGCTGAAGCCATAAACTACTATGATGCTGAGGAGAGGCGTTATGGAAGTTCTGCCACGCAATGCAGATAATCCCCCCCGCACTGAGCAGCATAGAGGGGATAAGCTGGCGAATATGCAAGGCGGAATCCGCTCGCAAGGCCCCTACGACTGTAACTGTTACAGGGATGAAGCCGACAATAAGGGACGGCATCGCCACCCCGCAAAGCTGCACGGCTGTGCTGAGCAGGCTATAATAAATGATATTGCCCATCAGGCTAAGGCCCAGCAGCCCGAGCCACTCCACTTTGCCAAGATGGGGGAGGAGCGTCTTTAAGCGTGGGGCCAGCAAGAACAGGGCAATCACCCCATATGTGACAAACCGCACCGAGGCGAGTTGGAGCGGAGCAAAGGAGCCAATAAGTTCTGGCGCGAGGAGGGAGAGGCCCCATAAGGCCCCTGCTGCTGCACCGCATGCAATACCGCTGATTGTGGAACGTGTCATAAAAGGCCCGCTCTTTGCTTTGGAAGAACTGAAAAGATGCCTTTGTGTGTTGAGGCTCTGGCGGCTTTCGTCAAGGGGGAATCGGGAGGTATCTTCCCTTTTAAGGGGGGGGATGTCAGAGTAGTGCTATGGCTTTAGATACTGCATTTTTGGATGAGCTGCGCCAGCGTACATCCCTTACGTCACTTTTTAGCCGGCGGAATAAGCTTGTCCGCTCTGGGCGGAATTGGAAGGCATGCTGCCCTTTTCATGGTGAGAAAACGCCATCCCTATATATTTATGACGACCATTATCATTGCTTTGGCTGTGGCGCACATGGCGATGCGATAACTTATGTCATGCAAAGTGAGGGGGCTAATTTTCGTGAGGCGGTAGAACGTCTCGCAGGGGAGGCGGGGATGGACATCCCCGCTGATGACCCCCAACAGGTGGAAAAAGCCCGCGTCAGGCAAACGCTTTATGATGTGATGGAAGCTGTACAAGCCATTTATCGCCGCAGGCTCTACCAGCCAGAAGGGCGGGCTGGGCTCGATTATCTACAAAAACGCGGGTTGAGCGCGGAGACGCTGGAGCGTTTTGGCCTTGGCTGGTCTGGTGATGGGCGGTCTCTTCTCAATGCGTTAGCCGCGCAGAGTATCACAGCAGAGACGCTGGTGCAGGTCGGGCTTATGCGGGTGGATGAGGCAGGGCGTCCTAAGGGAGAATTGTTCTTTAACCGTGTGATGTTCCCCATTCGGGACCGGAAGGGGCGCATCATCTCCTTTGGGGGGCGTGTGCTGGGGGATGGGCAACCCAAATATCTGAATGGGCCGGAGACGGATATTTTCTCCAAAAGGCGGACGCTTTTTAACATCGACCAAGCCCGCCAAGCCATTCATAAAGGGGCTAAGGCCGTTGTGGTGGAAGGCTATATGGATGTCATCGCGATGGCACAGGCTGGCTTTGGGGGGGCCGTAGCTCCCTTAGGCACAGCCTTGGGAGAGGAGCAGATGGAACTCCTCTGGCGGATGACCGATGGGCCTATCATCTGTTTTGATGGTGATGGTGCAGGCCAACGTGCCGCCTTGCGTTCTTGCGAGGTGGCCTTACCTTTGCTCAAAATAGGGCGAACAGTGCGCTTTTGCCGCTTAGATGGGGGGGATGACCCGGACTCCCTCATCCAGCGCGAGGGCGCAAAGGGGATGGAAGCGCGTCTCGCTCAAGCCCGCCCTATGGAGGAGGAATTGTTCAGCCTGCTTACGGCGCAGGAGAGCAACCCCACGCCAGAACGCCGCGCCGCTTTGCGGGAGAAGCTATATGCTCTCGCGCGGATGATCCCTGATAAATTGCTCGCTGGTGAATATCGTAGCACCTTTAGCGAGATGTTTTTTGCACGCTATCGCCGCGTTAGAGGCGGGCGTGGCGGGTATGGGCAACGTAGTACGGAGTATACATCTGTCGTCCCCATAGCGGGGGAGCGGCAGGTAGAGGCGGGCAGCAAAGAGCGGCTTAATTTATTAACCGCCCTCCTTTTGCAATATCCAGAGATTCTCCCAGGGGTGGATAGGGATTATAATGCGCTCTTGCTTCCGCCTGCTTTGGCGAAGATTCGGACAGCCTTGCTTAGTTGGATGGATGAATGGACAGGCCCTCTTACAGCAGCGGCATGTCAGCAATGGATGGATGAGCATGGTTTAACCGAGATGGTCACCCAGCTGCATGATAGTCCCATGCCCCGGCAGGTTAAGGTTGCGGAGGGGGAGGACCGCTTACAGATGGCTATGAAGCTTTGGTGGCATTTTTACGCGTTGGAAAATTTAAAATCCCTACAAGAGAATGTAGAGGAGGAAGTCCGCAAAACAGTGGAGTTTTTGTTTAGCGCGCCTGCCGACTCGGATGAAGCAACACAGCGAGCCCGTCTTGCCGCTATGAAAGCACGGCAGGATGTGCTTTTTGCCTTACGCCAGGGAGAAAAGCCTATGCTAGAGGGAGATGTAGGTGAGTAGGGCCTAAAGATAGTGCTATTCCTATAACTAAAACAAGGGAATCGTAAGTTTCTCACATATCAGTCCTTGACTTGGGGGGCAGGATTAACCAATTCCATGCTGCCCCTAGTAGTGGCTTTTGAGCAAAGTTAACGGAGAGACGCATGGCCATCAAATCAGCCTCTGGATCAGACCGGAATGCACCAGAGCCGGATAGCTCTCCGCTTGATGTGCAGTCTGCTGCTGTTAAGAAGCTGATCGCCAAAGGACGTGCTGGCGGGCATATTACATTTGATGAGCTTAACGCTGTCCTCCCTCAAGATAAGATGTCCTCCGAGCAGATTGAGGATATTATGGCCGCCTTCTCCGAGATGGGGATTCAGGTTGTGGAGAGTGCGGATAAGGATGAAGATGGTAGCGGGGAGGAGGAAGAGCAGTCCGCTAATGAAGATTCATCAGAAGATGAAAATGCAGGCGGTAATATTGATGCCGTAGCAGCAAGCCGTACCGATGACCCCGTGCGGATGTATCTGCGCGAGATGGGGGCTGTGGAGCTGCTCTCTCGCGAGGGGGAGATCGCCATTGCCAAGCGCATTGAGGCTGGGCGTGGGGAGATGATCGGTGGGTTATGTCGTAGCCCGCTGACCTTCCAATCTATTTTGGGATGGTACGAGCAGCTTAAAAATGAAACCCTGCTGCTACGTGAAGTGATTGATCTTGAGGCGAGTCAAAGTGACCCTGAATCTCCTGAAGAGATGGAGGATTTAGCATCAGAGGAAGAGGATGAGTCCGATGATGATGCTGAGGATAATGAGGGGGAAGGAAGTGGTAATGAGGGGAGTGGCTTGTCCCTTTCCGCATTAGAGGAAAAGCTTCGCCCCGATATTATGCTGATGTTTGAAGCATTTGAGCCTCTCTACCAAAAACTTATTAAGATGCAGAGCCAACGTCTTGCTGCTTTGATGGAAGGGCGTGAAGCATCCGATACAGATGAGAAAAAATATAATGCATTGCGGACAGAGCTTGTCGCCCTTGTGGAGCGGATGCATCTGCATAACAATCGCATTGAGGAGCTCGTCCAATCTCTTAAAGCGCATGTGCAGCGGCTGAACACCGTTGAGGGGCGGATGCTGCGTTTGGCGGAGACTTGTAAAATTCCGCGTGAAGATTTTATGAATCAATACCGTCATCAGGAGTTAGCTCCAGATTGGATTGAAGGGATTTGCCAGCTTACCGGTAAGGGATGGAAAACCCTGACAGGCAAGCATCTCCCCGCGTTGGAGAAAATGCGTGAGGAAGTCGCTGCTCTCTCAAAGGAGGCAGGATTACCTGTTGATGAGTTCCGCCTCGTTTATCAAACCATTTCGCGTGGGGAGCGTGATTCCACCCGTGCGAAGAAGGAGATGATTGAGGCTAACCTGCGTTTGGTGATTTCGATTGCCAAGAAATATACAAATCGTGGGTTGCAGTTCTTGGATTTGATTCAGGAAGGCAATATCGGGCTGATGAAGGCGGTTGATAAGTTTGAATATCGCCGTGGTTATAAGTTCTCCACCTATGCAACATGGTGGATTCGGCAGGCGATTACACGCTCTATTGCTGACCAAGCCAAGACCATCCGCATCCCCGTTCATATGATTGAGACGATCAACAAATTGGTGCGGACATCACGGCAGATGCTCCATGAGATTGGCCGTGAGCCTGCCCCGGAGGAATTAGCCGAGAAGCTCGGTATGCCGCTGGAGAAGGTGCGGAAGGTCCTCAAGATCGCTAAAGAGCCGATTTCTCTTGAGACCCCCATTGGGGATGAGGAAGATAGCCATCTCGGTGATTTTATTGAGGATAAAACAGCCGTTATCCCGCTAGATGCCGCGATTCAAACAAACTTGCGGGAGGCCACAACGCGCGTTCTGGCATCTTTGACCCCGCGTGAGGAACGTGTGCTGCGTATGCGCTTCGGTATTGGTATGAACACCGATCATACGTTGGAAGAAGTCGGCCAGCAGTTCAACGTGACGCGCGAGCGTATCCGTCAAATTGAGGCGAAAGCTCTGCGTAAGCTCAAACATCCAAGCCGTAGCCGTAAACTCCGTTCCTTCTTGGATGATTAAGTGACGTCTTGCTTTTAAGCGGTTTTTATGATCTAAGGCCGCTTTCCCTGCCGTGCGCTATGGCGGCGCAACGGCTATACCCGGCATTGCCTATGGGGGTGATGTGTTCAGGCCAGCACTGGGTTGGTCCGGGTTGACCTTATCCGAAGGGAGTTTTCATGCCACTTTATGAGACCGTGCTGATTGCACGTAATGATGTCTCTCAGGCTCAGGTTGAAGCCTTGGTCGAGACCATCTCCACACTTCTTGGCGAGCATGGCGGCACTATCCGCAAGCGTGAGTTCTGGGGCCTGCGGACCCTGGCTTATCGTATCAAGAAGAACCGTAAGGGCCATTACGTCCTGCTGGGGATTGAAGCCCCGGTTGAGGCGATGAATGAGCTGACACGCCAAATGGGCCTGAATGAGGATGTTCTCCGCCTGATGACGCTGCGTGTGGATGAGATTGACGAGACACCGTCTCCGATTTTGTCCCGCAAGGATGATCGCGGTGGTGAGCGTGGGTCCCGTGGGGGTTCCCGCAGTGGTGGCCGTTATGAGAGTGGCCGTGGCGGCCGTCGTCAGAACGAGTCTTCCGAGACGCGTGATCACGTGGATGAAGCGGAGTAAGAGAGCATGTCAGAGACAAACACGACACAATCTGTCAATCCCGCTACACGTCGTCTGGCTGTAGGGGCACGTCGTCCTTTTTACCGTCGTCGCAAATCCTGCCCATTCTCCGGGGCGAATGCACCGAAGATCGATTATAAGGATGTGCGCTTGCTCAGCCGCTTCCTTTCCGAGCGTGGCAAGATTGTCCCCAGCCGCATCACGGCAGTGTCGGCTAAAAAGCAGCGTGAACTGGCGCAGGCGATTAAGCGCGCCCGCTTCCTCGCTCTGCTCCCCTATGTTGTAAACTGAGGAGCGCGACATGTCCCAGACATCATTGATTCTGCTTCAACGTGTGGAAAATCTTGGCCAGATGGGCGATGTCGTCCATGTGAAGCCAGGTTATGCGCGTAACTTCCTTCTGCCTAAAGGCAAGGCTCTGCGTGCAACAGAGGCTAACCGTGCGCGTTTTGAGACAGAGCGCGCTCAGCTGGAAGCTCAGAACATCCGTAAGCGTGAGGAGGCCGAGCGTCTCTCCGAGCGTATGCACGGCTTGAGCGTGACGTTGATCCGTCAGGCAGGTGATAGTGGCAGCCTTTATGGCTCTGTCACCCCGCGTGATATTGCAGCAGCCGCTACAGCAGCTGGTTTGACGGTTTCTCGTCAGCAAGTTGTGTTGGATGAGCCCATTAAGGTGCTTGGCCTGGTAGAGGCACGCATTATCCTTCATCCAGAAGTGTCCATTCAGGTGACTGTTAATGTGGCACGCTCTGAGGAGGAAGCGGAGCGTCAGGCACGCGGTGAGGTTATCGGTCAGGAAGAGGAAGAGGATAATATCCTTGGTGAGCTTCATGCCGAGCAAGCCGCTGAAGAAGCTGCCGCTGAGGCCGCCGAAGCTGCTGCTAAAGCTGCTCAAGGCGAAGTGGCAGAGGGCACAGGTCACGAGGGCTAATGGGCTTTCGGCTCTTTTAAGAGACCTTATAGAAACCCGGCGGAGTATGCTCTGCCGGGTTTTTTAGTGCGCGGGGATGATAAGGGGGGCTTGTTATCTCCCCATATTGTGCAAATATTAACATCTAGAGGTGGCCATTAGGTCCCTATAAAATAAAACTGTTTTGATCCGGATTGGGATGGAATAGCGCGATGAAGTCGGTTCTTGATGCCTTGCTAAAGCGGTTCATCTATTTTGGGAGCTTGAGCGTCACTTATAGCGATGGAACGAGGCAGCATTATCAAGGGAAGCAGCCTGGACATGAATCCGCTATCCGTATTTTATCAGCCGCGGCAGAACGTGCTTTAGCCTTGAAGCCAGCTTTGGCTTTCGGGGAAGAATATATGAACGGGACGGTCGTCCCCGATGGATGTTCTCTTGAGGATGTGTTGTGGACACTTATCCCTAATGTCGAGCGTGGCGGGCTATTAAGTGAGGATATTAGTGGTAAATTGCGGTATGTTAGCCGCGTTTTGCGCCCTCTTAATTCGCTAAAACGCTCCCGCACCAATGTAGCGCATCATTACGATCTTAATGGCAGCTTATATGAGCTGTTTTTGGATAAAGACCGGCAATATTCCTGCGCTTATTTCGAGCATGATGACATGTCGCTGGATGACGCACAAATTGCTAAGAAGCGTCATATCGCCGCAAAATTGAAGCTCGATCATGCCGGGCTGGAGGTCTTAGATATTGGCTGCGGTTGGGGTGGGATGGCCCTTACGCTTGCGCGTGATTATGGTGTGAAGGTAACGGGCATTACCCTCTCAGTCGAGCAACTGCAAGTAGCGCGGCAACGGGCGAAAGATGAAGGGCTAGAGGGCTTGGTCTCTTTCGAGCTGCTGGATTATCGGACGCTGAATAGGCAGTTTGATCGTATCGTCTCCGTGGGGATGTTCGAGCATGTGGGGGTACGGCAGTACGAGAGCTTCTTCAACCATATCAAGCGGTTATTACGACCAGAAGGTGTTGCGGTTATTCATTCCATCGGGCGGATGGATGGGCCGGGTATGACCAATCCGTGGATTACGAAATATATCTTCCCCGGTGGTTATTCTCCCGCTTTAAGCGAGACGCTTGCCGCGTTGGAGCAGACAGGCTTGTGGCTGACAGATTGTGAGGTCTGGCGGTTGCACTATGCGAAAACACTCGCTCATTGGCGTGTGCGCTTCGAGGCGAATAAGGATAAAGTGCGAGCCTTATATGATGAGCGTTTTGTGCGGATGTTCGAGCTTTATTTGCTCGCCAGTGAGCTTGCTTTCCGCATCCAAGGCCATATGAACTTTCAACTTCAAATCACACGGGATATTGAAGCCGTGCCTCTTACGCGGGATTATATGTTTGCAGCCGAGCAAGCCCAGCGAGCAAAGGACGAGGCTTAAGCGCGTACCCTCCGTTTAGGAGGGGCCTTGTTGCTGGCGTAAATGGCAATGGGCGAGTGTGTCAAACTCAGCAATGGTGAGGGTTTCGGCCCGGCGTGTTGGGTCGATGCCTGCTTCTTCTAGCAAGATGCTCCCTTTGATGGGTTTAAGAGCCGCCCGTAGCATTTTGCGCCGTTGGCCGAAGGCGGCAGCCGTTACTTGCTCCATGGCTTTAAAAAGGGCGGGTGCGGGCTGCTCAGCATGGGGGATGATGAGGGCCACAGCAGAATGAACCTTTGGTGGGGGGGAGAAGGCCCCCGGCGGCAATGTCAGCGCGATGGAACATTCTGCGCACCATTGGGCGAGTACGGCTAACCGCCCATAAGCGGCACTGCCCGGCGCGGCGCAAATGCGCTCTGCGACCTCTTTTTGGAACATCAAGACCATGCGCGACCATTGCGCGGCTTGGCGTAGCCAATTTACTAAAAGGGGTGTGGCGACATTATAGGGTAAGTTAGCGATAATTTGCCGTGGTGCGGGGGTAAGCTGGGTAGCATCTAGCTTTAGGGCATCTTGCCGGACAATATGTAGCTGCTCAGGATAATGGGCCTGTAGCTCTTCAAGGAGAGGCCAAGCGCGGCGGTCAATCTCTACAGCATGAACACTCTGTGCGTTGGAGTCTAGCAATGCACGGGTCAGCCCGCCGGGGCCGGGGCCTACCTCTATAATATGCGTTTTGGCGAGATTACCCCCCAAAGCGGCAATACGCATACAAAGGGTTGGGTCGAGCAAAAAATGTTGCCCTAGCGCTTTAAGAGCATCCAACCCATGATGGCGGATGCTCTCGCGTAAGGAAGGGAGCGCGGTTGGTACTGCCATCAAGGGGTGAGAACAGTTTTAGCCGCCGGGCGGATTTTGATGATGGCTGTCCGGCGTAATGCGCGTTGGAGCTGCTGGGAGGCTTGTTCAACACGCTCATTCATCAACTGGTCCGCAATTTGACCAGGAGTTTGCTGGGCTAAGTTGCGTTGCTCGCGGGAGCAGACCATGAGCAAGGCAATGCCATCTGGGGCGATGAGGGGGCGGGATGTATGACCTGTGGCGATTTTATCGACAACGGCCTTCATCTGGGGGGCGAGACGCTCCTCAACTTGCAAACCTGGGTTACTGGGGCGGCTATTGCCCAGTGAGGTGTTGAGTGCCTCCATCTCCTCACATGTTTTGATGGTTTGTGATTCATGAATCGCTTTTTGTAGAGCGAGTTTTTGCTGGTCGGTGGGGTTGGAAGGGTCCAGTTGGGTGCTGAAGGGGAAGAAAGCCTGCCTCATATTGAGGATTGTGCCCATCTGCTTACCAATTGTCCGGCGTGCAAGGACGGTGACAATCTCATAGCCCCCCGGTACCTTAATAGGGTTGGAGATAGCATTTTCCGGCATTTTCTGGACGATAGGGAGGACTTCTGGCTCGATATTATCTTCCTGCATCCAACCGCGAGAGCCACCTTGTAGGGCGGATTGGTCCTGGGAGAATTGCGCTGCTACAATCGCAAATGGAGCCCCATTACGTAATTGGTTGATGATGGTTTGGGTAAAGGCCAGCTCTGTAGCGTCATGGCGAGGGTCATTTACAGGGACGAAGATCTCGCTGATGAGATATTGCGGGCGTCCGGCCTCGCGTTGTAGGGCTTCCTCACGCTGGGTGATTTGCAGTGGTGTAACGCGGCTGCGAGCCCCTAGCTCTTCACGCAGCACTTGCATCCATCCAATTTGAACGCGGATTTGGTCGATTAAGGTCGTAAGCGATACGCCATCAGCTTTAAGCCGGTTGCGAAGGGCGTTTTCTGGCATGCCATTGCGTGTCTCAATGGTGCGGATGGCTTCAGCAATTTGTTCCGGCTCGACATTGATATGCCGGCGGAGGATTTCTTGCATTTTCAGCCGCTCGTTAATGAGCTGTTGGATGAGCTGCCCGCGTAAGCGTTCCATCACATCGGGGTTGGGAGCAAGGCCAGTGGAGATAACAAAAAGGCGTGCCCGGTCCTCAATATCGCGTTGGGTGAGGATTTCCCCATTCACGATAGCAATAATTTGGTCTTCCGTGGCGAGTGTGGGGGATACGGCGTCTTGATGCGAAGGTGCAGCTTGTATGTGCGACTTTGCACTGGCCTGACTACCAGTTAGAGCGGTTGCAGAGGTAAGAAGAGAGAGTAAAACAAAACGCGAAAAACGAGAGTAAAAAGCCATAACGAAGTTAGTTTCCGAAGGTACCAAGAGAATTGAACGTGACGCTGAAGCCAACGGTCACATTAGGACGCCGCCCGCCGATATAGGTGTTTTGACGTGATGCGTAAATATTAAGGGTGAGACAGTCGTTAGAATAGCCGACTGTGCCCCCATTGGCCACAAATTGCTTACGGGCAATGCTGCGCCGGGTATAGTAGGCAAAGGAATATTCTCTCCACCGCCCGGTGACACCACCGCTAAGTTCGCTAACTTTGCCAAGGAAGGGGTTATTAACGCGAGAATGCTCCATGCGGCTCGTGCGCGGGGTGTAGTAATAGTAATAGGCTGTTCTGGGTTCATAAACATAGCCAGCCATAACGCGGAAGATGGGCAAGCCAGCAGAGACGAGCCCCTCACCATAGTCAAAATGCTTGCTATAGGGATTAAAGCGCCCACGTGCCGTTACGTCAAAATAACGTGAAGGGGTCATTTGAATACGACCGACAGGGTCGGAGAAGGTGTGATTGACGCCAGAATACATCATATAAGCTGGCCCCCCACGGGTGGGATGCTGGATAAAGCTTTCCCCAATTAACATATCGATAGAGCGGCCATTCCAGCTCCAATTCTGATGTAAGCCAACATTGGCGCGTAAGCCACCATCAAGCCTGTCTGTTCCCATGTAACGGTTGAGGGAGAAAAGGGTCGCATCGGTAAATTCGTAAGCGAAGCTATCCTCATTAGGTAATTGCCGATGTAGGGCACTACCTGTATTGGGGGCGGCAATGAGCTGCACAATAGGCTCAAAAATTTGCGTAGCATGGCCTTTAGCAAAGCTGCGGAGGAAAGGCCAGTTCATCTTTAATGCAAGGGTTGGTTGGACTTGCCCACTCACATGCGAGCCGGATTCCTCATAGAGAGGTTGTTCGTGCATACGTGTGGCATGATACACCATAGAATCAACACGGGCGGTTAGAACCCATTGCTGGCCCCAGTTATTGGTCCAAGGGCGGTCCCATTGGAGGGCGAGTTCCCCACGTTGGTCATTTGCACCGCGATCGCGTAGAATGACAAAATCGGTCGTATGGACTGTAAGACGCCCTCCAAGGGCATCTGGCTCTCCCTGGAAGTCGTACGTAAAGCGTGGAAGAGAATAAGGGAGTTCTTTATTATTAATAATACCTTGGTTAAGGCCTTGATAAATCTGCGTATCCAACCGCAGATAGGAGCCAACACCAAATCCTTCTAAATAGGCATTGGTATTGAGTGTGTCATTACCATAACCTGGGACGCTGTAATCGCGCATATAGTTAGCAGCTGTAGCGCGATTGGCATTAAACCCAACCCGCCAATGTGGCGAGAGGTTGAATTCCCCCTGGCTGGAAATATAGGCTTGGGCCCCATGTTCTTTCCCGCCATAGCTGCGCTCACCAAAGGCGTTATAGAATGGCTCGTTACGTAATGAATCGTAGGCTACACTACCGGTGAAATTTAAATAACCATTATTGAGTCGATTACGATAATTGGCTGTTAATTGTGGCCCAGATTTTGTGCCTATGAGGGGTGTAAAGGTAGCGTCCTGATGGCCATCAATCACCCAGTAGTAAGGTACACTGAGTACCGTACCAAGATAATGGTCATGAGGTCTAACATCAAAATTGAGCAACCCGCTATGGCGGTCCGAACTTGGATCGGTGATTGGTAAATATGGGAAATAAAAGACCGGGAAGCCTAGGATCCGTAACCATGCGTGGTTGAATTCAAGATTTTGGTTATCTTTATCCTGTGTAACATTGCGTGCAGTGAGGGACCAGATGGGTTGACGCTCAGGGTGCTGCGCACAAACAGGACAAGCTGTATAAACAGCGTTGGAAAAATCCGTTATTCGCCCATTACTACGTCGCATCCCACTGCTGGACATTTTGACGTTGCCTTGCATACGTGCATAAGAGGCGGAGCTGACATCATCTTTCATCCCGTGGGAGAATTCTGCGCGGTCTGTATAGGCGATGGTGCCATCAGGTTGAGTAAGGGCGACGTGATGAAGTGCCGTGATCGTGCCAGCCGCACGGTCATAAATGACTTTATCGGCACGGAGGGCTTGGCCACCTTGCCAAATACGGACATTGCCTTGCAGGACGAATAAACCGGTTTTATCGTAACTTTCATGGTCTGCTAGGTAGGTAACAGGCTCAGAGTTCGATACGCCCCCATTAGAGGAGAGGGCAGGTTGTTTCCCCGCAGGGAGGGGGTGGGCATTAGGTGGTGCCGTCCTCTTGCTAGGGGAGGCCGAGGCAGGAGATGTCCCTTCTTGAGAGGGCGGTTGTGTTGAATAAGGAGCTGGGGTTGCTAGAGCGGGAGCAACGTGGAGTATTGCCCCTAATGCACTCCCTGCAAGAGCTTGGCTAAGCAGTGACCGGGGCTTTCCAACACGTCGTGGCGCGGTACGCAACAGCCCAGCACGTAATGGAAAGTCAACAGACAGTGGCATCAGCCATCCTCCAAATGCAACAACAAGGCCGCAGCGAGACACAATCCTATACCTGCTGGAGCCCAAGCAGCAGGTAACGGGGGTAATGCTCCAGACTTCCCCAATTGTTCGGCGATTTTAGAAACCGCAAACAAGGCAAAACCAGCTGTTACACCAATGCCGAGCATTCGCGCAATGCCACCACGCCCTGCCGGACGCATGGAAAAACCGGCCGCAACGAGCACCATAGTAACTGCAAGCATAGGAAGGGCTAAAAGCCCCTGGAAGTGGAGTTGATAGGGTATCGTAGAAAAACCGGAATGATGCAACAATTTAATGATATGAGGCAGGGCCCAAAGCGAGAGTGTATCGGCAGGGATAGCCCGCCGATTGAGGGTTTCTGGTGTAAAATCAGACGGTAAAGTAAGGTCATGCGGTGTATGAGGCATGCGCGTATTAGAGAGGGTAAGCGCGTTATGGACTCTCCAATACCCATGGGAGAGGGTGCCCTCTGGGGCTTCAATCCGCTCTAAAAGATTCATAGCGCGGTCTAGTCGGAAGATGGTTAACTGTTGCGCTATCAACACAGTATCTTGTTGGTGGAGTGTCCCGATATGGAAGATAATATCCCCCCCAAGGCCGGGAATATTATCGCTACTGCGAAGCCATAAATCGGTAAAGAGCGTGCGTGGCTGGGGGTTAGGGCCTTGTAGCCACTGGGCCTCTAATGCGACAGCATGGCGGTAGCTTGCGGAGGATAGAGGCGACAAAGCAGCACTCATAAAGGCCCCCAAAAGGGCTGCACACAAGCTCGGGCTGAGGAGAAGTTGCCATACGGAGAGGCCAGCGGCACGGGTCACCACAAGCTCGGAGGAGCGCGCCAGGCGAGAGAAGCAGATCATCCCACCCAATAAAACGGCAAAGGGAAGGATGTAGAGGCTGTAATAAGGGATGTGAAGTGCGGCGATGTGTAGAACAGGTTGTATGCCTGCCTCGGGGTGGGCCGCGGCGCGGCGGAGGAGGTCGATAAAATCAAAGAGGGAAATGAGTCCGGTGAGGGCGCATAGGGTCAGTATTGTGGTGAGGGTAAATGCCCGCCCTACATAACGGGCTAATGTGGTGGAAAAACCAGTATGAACCATAAAATGCCCTACCTAGCCATGGAGGTGGATGGGGTTTTATGGCGTATACTCGCCCATAAGAGGCTTCCCCCGCCCATGAGGCTAGGGAGCAGAACCTCAGCCCATAAAAGAGGCACAAAAGCAGGATTTCCCTCTGCAAGATGTTTTAGGATGAGGGAGAGAATCATCAATAACACCACAATGAGGACAGCGAGCGTGGGGCGAAGGAATGTCGCATGACGGCTGAAGCGGCTTTGTAAGACGCAGAGGAGGGCTATCATAGCATAAGAGAGGCAAGCGAGCGGGTTTGTCAGGCGCGTCCAACCCTCAATGAGCAATTTATTACGGTTATGGCGGGAGAGATTACCTTGTGGGGAAAAGAGAGCCGAGAGGGGAAGCTCTGCGACATCAGGGGCAAAGGTTTGATGATGAGCAGACCCAATATCGACTGTTTCGAGCTGGAAATAAAGTGTGCTGATCTGGCCTGTATGGCGGTTTAGCGTATGGCGAGACCCATTATGAAGGACCAAGCGTAAAAGGTCGCCTTGTGGTGTGGTCAGGCCATCTTCAGCGAGAATAGTGACGGGATAAGCGGGGTTACGGTCATCCTCAATCATAATGCCGCCAAAGCTATCATCGCTGCGGCGTTCATGGATATATACGGTCATCCCCTTACTTACGGGGGTAAAGACGCCTTCCTCCAGCAAGAAAGCTGCTGCGCGATTGCGGATTTCTAGCTCATAGCGGTGGAAGTGATGATAAGCGATCGGTGCGGCCCAAAGGCTAAGCCCGTACCCGGTGAGGCAGGCCAGCCCCGCCCCAATTAGTCCCGGCCGGGCGAGGCGGAGGGGGGAGAGGCCCATAGCCTGCAAGACGGTGAGTTCCCGGTCCCCTGCGAGCCGATGGTAGAACCATAAGGTGATAAGAAATGTCGTGACGGGGAGAATGACACTGATGAAGGAAGGCACCATTAGGAGGGTGAGATGCAAAAAGGCGAGTAGGGAAAGCCCATGTTGCACCACCATACCGATAAAATGGAGCGATTGTGTTAGCCAGATTAAAGCTGTGGCCCCGCCCGTGAGGGCAATAAGCCCCATGAGGAGATGATGGAGGATGTAGCGGTCCAACAACGCTAAGGATGTAACATGGCGAAATAGGGGGGGTGGAGTGTGCTGTAGGGCCATGTTTTAGGCAGGGCGCGGGGCCGCAGCACGTTTAAGCCTATCCTGTAAAGCACGGCCTAACCCATCATGCGGCAGGGGGGCCACAGCGATGGCCGTGAGGTTATGGCGTGCAGCAGAACGATCTATCTGCCGTAAGGCTGCAAAGAGACGGTGAGCAGCTTCTTCCACATTACCTTCTAGGCTGAGATTGACGTTAAGAGCTGGGACGGCTCCCGTGGCTATACAGTTGCCAAAGGTAAGAAAGGCCTCACCCGGGAAGAGATGTGTCGCATTTAGGCGGACTGGTAAAGAGGGGGCATAATGGGACGCCGCTTGCCCCGGCGCGTTGGGCTGGCTGTGCGCGCTCATATGGTCCGCTACGTTAATTGGGCCACAAAGGCCCTCCAACGCTTCTAAGGTGATGCCACCGGGACGGCGGAGGATGGGTTGTGTGCCGGTAAGGTCCAACACGGTGCTTTCTACCCCTACAGCGCAAGGGCCAGTATCCAAAACAGCATCAATCTGGCCATCCAGCTCTTCCAAAACATGCGATGCTTGGGAAGGGCTCACTCTACCAGAGCGATTGGCAGAGGGTGCAGCGATGGGCTGCCCAACATGCTGGAGTAGCTCCTCCACCGCACGGCCTTTAGGAACACGAATGGCTAGAGTCTTTAATCCCGCTGTGGCAGCAGGGCAGATGCGGCTTTCTGCATGGCGGGGGAGGATGAGGGTTAGCGGGCCGGGCCAGAAGGCTTTGGCGAGTGAGCGAGCCATTTCATAAAGAGGGGCTGTCTCATCAATCTCTGCAAATGCGGCATCAGCAGTGGCAAAATGGCAGATAAGCGGGTTAGAGCTTGGCCTGCCCTTGGCTTGAAAGATGCGTTCCACCGTATGAGGGGAGGTCGCAAGCCCACCCAGCCCATAGACGGTCTCCGTCCCGAAGGCGACAAGCCCCCCTTGTTGTAACAAGCGGGCAGCACGGCGGATGCCGTCATAATCATGGTCGAGCCGTTCTGTCGTGTGGGAGGGTGCGTGAGGCATAGGCATAATATGTGGTACCAAGATGTAAGAAAGGGCGGGGATTAATGTGGGGTATAGCCTGTACAGAAGAAGGGTGGGTTCAACCATCCTTTCTTCCCATAACGGAGGGGTTGGCCTGTTTCATCCAATAAATGACCGCCCGCAGCTTCTAAAATCGCGTGCGGGGCAGCGGTGTCCCATTCCATCGTAGGGCCAAACCGGGGGTAGAAATCCGCTTTCCCCTCGGCAATATGGATGATTTTTGCCGCAGAGCCTAACCGTGTGATGCAGTGAATGTGACGGCCATCCGACCATTTCCGCAATAGGTCTTCTGATGTGTGGTGGGAGGAGGCCATAACGCGTAAGCCTTCTTTCCCCACTGGGGCCGTCCTGATGGGGTGGCGTTGCTTTCCAATAAGTTGAAAAGCCCCTAAGCCTCTGCCCCCACCGTAAATCCCATATTGAGCAGGCAGGGCAACCGCCCCAAGAATGGGCTGATGGTCGCGAATCAACCCGATATTGATGGTAAAATCATGGCCCCCAGCGGCAAATCCGCGCGTGCCATCTAGCGGGTCTATCAACCAATAGCTGTTGCCTGGTTGGATATGGATGCCTGCTGCATGTTCTTCTTCAGCAATAGCGGGGATGGTGGGGCAGGCATCCCGCAATCGTTTGAGAATATGCGCCTCGGAGGCTTTATCAGCCTCTGTTACAGGGGAGGAATCCTCTTTTATGTCTGTCTGAAAGCCACGTGCGCGGACATCACGCACAATCGCGGCGGCTTCGCTAATCACTTCTAGGGCGAGGTTTAAAAGGTCACAATCTTGCGGGACAGGGGCGGAGGAAGCGTTCATGTGGGTGATAGTAACGTATTATTGGTCATTCGTCACTTCTCCTCTTCTCTGATATAAGGGGGGAACAAAGGCCTTTCTCCTGATTTATGCAGGGCGTGGGGGGCTAGTTTTCAAAGATAATGATGTAGGGCCATGATGTTTGATATTTCCTTCACTACAGAGCGCCAAGGGCAGGATAAAGCCGGTCTTTCTGCGTTGTTATTGTGCCATGGGGCAGAGTTTACCAAGGGCGCGTTATTTCAGCATTATGATAAGATGTTAGGCGGGGCTTTAGCGCGGGCGGCCTCTTTGCGGGCATTTGCGGGGAAGGTGGGGGAGAGTGTTAGCCTCATCGCCCCAGAAGACTCGATAGCGCAATTCCATCTCATCGGTTGTGCCCCGTGTGATGATGAGCCTCAAACAACAGCGCAGGCGATGCAGTTGGCAGGCGGCAATGCGCTGCGTCTTTTAGCCCATAGTAAAATTAAAGCGGATAAGGCCAGCTTGTTGGTCGAGGCGGAGCAAGCCCCTCTTGCTGCGGAGCTTGCTTTAGGAGCCCGTTTGGGGGGCTATCGGTTTGACCGTTACAAAACAGTGAGCCAAAAATCGCAAAGCCTTAAGGTACTTCACATCGTTGTGCCCTCCACAGGGGCGATAAAGGAGCTTGAGGCACGTTGGGCCGAGCTGGAAGGCTTAGGGGACAGTGTGTTCCTTACGCGTGACCTCGTTAATGAGCCTGCAAATCGTTTAACGCCGGCTGTGTTTAAGGACCGGATTCAGGAGCTCTCCGCCCTTGGTTTGGAGATTGAAGTGCTGGACCGCGCGCAGATGGAAGCCCTCGGCTTTGGGGCTTTGCTGGGTGTAGCACAAGGCAGTGAGCAACCGCCCTTTACGGTGATTATGCGCTATCAGGGGGCCGCTAAAGCAGAGACGGCACCGCTGGCTTTTATCGGTAAGGGCGTGACATTTGATTCTGGCGGTATTTCCATCAAGCCCGCAGCGGGGATGGATGAGATGAAGATGGATATGGGCGGGGCTGCTGCCGTTGTGGGTGTGATGAGCGCATTAGCCCGCCGTAAGGCCGCAGTGAATGCCATTGGGGTTGTTGGGCTGGTGGAGAATATGCTCTCCGGTGCGGCGCAACGTCCGGGTGATATTGTTAAAAGCCATAGTGGCCAGACCATTGAGGTGTTGAACACGGATGCAGAAGGCCGCCTTGTTTTAGCAGACCTCCTCTCTTATACGCGCCAAACTTATAAGCCTGCGCTGATGGTGAATCTCGCGACCCTAACCGGGGCCATCGTTGTAGCGTTGGGGAATGATATTGCCGGCTTATTTAGCAATAACGACCAGCTTGCTCAGGCTTTAACAAAAGCAGGGGATGAAACAGGAGAGGCTTTATGGCGTATGCCGATGGGGCCTGCTTATAACCGGCGTATTGATTCCGACATTGCCGATATGAAGAATATCGGTGGCCGGCCGGGTAGCTCTAGCTTGGCAGCGGAGTTCCTCAAACGCTTTGTCGGTGAGACTCCTTGGGCGCATCTGGATATTGCCGGTACGGCATGGGCTGAAAAAGCAACAGCCTTAACCCCTAAGGGGGCGAGCGGCTTTGGGGTGCGTCTGTTGGACCGTTTTGTTCAGCTTTACAGCGATACAGCGTCATAAGGTAAGGGACGCGTTATGGAGCATCAGGCGGAGGGGATGGGTGAGAGCGCACCGTCAGAGCGTGCGATGGTCGGGTTCTACCACCTTACCCGCACCACTTTGGAGGAAGCCTTACCCGCTTTGTTGGAGCGCACCTTAGAGAGCGGGGCGCGGGCGGTTGTGCGCTGTGAGGATGCCGCTCAGGTTAAGGCCTTGGATGAAGTGTTATGGAAAGTCCCTCCCTTGATGTGGCTCCCGCATGGTTATGCAAAAACAGGCCAGGCACATCGCCAACCCATCTGGCTTACAGAGTCTGACGAGCGACCGAATGAAGGGACGTTCCTTTTTCGGCTCAACGGGGCGTGGGATGGCGATTTGGTGGGTTTTCAACGTGTGTTCGACCTCTTTGATGGGCGTGATGAGCAAGCGGTTCAGCAAGCACGCCAGCGGTGGAAAAGCCTGAAACAAGCCGGTTACGGCATGACCTATTGGCAGCAGCAGGCCAAAGGTTGGGCGAAGAAGGGGTAGAATAGTCTATGCCGTTTCATGATCCCTTTTTGCTCTGCTTGCTGGCATTATTAGCCCTATTGCTTTGTGGTGATGGGGCTGTGCGCGTGTTTGTCCGTGGGTTATGGCGGTCTGTTCCTGTTGTTACATGGCGGCAAGGGGGCTGCCATATGGCGGGGTTCCTCATGGCCTTTGCCGCTTTAGGGCTGGTTGGGCATGCGGGGGCTGCAGCGTGTTTGGTGGCTCTAGCCCTGCTCTTTTTTGGCGGCGGGGCGGCTTTTCGCCCTATATGGGGGGTACCTGCGTTATTAGGGTATGGCCTCTCTCCAACCGGGCTAGGCGGACTGGGGTTGATGGCCTTGTGCCTTTGGGCGGCAGGCCAAGCGCAGATGAGCCGGGTAGGGCAGGTTGTAGCGATAGTGCTGCTTATAGGGTTGGGTCATGGGGGGGCATCAGCCCATCCATTATTATGGCTGGGTGGGAGCGTTGCCCTCGTAGCGATAGGCCTTTTAGTAGAGTTAGGGCGCGATTGGGAGGTTTTGTTACGCTCTTGTCGTTTGCTGCGGCCGTTAATGCTTTTAGGTCTTATGGAAATCTCCCGCCAGCAAGGCCTATCAATAGGGGTAGAAACAGCATTTTGCGCCTTACTATTGGATGTAACTTGCCAAACTATCGCGGCTATTTGGCCATTTGCTGTGTGTTTGAGCATCCCCGCCCCACCCTTGCCGGGCTTTGTTGTTGGGTGGATGGGGTTGCATACCGCATTGGGTTTGAGCGGAGGAACCGAAGGCTGGGCTGTGATAGGGTGTATTCTAGCCATTATGGTGATGGGCTTATCATTAGGGGATGGGATGGTTAGCCTCCGTGAGGCTGCCTCTATCCAACCATGTAAGCGGGTGGAATGGGGGATAGGCCTCATCATAGCGGCTCTTTTACCGTCCCTATGTGGGTTTGTGACGCAATGGATGCCCGGTGCAGCAGGTCATAGAGGGGCGTGGTTTTATCGCCTCCCCGGTGGAGATGGGAGCATGATAGCCCTCCCTCTTTTCTGGCTGGTAGTATTTGTGGTGTGGTGGGGCCTCTCACGCGGGCGTGTTAAGACGTGGCAGTCGCGTATTAGGATGGACGTGTTAGCAGTGGGTATGCAGGCTACCCCGCTGCGTTTACGGCCTATAAGACGATTATTAGTACGTGGGCAGCAACAGCTACGTCTGCTTCACAGCGGTGGTGCAGCGTTTTTATCCGCTTTGCCGTTGCGTGACCCTGGCGCGGCGTTCTGGCTGGTCTTTTTGGGAGGTGTGCTGGTTGTGTTGGGGTTAACCCAATGAAGAATGCCATGATGCCATACCTCATAGAGGGCGTGCGCCTAGGGTTAGAGCTTGCGAGCCAAAGTGTGGTGTTGCTTGTTTTAATACCCTTTATGGTATGGGTGACGGAGGATCTACCTGCTCTTCTGATAGGGCGTGCAGTAGCCCCATTGGGTAGTCGTTATCGGCGTTTCGGGCATTTTGGGCGGGAGATTTTACGGCACGGTATTGATGTAGAAAGCGGGTTGATGCTGACGCTTGCCCTTTTAGCCCTGCTTATTTTAGCGGGGATGTCCTTTTTTACACCGTCCTGTTTAGGGCTGGTAGGGGCATGGCTTGCAGACCCGCTTTTGGTGGGGAGCCTCATTTTAACAGGGGCTTTATGGGCTGTGCCTGCTTATTTTGGGCAAGTAGTGCGGTGTTGGTTTGTTCTGTGTTTGATGGAATCTTTCCTCGTCCTTGCCGCACCGGGCGTGACGGGTTTTTTGGGGGTGCATCATCTCCTTATTGCCGCCCCCGGCTCTAGTTTGGCAGGGACAGCTTTATGCTGCGCTGTGGCATTGGCTCTCCTCACCCCTGTGCCGCGCCGTGAGGTTCTGGCTGCTGAGATGATAGAGCAGGCTTGGCCGCCTAGCCGTGCAGAGCGTGACCAAAAACAGAGGATTTTAGAGCTTTATCGCCTAGGCTGGGTGCTGCTTGTGGGGGATAGTCTTTTACCGGTGCTATTCGGGCTGGAAGGGCTGGGAAGTGTGGCTGGTTTTATAGGGCGGTTTATGGGCGGGGTGGTGCTCATCCTTATAGGACGCTTTACAAGGGTGGATCGTTACAGGCGTTTTGTTGCGTTGCTCCTAGGTTTAGCTGGATTGATGGCTTTGGCTGGGAGATTTGCCGTATGATGACGGGCTTTGCCTGCGCTTTAGTGCTGGTCCTGATGTCCTTAGGGCGGGATGGCCGCTGGTTACCGCTTTATGGCATTGTTTGTGCGGTACTTGCGGGGACATCAGGGACGAGTTGGGTGGCAGTCTTATGTGTTCTTGTTTTGCCTATTGCTAATTTATTGCTGTGGGGGGTGGTACGGCATTTTACAGTTGGGCAAGGTCGTGTTGCTGCACGGGGGCGTGATGTGCTGCCGGTGGTCATGACGTTGTTATTACAATTTGTACTGGCTTTTTTTGGGGCAGGGTTGGGCTTGGTCCCTACATTTGGCATCGGGTTGGTCCTAGCCGGGTTATGTGCGGCGGTATGTGGGGAGGCTCTGTCCCAATTTTGTGGATTAGTGATGGCCGTGGATGGGCTGTTGGTTCTAGCGAGTATTTTGCCATCTTGGGGTGTGTTTGTGATGGGTTTAGCCCTATGGGGTGTGTTGGTGTTTTTGGCTTTGGTTTTGTTGCCGCGTTTAGCGTGGTGGCGTGTGGAGGATGATTAATGGCCCTTGTCGCTACAGCGTTTGCGCCGGGCTTATTCGCCTCGCCTATTTTACTGGGGCTATTTTGTTGGCCTTTTTTGGTAGTGTGGGTTCTCTGGGCTGCAAAACGACCAGAGGAAGCCGGGGCGATGGCGTGGCTTGGCGTGGGGTTGAGTATGCTGGCTTTGCTAGGGTGCTCCTCCCATATAAGTTGGGGGCAAGCGGTTTGTCTGGGGCTTGAATCCTGCATAGCTGTCATCATTTTGGCTGGGCGTAAGGGAGAGGCTCGCCTTCTTGATGAAAAGAATAAAACGTCTTTTCGTAATGCTAGAGAGTTCTACATCCCATTTTTGGTGACGGGCTGTATTTTTATGGCTCTGCTGTTACGTCCGCCCTTAGCTGCGTTGTTTTTTGATGCTGCTGGGACGGTCTTATTGGCATGGTGGGATGGGCGTGCCACAAGGCGTGCTATGCCTGCGTGGGAGGTTGTCCGCTTACGGTTAAGTGGTGTGGTGCTAGCCAGTGTAGGGTTAGTCGTTATGCGTGGGGGGAGTATATTCGCCACGACGGGAAGTGCCATGCAGGTTGGACAAGTCATGGCGCTAACGGGGCTGTGTATGATGGCTGGGCTAGGTACTATGGTCTCTAGCCGGGCAGAGTTGGCTTTGTTGGATGCTGGGTTACGCTTTATCCCGCTCTTTTTGCTGCCTTTAGTGGTGGTTACCCCACTGGCACGGTCTTTAATGGTTCTTGCTGGGCTTTTAGCCCTTGGGAGTGTGGCTGTAAGCAGGCGGGGGCGTGTCTCTTTATTATCATGGATGATCGGCTTTGGTGTGCTGGCTGTCGGGACAGGGCAGATGGTGGTGCTTTTATTGCTCTATAGTGCAGTCTTATTAGCGGCATCTTTGCGTGTGGCGTGCGAGAGGGTATCCGTTACCAGTGTAGGGGCAGGGCATAACAAGCTGCCTCCCGGAGGGTTAGCGGTCTTACCGATGCAAATGGCCTTGCCACTCCTTATGGTGGTGTTAGTGGTGCTGGCATCTTTGTTAAGGCCCTTTGCTTTAGGTGGGCTGTTTTTGTGCCTATTGGCAGGATTGTGGGGGTTGGAGCTGGAGACCTTGCCACGGACTTTAATAGTCGTATGGCGGTGGGGTGATATTCTTATAAAAGGGCTTTTATTGCTTTTAGGAGCGTTAGCATTATTGGGGGTTGTTTTATTAGCCACAGGTCTCATCCCAGAGCCTGTCCCCTTTACCATGAAAGGGCCCGTATGATGGTAGAAGCCCCCATCTTGGAGGGAGGGGAACGGGTAGGGCTGTTCCATTACTGTGTATCCGCGTCAGGCTGGTTACATTTCCTCCAACAAAATGAACGTAGAGTGGCTTTATTGGCCTTTTGGGCCGATGAGGCTTGGGCAACAGCTTTGTTCCTATGTGCGGGGGAGCAACCTTTGCTGGTGAGTACGGCTATAGAGCAGGGGCATTATCAAGCTGTGTCGCCTTATTTTCCCGCAGCACAATGGGGCGAGCGCATGGCGCGGGATTTATGGGGGGTGGAAGCATGGTCCGCTCGGGATGATAGCCCTGCCCTTGATGATGGTAGTTGGTTTTTGACAACACCATTAGCCACGCACCCATTGCCTGTAGCTGATGGGGGAGGGCAGCCGTTGCCTGCGTGTCGGATGGAGCCATCACAGACGCAAGTGCCGGGTTTGTTGGCGATTGATTATGCTCTCTCTGAAGGTGTGATGCAGCAAATAGAGGTGCAGATTGCTGCTGGGCATCGCGGTGTGCTCTCCCGTTTGATAGGTTTGAGCCCTCAAGAAGCATTGCCGCTGATAAGCCGCATCACTGCAAGTGGGTTTGTGTCACACCCTTTGGCCTTTGTAAGGGCGTTAGAGCAAGCAGAAGGCCGTCGCCCTAACCCGCAAGAGCGGGATAGACGTCTTATTCTGCTGGAGGTGGAGCGCATCGGGGCACATCTTTTTGACCTCCGGCAAATAGCGCATTCTGTTGGAGGTGGGTTGATCGCAAGCTTATGCGATCATGCGCGGGAAGCTCTTGCTGCATTATGTGAGGAATATGGTCTGTCCCGACGTTTGACCGATAGTATCGTGCTAGAGCGAGCGTCTGAAGAGACAGGAATTTTACCTTTTGTACAGGCCTTATTATTGATGGTGCGCCCCCGCCTTATGCAGATCAAACAGGTCATGGGTGTATTGGATAACCGGCTGAAAAATAGTGCTATCATCCCTACTGGGCTGGCATGGGAGTACGCTTTGGGCGGGGTGGTTGGCCGGGCTAGTGGGCGGTATGTGGATTTCCGCCTGATGGATGAAGGTATGCGCGTGCAGGCTTTAGGTGGTGCGAGGCGGCATGAAGGTGATGCCTGGGCACGGTATCGCCAGCGCATTGTAGAATGTGAGGAATCGCTTCGTATTATGGAGCAGATTGTCGCATCATTTGGGCAAGATAGTGGGGGGGAGGTTATCCCGCGCACAGATGAAGGGCTTGGCGTTGCGGAGGGTGCGTATGGGGACGTATGGTACCATCTTCAGCTTGAAGCAGGGCGTATTACAAAGATACAGATACGCGACCCCGTTTTGCCCCTTCTGGCTGTTTTGGGAACAGTGCTGGAAGGACAACCGCCAGAAGAGGTGGAGGTGATGTTAACGTCTCTTGGTATTTCGCCCGCTGGTGCTGCGTTGTGATGGGGTTGATGGGGCTACCGGTTGTGGGGGGGCAATAATTTTTAAGAGGGTTGGTGCGCTTGTAATGCGCAGTGGCGTTACCCCGCGAAAATCTCCATCACTTTGGGCAGGGATGGGACTGGTGTGATCACAGATAATTGTCTCTCCGGTAAGGATGGTAAAAGCGGGGTTGGAGGAAGGGCGTCGTTTAAGCCGCATCATGATCATCTGCCAGATGATAAGCAACGGGTTAAGCCGGTGGAGGAGCAAAACAGAAAATGCGGGTTGGTGATGGAGATTATGGTGGAAGAGCGCAAATGGTCCCCCATAAAGCCGCCCTTTGGAAATGATGCTTAAAACAGTGCGATGAGAGATGCCATCGACACGTGTTTTAAAAGGCGGAAGGGGGCGGGAGAGGGCAAGCTGTAAGGCTGCAATAACATAAGCTACGCGCCCTGTGTGTTTTTTGAGCATCGGTGAGAGATTTTGGACAATCCACCCATCTAGCCCAACCCCTGCCATTTGGAGAAATAAGGTTGGGGTTGTTTGTTCAGCCGTTGTGATTTGACCAGGCCAAACAGTTCGTCTCGTGCCACGGGCGAGGAGGGCTGCATTTTCAGCATCATCAAAGGGAATATGAAGCTCCCGCGCTAAGACATTAGCCGAGCCAATTGGCCAGAGCGCAAGAGCGCAAGGAGCCTTCATCATCGCTTGGGCAATTTCGGCAATGGTGCCATCGCCGCCGCCAGCAATGATGATATCTGGTGTATTGCGGGCAAGATAGCTTCGGACAATCTCGGTACTATGTCCTTGGCGGCGGGTGAGTTCCACCTGCACGTCACATCCTATATGCTCAAGCTGTTGAACAAAATTGGTGAGTCTTTGTTCCGTATAATGACCAGCAGTTGGATTGACCACCAGTAGGAGATGACGGCCGGCTGATTGACTCATGAGCGGGGACTTCCTTTGGGGACGAGATAATTGAGTGTATAAGGGGAGTCTACACGTTGTTTTGCAGGAGAGCGAATATAGAATGGAATTGGCACCTTTGACGATGGTCCTCGCTTTCTTGGATGTACAAAAATGGCGGCCTCATGCCAAACAACGTAGTGGACGGTCTATCCGGCTCTTTACTTTGGAAACAGGCAGTTGTGAAGGCTGTGCAAGGGAGTTGATCACTCTGGGAGGCAGTGCCTATCCGCTGGAGGGGAGTGGCTTTGAGCGCGTACAACACCCTCAAGATGCTGATTGGTTGCTCGTAACAGGGGCAGTGACGCGCTCTAGCGCGGGGGGATTAGCCAGCGCGTGGGAGGCTATGCCCCCCGGGCGCAGCCTGATTGCTATAGGGGATTGCGCTTATAATGGCGGGCTGTGGGGAAGTAACTATACAACGCTAGGTGGGATTGCTGCCCTTAGCCGTGTATATAGCACTATCCCCGGTTGCCCGCCTTCACCAGAGGCTATTCTTCACGCCTTGGTGGAATTAGCAGAGGGCGGGTCATCCTCTACAGTCTCCCATGAATCCTCTGCCTCGCGGCGTAGCCGCCAATAAGAACGGCGTGAGAGAGGGATCATAATAAGGTAAAGTATGCCCGCAGCGGCTAAGGCCCCCCAGGGCTCTGCGATCAGAATGGCTGCATAAGCGCCCGTGCCGACCAGCATAGGCAGAATATAGCGGGAGGGGACCTTGAAGTTCTTAAACGACCAAATAGGCAAGGTCGAGACAAGGAGGAACGCCGTTACAATCAAGCAGGTAGCGGCCAACCACGGGGAGTGAGCAAAACGAGCAACCCCCTCTAAGTGGTTGCGATGGGCTTCTAACCCCAAAAAGACGGGGAAAAGAGCAAGTCCCGCCCCGGCAGGGGCCGGCACACCGGAGAAGAAGTTAGCGGCATATTCCGGCGCGGTATCATCATCCAAAGCAGAATTAAACCGTGCAAGGCGTAAGGCCATGCATACGGTGAATAAAATGAAAGGGATGAAGGAGAGCCGCTCTGTCGCAGGTAAGGCCCATAGCATGAGGATAAAGGGCGGGACGACACCAAAACACACAAAGTCCGAAAGGCTATCAAACTCCGCCCCAAAACGGGATGTCCCTTTTAAGAGGCGGGCAATGCGGCCATCTAGCCCATCCATACAAGCGGCGATGAGCAAAGCCGCTGCTGCGTGGGTGAAGTGCCCCGTCATGGAGAACTTAATCGCGCTTAGCCCCGCGCAGAGGCCGAGCATGGTAAGGATGTTCGGCACTAGGCGATTGAAGGAACGGCCATGAACACGGCGGCGTTTGCGCCGGTAACGGCGGACCATGATTTTACCAGATGTAGGTTTTTGCATGGCGAACTCGTTAGAGCCGTGCGATGATGGTTTCACCACCAATCATCGTCTGCCCTTCTAAGACTTCAGGGGTGATGCCGGGGGGAAGGTAGATATCCGTGCGGGAGCCAAAGCGGATGAGACCGAAAAGCTCGCCCGCTTTTACGCGCTCACCTTCTTGCACATTACAGAGGATACGCCGTGCGATGAGGCCAGCAATTTGGACAACGGCAAGCTGACGGCCATCATCAAGTGTAATACGCAGCTCGTTCCGCTCATTATGCTCGGAGGCTTTATCTAAGCTGGCATTGAGGAACCGGCCTGCATGATAGGCAATTTTAGAGACAGTCCCGCTAACGGGCATACGATTTACATGGACATCTAAGACAGAGAGGAAGGTAGAAACCCGCCATACGGGGGCATTGCCCATCTCCAAAGCAGCTGGAGGTGCAACAAGAGAAACGCCCGTTACGCGACCATCAGCACTAGAGAGGACGAGATTATCCCCCTGTGGGGATGTTCTGCGTGGGTTGCGGAAGAAATAGAGGCAGAAGCCCGTAAAGGCGAATCCGGCCGTGCCTACCGCACGGGTGAGACGCCACGGTGTCAGCCGCCCGAGAATGGCTGTCAGCAGGCCCGCTGTCAGGAATGGAGTAGCCGCACGGTGGGGCGGCGCAAGAACGAGTTTGAATGATTTGATGAGTGACATATCATTACTCATACGTCACCTATCGGGTGGGTCAAGTCTTTCTATGAGGTACGCTGCATAAAACAATGGTGGAGCGGGTGTTGTCACCTAGGGAGGCGACATCCATTTTAAGGGCTGATGGTTTTGGAGAGGTAAGGGCCTTATGACGGTAGAGATTAAGCCGCTTTGCGCGTTTAAAGATAATTATGTGTGGTGTGTGCGTCAGAGTGCGACCATGCCTTGGGTGGTGATTGACCCTGGCGAGGCGGCCCCTGTGATGACCTTGTTGGGAGAGCAGCCTCCCGCTGCCATTTTACTAACGCATCATCATAATGATCATATCGGTGGGGTGGCGGTATTGCGGGAGCGTTATCATGCGCCCATTTATGGCCCTGCTGATATTGCCGAGATTGATCATCCCTTAAAGGGTGGGGAGAAGCTCTCATTAGCGGGGCTGAGCTTCCATGTTTTTGCAACGCCGGGGCATACGCTGGATCATCTTTGTTATGAGCTAGAAGGGGAGCATCCTGCCCTTTTTAGTGGGGATACGCTCTTTAGCGGGGGGAGTGGTCGCCTCTTTGAGGGCACAGCCGAGCAGCTTTTTAAAAGCTTTCGGCAGTTTGATGCCCTCCCTGATGAGACCATGTTATGCCCCGGTCATGAATATACGCAGGGTAATTTAAAGTTCATCGCCTCTCTTGGGCAGGATAGCCCTGCCTTTCAGGCGCGTGTGGCGGAGGTTGCCCGTCTGCGCGAGGCTGGGCGGCCATCTGTCCCAGTAACGTTAGGGGTAGAGCGGCAGACAAACCCTTTCCTTACCGCTCCATCGGTAGAGGCCTTAGCGCAGTTACGACAGCAGAAGGACCAATTCTAACAAAAGGGGTTAGGCGGTGGTGATGTCGAGCCCAATATCAAGGGCGGTGACGCTATGGGTCAACCAGCCGAGGGAGAGACAATCCACCCCGCTTTCTGCCATGCTACGGGCTGTAGCTGGTGTAATCCCGCCGGAAGCCTCGGTAATAGCGCGGCCTTGGACCATACGCACAGCCTCGCGCAGCATGTCCGGTGTCATATTATCCAGCAAATACGCATCCGGCCCATAAGGGCATGCAAGGGCCTCGGCCAGTTGAGCGAGGGAGTCGACCTCTAATTCAATCTTCATGAGATGCCCAGCCCGTTGGCGTGCTGCTTTTAGGGCTGCGGGAATGGTGCTGCCAAAAAGGGCAAGGTGATTATCTTTGAGCATAATCGCATCATCAAGCCTATGGCGGTGATTGCTCCCCCCACCAGCGCGGACGGCATATTTTTGCAAAGCGCGTAAGCCGGGGAGTGTTTTGCGTGTGCAGCATACCCGCACGCCTGTACCCTCAACGGCTTCGACAATCTGCCCTGTCATGGTTGCAATGCCACTAAGGTGAGAGAGGAGGTTAAGGGCGACGCGCTCACCCCCTAGCACGGCACTAGCAGGGCCTTCTACCTCGGCAAGGACATCGCCTTTTGCAATGTGGTCACCGTCTTGCTTGAGCGGGGTGAAGCGTGTGTCCTTATCTAGCAAGGAGAAGGCCAAGCGGGCACCGGGGAGACCGGCTAATCGTCCTGCTTGCCGAGCAACAAAGCTGGCCCGTAAGGATGGTTGTCCGGCAAGGAGTGATTGGGTCGTTACATCGCCTCCCGTGCCGAAATCCTCCCGTAGGGCGGTGGTGATGACAGGTTCCCAAAGGAGGTCGGGCAGAAAGAGAGTTTCAAGAGCCATGAGGAAATCCGTTTTATAAGGGGAGGTCGTGTAAGTGCCAGTCATAATGGCGGGCAGGTTGGAGGCCGGGGGCATCATCACGCCAATGCGCGCCGCGTTGCTCTAGGCGGTGCAAAGCCCCCCACGCGATGAAAGAGGCTGTAAGGGCACATAGATTATGCCGTGCAAGAGGGAGGGTCCGCTCTAAGAGCTGCTCTATCCCCGTACGGGTGCGGAGGATACCAAGATGGTGCTGCATCTCCACCCGCAAAGGCCAATCCGTTGAGGCGGTAGGGCAGGGTGGTGCGGCCATGATGGTAGGGGACGCATCCGCTACACACGCATTGACATCCTGCCCTGCCCATTGCCCGCATAAGAGAGCCTCGAGCAATGAATTGCTGGCGAGCCTATTGGCCCCATGTAGCCCCGTGCAGGCCACTTCCCCACAGGCCCAGAGGCCGGGAAGCGTGGTCCGGCCTTTATGATCCACCTTTAGCCCGCCCATGTGATAATGCATGGCTGGTTGAACAGGCAGCATTTGGTTATCAGGGTCGTATCCTGCGGCGTGACATGCCTGCGTAATAGCGGGGAAGTGCGCACTAAAGGCCCCGCCCGGTAGGGTGCGGCCATCCAAAAACACGCGGTGGCCTTGCTGGAGCTGTGCAGCGATAGCACGGCTAACAACATCGCGCGGGGCGAGTTCTTCTGTAAAGCGGGAACCATCCTCCAAACGCAGTACGGCTCCCGCCCCGCGTGCGGCTTCGCTAATGAGGGCGAGGCGGTGCGTGGGTTCTGCTGCGATAAGAGCGGTGGGGTGGAATTGCGTAAACTCCATATCCCGTAATGTGGCCCCTGCCTGAGCGGCAAGAGCGAGTGTAATGCCACGATTTGCTAATGGGCTGGTGGTATGTTGATACAACCCACCGCAACCACCGCTGGCTAAAATACACCGGCCTGTTGGGATAAACCCGGCGGAACTCCATACCCCTTGGAGGCTGCCATCAGGTGCGTAAAACCCTTCTAGCGTGCCTTCAAGCCAATGGATGGTCTCTTTTTTGCGGGCGGCTTGGAGTGTGTGATGCAACATCACGTGCCCGCTACGGTCGCCCCCAGCAAAGACAATTCGCTTACGGCTATGGGCGGCCTCTAAATGCAGGGCGAGTTGACCTGCCTCATCACGTGCGAGGGGGACATCAAGGCGGAGCAGCGTTTCAACAGCGTGCGGCCCGGCCTCGGTGATGCGCTGGACCATGGCGGGGTCACATAAGCCCGCCCCGGCTTTGAGTGTATCTGCGGCATGGAGGGCGGGGCTATCCTCTGGGCCAATAGCGGCGGCCATGCCTCCTTGGGCAAGGGTGCTGGCTGTGCCTTCCCCTGTGAAGCTGGGGGCGAGGATGAGGCATGGCTCCTCAAGCTCCAACGCGGCCATAAGCCCCGCCAGACCGGCCCCGATGATGATGGGCCAGTCAGCATAGCGGGAGAGGCTATCTCCCTGCATGGGACGTGCCCTCACTTAATGGCCAACATGCGCTCGACTGAACGGCGCGCCGGGGCTTGGAGGTCGGCTGGGATGGTGACTTCTGTGCTCATGGTCTCTAGGGCCTGACGAATATTTTTGAGCGTGATGCGCTTCATATGCGGGCAGAGATTACAGGGGCGGATGAAGTTGGTTTGTGGGTGCATCGCAGCGAGATTATCGCTCATCGAACATTCGGTGATGAGCATGACCTTTTCGGGCTTATGTTGGGCGATATAGTCCATCATGCTGGCAGTGGAGCCTGCATGATCGGCCTCAGCCACAACATCGGGGGAACATTCTGGATGGGCGATGATATGGAGCGGGCCATGCATACGCCGATATTGGCGGATTTCCTGCGGGGTGAAACGCTCATGCACCTCACAACGGGCGGACCATGTATGCATCTTAATGCCCGTCTCCCGCTCGATGTTCCGTGCGAGGAACTCATCGGGAATCATGATGACTTCTGGCACGCCGAGGCTCTCCACAACACGCCGCGCATTGCCAGAGGTACAGCAAACATCCGTCTCAGCCTTTACTGCGGCGGAGCTATTTACATAGGTTACAACGGGCACACCGGGGTGACGCTCCCGCAAGGTGCGGACATTTTCTGCCGTGATGCCTTCAGCTAAGGAGCACCCCGCCAAAGCATCGGGGATGAGGACGGTTTTTGTAGGGTTCAACAGCTTGACCGTCTCAGCCATGAAGTGAACACCAGCCATGATGATGACATCTTGCTCCAGATTTTGGGCTTCACGAGCAAGGGCTAAGCTATCCCCACGAATATCGGACACGCAGTGAAAGATTTCCGGCGTTTGATAATTATGAGCGAGAATGACCGCATTATGTTTGCGTTTGAGCTCTAAGATCGCCTCAATATCCTCGGCAAAGAGCCGTTCCCAGTCCTGCCGCGCCATAAGAGAGGCCACAGGGCTGTATAACGCCGCACGAGAGGGAGACGTAGCAACGGCCTGCATCATGGAGAGGTCCTTATATGATTTATACTCACTATGAGCATAATAGGGGGCGCAATAGCTTCCTTGCAAGTGTTTTATAGGATTTTATGGTGTGATTAATGCGCTGCCTCTATGGGGAGGAAGGCCGACCCCAGGTAACAAGAGGCCATTGCCGCAGGGCGAAACTGGTAGAGCTTGGCGGGCCGTCCGGCAGTAAAACGCTCATAAGCTCCGGTTTCTTCCACGAGGTTTTGATGCAGCACAAGGCGGCGGAAGTTTGGCTTATGCATAAACCGGCCAGAGAGTGTTTCTATCGCTTGTTGGAGTTGTAAGAGTGTGAAGGCCTTAGGGAGGAGCTCAAACACTGCAGGGCTATAGCGGATGCGGGCGCGCAAGCGGGAAAGAGCCGTAGCGAGGAGGCGGCGATCATCCCCATGCGGTGTGGTGTGTGCTGTAGGGAGTGTGCGTGGCACAAGGCCGGATTCCCACAGCAGTTCGTAGCGTTCTAGGACGCGTGTATCATCCCAGGGCAGGTCATATAGACCAAAGGCGGGGGCGATGCGGCTTTGGCGGTCTGGGTGGTGTGTGGCCCATTGCTCAATAGCGGTGATGAATTGCGCAAGTTGAGCATTGCCCGTTTCACTCCGGCGGTCCTCCCACGGGAAATGTTGATAGAGGGAGCCGTGGCAGGCGTGGGGATGGCTGGGGCTGAGGGCGAGATAAGTAATGTGAATATGCGGTATCGCCCCCTGCATGGGAAAGGAGCTGAAGGTATAAAGCTGCTCCATATAGCCAATCGGGCAGTGTGTTAGGGTTTCTGCCCAATGGCATAGGCTTTGTTGGAGGGAGTGATGGCTTTCTTCAAAAGTGGGGGTGTTTTGGTCATGCCGTAATAATGCGACATGAGGGGCTTCATGGCCGAGGGTCATTAAAACGGTGATGAGATCAGTCGGGCAGAGGGTTTGGTATGTCATCAAGGGGTCGGGTCTAATTTGCGTAAATGCTCTGCGAGGGAATGTAGCCTCGTAGAGGAGGATGATAAACCAGGGGGTACGCCATGGTCGAGCGGGATACTCACAGTGAGCGGGCGGGTGGCTAAGGTTTCCATCCGCGGGCTGATCATGAGATTGTTACATAAAGAGCGTAAGCTCATCGGCACATTTTGTTGGAACCATTGGCTTTGCATCAATAAATGCAGCGGACTTTGCCAATTGGTCAGGCTGACAGATATGACCCCAGAGAATGAAGGAACATAGAGTGTCCCCCCAAGGGAGAGATGCGGGGGTGGGGTGTTTTGTTCACTAGCAGCGAGGGGGCGGAATGTCGCGCTGAGTTCATGCAAGCGTAAGCGGAGGAGCAAATTGGGCTGGGCTGTTGGGGAGGATGCGTGTGACGCAGCAGAATATAGGTTGGGTAAAAGGGCAAATTGAGTGCGTAAATGCGTGATGTCGAACTCTTTGAGCATAGTATCGGGGTAGGATAAATGCTCTGCTGTGATAGAGGCGGAGAGCAGGGCTCTATCTTGTAAAGCAGGGTCTGGCCTTACGAGGGATTGCGGGGCGAAGCGAATACTGCCTGTAGGGCGCGATAGGGTTACGGTATAAGGAAGATGCGAGGCGGCGATCTCTAATTGCGCTATATGAAAATAAGCGCGGTAGAGGGGCATTGTGTGGTTGTGGCAGCGCGCCGTTAAAGCAGGGCATGGCATCATGCTTTTACTGATGAGCAAGCGTGTTTTGTTAAGCCGTAACGTCAGGCTATTTCCATTACGTACGAGGCGTAGAATGGTGCTTTGTGGCATACGGAGGGGGAGTTTGGTTTGCGTGGTGATGGTCCGCGCCCAGTCTAGCCAATTGCCTCCGAGGATGAGGGTCGGGGTCGCCCCTACAACATCCGCCCCATTAAGATGAGTATGGAAGGAAACGCCAGAGAGCTCCCGCCACGCGCCAAAAGGCCAGCCCTTAGCACGGGAGAGGCGTATGTTTAGCGTAGGGTCTGGCCCGTCAGAGGGTAGGGATTGCACGGCAAGTTGGTCAAGCTGACGAGTCAGGACAGCCTGTGTGTGATGATATAACCCCCAAGACGCTGCAAGACCTAAGACAATGGCGCCGCATAAAAAACGGATAACACGATAAGGCGGCCATTTACGGCCTATTACTTTAAAATAAGAATACAAAGAAGGGGAGATACTCATTTGTCCCCAGCCTGTTTTCTAGCATCTATACAGTAATGCACCTGTTGTGGATGGCTGTGGGAAAAGAGGGAAAGAACCATAAATCCTGCAAAAAACGTTATATTTCATGGTGTTATGGTGGGTATCAGAGGCTCGTTTTTAAAGGAGCATTACTTTATTAAAGGAGATGATTACAGAGGGGCGTTTTTTACATCCACAGAGTTTTCCACAGGGCTTAGGGGAAGGTTATGCTCTTGGGAAAGGTGCGTCCATGCGTCTGTTATAGCTGGTATTAAAGCGCGCCCTGCCATTGTGGGGGAAAGAGGCGGGCCAATGATGACCTCCAACGTGCCGGGATATTTCCGCCATGGGGAGCGAGGCCAAAATAGGCCCGAATTCGTAACAACAGGGATGATAGGAGCTGTTGCTTGGCGGGCAAGAGCGACCACACCATTTTGGAGGGGGGCTGTCTGGCCGGGTTGGGTGCGTGTACCTTGGGGGAAGATGATAATCTGCCGCCCTGCTGTTTGGGCTTTGGCAACAGTCTCCATCATCCCACGCAGAGCTTTGGAGCCACCTGCGCGATTAACGGGGATCATCCCGCTCAACACAAGCATAGGGCCAACAAGGGGGATGGAGGTGAGCTCTTTTTTGATGACATAAGCAGGTAAGGGGACGAGATTCATCCACACAAATCCATCAAAGAAGGATTGATGCTGGGAGGCAATCAAAGCCGGGCCATCAGGCAGATTCTCTTGCCCTGTAATGACAATGCGGATGGAGCAAAGCCGCTCTAACCCCCATAGGACGGCACGCGACCATAGTTTTGCATAAGCAAGGGCCGCATCGCGCCGGTTGAGCAGGCGGATAGGGAAGGCCACAACCCCCATAAGGAGGGTGAGGACCAACAAATAGAGATTAAACAAAAAGCCGCGTAAGAAACTCATCATGAGTCCTGTTCATGACGTAGAATCTCCCTTTAGAGCAAGGGAAATATGCATCCCTCATCACGTAAGGAGCAGATTATGAAGGTGGGGGCGGGCGGAATCCTTCTTGGGCGTAGTCTGTTTGGCGTAAAATTATAACGCGGAGCAACGCCCCAATTAATTTGCCATATTGGTTCATCATGAGGAGAACCGTATGGAAATGCAATGGCGGACTCATTGCGGGGGGCTGCACCCAGTAAGGGGTTAAGCGTAATTGTGGGGCAATATCGTGGAACTCCAACAAAGAGCGGCGCATATGATAGCCCGCTGTGACGATGATGAGATGATGGAGATGCTTTTGTGCAGCCCATTGCGCTGTCTCCCACGCATTGCCAATGGTGGTTACCGCTTGGTGGCCTAGGCTGATATGCTGGGCTAAAGCAGGTGGGAGTGGCCCTGTCCCTGTGGCAGAGAGGATATGGCCTAGCTCCGTATGCGGTGAGACGCCTGAGATAAGCAGTAAGCGTTGTGGTTGTTGTTTAAGCAGCGCAATCCCGGCTTCAATACGGTTCTTTCCTCCCGTAAGGGCGACAATCCCGTCACAATCCGCAGGGATGTTTTGGAGGTCCGGCGGGGGGCGGAGTGCATCGGCACAAAAATAGACAAACCCGCCAATCAACACCCAGCTTACGATAGTGGCCACGGCAAAACAGCCGCGCCCTATTATGGCGAGGGCTTGCTTCATGATGTTGTGCGGTCCTGCATGCGGCAAAGCAGGTAAACGAGGCCCCCGCTAAGGCACATTATAAGGACCGGCAAAAGGGCTAGACTTCCCCATAATATAGGGGGAAGCAGGGTTGTAAAATGGAGTGGGTCTGTAAGGGGGGGCAGACGCAGGAGAGGGCGTAATGCCCTAGTGAGGGCTATGAAGGTCGGCAGGAGCAGGGCTATGCCTATGAGGCTCCCAAGACCGGAGATGAGGGCAAGACGCCGCGCAAATATATGATGCAGCGTGGTAGGATTACCGCCTAATGAGAGCAGCAAGAGGCGTTGTTGAGTATTAGCGAGAGCGGTCGTGCGTGCCATGAGGTATAATAAGGCTGGGGCGATTGTAAGGGCAATAGCGCCGCCCATAGCGAGCGCAATATGGCAAGCTGCTTGGCGGATATTTGCTAAAAATGGCGCGAGCTTTTCAAGTTGATGTGGTGGTGGGATGACCATCGCATCAGGCTCATAACGCTGCGCTAGTGTGGTGAGCGTGGCGATGTCCCCCCGATAATGGAGGGTGATGAGGGTAGGGAGCGGGCCGGGCCATGGTGTGGACCAATGAGCAAGTGTTTGTGCAACCTCTTGGTCTGAAAGACGTGTTACCTCTGTGCCGGGGAATGTGGCAGACACGGCATGTTGTAGCGCATCAATTTTGTCATTTTGTTGCGGTAAGGCGATGACGACATAAGATGTAGCTTGCTCTTCCCATTGGTGCGTTGCGCGGCTTGTTCCGTAAGGTAGAGCAAGGCTTAGGCCCAAAAGCCATGTAAGAAGGCATACACCAATCAGGAGCGACCAACTGCTTGGCCATGAGAGGGCACGGGCAAGACGTGTCATGAAAAGCGTCCTTCATAGGTAGGAGCCATGGGGGTAAGCGGGGCAAAGAGAGAGGGAGGTATTTCCTCTTTTTCGCCTTCTGTGGGGGCAGGGGGATTATAAGGCAAGGTGAGGGTAGCCTCTGGGAAGGAGACTTCTGGCGGGCGCGTGCGGATTGCAAAGAGGGCCGTTGCCCCGTTTTGGACGAGGTCTTTTATGGTGGATAAAAGATGTTCTCGTAGCTCTGGGCATAGGGTGAGCGCTGGTTCATCGACTAAAATCAAGGAAGGATGGGTAATTAAGGCACGCGCACATGCAGCGCGGAGGCGGGTTGTGTGGCTCAGTGTGGTTGGGAGGGCCTGTGCATGGTCTTGTATGCCGAACCATTGCAGAATTGCCTCCGTCTCGCGTTGGATTTCAGCATGTCGAAAATGGGCTAATTCTAGGGGGAGGGCGACATTATCGGCAAGGCTGAGGCGGTCCATAAAGAGGGGATTTGCATCAATATAGCCAATGCGCTGGCGTAAGCGTTGGCGCGTGCGGGCAGGAAAGCGCGGGCTTAGTGGCTCATTTAAAATAGTTGCAGAACCAGCAACAGGGCGGCGCAGGGCTAAGGTATCAAGCAAGGCTGTCTTGCCTGATTCAGCTGGCCCAACGACCCATAAAGCCTCCCCCCGTTGGAGCTGAAGGGAGAGGGATTGCATTCCCCCTTGTATGAGGGCCGGGCTTGCGGGGAGGGAGAGGTTATGGAGTGTAATCATACCTCATCCCACCCATGAAGCGAGGGCGATTGTATAACCCGCATGACAATGTAAAGCCTTAGAGACGCCGTGCTAACCATGCTGTTGCTGTGGAGGAGGCCGCTGCAAGGGCCATAAGCAATAGGCCATCCATAATCAGGCTATGTGGTGTGAAGAGATGCCCAGCAATGACGAGTTGGTTGGGAAGCGTGTGAGAAATATGGCTGACGATATCATGGGTTTGCGGGTCCTCGGTTAGGGAGCCGAGATTAGCACTGGCGAGAGCAATGAGATGCGGGATGAGCGACCAGCCCACACCAATGATGAGGAGGATAGGGGCAAAAAGTTCTGTCAATTGAATGAGGAAACTGAAGACGAAATGGAAGATTGCCCAGATCACGGTCAGTACAACACGGCCGAGGATAGGAAGGCCCCGCTGAGGGGTACGCGCATTAGCAGCAAGGCGGTCATGGCGTGGGGGGTGTAGTGGTGAGGGTGATGTATTCATGAATGTTTTGGACCTTCCATTAGGATAACCATGTGGATCATGACATAAAAGGGATGAGGCAGGACAGGTGCGTTATAATTGCCTCATTCTATCTTCTATGTCTGCACCTAGCTTCTAGAGAGGCGCAATGCAAATCTTACCCACTATGGATGAGAAAAATATCCGTATCCTTCTATTAGACCCGGCAGGGTCAGAGCAGAGTCGCGTTTATAATGTGTTGCGTGACAAGGGGATGGAGGTTGTCTGTCGTCAGGGGGCGGAAGCCATGCTGGAGGTTGTACAGCGCGTGGGGCGAGAGAAACGGATCGATATGGTTATCTGTTGTACATTGCAGCGTGGGATGAGTGCAGGCCAGTTTGTTCGTCGCGTAAAAGAGATTCCAGCGATGGAGGATGTCCCTGTTTTGATGCTGACAGATGATGCATCGCCTCGTGTGGAGTTGGATGGTTTTGAGAGTGGGGCTGATGCGTACCTCTCCAGTACGGCGCATGCTGATCTATTGGTCTTGCGGGTGCGTACACTTTTACATCTTGCTGAGGAGAAGCGGCACCTACACCCGCAATGGCAGGCAAAGCGGGCGCGTGTGGTCATTGTTCGTAAAGCGGATGATGAATTCTTGCAGAATTTTTGGAATGATCCTTCCATTCCTGAATTTAAGCATGAATGTGATGGTTCTGCGGAGGCAGAGACCCCGGAGTTGGGCGAGTTGTTGTGGCGTGATGGACATACAGTGACAACGGTTTTGCGCTCCAGCGAGCTTTTGGAAGGGGAATGGCTAACCGCACCTGATGGGCCAGATTGTATCGTTTTAGAGGATATGCGGGATAATGAGGAGGATATCGCTTTTTGTCACCTGCTAGAGCAGCGACGGCAAACATTACGTACGCAAGGGAATGTCCCATTTCGCATGTTAGGGATTATCCAAGCAAAACGCTTTCGTGGGGAATCGTGCGTGGCGTTTTTAGAGGCTGGATTAGAGGACCTCGTCCCAAGTGATATGCCGCCTGTTGTTTTAGCATTACGTATTCGCGCGATGGTGCGGCGGCGGCGGGAAAATGAAGCCTTTCGCCAGCGCGAGATGGAGCGTCAGCAATCAGCTTTGGCATTACGGGCTGCCCAAGCGCAAGCGTCTTTAGCGGAGGCTCTCGCTCAGGCGAATAGTGAATTAGCACAAATGAATGATGAGCTCGTACAAACACAAGCGCGTCTTGTTCAAACTGCTAAGATGGCATCTTTAGGGGAGTTGGTAGCGGGTATTGCTCATGAAATTAATAACCCGCTCGCTTTTACGCTTGCTCATGCTGAGACGGTGGAGCGGTGCCTTAAGCATTTGGAAGGGACCGAACAAAGTGACGGGCAATCTAACATTCAACGGATCCTCCATCGTTTAGAAGCTATGAAGACGGGTTTGGGGCGTATTCGTGACCTTGTGGTGCGGTTACGCCGTTTTTCTCGTTTAGAGGAGGGGCATTGGTGTCGGGTGGATGCTGAAGAGGCGATAGAGACAGGGCTTGCCTTAGTAAGACACAGGCTGGGTAAAACCATTACAGTGGATTGTCAGCTTGAGGCCCCTTTACAGCTAAATTGCCAAGAAACCTTATTTCATCAAGCGGTTATGAATCTGATTGCGAATGCGGCTGATGCGTTAAATGCACTAGATCGTAAAGGTTATCTAAATGGGCAGGGCTTAATTCGGATTAGAACAAGTCTGCATGATAATATTTATGAAATCATGGTGAGCGATAATGGTCCAGGAATCGAGGAGAGCGTTCGACCGTGGATTTTTGATCCGTTCTTTACCACAAAGGCACAAGGAGAGGGAACGGGGCTAGGATTATCCATTGTACACGGCATTGTGCAAGCCCATGGGGGGACAATTGATGTTATGGATACATATACAGTGGAGGAAAGTCAGCAGCGAGGCAAGGGAGGGCGTGGTGCCTGTTTTGTCATACGCTTGCCTGTGGAAGAAACGCCAGAGGGTTGGGCAGTACGAGAGCCGAAGAGCTGTAAGGTGTAGGGAAGCGAAGGAAAAGCATGACCAAGCTTCGTGATGTCGAAGAGCGGCCCCATGTTCTTCTAGTGGATGATGAGGAGGAGATTCTCGTCGCATTAGGAGATTTGTTGGAGGATAGCTGCACGTTATTGACGGTTACGAATCCCCGTGATGCTCTTGTGTTATTAGAGACGCATACGGAGATTTCCGTCATCATCTCCGACCAACGGATGCCGGGGATGACGGGTGATCAGTTTCTCCAGCGTGCGCGCGAGCTTTCCGATGCTCGGGCGATTTTGCTCACAGGCTATGCGGATTTAGATGCTGTAGTGGCGGCGCTCAATCACGGGCAGATTGTAGCGTATGTGCATAAACCGTGGGAGGCAGACCATGTATTAAGCTTGGTCCATGAGGCCCATAGGACGTGGCAGGCGCAACGCGCGTTAAAAACAGAACAAGCATTGCTACGAGGCTTGATGGATAGCCTGCCCTTTGGATTGGTGTTTTCGGATGCTGAAGGCCGCTGTATTCGGAGTAATCGTGAGTGCAGAAGTGATCAGGAGGTGGATCATTATCTGCCAGCACTACAGGCGGTTATTGCGCGTATGCGCGAGGCGGTGCAGCAAGAAGGTCAAGCTGAAGAGTTGTTGGAGGTCACAACTGAGGAGGGACAAACAGTTTGGCATGAGATTGCACGCATCGCTTTAAAATGGCCGGAAGGAGCCACAATGGCCGAAGCGTGGCAAGTGAGTATGGACCGCGACGTTACCCGTCGTGTTTTGATGGAGGCACGGCTTAATCAAGGGGAGCGTTTAGAGGCCCTAGGCCGTTTAGCGGGTGGGATGGCGCATGATTTTAATAATCTTCTCACCATTTTAACAAGTTGCTTGGATATGTTGGCAACACTCAAGCCAGCAGAGGAAATAGAGCAGACAGCACAACAAACTTGGTTAGAGCAAGCTCATGAGACCATAAAACGCGGGGAGAGTCTGACGCGGCGATTGCTTCAATTTGGTCGTGCGGGCAAGAGTGAGCGCGCGGTAAGGCCGTTTGATTGCGCGGCTTTTTTAAAAGAGCGGGCTAGTTTGTTCCGGCAGAGTTTTTATGGCACGAACCCAGCGATTCGCTTTGTGTTAGAACTCCCCAGCGACCCTCTACCGCCTGTCGTGACATGCCCAGAGCAGCTTGAGATGGCCTTGTTGAATTTATGCGTCAATGCACGGGATGCGATGCCCGCAGGGGGGATAGTGACTTTAGTTGCTCATAGAGTGGCTTATTCTTTGCCCGCGGCACCAGCGGATTGCGAGGCAGATCATGCTTTGGCATTAGAGATTCGTGATGAGGGAATAGGCATGAGCGAGGAGGTCCAACGCCATATTTTTGAGCCGTTTTTTACGACAAAACAGGCGGAAAAGGGGACTGGTCTTGGGCTGGCAGGGATTTATAGCTTCGTTTTAGCTCATCATGGTGATGTGAAAGTGGAAAGTGCGCCTGGGAAAGGGACGGTCATGCGTCTTTTGCTGCCTCTGTTGCAGGATTAAAGACATCCTACCAGCGGGGAAGAGGTTTCTATTTTACGAGAGCTGGGTATGATGTGCTTACTCATGACGCATTAGAGGGAATGAGAGGCATGGCCGATCAAACATCCTGTTTCGTCCAAGCGCAGGAAGATACTGCCACAGACGCTATTACAGCGATTGGGGATGAGTTAGCCCTTTTTGATGATTGGATGGAGCGCTATCAATATATTATTGAGTTGGGACGCAAAATTCCCCCGCTACCAGAAGAATGGCAAGATGAAGCGCATCGTATCCCAGGGTGTCAAAGTCAGGTTTGGTTAGAGGCGGAAGAACGAGAGGGGCTTTTGTTTTTTGCAGGGGCCTCTGATGCAGCGATTGTACAAGGTTTAGTAGCTTTATTATTGCGTGTTTATTCTGGCCGTACACGGGAGGAGATTTTAGCCACGTCTCCCACTTTTCTACATGATTTAGGCTTGGTGAAAGCTCTATCAGCCAATCGCGGTAATGGGGTAGAGGCCATGGCACAGGCTATTCGGCAGAGAGCGTCTGTGTGAGTTAGACGCGGTATATCCCGTAAAAAAAGCCCTTTGGAAAAGTCTTCCAAAGGGCTTTTTTATAAAGAGATAAAGTAAGAAAATTTACTGTGCTGTAGAATGCGCTGGCGCCATTGGCTCTGCTGCATTTGGGGCCGGCATATCGGACTTCATGGGATTAGCACTGTCTTTTGCAGCGTCGGCTGTGGCAGCGTTAGCTTTTTTATTTGCACATTTAGCGAACTGCCCTTTTTCGTTACGGCAAGGCTTTGCTTTGGGCTTCTCGCATTTAGCAAACTGGCCTTTTTCATTACGGCAGGGATGTGCCTTCCCGTGTGGGGCAGCAGCAAAAGCGGCTTGGCTTGTTAGGGCACTGGCGATAAGGGCGAAAGTAGCCATACGGCGGAAGGTCATGAGAGCATTTCCTTTAATAAAGGGGGTGGGAATGTTTGTTCGTACTTTATACAAAACTGCAAAAAGGTGATAGTGACGTCTATGTTATTTTTCAATAATTAAGATGGTTTATTACTGTCTGTTAGTCTTTTCTTTAAAATCTTGTTCTTCCTATAAAAGAAGGGAGGCTCCAGGTAAGGAACCTCCCTTCTTTTGTGTAATAACAATCTATATCAGATCATTATTTTTTAATGTCTTTCTCTGGCAGAGCATAGGCGATGAGGTAATCGCCCATTTTGCTGAGGAAAGACCCATGCCCACCAGCATAAGTGACGATATATTGCCGCCCATTAATACTGTAGGTCATTGGGGAGGATTGTGCCCCAGCAGGGAGGCGATCCTTCCAAATGACATGGCCTGTCGTCATGTCATACGCACGGATGTAGTAATCCTGCGAGGAGGTTAAGAAGGCCAGATTCCCCGCTGTAGCGAGTGGCCCACCTAAGCTTGGGACACCAATTTTGATAGGTGGCAGTGGCATGGGCAGAGCGGAGCCATGTAAGGAATCTCGCAATGTCCCGTTACGATGCTGCCAGACAACCTTGTTTGTCCGTAGGTCGATACCAGCAACTTCACCCCACGGTGGCGTGCGGCAAGGAATGGGCAGACCAAGCTTCAGCAAAAGCGGATCCAAGAAGGGGTGGAGGTTAATAGCGTAGGGGATGCCATAATTGGGCTGAACACCCGTCTCACCACCGCTGCCACCTTTTTGATTCGGCTCTGGCCAACGGGGATTCCCCGGCCCACGAGGCACCAAGGTGGAGACAAATGGAATAGAGATGGGGTTTGTGAAAGCCACCTCACGCCGTGGGTCCACAGCTAAGCCGCCCCATTCAAACATCCCTAAGTCGCCAGGGAAAACCAGCGTACCTTGGGTGGATGGTGGTGTGTATGGTCCTTCATAGCGGAGGCTATGGAAGTAAATACTACATACCATTTGGTCAAGGATCGTAGCCCCCCAAATATCTCGGTCAGAGAGAGGGTTTTTAGGCCGTAAGCTTAGCTCAGAATGAGGCTGTGTTGGGCTTGTATAATCGCCCGTTGCAGCGCCACCTGGGGCTGGTTTTTCAGGCGCAGGGACAATAGGTGTGCCGGTACGACGGTCTAGGACAAAAATATCACCACTTTTGGTAGGGACATAGATGGCCGGGACGAGGGTACCGTCTTTTTGTGTGACATCCACCAGGTTGGGTTGGGCAGAGACGTCCATATCCCAAAGGTCATGATGAACGGTTTGATAGGACCAAACCAACTTCCCTGTATCTGCATTAAGAGCAATGATGCCCGGCGGATAACGCTCAGCATCTTTATCGCGATACCCACCCCATTGGTCAGGTGTGCCAACCCCCATGGGGATGTACACCATGTTCAACGCCTTGTCGTAAGAAGATACGGACCAAGAGTTAGGGGAGTTGGGATGAAAATGCGGATGCTCTTCACTAGGCATTTCGTTCGGGTCAGGATTGGCGGCATCAAATACCCACACCAATTTTCCTGTATAAACATCGTACGCGCGCGTTGCCCCAGAGGGTTGATGGACAGAGCCATTATCCCGCACGGCACTGTTGACGATGATCAGCTTATCCGTAACGACTGGCGGAGAGGTCGGAGCGTATTCCCCAACAGTTGTGTAGGGTTGGTGGGAGAAGCGGAGATCCACTTGCCCATCTTGCCCAAAACCCTGGCAGACCTGCCCAGTCTGAGCGTCAATTTCGATAATGCGACCATCATTAACCATAGCGATAATGCGTTTTGCACAATCGGTTGTTGTGACGGGCTGACCATCGCTATTGAGGGCATTGGCGGGTGTTGTATGCGCACTCACCCCACGGCATGTTAGATGCTGGAAGGTCGGGTTGACGTTAATTTTGGGATCGAACACCCATTTCGTTTTCCCTGTTACAGCATCAACAGCAAAGACCTTTTGATGCAGGGAGCAAAAATAGAGCGTGTTGTCGAACTCAAGCGGCGTGGCTTCATTGGTTGCCTCGCCCGGATCGCGGGATTTATCAAGGAGATCGCCCGTGCGCATGACCCATGCGACTTTGAGCTTATTAACATTATGGATGTTAATTTGATCCAGCGGTGACCAATGATTGCCATCTTGCGTACGTGCGTAAGCGGGCCAGTCATTATCAGGAATATTTTCCGGATTGGCCGGGTTAGCATTAACCTGCTCGGTAGGGAGGGAGCCGCTGATATTGTGCGGGTCCATAAAGGCGGAGACAATCAATGCTAAGGCTGCAAGGACAACACCGAGGCCAAGCGGGCCTGTTGCGAAGTGATTAGCCGCTAATGGACGCCGAACGAAGGGCAGTAGCAGCACAATACCGATGATGAGAACAACATCAAGGCGGGGTACTAAGCTCCAGAAGTCGAGCCCAACAACGCACAGCGCCCAGATAATGCTACCGAGTAGTACGACGGCATAAATAGCAAGGGCAATGGGATGTCGTTTGAAGAGATAGATTGCGCTAAGCAGAATGCCTAGCCCACTGAGAAGATAGTAAAGGGGACCACCTATGCAGAGAGAATAAATTCCCCCAGCAATCAGCAGTAGGCCGACGATTGCCATCGCAATGGCAACCAGACGGGACCAGATTCCCCCCGCGTGGGACATGGAGGACATGCAGAAGCCTCAGTAATTGTTAATGGTTGTTTGACCGTGTAGCATGGTCCTTGTTGCTTTGTCTGCATCGGACCATTGTTCAATCGTCTTTAAGCACAGGGAAAGGGCCAGGGGTCAAGCACCTGAGTGTAATAAATTTGGGGATTAGAGGTAGCTTTGTCATACTATTCACAATTATCTGATCTTTTGTGTACTATATTAGCAATCGAGAAAAAAACATGGTGTTCTTGCGCGCTTTTCTCTTGAGGAGGGGCGCAGTTGCCCCTATAAGCGCGGGAGGTTGTACACGCGTCCGGGCCGATGATGAGGCATGCCTGGCCGTGTAAGTTCTCTTTGACCATGCAAATGACAGAGAGAGCGGCTGAATTGTAAGGAGATAAAAATGCCCAAGATGAAGACGAAGTCTTCGGTCAAAAAGCGGTTCAAGATCACCGCGACCGGTAAGGTAACGTGTGGTCCGGGTAACAAACGCCATGGCCTGATTAACCGTCCGCAGAAGATGAAACGTAGCAACCGTGGTCCGCAGGTTATGACGGATATGGATGCACGCACCATCAAACAGTGGGCACCCTACGGGCTGTCATAAGGAGATAAACGACCATGGCACGTGTTAAACGGGGTACGACCACCCACGCCCGTCATAAAAAGGTTCTGGACCTCGCTAAAGGCTATCGCGGGCGTTCTTCCACCAATTACCGCATCGCGTTGGAGCGGGTCGAGAAGGCCCTGCGTTACGCTTATCGTGACCGCCGCAATAAAAAGCGTGAGTTCCGTTCTTTGTGGATTCAGCGCATCAGCGCAGCCGTGCGTGAGCATGGGTTGACCTATAGCCGCTTCATCAATGGCCTTAATAAGGCTGGGATTGAGATTGACCGTAAGGTCCTTGCAGCAATCGCCTATGATGATGCAGCTGCTTTTGCTGAGATTGTGCGCAAAGCTCAGGCGGCTCTCTAATTAAGAGCCGTCCCGCTAGTCCCTTACATGCGAGGGAGAGGCGGGAACGTAATGATTAGCGGGCTGCTCTGATTAAGTCGGGGCAGCCCGTTTTTCTTACAAGCTGCTTCAGAGATTTTTTGCCCCAACGGGGATAGGAAAACTCTTTGAAACAGCTCGTAGAGGGTGAAGGACAGGCTATGGCCAACGACCTTGAAAATCTAAAGAATGACACAATCGCGGCCTTGCAGCGTGCCAGCACACATAGTGAGTGGGATGCTGTGCGGGTGGGCACATTGGGGCGGTCTGGGACGCTAACTGGTCTGTTGCGTCAGCTTGGTTCCTTCTCGCATGAGGAGCGTAAAGAGCGCGGGCAGGCTCTTAACCGTCTGCGGGATGAGCTAACATATCTTATTGAGCAACGCGGACGAGAGATTGAGGCTTTGGCTCTCCAGCAGCGTTTAGCTGAGGAGACGGTGGATATTACGCAACCTACCCCTACGGCCCCGGTAGGGTTGATTCATCCCATCAGCCGTACGATTGAGGAAATTACAACCATTTTTGGGGCTATGGGCTTTCATCTAGCAGAAGGGCCGGATGTTGAGAGCCAGTGGCATAATTTCTCAGCCCTGAATACGCCAAAGCATCACCCCGCGCGGACGGAGCAAGATACATTCTACCTTCCTGCCCTAGAGGGTGAGGAGGAGCTGCGTGTTTTAAGGACGCAGACCTCTGGCGTGCAGGTGCGTACCATGTTGCAGGAAAAACCACCTATTCGCATCATTGCCCCGGGGCGGACTTACCGTGCCGACCATGATGCCACCCATTCCCCGATGTTCCATCAATGTGAAGGTTTGGTGATTGAGAAGGGCATTACCCTTGGCCATTTAAAAGGATGCCTGACCGAGTTTTTGCGGGCCTTTTTTAATCAGCCTGATTTGCCAGTGCGCTTCCGGGCCTCGTATTTCCCCTTTACCGAGCCTTCTATGGAGATTGATATTGGCTGGTCGCGCGAGACTGGGGCTATTGGTGCAGGCGCGGATTGGCTGGAAGTCTTGGGGGCGGGGATGGTCCATGCCCGTGTGCTGAGCAATTGCGGGCTGGACCCGGCAGAATGGCAAGGCTTTGCCTTTGGTATGGGCATTGAGCGGCTCGCTATGTTGAAGAACGGCATTGCTGACCTACGCTCTTTTTATGAGAGCGATTTACGCTGGTTGCGTCATTATGGCTTCTCAGCTTTATCCCCAGCGACTTTGACGGAGGGCTTGTAACATGAAGTTTTCACTCTCATGGTTGCGGGAGCATCTCGATTTTACAGCCTCTTTGGAGGAGATTTGCGCAACATTAAACCGTATCGGCCTTGAGGTTGAATCGGTTGATGACCCGACAGAGCGTTTATCAGGCTTCCGCACGGCAAAGATTGTGGAGGCCACGCGCCATCCTGATGCTGACCGCCTCCAGCTATGCCGTGTGACAGCAGGCGAGGGGTATGAGGAGGTTCAGGTCGTTTGTGGTGCGCCAAATGCGCGCACGGGGCTGCATGTTATTTTTGCTCCACCGGGCACTTATATTCCCGGTAGTGATATCACGATTAAACCCGGCAAGATTCGGGGGCAGCTCAGCAATGGGATGCTCTGCTCCTTACGAGAGCTTGGCATTGGTGAGGACTCTGATGGCATTGCCGAATTGCCAGAGGGTACGCCTCTTGGGGTGGATTATGTCCGTCATGCCAAGCTGGACGACCCGGTAATAGAGATTGGCATTACCCCCAACCGGGGGGATGCGTTGAGTGTACGCGGTATCGCGCGGGACCTCGCAGCGGCGGGGCTAGGGCATTTTAAGCCATGGCTTGTCCCTACGGTGGAGAGCGAGGGGGCGAGCCCTATCCAGTGGGTGTTGGACCATCCCGCTTGCCCATATGTTACAGGGCGTTTGATTCGCGGTGTGAAGAATGGCCCAAGTCCGGCTTGGCTCAAGCAGCGGTTAGAGAGCGTCGGGCTACGCTCCCAATCAGCGTTAGTTGATATTACAAATTATTTGATGATGCATGTGGGCCGCCCGCTGCATGTCTTTGATGCGAACCGTTTAAAAGGGAACAGATTACTGCTCACCTCTGCCACGCGGGAGCAATTTCGTGCGCTAGATGGGCAGGATTATGTCCTTGGTACGCATGACCTTGTGATTGCTGATGAAGCCGGGGTGCAGTCCCTTGCCGGTATTATTGGCGGTGAGACCAGCGCGGTTACGGATGACACAACGGATGTTTTTGTTGAATCCGCTTTGTTCGACCCCGTACGCATTGCCCTGACAGGCCGCCGTCTTGGGGTGCAGACTGATGCTCGCTATCGTTTTGAGCGTGGGGTGGACCCCGCTTTGGTGCGCACAGGGCTAGAGGCTGCAACTTCGTTAATTGTCGAGCTATGCGGTGGCATACCGAGTGAGGTGACCGAAGCCGGAGCGGAGCCAGACTGGCAACGTACAGCCACTCTACGCTTTGCACGGCTTGCGACGCTTGGCGGGTTGGAGATTGATGCGGATAAGGCCGTGACGATTCTTGAGGCTTTAGGCTTTGAGGTGAAAGAGCGGGGGGAGGGCCAGGCTATCTTTTCCGTTCCATCATGGCGCAATGATGTGGCCTCTGGTCGGGTCCTTGCACAGGCGCATAGTCTGGATAAAAGCGTTGCAGAACGTGCGGCTGCCCATGTTACGCAGATGGAAGCGGAAGCTGACCTTGTTGAGGAAGTCTTGCGCATCAGAGGGTTGGATGAGGTACCCGCTCAGCCCCTGCCACAACCTCATATGGTCCCCCCCGCTGCGGTGACGGCAGAGCAAAGCCGCGCTGCACTCTTACGCCGCCTTTGTGCAGGCCGGGGCTTGATGGAGACTGTTGGCTTCTCCTTTGTGTCAGACCAAGATGCCGCTTTGTTTGAGGAGGGGCGGGAGCAAGACCGCTTGCTAAACCCGATTGCAACGGACCTTAACCAGCTTCGTCCCACGCCGGTTATTAATCTGCTGCGGGCGTTAGGGCGTAATATTGCTCATGGGCAGGGCTTTGCGGGCGATGCTGCCTTCTTCGAGCTTGGGCCGTGCTTCGGGCAGGAGGGGGACCGCCTTATCCTTGCTGGTGTGCGTGGTGGGGTGAGCGCACGCGCCCCCGGCCATGTGGCTGAGGAGCCCTCATGGATGGAGGCCAAGGCTGATTTATGGTCGGCTCTACTCACTCTTGGCATGGCAGAGGCGTCTTTAAGCTGCACAGCCGATGCACCAGACTATTATCATCCGGGACGCTCCGGTGTGGTGCGGCAGGGGCCGAAGCTTGTTCTTGGTCGTTTTGGGGAGCTGCATCCCCGTGTGGCACGTCATTTCGGCCTGAGTGGGACAGTGGCTCTGTTTGAGCTAAATGTCGCAGCGGTGCCCCAGCCGAAGATGAAGCGCAAAGCCGCGCCAGCCTTATCGGCTTTGCAGCCTGTGCGGCGGGATTTTGCTTTCCTTGCTGATAAGGCGGTGCAGATTCAAGATGTGCTTAAAGCCGTACGTATGGCGGATCGTAAATTGATTACTGATGTTCGGCTTTTTGATATTTTTGAAGGTGGAACCGTGCCTAAAGGTCAACGCTCTTTAGGGGTGGAGGTTGTTCTTCAACCACAAAAAGAGAGCCTGACAGACGCACAGCTTGAGGGTGTTATGGCTGCGGTGGAGGCGGCCGTCCATAAAGCGACTGGCGCGACATTGCGCCGCTAAGCCACAGCGTCACACGAGACGAAGGGAGCGGAAATTATGGTAGATGCGGGCCCTCCTGTAGAAGGTGATGTCCCCCTTTACCAGCATGGCCGTGTCATCTGGATTCTCGCGGGGGAGCCGAGTGGCGATAGCATCGGGGCACGTTTGATGCAGGCTCTGCATCGGATAGACCCGATGTTGGTTTTCGCAGGCGTAGGGGGAGGGCGGATGGAGGCGCGCGGCCTCCGCAGCCTTTTCCCGATGGAAGACCTCACAGTGATGGGGTTTATGGAGGTCCTCCCGCGGTTGCGTTTGCTTTCGCAACGCTTGGTGGAGGCAGAGCAGGATATTGAACTCCGCCGCCCTGATATTGTCATTACGATTGATAGTCCCGGTTTTGCGTTCCGTCTCCTACGGCGCGTGAGGCGGCTGAAGGTGCGGCGATTGCATTACGTTGCCCCTCAAGTCTGGGCATGGCGGGAAAAGCGGGTGAAGCATTATCGTGGGCTATGGGATAGTTTGCTTTGCCTCTTCCCCTTTGAGCCAACATGGTTTGCTGAGCGGGGCTTTCATGCTCATTTTGTAGGGCATCCCATTTTGCAATCGGGCGTGCCACATGGTCGGCCAGAGCGTTTTTATAAACGCCATGACCTTAGGCCAGAAAGCCCGGTTTTGCTGCTTATGCCGGGTAGTCGTAACTCCGAGGTGCCGAAATTACTGCCTGTTTTTGAAAAGACGTTAGAGCTTTTATATAAGCAATTCCCGGACCTCCAGCCGGTTATCCCAGCGACATCAGGCATGGCCCCCCTCGTGCGGAAGATGGTGCGGCATTGGGCTGTTCATCCCTCTATTGTGACGGATACGGAGGATAAGCATGACGCCTTCCGCGCGGCAGATTGCGCTTTAACAAAATCCGGCACCTCGACTTTGGAGCTCGCCATTGGAGGCGTGCCGATGGCGGTGACGTATAAGGTCAATCCACTCTCTGCCGTGTTGGGGCGGTTTTTGCTCAAAGTGCCATATATCTCGATTGTGAATATTCTTGCCGGGCGGGAGATCGTGCCGGAGTTAGTGCAACATAATTGCACACCGCAGAAATTAGCCGAGGAAGTAACAGCCCTGCTCACAGACGAGGCCAAGCGTAAGGCTCAGCAAGAGGCCTTTGGTACCGTGCTGGCTATGTTACAGGCCCCCGAAGGGGATCTCCCCGCTATGGCAGCGGCAAAGCAGGTTCTAGCTTTGATGGAGACCCCATTAGATGAGCTACGTGCTCATGAGTAAGCGGCGGTCTTAACGTAGGAAGCCTACGAGTTTTTCCGCCTCACTGACAATCGGTTCAGACACGGCGCGGGCCCGGTCTGCCCCTTGGCGCAATACATTGAGAAGATGGCCTTTATCATCCATCAGGCGGCGCGTTTCCTCCGCAACGGGGGCTAGTGTCTCTACCAACAGGTCCGCTAAGGCTTGCTTAAAGGTCCCAAAGCCTTGGCCTGCAAATTGGTTTAGGACATCCGCTAAGGATGTGTTGGACATAGCAGCATAGATGGTCAGCAAATTACGGGCTTCTGAGCGGCCCTCTAGCCCCGCTTCCTCGCTTGGCAAAGGCTCTGCATCGGTACGGGCTTTGCGGATTTTCTGCGCAATTTCGTCCGCTGTGTCATTCAGCACAATGCGGCTTTGGGCCGATGGGTCGGACTTGGACATCTTCTTACTGCCATCGCGTAAGCTCATCACACGGGCAGCATGGGGGGGGATGAGAGGCTCAATTTGTGGGAAGAACTCAACGCCCATGTCATGATTAAACTTTTGGCCAATATCGTTAGCTAATTCCAGATGTTGGCGTTGGTCGTCCCCTACAGGCACGCGCGTAGCATGGAAGGCGAGAATATCGGCCGCCATAAGGTTGGGATAGACATAAAGCCCTGCGGAGTGATTCTCGCGATTCTTTCCCGCTTTATCCTTAAATTGCGTCATGCGGTTTAGCCAACCAAGGCGGGAGACGCAGTTAAAAATCCAGCCTAGCCGTGCATGGGCACTAACGGCAGATTGATTGTAAAGGCGGGTTGGGTCGATGCCAGAGGCGAGTAAGCAGGCGGTGGAGGCTAAGGTCTGCTCCCGCAAAGCTTCTGGTGACCATGGCATGGTGAGGGAGTGCATATCCACGAGGCAAAAGAGGCAATCATGGTCCTTTTGCAAGGTAACCCAGTTACGAATGGCCCCAAGATAATTACCAAGATGGGGGATACCTGTCGGCTGAATCCCTGAGAAAACGCGCTGCATGAGCATGGTCCTGAATTAAAAAAGGGGGAGGAGACGATAAAAGCCGCCCCGCTTGGTATGGAAGGGGGCGGCAAGAGCTCTCATTATGGTGCTGATAAAGGATAGGCTTTATTATTGTAAGCCTGCATCATCCTCAACACCGAGAAGCTGGATTTTGAAGATGAGCGGGCTATTGGGGGGGATAACCCCCATGGAGCGTTTACCATAGCCTAATTTAGGCGGTACATAGAGCTCCCACACATCGCCAACACGCATAAGGGGGAGGCCCTCCATCCATCCCTCAATCACACCATCAAGGGGCATTTCCATATAAGCGGCCCCTGTGTGCATCTCTGAGGAATCGAAAATGCCACCGTCAGGTAAGCGGCCTTCATAGATGATCATCATCGTGCCCCCCTTTTGGGGATGAGGGGAATCTTTAGGGCCAGATTTTAGGATTTTATAGGCCAGACCATCAGGCTGCTTATGCACACCGGGTTGTTTATAGACCTGATCCATAAACTGCTGAGGGCTTAATTCCTGTTTTGGTTTGCCTGCACAGCCCGCCAGCCCAATAAGGCCCGCGAGGATACATATTGGCAAATAACGGAAGAAAGAACGCAGGGAATGGGACATAAAATGCCTCTCTATGAAGACGACCAACAAGGACATGGCTTAGGGGGTGCCGCCGCGCCGCCCTTTATTCGCACCCAAGCGCAAGCGTAGCGCATTGAGGCGGATAAAGCCTTGTGCATCGACCTGATTATAGGCGCCTTCATCATCCTCAAAGGTAACAACACGGGCATCATAAAGGCTATCGGGGCTTTCCCGACCCACGCAGATGACATTCCCTTTATAAAGCTTCAGCCGGACGCGCCCATTAACGGATTTTTGGCTGCTATCAATCAGGGCTTGGAGCATGTGACGCTCTGGGGAGAACCACAGGCCGTTATAAATCAGCTCTGCATAGCGCGGCATGATGCTATCTTTAAGATGCGCAGCTTCACGATCCAACGTGATGGATTCCATAGAGCGATGAGCTTGGAGCAGAATCGTCCCACCGGGTGTCTCGTAAATCCCACGGGACTTCATGCCGACAAAGCGGTTTTCCACAATATCAAGGCGACCAATACCGTTAGCTTTGCCAAGCTCATTAAGGCGGGCCAGCAAGTTAGCCGGGGAGAGGGCCTCACCATTAATAGCGACTGGGTCACCATGTTTGAAGTCGATGGTGATTTCTGTTGCTTTATCCGGTGCAGCCTCTGGAGAGATTGTGCGTTGGAAGACAATCTCATCAGGCGGGAGGGAGGGGTCCTCTAGAATCTTCCCTTCAGAGGAGGAGTGCAGCAGGTTCGCATCGACAGAGAAGGGAGCTTCACCGCGCTTATCTTTTGTGACGGGGATTTGATTCTTCTCGGCGAAGTCGAGCAGCTTTGTGCGGGAGGTTAGGTCCCATTCCCGCCAAGGGGCGATGACTTTTACATCAGGTTTAAGAGCGTAATAAGCTAGTTCGAAGCGGACTTGGTCATTCCCCTTGCCGGTGGCCCCATGGGCTACGGCATCAGCCCCCACAGCCTCGGCAATCTCAATCTGCCGTTTAGAGATGAGGGGACGGGCAATGGAGGTGCCGAGCAAATATTGCCCCTCATACACCGTATTAGCGCGGAACATGGGGAAGACGTAATCCTTAACGAAGGTCTCCCGCAAATCCTCAACAAAAATCTCTTTTACGCCGAGGGATTCAGCCTTACGGCGGGCGGGTTCTAGCTCTTCACCTTGGCCAAGGTCCGCTGTGAAGGTGACGACCTCGCAGCCATAATGCTCTTGCAGCCAGCGGAGGATAACTGATGTATCCAACCCGCCAGAATAAGCCAGAACAACTTTCTTAATGCCTGAGGCTTTGCCCATGATTGCTCTATATCCTCTGCTAAAAAAACAGAAATCAACTGTCGTTACGCGATAACGCTCTTGTAACAGGTGTCAGGCCGTTGGGCCAGAGGCCTAGCCTTTTAAGGCGTGGCCCGGGCCTGTCTTTGCCGCTCACTTTGGGTTTTAAGTTGCCCACAAGCGGCGAGAATATCCTTCCCGCGCGGCATACGGATGGGGGCTGCATAGCCTGCATCCATCACAATTTGGGCAAAACTAGCCAGACGCTCCCTCGTAGAGGGGCGGAACTCCGACCCCGGCCAAGGGTTAAAGGGGATGAGATTCACCTTGGCGGGCAACCCACGGATGAGCCGTACTAACTCCCGCGCTTCGGCATCGCTATCATTGACATCGCGGATCATGATATATTCAAAGGTGATGCGGCGGGAGTTTGAGGCTGCAGGATAACGATGGCATGCCGCGATAAGCTCTTCAATCGGGTATTTCCGGTTCAACGGGACAAGTTGATCGCGGAGGTCATTGCGGACAGCATGAAGGGAGATGGCAAGGTTAATCCCCAGCTCATCCCCACAGCGATCCATCATCGGCACCACGCCGGAGGTTGAGAGCGTAATGCGCCGGCGGGAGAGGGCGATGCCTTCCCCATCCATGATGATTTTCATCGCTTTGGCAACATTCTCATAATTATAAAGCGGCTCGCCCATACCCATCAGCACAATGGTGGAGAGCAGACGCGGCGTGTCACCTTTGGGGCTGGGCCATTCCCCATAACTATCCCGTGCGGCCATAAATTGCCCGACAATTTCCGCCGCTCCCAAATTACGGACGAGCTTTTGCGTCCCCGTATGGCAAAAGCTGCAAGAGAGCGTGCATCCCACTTGGGAGGAAATACACACCGCACCACGGTCCTCGCGCCGGTCGGGGATGTAAACCGTCTCGGCCTCTTGTCCATCACGGAAGCGAAAGAGAAACTTACGCGTATCGTCCTTGGAGGTCTGCTGAGTTGTCACGCTGGGGCGACCGACGATGAAATGCTGCTCCAACTTTGCTTGCAGGGGCTTGGCAATGGTGGACATGCGGGAGAAATCCGTCACACCTTGATGATATATCCAATGCCAAAGCTGTTTAGCGCGGAAGGGTTTCTCCCCAATCTCGACCAGCATGTCTGCCAGCTCCTCCCGCGAGAGGCCAACAAGCTCGCGGCGGCCATCTTCTGTGATGGGGGTAGGCGGGGCAAAGAGAGCGGATTTGGCCTCGATGCGTTTGCGCTCACTCTCATTGAGGGCAGCGACAGCATCAGAGGCAAGCGGGGAGGAGGGGGCCGGGTGAGTCATGGTGGTGGCTCATAACATGGAGGGGCCGGAAAGGGCCAGATAATTGACAGGGAGTAAGAGGCTAAGAGCGGGCGGTTTAGCTGGCCTCTTTACGGGCAGCGATGAGGAATTCTTTATTCCCCTCCGGCCCAGTGATGGGGCTTGGGACAAGGCCTAGAATCGTCCAACCGGGGAGGGCAGCAAACCAAGTGTGAATCTCTTGGCACACGCGCTCATGCACCGCCGGGTCTCGCACAACCCCTTTAGGGCCAACATCCGCACGCCCGGCCTCAAATTGCGGTTTGATGAGCGCAACAGCCCACGCGCCGGGTTTGGCCATCTCTAAGGCTGGGGCAAGCACGGTTTTGAGGCTAATAAAGCTGGCATCGCAAACGATAATATCCGGGGCCTCTGGGATATGCTCTTTGCTGAGATGACGAGCATTGGTTTTCTCCAACACTACAACACGCTCATCAGAGCGGATTTTCCAAGCGAGTTGGCCATGGCCTACATCAACAGCATAAACACGCGCCGCCCCATTGTGGAGCAGAACATCAGTAAATCCACCTGTTGAGGCCCCTACATCAACGGCGATTTTCCCCTCTGTGGAGAGGGGGAAATGCTCCAAGGCGTGTGCTAATTTCAGCCCCCCGCGCGAGACCCATGGATGGTCCTGCCCTTTAAGGGTTAAAGCCATATCTTCGGGGAGTTGGTCTCCCGCTTTTTTGACAGGCTTATCCCCGTGTGGCCCTGCATAGACCAACCCGGCCATGATGAGGGCCTGCGCGCGGCTGCGTGTTTCCACCAATCCTCGCTCAACAAGGAGCTGGTCGGCACGGCGTTTGGCCATTAAGCTTTGGCCTTCCCAGCGAGAGCGTGGCGTGCCAGCTCAGCAATATGATGAGCTGTAAGACCAGCTTCTTCATATTGGGCCTCAGGCGTGTTGTGGTCGATCCATGTATCAGGCAATGCCATGGGGCGGAAGCGTACATGGTCTAGCAATCCAGTTGCGGCGAGATGTTCCACCACCTGCGTACTGAAGCCACCGGGCGCGCCCTCCTCTAATGTGAGGAATACTTTATGTTGGCGGGCGAGGGCCTCAATTAAGGCGCCATCAACAGGCTTAGCAAAACGAGCATCCGCTACGGTAACCGCAATCCCTTCCGCAGCGAGTGTATCAGCAGCTTTGAGAGCCTCTTGCAAACGTGTGCCGAGGGAGAGAATGGCCACACCTTCCCCCTCAGAGGCACGGACAATGCGTCCCTTGCCGATGTCTAAAATCTGGCCTTCCTCTGGGAGGTCTAGCCCTAAGCCGGAGCCACGCGGGTAGCGTAGGGCAATCGGCCCGCTATCATGCGCCCATGCGGTGGCTGTCATATGCAAAAGCTCCACCTCATCAGAGGGGGCCATGACAGTCATATTAGGCAGGCAACAGAGGTAATTGAGGTCGAAAGACCCGGCATGGGTTGCCCCATCCGCACCGACTAGCCCAGCACGGTCCACCGCAAAACGGACTGGAAGATTCTGCAAGGCGACATCATGCATGACTTGGTCATAAGCACGTTGGAGGAAGGTGGAATAAATGGCACAGAAAGGGCGCATCCCCTCGCTAGCCATACCCGCAGCAAATGTGACAGCGTGTTGCTCTGCAATGCCGACATCAAAATAACGCTCTGGATAATGCTGGGCCATTTTGTCGAGCCCCGTGCCAGAGGGCATAGCCGCTGTAATGGCTACAACCTTTTCATCCTGCTTGGCACGATGCAGCAACTCGCGGGAGAAGATGTTGGTATAAGATGGCGGGCCAGCAGGGCCTTTTTTCTGCTCACCTGTCTCGACATTAAAGCGGGAGACCGCATGATATTTATCACCAGCGGATTCGGCAGGTTTATACCCACGCCCTTTTTCTGTGATGACATGGAGGAGGACAGGCCCTTTATTTTCGGCATCACGGAGATTGCGTAAAATCGGGACAAGTTGGTTCATGTCATGGCCATCAACAGGGCCGACATAATAAAAACCAAGCTCCTCAAATAGCGTGCCACCCGTGATCATGCCGCGGGCATATTCTTCCGCACGCTTTGCGGTCCGCTCAATGCTGGAGGGGAGGCGTTTGGCAAGCTTACCGGCTAAATCCCGCAAGGTGAGGAAGCGGCGGGAGGACATGAGCCGGGTCAGATAATTGGACATCGCCCCAACAGGAGGCGCAATGGACATCTCATTATCATTGAGGATGACAATGAGACGCTCTGCCCCTTTGCCCCCCATAGCCCCGGCATTATTCATGGCCTCATAAGCCATACCGGCGGAGATAGAGCCATCCCCGATGATGGAAATAACATTCCGCTCCCGATAAGCGGGATGATCCTCTGCATAAAGATGATGAGCCACAGCCATCCCTAGCCCTGCGGAGATGGAGGTGGAGGAATGTGCTGCACCAAAGGGATCGTAAGGGCTTTCGGAGCGGCGGGTAAAGCCGGACAAGCCACCCGGTTGGCGTAGAGTACGGATATGCTCGCGCCGCCCGGTGAGAATCTTATGCGGATAAGCTTGGTGGCCCACATCCCAGATGATGCGGTCATCGGGCGTGTTAAACACAGCATGGAGAGCCACAGTTAGCTCGACCACACCGAGGGAGGCCCCTAAATGCCCCCCCGTGGTGGAGACGGCGTTAATCGTCTCCGACCGCAACTCATCCGCCAAAGTGCGGAGTTGCTCGGTGGAGAGATTCTTCATGTCCGCCGGTGTGTTTACCCGGTCCAAAAGAGGATAACGGCCCATGGTCGGGATGGAGGAAGACATGCTCATGGACGATTAATTCCTGCGTTCAACAAAATAGGCGGCAAGGGCGCGGAGTGTATCAGCTTGCGGGCCAAAGGAGGAGAGAGCCTGGCGGGCTTGCTCGCTGAGACGATGGGCTTCTTTACGTGCCCCTTCAATGCCTAACAAAGCCACATAGTTGGATTTGCAGGCATCTTCATCTTTACCAGCGGTTTTGCCAAGCTCTTCCGTACTGGCGGTGGTATCGAGAATATCATCAGCGACTTGGAAGGCCGTACCCAAATCCGCCCCATAGCGGATGATGGCCTTACGTTGTGGGTCATTAGCGGCAAGACCGGCTAAAATCGCCCCCGCTTCAGCAGAATAGCGGATGAGTGCACCGGTCTTCATAGCATGGAGGCGTTGGACCTGCTCTAGCGGGAGGGCCTTGCCTTCCCCACGAATATCAATAACTTGGCCCCCAACCATCCCAGCACTGCCAGAGGCACGTGCGAGAGCAAGGGCGAGGTCAGCGCGGATGGCAGGGTCTGGGCTGGTAGCAGGCTCTAAAAGGACCTCAAACGCGCTAGTTTGCAGAGCATCGCCAGCGAGGATAGCAAACGCCTCATTAAACTTTTTATGTGTAGAGGGCTGGCCCCGGCGAAGGTCATCATCATCCATGGCGGGGAGGTCGTCATGGACGAGGGAATAAGCATGGAGGAACTCTACAGAGGCCGCAACGCGTAAGGCTGCCTCACGCGATGCCCCAAAAAGGGCGGCTGTTTCTAACACTAAGAAGCCCCGCAGGCGTTTCCCCCCATTAAGGGCCGCATAGCGCATGGCCTCTATGAGTAAGGATTCATCACCCGGTACAGGGGGGAGGAGTGCATCAATGCTGGCCTCAATATCCTGACAGGCCAAGCGTAAAACATCCTTAAGAGGGAGGGCGTGGCTGTTGGTCATGAGGGGGTCTCCTTGCGGGAATGGGAGGCTGGTTGGGACGTGATCTCAAGGGATTCTTCAGAGAGAGACCCATCAGTGTTTTGAACAATTGCTTTAACGCGCATCTCCGCCTCGCTTAACCGCTGTTCACAATGGCGGCGCAGGGCGGCCCCTCGCTCATAGGCAGAAATAGCATCCTCTAGCTTCATCTGGCCAGTTTCTAGCCCGCGCACGATCTGCTCAAGCTCGGCTAGGGCCGCCTCAAAGGAGAGTTGATGGAGCGGTGTGGTGTGCGATGGAGCAGATGTCATAAAAGCGGGCACGATTATCCGAATAAGGGTCAGAGCATGAAACTTACAGGCCATTACAGGGATATGGAGATTTTTTCCACCCCCCATCCTCTGTCTGTCGTAAGATCAGATGATATTTAATGTGTGTGGCTGATGATAATGCGTGAGGGGGGGGCTTTGGCAAGGCTTGAAAGATTTTTATTTTAATTGGTCTTAAAAACGGCTTTGCAGCACCATGTAACATAAAAATGCCGCATCTAACCCTAAGACGATAGGGGTGAGGCGTTGGCGTTGTTTTTTAACGAGAGCAATGGCGGTGTATAGGAGCATCCCACAAGCAAGGGAGAGCATAAAATTGCCCGTTACAACGGTAATGAGGAGCATACAAAGTGGTGGAAAAGCCTCTTCCATATGGGAGGGGAGTTCCCTTAAATGGCCCAGCATTGTAATGCCTACAAATATTAGAACGGGAGCCGTTGCTAAAGCAGGAATGGCAGTTAAGAGCGGCCAGAACACGCAGGACGCAGCAAATAGAACCGCTACAACAAGCGCACTTAGGCCAGTACGTCCCCCTGCTTCAACGCCTGTTAGGCTTTCTAGATAAGCTGAGACGGTACATGTTCCAAGCAGTGCGCCAATCACGCTGGCAGCACCATCGGCACTAAAAGCGCGTGGGTTGAGGTCGGGATGATCTTTTGTTCCACATAAGCCTGCGCGGTGGGTAACGGTGAGCATTGTGCCTGTCGCATCAAAGAAATCACTGAGCAGGACATAAAGCGTAATGGGTAAAAGGAGTCCTAAATGGTGGAAAAATTCTTTAAAATCAAAGGGAAGTAGAAGATGGCGTGGGTAATGGGGCCAGTCTAGCATATGGGTGGGGAGTTGGGTGATTGTCTGTCCAGCTCCATTAGGGGTGATGATCCCTATGAGAGTGAGCGTTACGATGGTGATGAGTAACCCTGCAGGAATACGCAAAAGCTGGAGCAGCAAGCATAGTAAAATCCCTAATAAGGCAAGGATAACAGAAGGATGGGCGAGTGAGGCGAAGCTAAGCCCGTTGGAGGAAGGGACAGCCACGCCAGCGGCGATGAGGCCAATCCGTGCAATAAAAGCCCCAATAGAGACTTGAATACCAAGCATGATGCTCGCGGGAAAACTGCGAATAATTGCGAGGCGTAAACGTGTAAAGGAGAGGAGCGTAAAGCACAGCCCACTAAAGAGGACAACTGTAAAGGCTGTAGCAGGGCTAACATGCGCTTGTTGAACGATGACTTGGGCAAAAAGGACATTGCTGCTCATGGCCGGGGCGAGGGCAAGGGGGAGTCGTGCCCATAGGGCCATGATGAGCGTCCCTGCCACAGTTCCGGCAATAGTGGTCATGACCATGTCATGACGGGCCAGCCCTGCTGCTGCGAGCACAGCGGGGTTAACAGCCATGATATAAGCCATAGAGCCAAATATGGTCAGTCCGGCCACAATCTCTCGTGGAATGGTAGAGTGGCGTTGACTGATATGGAAAAACCGGTCGAGAGACGATCGAAGCACAAGCGACACTCCGCCGAGAGGGAAAATTAGCGTTTCCCGCCGTGAAAGAGCTGATACAGGATAGGTGAGAAGAGCCCGTGGGCTTCTTCTGGGAGATGTGCGTAGATGGCCCCAATGACGGAGGGAGAGAGCCACCGGCTGCGACGAATAGTGCTCTTTACTCCATCTACAGTGAAGCCCTCAGCGAGGAAATGATGAAAACTAGCCTCTATAGTATCAGGGGTGGCTTGGTCAGGGAGTGTATGGAGGGTGAGCGGGAGGGGAGCATTTTCAGGAATGATCTGCCCCGTTGGGAGGAGTTTTAACTGTATGCTCTCTTCTTGAGAGGTGATGTGAATAGGCAAGCAATCTAGTAAATTTGTGACATGGAGAGCATGAGGAGCGCAAATAGGTAAATAAGATGTGGAGGAAGGCACCTCCGCATAGAGCCACCCTATGTTGGGTGAATTCGCTAGTTGGAGAAGGCGGAGGGGAGTGAGTTGCTCATCACGCTGAAGGGCTTCAGCATCATAAAAGCCAAGTTTACGATGCCCCTTATGGAGGGCGAGTGTCGAATCCCCATGGCGAATATGGGACCGCTTAAAGGAAGGCTGTTTATGCGCATGAGAGGAGGGGGCAGGTGTCTCTAACCCATCCTGATTTTGCAGTGTGTAACATGCACTTAAAATGAGCCCTTGTAAAAATTGTGCGGCAATCGCCATGCTTTGGGGGAGATAGCGTTGCCCCTCAGAGATACGGTGGTCGTTACGGTCAAAATAACGGCGTGCTTGAGGCGTGCGGCTATTAGCTGCGGCATCATGCAGGATGCGCGCTTGAGACCAATCTGGTGGCGTTTGTAGCTGTGCAAAAGGATCAGGAAGTGTTTGTTGAGCCGTAGGGCGGAAAAAATCTCGCGTAATGCGATGGTCGGGGAAGTCCTCTGCTGCATGGGTGGTGAAGAGCGCACGGGGATGTGGTGTAGGACCGTCCCATTGTTGGGTGTCTATTTTCCCCAAGCCCATAATGCACCAATTGACAGGGATAGAGGTGGTGTGGAGAAACGCCTCCGCCCCCATATGCTGTTCTATATCAGCAAAAAAGGCGGAGAGGGTCGCTTGGGTCGGTAGGAAATATTCATCAATCGCGAGGGGGAGCATCCAATCAAAATGTTCATGCTCGCGTTGGATGAGGCTGTTGAGCCCTGCCTCACGGCGGTGTAGCGCGTCAGTATCCTGCGCGTCTGTCTCTATAATGCGAATATCATAATGGCGCGCGGCTTGTGTGAGCAGCTCTCGGCTACCGTCGGTGGAATGGTCATCACACACTAAAAGGGCAGAAAAGCCTAATGCGAGGTGATGTGCCATCCACCAAGGAAGTCTCTGCGCCTCATTATGGATGCAAAGGAGAGCGGCCGTGCGGGGCATGGGCTAATCCATCTTCAAAGCAGCGAGGAAGGCACTTTGTGGGATTTCGACCTTCCCGAATTGCCGCATACGTTTTTTCCCTTCCTTTTGCTTCTCCAACAATTTGCGCTTACGGGAAATATCACCGCCATAACATTTAGCTGTTACGTCTTTAGACAACGCCCCCAAAGTCTCACGCGCAATAACCTTGGAGCCAATAGAGGCTTGGATGGCGATTTTAAAGAGCTGGCGGGGGATGAGGTCCTTCAATTTCGCACAAATAGCGCGGCCACGGGATTCCGCCACTGTACGATGGGCGATGAAGGAGAGCGCATCAACGGGCTCATGATTAACAAGGATGGAAATGCGGACGAGGTCGCTCTCCTCATACCCATCCATTTGATATTCAAAAGAGGCATAACCGCGCGTGAGGGACTTCAACCGGTCATAAAAATCAAACACTACCTCATTGAGCGGTAGGCGATACACCGCCATGGCCCGATCCCCCACATAGGTGAGGTCTATTTGCACACCGCGCCGCTCGGTACAGAGGGTGAGGACAGAGCCTAAATATTCATCCCGAACAAGAATAGAGGCCTTAATCCATGGCTCCTCAATATAATCAATCTTGCTGATTTCCGGCATATCAGCGGGATTATGCAACTCTTCGACAGAGCCATCATTCATGTGCATTTTATAAACAACAGAGGGGGCTGTTGCGATGAGGTCGAGATTAAACTCACGCGAGAGACGTTCTTGAATAATCTCCAAATGCAGCAAACCGAGGAACCCGCAGCGGAAGCCAAACCCCAAAGCAGCCGAAGTCTCTGCCTCAAAATGGAAGGACGCATCATTAAGGCGCAACTTACCCAAGCTTGTGCGTAGCTTATCAAAATCATCCGCATCGACAGGGAAGAGCCCACACCACACAACGGGGATGGAGGGCTTAAAGCCGGGGAGAGCTTTCTCCGCCGGGCGGTTATCGAGCGTGATGGTATCGCCCACATTGCAATCTGCCACAGTCTTAATCGCGGCATTGATGTAGCCCATCTCCCCCGGCCCTAAGGAGTCCACAGGCTTCATTTTGGGGAGGAACACACCAACCTGGTCCACATGATAGGTGGCTCCCGTTTGCATCATGCGGATTTTATCGCCGCGTTTCAGCCGCCCTTCCTTAATTCGTACCAGGATAATCACACCGAGATAGCTATCATACCAACTATCTACCAATAGCCCTTGCAAAGGGGCTTCCGCATCGCCTTTAGGGGCAGGCAGACGTTGGACGAGGGCCTCCAAAACGCCCTCAATATTCAAGCCTGTTTTGGCACTAATCTCCACAGCATCATCAGCGGGGATGCCGACAACTTCCTCAATCTGGGCGCGTACACGCTCTGGCTCCGCCGCGGGGAGGTCAATCTTATTGAGGACGGGGACAATCTCATGGTTAGCGTCAATGGCTTGATATACATTGGCGAGTGTTTGTGCCTCCACCCCTTGGGAGGCATCAACCACCAAAAGCGAGCCTTCACATGCCGCTAAAGAGCGGCTGACCTCATAAGCAAAATCCACATGGCCGGGTGTGTCCATGAGGTTGAGGACGTAAACATTGCCATCCTTTGCCGGGTATGTCAGCCGGACGGTCTGGGCCTTGATGGTAATGCCACGTTCTTGCTCCAGCTCCATAGAATCAAGAACTTGGCCCTTCATCTCGCGTGCGGTAAGAGCCCCACATGCCTCAATAAGCCGGTCCGCCAAGGTAGATTTACCGTGGTCGATATGCGCGATGATGGAAAAATTACGAATGAGAGAAAGCGGTGTGTCGGTCATGACGCCCTAATTAGGTGATTGGGAGGCTTCTGTCAGCATTTAAAGGGAGGGGTTAGCGGTCTGTAAGGCGGAACTCAATCCGGCGATTACGAGCTAAGGCTTCAGCGCTGCGCCCATGGTCCAACGGTTGATAGTTAGAGAAAGCCGTTGCTGCGATATGGTGCGGGTCAATCCCGTTGAGGATTAAGGTTTTCACCACTGTAATAGCCCGCGCGGCAGAAAGCTCCCAATTACTGGTAGAGGTAGAATGAATTGGCTGGCGGTCAGCATGGCCATCCACGCGTAGAATCCACGGTATATCAGCAGGAATGGTTGCGGCAACCTCGCGGAATGTATGGGCAAGGGTCAGAATCTCCCGCCGCCCTGCTGGTGTTAGCTCCGCACTGCCACTAGGAAAGAGGACTTCAGAGCGAAAGACAAAGCGGTCCCCTACAATCTCAATGCCTGGTTGGTCTTTAAGGAGGTCACGCAACCGCCCAAAAAAGACAGATCGATAGCGTTGCAATTGGTTGACCTTATTTGCCAACGCGATGTTGAGTTTTTGTCCTAAAGCGGCAAGCTGAGCATCTTTATCCGCCTCGTTCTTTTTCTCTACCTCCAAAGCCGCTGCAATCGCTTGGAGTTGATGCGTCAGCTCTGTCACTTGAGAGGATAGGGTGGCAATACTGCCAAGTTGTGCCCCTTCCACAGCACGCGATTGTGCCTCCATCGCGGCCATCGCATGTTGTTTTTCATCCAATGTGGTATTGAGCGTCGCGATAAGCTGCTTTTGCTCTTGGTTCGCTTTATTGAGGGTTTGGACCTTCCCTTCACTAAGGGAGAGCATCTCGCTTAACTTAGTAAGGTCTTGGCGGAGGCTATCCAAACTACGCTCTTTTTGGGCAATGGTAGCGGAGAGGAACTCTTGCCCCAAAATAAAGACGAGCAAAACAAATGTGACGACCATCAATAACGAGGACAGAGCATCTACATAGCCCGGCCATGCGTTGATGGCACCAAGGTGACGTCTGCGGCGGGCCATGGCTTAATCTTCCCTACGCTGGGTAGAGCGCGTTTTATGATCCCGTTGGAACAAATGAACAATATCGCCGCGCAAGCTTGCTAATTTTTGACCCATTTCTTGAATGAGATGAGCCATAGTGGGATCATCCATCTGATGTTGTTTAAGATTACTGGTCAGATTTTGTAATGTCTGTAACGTTGCCTGATTTTTCTCATCAAGCTGATAGAGCATATCTTCAAGCGGTGCGAGGGGTTGACGTAATGGCTCGCGGACTTGGCGCAACGTGGCGTTCAGCTCATCCAGTTTGGCGATAATGGCCGCATTGTTAGTACGCATTAGCTCTTCCATCTGCGCTGGACTATAGGCAGATGGAGAAGGGGTGTTAACAGGGCTATCGAGGAAAGTAAGATCAGCCAACCATTCCTCGATTTCATTGGCGAAGCGATTTTGCGCTTGTCCCGATGTAAGGTCTAAAAAGCCGAGGATTAACGAGCCTGCCAAGCCGAACATAGAGGCCGAAAAGGCGGTGGACATTCCCACGAGCGGCTTTGTTAAACCCGTCTTTATATGCTCAAACATGCCAGCAAGGTCCGCCCCGCCAGAGGGCATAGCACTAATCACATCCGCTACAGAACGCACCGTGAGGATTAAGCCATAGAACGTCCCTAAAAGCCCCAAAAACACAAGAAGTTGTGTGATATAGCGAGAGATCTCACGCCCTTCATCCATGCGAGCTTCTAGACTTTCTAGCATGGCACGCGTCGTTTGGGGGGAGAGGGCCAGCTTTGGGTCTTCCTCCCGCCGTGCGCGGAGGAGGCGGGCCATAGGGGCCAAAAGCAGCGGGGGCTCCGGCACACGCAAACCTTCACGCGGTTGCTGGAGAATATTGACCCAGCGAACCTCTGGGATAAGCCGTATGGTGAGATGGAGATTCCAAGCAATCCCGAGGAGCAAAATGGCAATAATCACACCATTAAGGCCAGGATTTACCATAAAAGCGTGAAGCAATACGCCACGTAAAGCAAAGACGATCCCTAAAATGATAAGGAGAAACACGCAAATACGAACAAGATAACGGGTAGGACGTGTCATGGTGTTGGTACTTCTTTCGCTGCAGGAGTCTCTGTCGGGGTGGGAGTGTCAGTTGCAGGTGGATTGCTTTCAGGAAGGATATCAAGCCGTTCAGTTGGGGCTGTATCGGTGGCATCAGGCCGGCCATGGGCAATAGGGTAGATTCGTGTCGTTGCTATGCCATTTTGTACAAGTAAACCACGAATAGCGAGCGCGCGCGAGAGCGCTAGCCGCCGCGGCATGGAAATATCACTGCCTGGTACATTGGCATAGCTATGGAGAATAAACCGCACCTCAGTTTTGGGAGCCATGTTCTGGGCAAAATGGCGAACAGCATCAATCGTAGCTTCATTAAGATCGGTGCTATTGGGGTCAAATAACACACGCAACGCGTTGTTAGGCAAAGGTTCTGCATGGCTGTGGCTTGTGGCAGCTGGCACAACCGTCGCAGCGGGAACGGGCGGATGAAGGGTAACAGGAAAAGGCGGCGGTGTGATGACCGTGGGGGTAGGGGCTTTAGCGGGGATGTCTAACGTACGGGAATAGCCCGCTGGCGTGGCCGGTGGAGGAGGCTTAGCAGGAGCATGCGTGGCTACGCTGTGTTGTGAGTGGCCCGTATTGTTCTGGCGATGTTCAAGCGGTGCGTGAGGGGATGATGACGAGCTTGCAGCCGGCAAAGCATCTATATTGGTCGAAACCTGCGCCCATGCGGCGGGGAAGAGACCGCTTGCAATAAAAAGCGCATATAAGAGGGAGGGAAGGATAGCCAGCCTATTTATCATATCAATGGCATCTTATGCGGGGGAGCCACATCTTGCAATCTTTATACGGCAAGCATAGGCCGGCTCCCTATGTAAAGCACGAGCGGGTTAGGATTGTGTAATAGCGTTATGGACCAATTCCCGTAGGGGTGCGTGGAAGTGTTGGTTTCCTGCCACAACATTTACATCATCATCAAGCCCACCGAGGTCACGCCCTTGGTCATCAGTTGCGTGGCCACCCGCTTCACGGACGAGTAAAAGCCCCGCCGCGCAGTCCCATGGCTTTAGTCCCAACTCCCAATAGCCCTCATAGCGGCCTGCGGCGAGCCAAGCGAGGTCCAACGCCGCGGCCCCACAACGACGGATGCCCGCTACCTTTGGCATAAGGCTGCTCAGAACACGGCCAAAAGGCAACCGATGATGAGCAGGGACTTTAGCAAAGGGAATCCCCGTAGCGAACACAGCCTCAGCCAGTTTGCGCCGTGCAGAGACACGGATGCGCCGCTCATTGAGATACGCCCCAATGCCTTTTTCCGCCCAGAACATCTCATGAGAGGCCGGGTTATAGACCACAGCAGCCACAAGCTCGACCTCCCCATGGGGATGGCGGCGTTGCAGCGCGATGGAAATCGCCCAATGCGGGATCCCGTGGAGGAAGTTTGTCGTCCCATCCAACGGGTCAACAATCCAACGCCATGTCCAGTTCTCACCACCTGAGGCCCCGCTTTCTTCCATGAGGAAGGCATAGCCGGGGCGAGCGCGGGCCAGCTCTTCACGGATGGTCTTTTCAGCGCGCATATCGGCTTGGGAGACAAAGTCCCCCGGCCCTTTAATGCTAACCTGAAGTTGTTCAACCTCGGTGAAGTCACGCAGGAGAGAACGCGCAGCCTTTTGTGCAGCATTCTGCATGACGGCCATATGGGGAGAGAGGCGCATGATCAGTCCTTGGCACGCTCAACGTAGGTGGCATCTTCTGTACGCACAACAATGCGCTCACCCGCTTCGATGAAAGGCGGAACCATGACCTTCACACCGTTGGAGAGCATAGCCGGCTTGTAGGAGGAGCTTGCCGTCTGGCCTTTTACAACAGGGTCAGCCTCGGCAATTTCCAACGTGACTTGGGGCGGAAGTGTTACAGCCACCGGGTCGCCTTCTACCAGCTTGACGCTGATGGTCATGTTATCTTGCAAGAAGGGAAGCTGGTCACCCAAAATATCCTTTGGCAGCATGGTTTGCTCAAAGGTCTCTGGGTCCATCAGGACGATGTTATCGCCGTCCATGTAGGAATAGATGTAGTCGTTATCTTCTGTAATCAGACGCTCGACTGTATCAGCGGTGCGCCAACGCTCGTTGCTCTTATTGCCACTTGCAAGGTCGCGCATCTCAACCTGAATAAAGGCACCACCTTTACCCGGTGTTAGAATCTGCTGTTTAAGGACGGTCCAACGGCGGCCATTATGTTCAATGACCTGCCCGGCCCGGATGAGGTTGGCTTGCTGTTTCATGTCAGCTCCTGATGTGCATGCAAAAGATCAAGTCGTGTCGTGATGACTTCTAGCCGTGCCGATGGGGCGGGGCAAGGGTTTTAGGTGAAGGGATATTGTTTTCCATCCACCCCACGTGCATGAGGGTGATGGTCTGGGGCAGTGGGGATGAGGTAATCCGGCCCTAAGGGAACCTTCCCTTTTCCTCCGGGAATATCCACAACATAAGTCGGCCATACTAACCCAGAGACGCGGCCCCTGAGTCGTTCAAGCAAAGCGCGTCCTTCCTCAACAGGGACATGGAAATGGGCCGTACCGGGGGCAGAATCGAGATGATGCAGATAATAAGGCTTTACACGCGCAGCAATTAAGGCCCGGAGCAATCCTTCTAAAGCCTCTTCAGTATCATTCACCCCACGCAGCAAAACCGATTGGGATAGTACAGGGATGGCCCGCCCCAATATGTGCCGAATAGCGTGGCGAGCCTGCTTTGTTATCTCACGTTCATGATTAGCATGGATGACTACCCATAAAGCGCGGTCTGTCTCTAACGCATCCAACAAAGCGGGGGTAATACGCTCCGGCGCGGCTACGGGAACACGGCTATGGAGCCGTATAATCTCTATATGCTTGATGTTAGAAAGCCGCTGAATAATATGCGTCATCCGGCGCGGAGAGAGCATGAGCGGGTCCCCCCCGGTGAGGATGATTTCACGAATGGCAGGATGTTCCTCAATCCAGCGGAACGCCGCTTCTAACTCGGAATCGCTTAACAACCCACCATCGGGGCCAACATGCTCCCGCCGGAAGCAGAAGCGACAATAAAGAGGGCAAATGAGCAAAGGCTTGAGCAACGCTCGGTCCTCATAACGATGCACAATACCCGGCACGGGGGAGAGGGCATCATCCCCAATCGGGTCAGCTTGCTCATGAGGCTGGGTTTGTAATTCCCGCTCATCGGGGATGACTTGCCGAGCAATCGGGTCATCAGGGCTTTGGATGAGCTGTTGGAATGCAGGAGGAATCGCTGTTGCATAATGATGCGCCACAGCTTCCAGCCCCTCTTTTTGGGCAGCTGTAATTAAGCCTGCTTCTAGCAAAGCATGTGGGCTGCGGAGTGTTTTATCTGAGGGGGTGGTAGGGTCAGGCATAATGTTGCTCTAGCGAAGGCGGATGGATTCCGGCAAGATGGGAGCAAGGCAATCATCTCATAATAAGAGGGGGCATCATGGGCCAAAGCACTGCCCAGATTAGAGAGCGTCTGCCCTTTTTGCAGCGGCGGTCCCAGATGGTTCGTGCTGTTCGTGCCTTTTTTGAGGGACGCGGCTATTGGGAGGTGGAAACCCCTTACCTTGTCCCAACGCCGGGGGAGGAGGTGCATCTACGCTGTTTCCGCAGCCTGTTGGAGCATCCAGATAGCACAGCGGAGCCACGCTACCTTCACACGAGTCCCGAATTCGCGATGAAACGCCTTGTCGCTGCTACGGGGCAGCCTTTGTTTCAGCTTGCGCGTGTGTGGCGCAATGGGGAGCGCAGTGCCACGCATATGCCGGAATTTACCATGCTAGAATGGTATCATCCCGGGGCGGGTTTATCGGCTTTGATGGATGAAACGGAGCAGCTCTTACGTGCAGTTTTGCCGCCCCATCTTCCCTATAAAGATGGGGTGTTAGACCTCACCCAGCCTTTTGAGCGTCTCACCATGCAGGAGGCTTTTGCCCGTTATGTGGGGGTGGATGTGTTAGCCACGGCTGATGATGCTGCCCATTTAGCGCATGATGCTGGCGTGACGTTACGAGAGGGTGAAACGTGGGAGGATCTTTTCTTCCGCCTTTTGTTAGAAAGAATCGAGCCTGTTATTGGGCGGGAGCGGCCTACCTTCCTAACCCATTGGCCTATCGCACAAGCCGCCCTTGCTAAGCGGGACGTGGCAGACCCACGCGTGGCTTTGCGCTTTGAGCTTTATGCTGGTGGGATGGAATTAGCCAATGCGTTTGAGGAATTAACCGACCCTCACGAACAACGAGCGCGTTTTGAAGCCGACCGCACGCGGCGTTTAGCCCTTACGCCAGAGCAAGATTGGCCGTTAGATGAGGCTTTCCTCGCGGCCCTTGCTGATATGCCGCCGACATCAGGCATCGCCTTAGGGTTTGACCGGCTCGTGATGTTGGCAACCGGGGCCCCTCGTCTTGAGACGATTCTTTGGCTAAGCTGTTAAGCAATGCATGTTATGTGATGATGATTATGTGATGGGTAGGGGGCATTATGAAGCTTTATAGGGGGATGTTGGTTATTTTAGGGGCAGGGCTTTTATTGGCCGCCTGTAGTACCCCTGAGATTCAGCGGCCAAAAGTGTTGAATGCTATGATTGGGCAAAGCTCGGTTGATGTGATTCGCCGTTTTGGCGTGCCAAGCCGTGGCTACCAAACACAGGGCCATAATTTCTTATCTTATATCGAGACAACAACCCAATATTCCCCCGGTACAGGCGGTTGGGATTGGGGCTGGGGTGGCGGCTATGGGTACGGCTATGGCTATGGCGGCTGGGGTGGTGTGGAAATCCCCCCCAGCTATTATAGCAGCAGTTGCCAGACCACCTTCGAGCTTGTGTCTGATCAGGTTGTGGGGTGGAAAATGCATGGGGGTGGATGTTGAGCATGCGCCGGATTCTACGGTGTAAAACACCGTTATTGATTGGCTCTTTTGTAGCATTATGCGCTGTAGCAGGCTGTAGCGATAAGCCCGACCGCCAAGACCCGTTGGATGTCTCAGCCTCTACACATGGGACCTTCCTGCCAGAGGCGGAGAGCATCCATGAGCGATATAAACCTGCTGGCCCTGATGAGCCACCCAACCCAGCCAGCGCGTATCATGTCCCGCCAGTCATGTCGTATGAGGATCGCCCATTGAGCGATAATATAGCCAGCGCGATTGAGCTTGCCGATTATGCAGTTGTAACACAGCGGGCAGGTTATTGGCAGTATTTGGAGGGGGAGGATAATTATACGGTTCTTGCTATCCCTAATAAGCCGTTTGAGGCCTATTACCGCGTTCAAGTCGCTCCTCTTGCAGAGGGTCCACGCCATACTTATGTTCGCGAGCTGATTGGCCAGACAATCATTAAAGGGTCGTGGGATGTCAAGAAAATTCGCCGCCGGGCTGCTCGATCACAGGATGGAACAGTGCGCGTTAAAACCCTCTCGGGCCCGGATTATGACCTGCTCTTTAAGCCCTTGCCTGATGGGCGTATTCAAGTCATCGGGCGTAATGGTTCTGCGATGTTGAAGGGGAGCGAATATAAGCAAGCGAACGGCATGTTGCTTGTGATTGATTCAGTATTGCCGCATCGGTGAGGGAGGTGGGAGGCTCTTTTTAAGAGAGAGCCTCTTTTATCTCGACAAAACGGGTGGTGATGTCCTCTGCATTATGCAGTGGAATTGCTAGAAAATCCGCTCCCGCTTTGGCCGCTGCTGCCCCGTCCTCCACGGCTGTAATATGCTCTGCTACAATAGGGAGTTCCGCGAAGAGGCTCCATTGCGTAATGGCTGTTAGGGCCGTAGCGGGGAGGCTGATATAATCTGCACCGTGCTCCCCAGCACTCATTGCATCATCTAATGTGAGGCATGAACATCCTAATTGCAGGTTTTTAGGTTTATCCTTGCGATTAATAAGGGTCTTTACCTCTGCAGGATGGGAGAGATGCAGCCCATCAATCTCTGTAAGGGGAATATCGCAAAGCAACCCAAGGTCAGATGGTGCGAGGATGAGAGCTACATTATAGCTCCACACCATTTGACGAAGGGAGTCTAACAGGCTGTGTTTTAAGGTTCTATCAAAACATAAACGCACAGCCGTTACGCTCTCCATTTCTAAAATAGGAGGCAGCCGGTCTTGAAGTTCCGTCAATAGTTGGAGCGAGGGCAATACGGGGTAGAGGTCAGGCATAGTCATAATATACTAGATGTGGCAGATCATAGTTTGTTTTGCCAGTAATTCGTCTCGGGAGGGCGGATAGTAAAGAGGCGTCCTCGCATTGCTGGTGGTAAAACAGAGTGGAACTCTCGGCAAATAACACCATCCACACCGCGATATAGGGCTTCCATAGCGAGGGCGGCATTAGCGCCACAGTCCAAGATAGAAGGGCGTGGGATGCCTGAGATGAGATGTAACCACCAAGGTAGCCCTAGGCTCGTCCCAGCGTGAGGGGGGGAGAGGATGGTAAAAGGGGCTTTGTTCACGTGTTGATGAATGGTTAGTAATACAGGCCGGGTGGTAATCGTGATAAAGGGATGAGGAAAACGGGCAAAGATGCTTGACGTGTCGTGAAGATCAGTCATGGTGGTCTCACATGGCGGATGAGTGTATCTTATTGGATTATAAAGGGGGAGTGTGTTAGTGCCAGAGGGGAACTTACCAATTATCATGCAGAAAAATCCAGACCTTGAGCAGTTAGAAACGGCTCTCGTGCAACTTGGTTTTGCTTTGGAGCAGCAAGAAATTCAACATGAGGCCGAACGCACCCAGCAGGAGGAGATGCGTAGCACTCTACTCAAACGGATTGAATATTTAGAAGCTCAGCTTCGTGACTATCTTAAAGGTTGTGAGGGCACCTCTCTAAAGGAAGAAAAGGAGTAACATTATGGCTCAGGTAACACTTCCATTAGGGGGAGTTAGTTATACAGTTGGCTGTCAGGACGGTGAGGAGGAGCATCTAAAAGCTCTGGCTGGGTCTATTAGCCAACGATTGGAGGATGTGCGCAAAACATTGGCGCCACGTGGGGATAAAGAAGCACTTTTTCTTGTTGCTCTGTTAATGGCTGATGAGCTTTATGAGGCTCAAAGTAAACGCATGACAGCAGAAGAGCGTGCGCTGCTTTCTCGCAGTCGTCAACTAGAGGCAGTGCAGGAGCAAATGTCTGGTCGTTTGGCTGATGCTGCTACAATGGCTAATAATTTGCTCCAACGGGTGGAGGCGCATCTCCAAATGACTCAGCAAGATACTAGGCTCACGAGTAAATCGACAGCGCCTTCCAAACAATAATTTCAGTAAAGAAACACAGGGTCTATGCTTGTGATCTCTGGCCAGTAATGCAATATGAAGGGCGAAGCTGCCTAGCGCGTCAGGCAAGATCAACCTCTGGGCCGATAAGCACTTCCAAGGGAACTGGCTCTGTCGTGGCTGTGGTCACGTTATTACCGGTGCCCACCTGCCCTAGCAGGTCCGGGAGGGCTGATGAGACCAACGGCTAAGGTGGCTTCACGGAACAAACTTATGCCCGACAGCATTACATCTTTCGCACAAAAACAGCGTATTCGGCAGGCCTGCCTTGCCGATAGACCATTTGTCACACCACGGCAAAATCGGCAGCTTATCGCGCGTCTTGCGGTGCTTTTGCAGTCTATAAAACCAAACATAGTGGCTGCCGTATGGCCTTTACCCGGGGAGGTGGATTTACGTCCCCTTTGTAAACAGCTTGCGCGCGTGGGGTATCAGGTCGCCCTCCCACACACCCCTCCTAAAGGACAGCCTCTTATATTCCGCTGTTGGACAGAAACAACGCGCATGAGGCGAGGTCGTTTTGGCACGTCCTTTCCCACAGGGCGGCGCTGTAAGCCGGATGTTATACTCGTTCCTCTTGTCGCTTTTGATAGAGCAGGGGGGCGGCTTGGTTATGGCGGGGGCTATTATGACCGCACCTTACCGCTCTACCCGCAAGCGCGCTTGATAGGGTACGGTTTCTCTCAACAAGAGCAAGCGCACATTCCGATGGATGAGCATGATCAGCCCCTTCCCATGATCGTAACAGACTCTGAAATCATCCAGACAGCCAGCATGAAGGACATGTTTTGAGACTTTTATTTTTAGGCGATATTGTTGGCCGTAGCGGGCGTGATGCTGTCTTAGCTGGTTTGAAGGATTGGCGAGAGCAGCTATCTCTTGATGCCGTAATCGCGAATGCCGAAAATGCCTCCCACGGCTTTGGGCTATCTCCCCAAATTGCGCGTGATCTTTTGGATGGCGGCGTTGATGTCATCACACTGGGCAATCATGCGTGGGACCGTAAGGATTTAATCGGTCAATTAGATCAACTCCCCGCGGTTGTACGTCCTGCAAATTATCCAGAGGGCACACCAGGGCAAGGGGGTTGCGTACTAACCCTACCATGCGGGCGGAAAATTTTGGTCATTAACGTAATGGGCCGCATCTTTATGGATGCGCTGGATGATCCTTTCCGCGCTGTAGATGCAATCCTCTCACGCCATCGCCTCGGTGGGACTGTTCATGCTGCCATTTTGGATGTCCATGCTGAAACAACAAGCGAGAAGATGGTCTTTGGTCACCATTATGATGGCCGCTTTTCCCTGATAGTGGGGACGCACACGCATATTCCCACCGCCGATCATCGTATCTTAAAAGGGGGGACCGCTTATCAAACCGATGCAGGCATGTGCGGGGACTATGACAGCGTTATCGGGATGGAAAAGGAAAATGCCATCCGTAAAATGTTAAAGAAAGTCCCAACAGATCGTTTCCAACCAGCAACAGGCAAAGCCACCGTTACAGGCTTGATGGTCGAGACGGACGATCTTACGGGCCTTGCTATTAGGGTTTGTCCTTTTCGGCATGGTGGTGAGCTTCTGCCCTCCATGCCGGATTTTTAATTTTTTTGTAGCG
>NZ_JANIDW010000004.1 GCF_026385475.1 Bombella saccharophila
AGCCTAGAACAGGCTGGTTCTCTTACAAAAACCCCGAAACTTTTCGTGCTTCAAAGGGCTTTAAGATCATTTTGCTGTACCTTCTGAGCGACTTCGATCTCAGCACGTACAATCTGGATCTGACGGCTCAAACTCTCACGCAGTTCAATTTGATCCGGACCAACACTAGTCCACTGACTTTTCAGCTCATTAAGCGTTTGGCGTGCATCATCGATAGAAAGATCCTCCAAAGCACGGACCGAATCGGCTAAAATCGTGCAATGGTCCGCTGTCATATCGACAAAACCACCACCAACAAAACAACGCTCTAGAACCTTGCCATCCTGGTACAAGGTCACAACGCCACCACGAAGCTGTAGCATCAATGGGGCGCGGCCTGGCATAGCCGCAATATCCCCTTCCGTCCCCGGAACAACCGCCATATCGACCTCACGGTCGGTATAGCGCCTCTCCGGACTGACGATTTCAGTGCGAAGCGGCATGGATCAACCCTCCTGCTTCATCTTCTCGGCCTTGAGTTTTGCCTCCTCAATGGAACCAACCATATAGAAGGCACCTTCTGGCAAATGATCACACTCACCATTCACAACGGCTTTGAAAGAACGCACCGTATCTTCCAACGCGACCAACTTACCAGGAGAGCCCGTAAAGACCTCTGCTACATGAAAGGGCTGCGATAAGAAACGTTGAATACGGCGCGCGCGACCAACGACCAGCTTATCTTCCTCAGACAGCTCATCCATACCCAAGATGGCAATGATATCCTGCAGCTCTTTATAATTTTGCAGGATACTCTGAACAGAGCGTGCCACCTCATAATGCTCTTCACCCACAATTTTAGGGTCTAAAGAGCGGGAGGTAGAATCCAACGGATCAACAGCCGGATAAATACCCATCTCAGCAATAGAGCGGCTTAGAACGGTTGTTGCATCAAGATGGGCGAAGGTCGCTGCGGGGGCAGGGTCGGTCAAGTCATCAGCGGGAACATAGACAGCCTGAACAGACGTAATAGAGCCCTTCTTTGTAGAGGTAATACGCTCCTGCAGTGCGCCCATCTCAGTTGCGAGAGTCGGCTGATACCCCACAGCAGAAGGAATACGCCCCAACAACGCAGAAACCTCAGAGCCAGCCTGGGTAAAGCGGAAGATATTATCCACGAAGAAGAGAACATCCTGCCCCTCAACATCACGGAAATACTCTGCCACGGACAGACCCGTCAAAGCCACGCGCGCACGGGCACCGGGCGGTTCATTCATCTGCCCATAGACCAAGGCGACCTTAGAGCCATCATCACCGCCATTTTTATCGAGCTTGATAACGCCCGCACCCTGCATCTCATAATACAGGTCGTTTCCTTCACGCGTACGCTCACCCACACCAGCAAAGACCGACACGCCACCATGTGCCTTCGCGATGTTATTGATCAGCTCCTGAATGATAACGGTTTTACCAACACCAGCACCACCAAAAAGGCCGATTTTACCACCTTTCAGGTAAGGGCAAAGCAGGTCGATAACCTTAATACCCGTTACGAGAATCTCCGTATTGGCTGCTTGCTCCTCAAAGGATGGTGCAGGCCGATGGATTGGAAAACGCTTATCCGTTTTAATCGGGCCACGATCATCAACAGGTTCACCAACGACATTAAGAATACGCCCTAATGTTGCTGGCCCGACTGGAACAGTAATTTGCGCCCCTGTATCCGTTACCTCTGCCCCGCGCGTGAGACCATCTGTCCCCTCCATAGCGATACAGCGGACCTGGTGCTCGCCGATTTCTTGTGCGACTTCCAAAACAATCGTTTGGTCACCGTTCTTGACATGCAACGCATTCAAGATATGGGGCAATTTATCGGTAAACTGCACGTCCACCACAGGCCCACGAATCTGGGTGATCCGTCCGACACCTACGCCGGCATGGTCAGCAGAGCGGTTGATTTCCTCAGACATCAGATTTCTCTCCTGCATGATCTCAGACGGCTTCCGCGCCGGAAATAATTTCGATCAGCTCGTTAGTGATATTGGCCTGCCGCGTACGGTTATATGTAAGTGACAGACGCTCGATAGCCTTGCTCGCATTCCGGCTGGCATTATCCATAGCCGTCATACGGGCCCCTTGCTCACCTGCAGCACTCTCTAGAAGGCCAGAATAAAACTGCACCTCTAAATTGCGCGGCAAAAGTTGCGCCAAAAGCCCAGGCCCATCAGGCTCAAACTCATAAATAGCGCCATCTTCCCGCTTACTGGCATTGTCATTTTCTGCCACAGGAAGCGGAACAAGGCCTAATTTCTGAGGCTCCTGCGTCATCGCATTCACAAAGCGATTTCTCAAAAGAGCGCAGGCATCAATCTCCTCGGCCTCAACCATATCGACGACCTTCTTGGCGAGTTGCTGGGCCAAAGCGTAGGCAGTCTTTTGAGTGCTGGCGTCGTTATGAAACGACTCCACAATAAGGTCAGCATAATAACGCTTAAAGACCTCTGTCCCCTTACGCCCCACTGTTAACAAACGAACAGTGCGCCCCTCTGATTGCAACGCCTCAATCTCCTGGCGGGCCAGACGAATGATGTTCGCATTAAAACCGCCAGCTAAACCACGATCAGACGTTACAACCACAAGAAGATGTACATTATCCTTCCCGGTTCCTGCCAAAAGCTTAGGCAGGATGGAAGGGTCCACCCCTTGAGACACCGCCGCTAACTCGCCCATCATACGCCGCATGGTATCAGCGTAAGGCCGGGCCGCTTCGGTTTGATTTTGGACGCGCCTCAATTTCGAAGCAGCGACCATTTTCATCGCGCTGGTAATTTTCCGGGTTGATTTAACCCCGGCAATTCTCCCGCGCAGTTCCTTCAATGAAGCCATGACCTAGATCCTCAGGCCGTGAACCGTTTACCGAAAGCATCCAACAGGGACTTTAACGTACCCTCACTCTCCGGCGTTAGTTGCTTCTCTTGATGAATTTTCGCCAACAACTCCTTACCGCTACGCCGGACTTCCTCCAGAAGAGCTGCCTCATAAGAGGTCACCTGGTTCACAGCGATGGAATCCAAATAACCATGAGTACCAGCATAGAGTACAACGACCTGCTCAGCCGCAGAGAGAGGAGAGGTTTCTGGCTGCTTCAGCAACTCCACAAGGCGGGCACCGCGGTCCAATTGACGGCGTGTAGCGGGGTCAAGATCAGACGCGAACTGGGCGAAAGAGGCCATCTCACGATACTGAGCCAGCTCCAGCTTAATGCTCCCGGCAACCTGCTTCATTGCCTTGATTTGCGCGGCAGACCCAACACGAGACACGGACCCACCAACATTCACAGCGGGGCGGATACCCTTATAGAAAAGGTCCGTCTCCAAGAAAATCTGCCCATCGGTGATGGAAATCACATTGGTAGGAATGTAAGCAGATGTATCACCAGCCTGTGTCTCAATCACCGGTAGACCCGTCATAGAACCACCGCCGCATTTATCGGACATCTTGGCAGAACGCTCCAAGAGACGGGAATGGAGATAGAACACATCCCCAGGAAACGCCTCGCGCCCTGGCGGACGACGCAGAAGCAAGGACATTTGACGATAGGCAACAGCCTGCTTGGAAAGGTCATCGTAGCAGAGCAGGGAGTGCATACCGTTATCGCGGAAATACTCACCCATAGCCGAGGCAGAATAAGGGGCGAGATACTGCATTGGCGCGGCATCGGATGCTGTTGCTGCCACAACGATGGAGTATTCCATCGCCCCGGCTTCTGTCAGCTTACGCACGAGGTTTGCCACTGTGGAACGCTTCTGCCCGATAGCCACATAAATGCAGTAGAGCGTCTTTTTAGGGTCACCCTCGGAGTTTACTGCCTTCTGAGCGATGATTGTATCAACCAGAATAGCGGTCTTACCTGTCTGGCGGTCACCAATCACAAGCTCACGCTGGCCACGCCCGATAGGCACAAGGGCATCAATGGCTTTAATCCCCGTCTGCATCGGCTCGCTAACAGATTGGCGCGGCATAATCCCTGGGGCACGAACATCAGCACGACGATGCTCAATATCGTTTTCAATAGGACCACGGCCATCAATCGGGTTCCCTAGCGCGTCTACAACACGCCCTAGAAGGCCCTTACCAACAGGAACTTCCACAACCTTGCCGGTCCGTAGGACAGTGTCACCTTCGCTGATCTCATCACCATCACCAAAGACAACAACACCCACGCTGTCATTTTCAAGATTGAGGGCCATGCCACGCACGCCACTCCCCTCGAACTCGACCATTTCCCCAGCCTGAACATTGGTCAGACCATAAACGCGCGCGATACCATCCCCAATGGATAGGACAGTCCCCGTCTCTGAGACGGCCTCTGGCTGATCGAAAGACGCGATTTGCTGCTTGAGAATTTCTGAAATCTCGGCGGGACGGATATCCATCACGCGGCTCCCTTCATGGCGTTCTGCAGACGGGCCAGACGCCCGGCGATCGATGTATCAAAAAGAATAGACCCAACACGCACAGTCATGCCCCCTAAAAGGGACTGATCGACACGCTCGGTCATGGCGACGTTATTATAACCAGCCTGCCGCAAACCGGCACGTAGGCTCTCGCGCTGACCATCATCCAGCGGTTGCGCGGTGGTTACTTCTACTGGGACTTCCCCACGCTGTTGAGCATCCAAAAGGACAACAGCATAAAGAATTTCATCTAGGCCGGACAAACGGCGCTGCCGCGCAATAAACCCGACAAATCGACGCACCGCATCCCCAAGCTGCAACGTTGCAACAAGACTCTTCACCACCCCTTCAGCTTGGCTAAGCTCAAGGCGCGGGTCAGCCAAAGCGGCGCGAAGCTCAGGCGATTGTGCAATCGCCTCACGCAATGTCGCTACATGCTCCAGAGCAGTCGCTTTATCTTGTTTGCTATCTGAGAGATATTCCTCAAAGGCCCGGGCATAACGCTGCGCCACTTCTCCTGGCGCTCTGATCTGCTTATCCTGTGCAACCGTCACGGGTTCATTCCGTCTTCATGAGGTTCTGCTTGTCGGCCGGTTTCCCAACCTCCCCTAACCGGTTGCCTCAAGGGACGATCACAAAACTGCAACCCTCTCCTAAGACCGGAACCCGGCCAGCGTTTCGTTCACAACCACTAACACGGCCTTCCCCTCTAACGCAACTAGAGCTCTTTGCCATATAGACGCGCCCTTTGCCGGCTTTGCCTATCACCCTAATAACGCAATCCTATCCTTATCAGGCTACTCAAAAGACTCACCTGCACAATAGGTTTAATCTCTTGAAAGATTAAGATTTTTCTTATTCTCTCGCAGTCTCTAACACAGAGAATCACTACACAGCACACAGCGTATTTAGAAGGCATGACTCCACGCTCACACACCCCCTACACCCTTATCCCTGCATAGAAAGCATAGCGGAACTGACAAACAAAACGCACGCCACCAGCCCGCAGCAACACTAGGTGAAACCCCTAGATATGGAGCCACCAAATATTTGAGCATAATTTTATGAGAAGCTGGAGCGGGCGAAGGGAATCGAACCCTCATCAGAAGCTTGGAAGGCTACTGCATTAGCCATTATGCTACGCCCGCTCTGGATGTCGCGGCTTATACATTATCCCCTCTCCCCAGCGCAAGAGATTCTGAGCTACCCCTTAACATAATAAAGTTTTTCCATTTTCATGGAGATTGCTCTTGACTTTATAGCGTTCTCGTTATCTTTTCCTGCCCATCATCCAGCCCACGGGTCAGATGATTGAGGTCGATTCGACCCTGAAGGGGTGTAGCTCAATTGGCTAGAGCGCCGGTCTCCAAAACCGGAGGTTGCGGGTTCGAGACCCTCCACCCCTGCCACGTCATACCCTGCCTGATCTACTCACCTTACGATGAGGTGAGAGGTGAAGGCCGCAGTCGATTTGAGGATAATGGTGTCGGTCACAAAGCCGAAAGGCACTTCGCCGAAAAGGCCCCCGGCCCAGAAAGGCCAAGGATTTAGCCTTCGCAGATATTTTGCAGATGTTCGTGCCGAAGCCAAACGTGTAACATGGCCTACACGGCGCAACACTATTGTAACGACCGGTGCTGTGCTGGCGATGGTCGTTGCAACCTGCATCTTCTTTTTTGTCGTTGATCAAGTCATTGGTCTGGGAATTAGCAAAATTTTGGGCATCGGAGGCTAAAGAAACATCATGGCAAAGCGTTGGTATGTTGTGCATGTTTATTCAGGCTTCGAGAAGAAGATTGCTGAGCATATCCGTGAGCAGGCCGATAAGAAGGGCCTGAGTGACCAATTTGAGGAGATTCTCGTCCCCTCAGAGGAGGTCACAGAGGTACGCCGCGGACGCAAGGTAAATGCGGAGCGTAAATTCTTCCCCGGTTATGTGCTGGTGAAGATGGAGCTATCAGACCAAGCATGGCATCTCGTCAAGAACACCCCCAAAGTGACGGGCTTCTTAGGGACGCGTAATAATCAGCCAACGCCGATTAGCAATGCAGAAGCCAAGCGTATCCTCCAGCAGGCACAGGAAGGTGTGGAGCGTCCACGCTCCAGCCTCAGCTTTGAGATTGGCGAGCAGGTCCGCGTCTCTGATGGGCCTTTCACCTCCTTCAATGGCAGTGTTGAGGATATTGATACAGAGAATCAACGCTTGAAGGTGAGCGTCTCCATCTTTGGCCGCTCTACACCGGTTGATCTCGATTATAATCAGGTCGAGAAACTCTAAATAACGCTGTCTCTGGCACACTCAATGCCCGCCCGCTCACGCCTTTATACAACAGGGTGAGCGGGCTTTTTTTAGGCAAGAGCCCCATCTAAACCAATGTGCAACGCTCTTTAGCGTTGCTCTGGCATAGTCGGAAGGCTGGATAAAAGCTGGATGGCTTGGTCCGACAACACACCAACCCCTTCTGCTAACCCAGCGACAAGAGCGGCCTGACTGCCAGATACAGGCTGCGGTGATACCCATTGCACAGAGGTCGCACGCGCCTGCGCTATTGGTGTCCCTGCCCTATGTGCTGACAATACGCCACTGATAATAGCATGGCCGGACTCATCCTCCTCAAAACGAGAGAGGCTTAACTCCACAAAAGCCCCCGGCCCCACTGCTACAGACTCATTTTGTGAAAACACGATATGGCCTGGTAAGCGTTGGCGCAAATTCGCCACCAAAGCATGGCCTATCATCTCATTAAGCGGCTCACTCCAGGCTGCACCGGGGACGATATGGTCCTGCGCGTTGCGCGTTACTTGCACAATACCATCTTTATCTAGCCGTGCCGTAACCGAGGGTGTACGCACCTCGACCACTTGTGGCACACGCATCCCCGCCAGAGAGGGTACAACAGTCCCTTGCTGAGGAGCCAGCACATAATAAGACGTTGGCCCGCTACTACAGCCAGCTAAACCTAACACAGCCAGAAATGTTAACTGGCCCCATCGCTTACCAAGACACATGGAGGAGGAATGGAGGAAAGTCATCATAAATCAGTGCTTCCGACCTACAATAAGAGATGAAGGGTGACGGTCCAAATAATCAGCTAACATCTGGAACGAACGAGACATCCGCGTTAATTGCACAATTAAGGCTTCGATATTCCGGCGGGCATCTGTATCGCCCCCATAAGCCCCTAACAAAGTTCTCGCTTGGCCCAGCGCCCCATTTAAATTCTCCATAACGGCGGGCAAGTTTTGGTCTGCATGATCCAATAACTGATTAAGAGACTCTAAGGACCCCCGCAAAGCCGTGATAGAGCGTGCCACGTCTGGGCTTTTTAGGCGCTCATCACTATGAGCGAGAAGATCATTCAGATGCTCTCCCATTTGGGTCAATGGCATTTCGGCAATTTTATTTGTAATTGATGAGACGGACTGGAGAATACCATCCATGCCACCTGGCTCACTCGGAATCACAGCCACGCCATTATGAAATTGAATCGTTGGCCCAGTCTTCCCTGCGGCTTCATGCACAAAATTGAAGGCAATCATCGATTCACCCGTTAAGAAGCTCACATTCTGGACCGATGCACGCATTCCCTCCGCGACGAAATCCCCCAACAGCTTGGATGTATCCGTCGGGTCGCCATCACTTTCACCAGCAACACGCTCGGGCTCTAGCTGCATCTCAACACGTACACGTGGATTATGAGCTTTATTACCCAGCTCCAAATGTACACCCGTAACTTGGCCAATTTGCAGACCAAACATGGTCACTTTGCTGCCCTCTGCTAACCCGCCGATGGAGGTATCAACATAAGTGACGGCCCTCAACCTGTGCCGGTAGCGGGCATTATCAGCATCATCCTGCGTCTCATAAAGATGGAACACGGAATTGGATGTAGCAACAGGCGTATCCTCATTCTGCATCTTATCAGGCCGCCCAAAAGCAATACCGCCAGAGAGCAACGCTTGGATAGATTGCAAACGAATTTTCAACCCACCAGGACCAAAGCCAATCTGCATCCCCGATACATTCCAAAAACGGCTATCGGTCCGCAGATAACGATCATAAGGAGCTTTTACAAAAACCCTTAAAAGTAATGGCCCTTCCCCACCTGGTGGCACGGTGTACCCCAATACTTCTCCCACCTGTATATCACGGTAGAAAATGGGAGCACCCGGCCCTAAAGAATTCAACTTAGAGGAGACTAACCAATACATACTCCCTGGTTGATCTGACCGCACACCGGGCGGATTCTTCAACCCTTGGAAATGATCTTGATACCGTCCCCCTTCTGGCTCACCAGGGTCCATCGCGATATAAGCCCCAGAGAACAGCGTATCCAACCCGGTAATACTCGTCCCATTAATGCGCGGGCTAACAACCCAAAAACGCGTATGTTGATTCAACGCACGGGAATCAACACCACTCATTTGGACAGTGACATCCGCATGGGTCATATCAGGGCTTAACGTCACAGACTGTACAACACCAAGTGTCACAGCCTTATTCTTCACCTGTGTTTGACCGGGAATAATGCCATCAGCAGCATCAAAGGAGATAACAATACGCGGGCCCATCGTGGCAAAATGCTGCCATACCAACCACCCCGATATCCCCAACGCAATGACAGGAATAATCCAAAGGACAGAAAAACGAGCCGGACGGGTCTCCCCTGCTACGTTACGCCACTGCCCTGGATGTTTCTTATGCTGCTCGTCACTCACGCTTTTTCAGGCTCCATATCCTGTAATGCCGGTTTATCGCTTTCTCTTATCTGCGAGGTGCGATCAAACGATTCCTGATTATATCCTGCGGCATCCCACATGCAGCGTGGGTCATACAAATCCGCTGCGAAAATGGTTAATACCACCACCATGGCAAAAAAGACCACACCAGCCTCTGCCTCCACGCTTGCCATAAGGCCAAAGCGTACAACAGCTGCCAAAATAGAAATCATGAACACATCAATCATCGACCATCGGCCAATGAATACAACGACCTTATAAAGCCGCGTCAACCGCCGCAGCACTTTAAATGAAGCGCGTCCGCGATACTGACAGATCATCATAAGGCCCAGCAAAATAATCTTTAAAACAGGTACGGTGATACTCGCAAACAACACCAATAACGCTAGAAAATAAAGATCAGACTGCCAAAGCTGTATAACACCAGAAATAATCGTACTAGGATGCCCATGGCCCATTTTTACAAAAGCCATTACCGGCAATAAATTAGCAGGAATATAAAAAATAAAAGCCGCCAACAAAAACGACAACGCCGCCCGCAAACCATTACGCTTCCGCCGCCGCAATATCTGCCCACATCGCGGGCAATCCCCCATATCGCGCTCATTCTCTACAGCATGCCGTGCTACAAAGCTCATACCGCACGCATGACAAGAGAGCATATGCTTCTCCGGTGGGATGACGCGATTTTTAATCTGATACACACCCAATTTACGCCGATATGGGATGGAACGATGATGCCAAATCATCTCCGCATCAAATGTGGAATCCATCGCCGCCATCAACACCATCAACCCACCCAGCAAAAACACCCCCGGCTGAAGCGTAACAAGGGCTAGGTCCACCAACTTAGTGTAGGCTACCAACACACCTATGACGAAAACCTCAACCATCGACCACGGGCGCAGCCGCTCGTACCATGCCATTAATGGACGTACCCAAAGGGGCATCTCTCGGCGTGAGGCCCCGTAAAGGATCATCGCCATAAGGCCAAGGACAATGCCGGGCATCAGCACGCTTGCAAGCAATACCAACATACTGATTTCACCAAAGCCTTGCCGGGCAAGCTCCATAGGCCCCCGATAAAGCGATACCGTGCTCTCCCGCCCATAGACATTGATCGTCAATAGCGGGCTTACCAATAACACGATATAAAGAGCTAATGAGGCGAGGCAAAAGATCAACGGCCCGCCGATCTCATCCGTTTTACGACGGCGTGCCATTGTCTCCCCGCACCGTGCGCATGTCAGCACATGACCCGGCTTTAACGGTGGAAAATGCTGGAACAAGCCGCACCCAGCACATTCATGCACGCCTTCTACAATCTTGAGATGAGGTTGTTCGCTCTCATGCCGCGTAAAGCACAACGCTCCGCCTTGGCTCCACAACCCCTTATGAAAATGGTCTTTTCTAAGCATCACCTTCTCATGCTCTGTCGCGTGCTTACCTACAAGCCCGCCTCACCTCTTAACAAGAAATATTTTACCCACGCCATTGCTCCCTTTTACAATTTTTTGTATAGGCTCGACCGGACGCCGACATAGCTCAGGGGTAGAGCAACTGATTCGTAATCAGTAGGTCCTCGGTTCAATTCCGAGTGTCGGCACCATGTTCCTTACCTCGGAGCGGCAAACAGCATGACAGCAGATGTGCCGTCATTCCTCCCCGGGCATGGCATCGCTATTCTCCCAGCAGATTTTTGGCTGCTCTTTTTTTTCCTCCTCCTCTTTTTGCAATATCGCCGGCATGTACGACGCAAACATAAAGCGTGGCATCTTCTCTGTCGTCTTATTGCTCATCATCAAAACACACTCGCCCAACGCCGCCAAATCTGCTTAACGAAAGATCATTACGGTATAATCCATAAAAAACGCTGGGACACAGAGCTTAATTATTTCTGCCAGACAATTCTACACACTGCATTAACACAGCAACATCTTAGTGCCTTTTGGCCATCTCTTCAGCATCGTACAATCCGGCGGATTAATCGCGTCACGAAAGTGATCCTCAAGCGTCAAAGTGAGGCTCTTAACCATCTTCAAGAGAACGCTGCTAGCCTCCCACCAGAGCATTTCACGACCGCTATGGACCCGCTAGATTATGAGCGTTTCTGCGCTGGGTTACTGCAAAAAGCGGGATGGCAGGCTACGCCAACCCCACCGGGAAGTGACCAAGGGATGGATATTCTTGCCGAGCAAGCGGGAGTATATTTTGTACTTCAATGCAAGCTCTATACACGGCCAGTTGGCAATAAAGCCGTGCAGGAGATTTTTGCAGCACGGCAGCATCGGCATGCTCATTATGCCGCTGTGGTTTCTAATGCCGGTTATACACGCTCCGCTCGGCAATTAGCCCACGCAACGGGTGTCCATTTGCTGCATCACGACCAACTGACAACCCTAACCCTTGAGACACTCCAACCTGCCCCAGATTTGTTCCAGACATAAGAAAGGCCGGCTTTTACACCGGCCTTTCCTCCCTTCAGAACACCTAAGCTTTAGGAGGCTGCTGGGACGCGGATCAAATGATCAAAGGCGGAGAGAGCGGCCTTTGCCCCTTCACCCATAGCGATGATGATCTGCTTATAGGGCACCGTGGTCGCATCGCCAGCAGCGAACACGCCGGGGATGGAGGTACGGCAGCGTTCATCAATGCCGATCTCACCGATGCGGGACATCTCAATGCTGCCACCTTTCAGCCAGTCTGTGTTCGGCAGCAAGCCAATCTGCACAAAGATACCGTCAACATCGATGCTATGCTCGCTATTATCCTTCACATCCTGCCAGCTTAGGCCCGTCATCTTACGGCCATCACCACGAATCTCGGTTGTGCGTGCATTCACCACAATATCGACATTCGGCAAGCTACGGAGCTTATTTTGCAGCACCTCATCGGCTGTTAAGACCGGGTCATATTGGAGCAGCGTCACACGGGAGACGATACCGGCGAGGTCGATAGCCGCTTCCACACCGCTATTACCACCGCCAGCCACAGCCACCGGACGTCCCTTAAAGAATGGGCCATCACAATGCGGGCAGTACGCCACACCGCGTGTACGATATTCTTCCTCGCCCGGTACGTTCAGCTGACGCCAGCGAGCACCCGTTGCCACAATGATAGTACGCGCCTTAAGATGCGCGCCGCTCTCCAGCACGATCTCATGCAGCCCACCTTCCTTCTCAGCAGGGATGAGCTTTGCTGCACGCTGCGCCGTAATGACACGGACATCATAGCTACGAACATGCTGCTCCAGATTCTTCGCCAGAGCGGGGCCTTCTGTCTCCGGTACAGAGATAAAGTTCTCAATCCCAGCTGTATCCATGACCTGACCACCAAAGCGTTCAGCCAGAATACCAGTCCGCACACCTTTACGCGCGGTATAAATCGCCGCAGCACAGCCTGCCGGGCCGGAGCCAATCACCAACGTATCAAATGGGGCTTCATCATTCAGCTTCTCAGAGGCTTTTGCGGCACCCTCTGTATCAATCTTAGCCAGAATCTCCGGCAGTTCCATCCGCCCGGTGGAGAAACGCTCCCCATTGAGGAAAACTTGCGGCACAGAGCGTACATCACGCTCATTCACCTCATCTTGGAACAACGCCCCATCAATAGCGGTATGATGGATGTTCGGGTTAATCACGCTCAGCGTATTGAGAGCCTGCACAACATCTGGGCAGTTATGGCAGGAAAGGGAGAAATAGGTCTCGAAGTGAAACTCACCCTTTAGAGCCTTAATCTGCGCAATCTGCTCAGCCTCAACCTTGGGGGGATGACCACCCACTTGTAGCAGAGCCAGCACCAGAGAGGTGAACTCATGCCCCATTGGGATGCCGGCAAAACAGACCTGAACATCAGAATCCGCAGCACGAATCACAAAGGAAGGACGGCGAGAGTCCGTGCCATTATCTTGATAGGAAACTTTATCAGAGAGTTCGGAAATTTCTGTCAGAAACTCCTTCATCTCACGGGACTTGTCGCCATCATCAAGGGACGCAACAAGCACAATATTATGGCGCAGATGCTGGAGGTACCCTCTCAGCTGGCCTTTAAGATCATCGTTCAGCATGATTCTCTCCAAAAGCTCTGGTGCTAAATTGCACTCTAAATGAGGGCGCAAGCCCTATAAAAAAGGAGGCGCGCTACAGCACAGCACGCCTCCCCCAAAAGGTGGGGAGAGGCCCCACCAATATCCCTTAATAGGGCGCGATCAGATCTTGCCGACCAGGTCCAAAGAGGGGTTCAGAGTAGCTGTATCGCCGCCCTCTTTCCATTTAGCAGGGCAGACCTCACCAGGGTGAGCTGCAACATACTGAGCAGCACGGATCTTATCGAGCAGCTCGGCAGCACTACGGCCTACGCCCTCGGAAGTGATCTCCATGTACTGGATCTTCCCTTCTGGGTCGATCAGGAAGGTCGCACGATCAGCTGTGTGGCTGCCATCAGCGCGCAGAGCATCAAAGTTACGTGCAATATCACCAGAAGGATCGCCGATCATGGTGTACTGCACTTTCCCAATAGCTGGGGATGTGTCGTGCCATGCTTTATGTGTGAAGTGCTTATCGGTAGAAACACCGAAGATCTCTACACCCAGCTTCTGGAATGTCGCATAATTCTCAGCGAGGTCTTCCAGCTCTGTCGGGCACACAAAAGTGAAGTCAGCCGGATAGAAAAACACGACAGACCATTTGCCGCGCAGGTCTGCATCAGAAACCTGAAGGAACTTACCATCACGGAAAGCCTGAGCGGTAAAAGGCTTAATTTCGGAACCAATAGCAGGCATGAAGACCCCCTTAATTTACTAACGAATTGTAGACTTCCACAGGGTTTGTGGATGCTCCCAATGGGAGCAACCTAAACACGAGAATGTCAAGCAGGTTTGTTTCTACCCCCCGGCCAAAAGAACGTCTAATTGAGAGTTGTTATGAGTATAATTAAGAATCATTATCAATCTTTATGAGTTTCAATCTTTCCCTCTTGGCTCTGCCTCCAACTCCGCTTATGGATAGAGTCTATGTCCTACGTTCCTCTCTCCGGTTTGTCCCTACGGGACATCGAATATGTTGTCGCAGTTGATGATCTGCGTAATTTTTCCCGCGCGGCTGAGCGTTGTGGCGTCAGTCAGGCGGGGCTTTCTGAGCAAGTGCGCAAGCTAGAGCAGCTTCTTAACGTCACTTTGTTCGAACGCTCCCGCCGGCATGTTGCCCCCACGCCAGAAGGTGAACGGCTCATTGCCTTAGGGCGCGATGTCCTCGCCTCTGCCCGCAATCTGCTAGAGGTCGCCCGCGCTCATACGGGGCCGCTGGATGGCTTGCTGCATATTGGCGTCATTCCCACCTTGGGGCCTTATTACATCCCCGGCCTTCTCCCACGCTTACGCCAGAAATATCCCCAACTGGGGCTGCGGCTGAACGAAAATACAACCCCCAACCTTGTCCAACTCCTAAGGCAGGGTAATCTTGATGTTGCCTTTATGGCACCAACAGCTGCAACCGAATCGCTAGAACATGCTCCGCTCTTTCAAGAGCCATTTTTGGCTGTGTTCCCCAAAGACCACGACCTTGCCAACAAAAAGGGCCTTTCCATAACGGATCTCGCCCGGCCTGATTTACTTCTTTTAGAAGATGGGCACTGCCTACGTGAACAAGCCCTATCCCTCTGCCCTAGCAACTTCCGCTCTCAAGACCAACGGCTTGCAACCAGTTTGGAAATGCTTTGGCATATGATCGGTGCGGGAGAAGGCTTTTCGCTCATCCCTCGTCTTGCCCTAAATAACCGGCAAGAATTTGAGGGATTAGTCACGATTCGTGAATTGAATGAGCCAGAAGCACGACGGACCATTAGCCTTGTTTGGCGTCCGTCTGATCCACGGGCAACGTCTTTCCGCGAGTTGGCCAATTTCCTCCGTGTTGCCACGCCGGAGGGGTGTCTCCCTCTCCCTAAAACCAAAATTCCAACCTGATAAAACCTCGTTCGGTTATAGCGCCATAAACAATAAAAAGGGCCGGGTGAATCACACTGCACCCGGCCCTTTTGTAAAGGAGGTTTTCCCTCCTCTGCCGTTAGCTCAGAGCCATCAACTCCGCATTACCACCAGCAGCTGCCGTGTTAACGCTCACCAACTTCTCTTGCAGCAGCGCCTCTGGTTGAAGCGTTGCACCATCTGCCCAATAAACCAGCGGTACAGGGGCATCCGGGTTCTTGAGATGATCTGCTACAATCTGCCACAGCCCCTCATTCGCACTCTCAGCAAGAATGACAGAACATGCCTCGACATCCTCTAACGAATCAGCAGGATGAATCGCCTCCCGTAGGACATCTGGCATGGTCTCCAACGTCTTAATTACTGCGGGGGCAGCAAGAGCAATGACCTCATTGCCACAGCTAATTGCATAGCTGATCATGCGCTTTAGGCCCTGCTCCGTCTCTGCCACAGCGAGGACACGGCCCCGTGGCTCCAACGTGTAGGTATTGCTCTCCCCAACCGGGGATGGCAGCGCAAGCTTGCAGGACAGCAAGCCATGATCCATCCAAGGTGTGACCTCATGAGCTAGATCGCGATCATTCGTACCCAGCCATAGCAACCATGAGCGTGCCATAGCCGGCATTGCCCCCGGCTGTGCGAGTGGCGTCCGTGGGGCTTCAGCCAATTGGCGGCGCAAGGCCAGCGGCCCCCCAGCCTTTGGCCCCGTGCCAGAGAGGCCATGCCCACCAAAGGGCTGCACACCCACAATCGCCCCAACAATATTGCGATTAACGTAGATGTTCCCTGCTTCAACCCGCTCCACAAGGAAGTCAATGCGAGAGGCAACACGGCTATGCACACCAAAGGTGAGGCCATACCCCCCTGCATTACTGCGTGTGATAAGGGCTTCCAGCTCATCACGTTTATAGCGTAGGACATGCAGCACAGGGCCGAAAATCTCCCCGCCAACATCAGCGATGGAACTCACCTCAATCAAGGTTGGTGGCACAAACGTCCCCCCTTGTGTTTCCTCCTCCACTGTTGGAGCTTGGAAGACAGGGTGATTCCGGCGACGTAGAGCCTCGATGTGATCGTTAATCCCTTTGCGAGCGACCTCACTAATGACAGGCCCAACATCGGTTGCCAACTTGGCGGGAATCCCGATCCGTAGCTCTTCCATCGCGCCTTTCAGCAAGGAGATGATACGATCCGCAGCATCTTCCTGCACGCATAGCACGCGCAGAGCCGAACAGCGTTGCCCCGCACTATCAAAAGCGGAGGAGACAATATCCTTCACCACCTGCTCTGGCAAAGCGGAGGAATCGACAATCATCGCATTCAACCCGCCAGTTTCCGCCACAAGCGGTACAGGCTGGCCATTGCGGCCTAAACGGCCATTCAACTGACGTGCAATAATCTGCGCAACAATGGTAGAGCCCGTAAACATCACACCACCGATGCGCTGGTCTGCCACCATGGCCGCCCCAACATCCCCTTCACCAGGAAGGAACTGAACAACCTCCTCTGGCACACCTGCCTCATGCAGAAGCTTCACAGCTTCCATAGCAATCAATGGGGTTTCCTCAGCCGGTTTAGCGATGACGGTATTCCCCGCAGCCAAAGCAGCGGACACCTGACCAAGGAAGATCGCTAACGGGAAGTTCCACGGGCTAATACACACCACAGTGCCTAGGGGGCGGTGCGTCTCATTATTAAACTCCCGCCGGACTGTCCCGCCATAATAACGCAAGAAGTCGATCGCCTCACGGACCTCAGCCACAGCATTGGGGTAGGACTTCCCTGCCTCACGCACGGCCAGCCCCATATAGGCAATGTAGCGTTCCTCCAGCAAATCAGCAGCGCGCTCTAAAATCGCACCACGTTCCTCAGCTGGACGGGCGGCCCAACCTGCAAAAGCTGCTTCTGCAACATCTACAGCGTGGCGAATATCCTCAGGCACCGCAAAGGTCACTTGGCCGACCTGATCCTTGCGCTCTGCGGGGTTTGTAACGGGATGAACCGGACGCGTCGCCTCACCCAAACCGGGTACTAGCGGATGAGCCTCATACTGCTCTGGCAGGCTGTAAAGCACCTCGCCAAGATGGCTCAAAACAGGCTCATGGTTTAAGTCCATACCCTTAGAGTTTTGCCGCTCTGGCGCGAACATATCGAGCGGTTTTTTAATCTCAGGGTGAGGGGCTCCCACAGGGCTGTAAGAGCGCGTAACCTTAACAGGGTCCTCCACCAATTTTTCTAGCGGAATGTTGGGGTCACCAAGCAGATTGATGAAGGAGGAATTCGCTCCGTTCTCCAATAGGCGGCGGACGAGATAGGCCAACAGCGTGTCATATGTCCCCACCGGGGCGTAAATACGACAAGGCCGGTTGAGGTTCTTTGCCCCCACAACGCGCTCAAAAAGGGCCTCACCCATGCCATGCAGACATTGGAACTCAAATTGCCCCAGTTGGAAGTCCTGACCAGCCATTGCGTAAATCGTGGCTACTGTCCGCGCATTATGTGTCGCAAATTGTGGGAAAATCGCATCCGTTGCCCCTAAGAGCTTACGCGCACATGCAATATAGCTAACATCCGTATGGCATTTACGCGTAAAGACGGGGAAGTCCGAAACACCATCAATTTGAGCCTTCTTCAGCTCGCTATCCCAATATGCCCCTTTTACGAGGCGAATCATCACACGGTGATGCGTCTCACGGCCAAGGGCGATGATGTAATCCAACACAGCCGAAGCGCGCCGCCCATAAGCCTGCACAACAAAGCCGATGCCATCCCAATCCGCTAACTCTGGGTCGCGGCACAAAGCTTCCAGAATATCGAGCGAAATATCCAGCCGTTCGCTTTCTTCAGCATCAATATTCAAGCCGATATTGTAATGCTTCGCCCGCACAGCGAGGGCTTTTACAATTGGCAGCAGCTCCCCCAACACGCGCTCACGCTTTGCCCGCTCATAACGCGGATGCAGGGCAGAAAGCTTAATGGATAAGCCGGGACGCTCATAGACATTCTCACCCTTAGCCCGGCTGCCGATAGCCTCCAACGCCGCATGATAAGACGCCTGATACCGCTCGGCATCGGCATGGTCCAACGCAGCCTCACCCAACATATCGTAGGAATAGGTAAAGCCTTGCACCTCACGCTTGCGGGAATCCTTCAATGCGCCTTCAATAGTCTGGCCGAGGACGAATTGCTGGCCCATCATCTGCATTGCAAATTGCACAGCCCGGCGGACAATCGGCTCCCCACGATCACGCAGCAGACGATGAATCACGCCCATACGCCGCTTAGGCGCAACGAGACGGCCGGTAATGTCCAACCCCCATGAGGCTGCATTAATGATCAAACCACGATCACGCCCCATATGGGAAAGCCAGTCCCCCACACCAACTTGGTCCCGAATCAACGCATCACGCGTGGCATGGTCTGGTGTACGCAGCAAAGCCTCGGCCATGCTCATCAGAGCCACACCCTCCGATGAGGCAAGGCTGAACTCTTGCACCAAGGTCTCAACAAGGCCTGGCTGGCGATGATCGCGCAGCGCACGCGCTAGAGAAAGCCCAACTTTGCTGGCGATTGCTTCCTCATCAACGCTCATCTCAGCGGCTGGAATTAAAGCCTCAACGCAGGCTTGCTCTGGGTACCGGATTTTCTCGGCAATGGCCTTCCGTAGGACAGAACGTTCCGGCAATGAACCAAAATGACGCACAAAATAAGCCATACCAAACCCTCAAGCTGATAGCGTGATAATCACTTCCCATTGTTGGTGGAGAAGGAACTTCTCTACCTCCAGCCAGACCATGAAACATAGGGGGTTGTCCATATCCAAAAGGAAGATTTGTGCAAAATATATTTTAAAATCGAAACATTCTTAAAATAGGCCCCTCATGCAAGGATGAATCCACCACCCAAAACACGCTCCCCCTCATACATCACGCATGCTTGCCCCGGTGCGGGCAAAGCGGGCTCTTCGAGCTGAACTTCTGCCCGGTTTCCCTCTAAAGGTCGTATAAGAGCCTGGCGCAACCCCTCACGCGCACGTAGCTGCACCCCGCAGCGCACGCCATCTGCTGGGGCATCAATCAGCCAATTCATATCCCTTAGCTGGACGATGCGGCGGCTCTCATCATGAATGACCTTCTGACGCGGGCCAACAATGATGCGGCGGGAAGGCACATCAATCGCCGTGACCATCTGCCGTTCCCCCGTACCGGTATGAATATCCCCTAACCGGCGGCTCTGCCCCACAGTGTAACGTGCAATCCCCTCATGCTGGCCCAGCACATTGCCGTGCTCATCTACAATATCGCCCGGCCCACCAATCTCTGGTCGCATCTTCTCCACCAATGTGGCGTAAGAGCCATTCGTCACAAAGCAAATATCCTGACTATCGCGCTTTGTCGCCACATCCAGCCCTAGCTCCTCCGCTAAGGCACGGACATAAGCTTTATCGGGCATCTCCCCAAGGGGGAAGCGGAGAAACTCCAACTGTTCTCGCGTTGTGGCAAAGAGAAACCAACTTTGGTCTCTATCCCGATCCACAGGGCGGTGCATCTCCACCCCAGTAGGGCCCTCAACCCGGCGGACATAATGGCCAGTCGCCATAGCCTCGCAGCCTAAATCCCGCGCCATTGTCAGGAGGTCCGTAAACTTAACGCCCTGATTACAAGCCACACAAGGGACAGGGGTTTCTCCCCGGGCGTAAGAATCGGCAAAACTCTCAATAACGCTATCGCGGAAGCGGCTCTCCGCATCAATAACGTAATGAGGAAAACCGATTTTCTCCGCCACTAAACGCGCATCCATAATGTCCCGCCCTGCACAGCAAGCCCCCGGCTTGGCGGGGCCGCTATGGTCGTAAAGCTGTAAGGTGGCCCCGATGACCTCGTGGCCTTGCTGCTTGAGCAACGCTGCCACAACAGAACTATCGACCCCACCAGACATAGCTACAAGGATGCGCATAACGCTTACCTTACCCCGCTTTGGGAAGATGAACGACAAGGCCATCCAGCTCATCTGTCATGATGATTTGGCAGCCAAGGCGCGATGTTTTCTCCAGCCCAAAGGCGAGGTCGAGCATATCTTCTTCATCATCGGTTGGGCTGGTGAGTTTATCGGCCCATGCTGGGTCCACGATAACATGGCATGTCGCACATGCTAGGGAGCCCTCACAGGCTCCTTCAAGGTCGATATTATGCTCATGGGCAATCTCCAAGACGGAGAGACCTGCCTGTGCCTCCACCTCATGGCGGCTACCATCACGCTCAACAAAAACCATCCGTGGCATAAACCCTCACTCCCTCTGAAATCCACGCAGGCGTGGTTAACCACCTGTTAAAACCTGCCTAAATTGAGCCACTGCGCGCTCCACGTCATCTGCTGAGGTAAAGCGTCCGACCGAAAGACGCAAGCTCCTGCGTGCTTCTCTATCGGTCAAGCCCATTGCCTGCAATACATAAGACGGCGCACCAGACGCTGCCGAACATGCTGAACCAGCCGAAAAAGCCAGCCCCGGCAGGGATTTCATCAAGTCTTGAGCCTCCGGCCCATCAGGTAAGCAGCAATTCAGTACACCCGGCAGATGCGGAGCTTGGCCGCCATTAAGCCGCGCTGTTGGGCAAAGCCTCTGCATAGCCTGCCAAAGCTGGCCGCGCAATGCCATAAGACGCGGCACCTCCTCCGGCTGGGCAGCTAAGGCAAAACGTGCAGCAACGGCCATCCCTACAATGAGCGGGACAGGCAATGTGCCAGAGCGCATACCACGCTCCTGCCCGCCACCAGAGACCAAAGGCAATAACCGCACACGAGGCCGCCGCCTTATATATAACGCTCCGACCCCTTTAGGGCCGTATAGCTTATGGGCCGAGAATGAGGCGAGGTCGATCCCCTCTAAACTGCATGGTAATTTACCGAACATCTGGGCCATATCAACATGCAACAACGCCCCTGCTTGCTTGATAAGCGGCATAAGCTGGGGGATGTCGTGGACGATACCTGTCTCGTTATTCGCCGCCATGAGGCTTACAAGCGCGGTTGGTGTTTTTAAGGCCTCGGCTAATCGATTTGGCTCTACACGCCCATCAGGCCCTACGGGGAGGATAATAGGCTCAAACCCTTCATCTGCGAGGGAGCGCACAGCCTCCAACACGCATTTATGTTCCGTTGCGGCTGTAATAACACGCCGTCTTGTATCGCCCTGCGTCTTTAAGAACCGCACCGCCCCTTTAATGGCCAAATTATTGGATTCAGTCGCCCCCGAGGTCCATATCACCTCATGAGGGCTCACCTGCAAAAGCTGCGCCATCTCCTGGCGAGCCTCCTCTATGGCCTCCTCCGCCGCACGGCCAAGCTGATGCACACTCCCAGCATTACCAAAGGACGCCGTAAAATAGGGCAGCATGGCCTCTATAACACGCGGGTCACAGGGGGTTGTCGCGAGGTAATCTAAATAGATAACCTCCTGCTTATCCGCCTTCATAACGTAGTACGATTTTGTAAGAGGCCACGCTCGGCAAATCGCTGCGCCATACGGCTATAAGCCTGCCCAAAGGCACGCACATGCTCTGCTTGCACATTCCATGGCAGAGAGATGCGAATCGCCTGCCCTGCGCCTTCGCCTTGCCCCATAGCCTCCAACACATGGGAGCGCGCCACTTTGCCGGACGAACAGGCCGAGCCAGCAGAGACGCAATACCCCTCAATATCCAAGGCCATAAGCTGCATCTGCGCCGCTACACCGGGTAGAAGGGCACTCACCGTATTCGGCAAGCGCGGGACGTCACGGCCCATAATGACCGCCCCTGCATGGCAGCAGATGGCCTCTAGCTCATCACGCAATATCTGCAGGCGACTCCATTCTTGCTGCTGGCTTTCCACCAACGCAGCGGCCATGCTGAGATGCGCTGCAAGGGCGGGGGTACCCCCGCGCCGTCCACGCTCTTGCCCCCCACCGGGAAGAAGGGGGGGTAAGGGCCGGTCCTCTGGCAGAAGAAGAGCCCCCGCCCCCATCACCCCGCCCATCTTATGGGCAGATAAAGCAAGGCTCGCCCCTACTAACGCCCCTGACGCCACGGCTTGAGAGAAAGGGTCTGTCCCGCTCATTCGCCCTGCTGCTTGCACCGCATCAATATGCAAATGCGCCCCATATTGGCGGCATAAAGCGGCAATATCCTCCAACGGTGCGTACACGCCTGTCTCATTATTCGCCGCCATAATACATACGAGCGCACCTGCCTCTGCTACATGAGAGGCAAGCTGTGTTTCCAAAGCGGCACATTCTATGAGACCGTTTTGATCCACCGGAATCACACATGCCTCCGGCGCGGCTTTACGAATGGCGTCATGCTCGGTCGCACCGATGAGGATAGACCGCCCTACCGCATGGCCAAAACCATGCACGGCAAGCGTATTCGCCTCCGTCCCGCCGGAGGTGAACACACAGCTATCCGCCTCTCGCCCAAAAGCCCCGACAAGCTGTTTGCGTGCTTGCTCTAGCATCACACGGGCCTTACGCCCTGCTGTATGCACAGAGGCGGGATTGCCCAGCTGGGCCAGCCCCTCATTCAACGCCTGTTGGGCTATGGGGCGTAACGGCTCTGTCGCATTAGCATCCAAATAAAGCGGGTTATGCTGTGAAGGCGGGGCATGAAGCATGGAGACTCCTCCTCTTTCTGCTGCCTCTGATAAACCTGACCCTTATAAAGAGACAAACATAATCTGATTTACTTTTTTGAAAAAACCAGCATGTGAGAGTCGATTTTACTAGAAATTAGTAAAGCAAAACCGATATACAACGCCGATATGCTTCTCTTAGCGGGGCCTATAACCTCACGCTAAGGATGTAAAATCGTGTCTAGTCGTCTGATACAGGGCTGGGCATATCGGTTCGCACATCACTCTGGGCCTTAAATCATACAGGCAGTAGGGTGGACAAAAAGATTGAGAGACGCATGCCTGAAGTCATGTTTGCTGGCCCTGATGGGCGGCTTGAAGGCCATTATCACCATTCCGAAGACCCTAACGCTCCTCTCGCCCTTGTCATCCACCCCCACCCGCTCCATGGCGGGACGATGAATAACCGCATCACTTACACCATGTATCGGCGTTTTCAGATGATGGGGTTTTCCGTCCTGCGTTATAATTCCCGCGGGGTTGGCCGCTCTCAAGGCCGTTATGATGGCGGTATTGGGGAAATCTCCGATGCAGCCGCCGCTCTGGACTGGATGCAGATGATTAACCCCAACTCCTCGGAGTTGTGGATTGCTGGCTATTCCTTCGGAGCCTTTGTAGGGATGCAACTGCTGATGCGCCGGCCAGAAATCCGCGGTTGGATTAGCGTTGCCCCCCCTGCTGATGATTATGACTTCAACTTCCTCGCCCCCTGCCCCTGTAGCGGGTTAATGATTGCTGGTGGGCGGGATAGCATGGCCCCGGAGCCTGTCATCCGTAAACTGGTTGAGAAGCTCAACACACAAAAGAATGTGACGGTGGATTATCGCATCTTCCCAGAGGCAGACCACATCTTCTCCCAGCAAGCGGAGCTGATTGCCGATGCGTTGGAGGACCATGTCACCACCCGGCAGAAAAACCTCTTTGCACCAGAGCCTGCCTCTATCGCCGCCCCCGCGCTAGAGCATGAAGCAGAGCCAGAACATGCTGAAGAGACCATCGGCTAAGCGATCCCCCTTGCTATAGACTATTGAGAAGAGCTTTTTCATGACCGATATCGCGCTTAAAAGCCCTTTCCTGCGGGAAGCTCAGGCCCGTGGGATGATCTTCCAATGCACCGATTATGAGGCGTTGGATGCTCTTATGCAGGAAGGCCCCATTACGGCCTATATCGGCTTTGACCCTACAGCTGATTCCCTGCATGTGGGTAATGCGATGTCGATTATGATGTTGCGGCTTTTACAAAAGCACGGCCATCACCCTATCGCGCTCATCGGTGGGGGGACGGCGAAAATTGGCGACCCGTCCTTCCGCGATGAGGCCCGCTCGCTCATGAGCAACGAGACCATCACCCATAATCTTGCAGGGTTGCGCGCCTCACTGGGGCAATTTTTGGATTTTGATGATGGTCAATGTCGCCTCGTCAATAATGCGGATTGGTTGGATAAGCTCTCTTACATCAGCCTATTGCAAGATGTTGGGGTGCAATTCTCTGTCAGTCGGATGCTCTCTTTTGAGAGTGTGAAGCAACGCCTTGAGCGTGAGCAGGGGCTGACCTTCTTAGAGTTCAACTACTCCATCCTTCAGGCATTCGACTTCCGGGAGCTCTATCGCCGTCATGGGGCCATCCTTCAGATGGGGGGCTCTGACCAATGGGGCAATATCGTCTCCGGCATTGACCTCGCTCGCCGTACCGATGGGGCGCGGCTATTTGGGCTGACAACACCGCTTGTTACCACCTCCTCTGGGGCTAAGATGGGCAAGTCCGCCAATGGGGCGGTGTGGGTCCGCAAAGAGCGGCGGCCTGTATTTGATTACTGGCAGTTCTGGCGCAATACGGAAGATGCGGATATAGGCCGCTTCCTCAAAATGTTTACCGACCTCCCCGTGGAGGAATGTGAACGCCTCGGCGCGCTGGAAGGGGCAGAGATTAACGAGGCCAAGAAGATTCTGGCTACAGAGGCCACAGCCATCTGCCACGGCCGTGCTGCCGCTGAGGAAGCCGCTGCAACCGCCCGCACCGTGTTTGAGCAAGGCAGCACACAAGCCGCCCTGCCAGAAGTCACCCTGCCTGCCAGCCTATTTGCCGAGGGCGTACCTGCCTTTAAGCTCTTTGCAGAGGCAAGCTTAGCCGCCAGCGGGGGCGAGGCACGCCGCCTCATCCGCGGGGGTGGTGCCCGGCTGAATGATGTCGTCATCAAAGATGAGAATCAAATCATCACATCTGCCGACCTAACAGACGGCACGCTAAAGCTCTCCTCCGGCAAGAAGAAACATATCCTCATCCGGGTAGAGTAACAGGGCAGCCCTCCTAGAGGGGCACGTGCTCCAGCACCCATTCCACCTTTTGCTGGCGGCGGGGGCGTGTCTCGGCCCCCTCCTTCTCTGTTACAGGTGATGTTAACGTCCGGCCGGGGCGGGAATAAACGACAATCTGGCGCGTTTCCACCGGTGTGCCGCGGCCCATATACAGGTCGTCCTCCACGGCTATCTCTCCACCTGTTTGATGAAAACGCCATATCTCAGAGGCTGTATGGAGGATAATCTCTTCATCCTCGCGCTCTACCCGCACATCAGGATGAATATGGAAACGCAGCGCAAAAGACACATCACGCTCCCCTTCCACACGCTCGCAGCCGCGTAACTCCTCCCCTGAAGGGTCTAAAAAGAGCGAGCGGGACCATATCACCCCATGAGAGGGATAATAGCCATTATGAGAGAGATGCACGGCGTCTGCTCGGCCCTCTCGCTCTTGCTGGCAACGCACTTGTGAAGGCCGGTGCGTTATATGACCATCCGCCCCAAACCCTGATGAGGATTCCCCCTCCACAATTAGGGCTGTATGAGCAGCAGACGAGCGCAAGGCGCGTTGCCATCCCCCGCCCATAGCAGAGCCACAATTTACAAATAATCGCTGCCGATGATGGGAGAACTCAAAAGACAACGTCCCCGCATGGGCCATACGGTCCAACCCGCGCGGTGGGGGTGGGGCTGCATCCACCAATAAAAGGGCCCGCCCTGCTGTAAGCCGCACAAAACCACCTTGGCTCAAACTCGAGGCAACAATGCGGTAGCGTTCGGCTTGCTCTAACAAAGCGGTAATGGATTTTGCGCCATGTTCCTGCGCGCCATTAAAGAGGGCTAGCCCCCCATCGCCATGGCAAAAAGCCCGCAATACTGCACAAGCCCGCCCTAAAGCGACAGAGACGCACTCTGGTGGCAGCCATTGCAAAACACCGAACATCCCTTGAATCGCAGTAAGTTCCTGCACGCAGCGATATTGCGCTTCCGGGCTACGCTCTGCTGCAATACCCTCCTCCCCCAGCAGACGGGTCAACACATGGGGAAGTTGCTCCTCAAAGCGTTTAAAAAAGCCATCATAATGAGGCACCGCCATATAGACGGCTAACACCCCACGCAGAGCAGCAAGCTCCTCCCAACCTAATGAGGAAAGAGGCAACATTGCCGAGAGCCGCCGTCCATCCTTCACTGCAGCCTCTAACACAATATGCTGTGTGTTCACTGTAGCGGTGGAAAGGCAGAATTCATAATGCCCGAACCAATTTGCCAAACGGCGGCCTATTACCCCACCCTCCCGCGCAATAGGGTCATTAGGAGGACGGTCCGCCCATGAGGCCACCATAGAACGCGCCAATAGCCGCGCCCCATTCGTGCCGAACGTACGCAGATCCTTCAACCAATCAAAACTATAGAACCAACGCCGTACATCCTCAGGCCAATCATTCTTATGCCAAACATCCCGCATTGGTAGGCGATACGTTTTTTGTGCAAAGCGGAATACACCACCTGTCAGCAACGCAGCTTGGTCGATGTCCCCTTCTTCTCGATCCTGATACAAGCAGACAGGGCCAACCTCACCGCGCTGGCGAGCCGGTAAGGAAGCACATAAAAGCCGAACATACCGCCAGCAGGACTTAAACAAGCCTCAGCCCCCTCTCATGCACGACGTGCGGGGCGGGCCGCAGCGCGCATCCCCTCTATAGCGGCTTTGCGGTCATCCTTGCCAAAAATAGCAGAGCCTGCCACGAGCATAGTCGCCCCGGCCTCCGTCACCAACGGGGTTGTAGTTTCATCAATCCCACCATCAACGCCTAGTGTAATATCCCGCCCGCTCTTACGGATCATCTCTGCAAGGGTGCGGATTTTAGCAAGCTGACCATGCAGGAACTTCTGCCCCCCAAAACCGGGATTAACCGTCATAACCAAGATAATATCGACCATATCCATGACTTCGGACAAAGCCTCTGGTGGGGTTGCAGGACAGATCGCCACCCCTGCTTTACAGCCTAAGGCGTGGATGGTTTGCAGCGTCCGATGCAGATGAGCATTCCCCTCCACATGCACCGTAATATGATCTGCTCCCGCTTTGGCCGTGGCCTCTAAATACGGGTCCACAGGGTCAATCATCAAATGGACATCAAACTTAGCCTGACTATGCGGCCGCAAAGCTTTAATAACCGGCATCCCAAAGGAAATATTAGGCACAAAATGCCCATCCATAACATCAAGATGCAACCATGGGGCCTCTACCACCGCGCTCATTTCCTGACGCAGATTAGAGAAATCAGCAGCAAGCAGGCTCGGTGCAATTACAGGCATATGCCCCCCATTTTAAGAAAGACTAAATTCATACATCCCGATATTGGCAGAAACAGGCATTTTTACAAGAGAAACCGCCCGCCCCTCCTCCCCCATAGGGCTTGTCTCTATTGAACGCACACTCTTATCTCTGCTAACAAAGCATATATGTTCCGAGGGGTGCCTTCATCTGCAAGGCTGAGAGGATGGGTAAGGCCATCCAACCCTTTGAACCTGATCCGGTTCGTACCGGCGAAGGGACAGGAAAATAGTACGGATGGGACAACCCCATCTTCCCCTGAACTAACGCCAGCCCAGCGAACCTTCCCTATCGACCTCTCGAAGGTGAAGATTCTATGCGCTTATCTTTTTCTAGCTTACAGGCCCTCCTCTTACTCCCCTTATGTTGCCCCAGCTTAGCCTTGGCTGAGGAGCAAACAAAAGGCCAACAGACGCACACACCAACACATCCCACCTCACATCCCACCACCTCACATCCCCATGATGTGCAGGCAAAAGAGGTGGAATATATCACCACCCATGCCACAACGGAGGTCACCCAACGCGGTGGGGGGTTAATCCGCCCTCAACATGGCACGCAATCCATCAGTGAGGTGGGCCGTAGCTATATGGATGTACAAGCCCCTACGGCTTCGGCTTTTCAGCTTGTCTCCATTTTACCCGGTGCAAATGTTGCTACCTCCGACCCTTTTGGCATTTCCCCTAATACGAATATCAGTGTCCGTGGGCTAAATGGGGATGCTATTGGCTATGTCTTAGAGGGTATGCCCCTCAATGATATTGCCTCTTATGGTGGGTATCCCAACCAATTTGCTGATACAGAGAATTACAGCACCGTTGGGCTGCAACAAAGCTCCTCCGACCTTGATAGCCCCGTCCTCAATGCCGCTGGTGGGTTGATGAAGCTCTCCTTCCTAGACCCGGCCTTTAAACCCGGCGGGTTTGCCTCTTTCTCATACGGCTCTTTTAACACGCGGCGCGGCTTCCTCCGGCTTGAGACAGGCGAGATTGGCCATAGTGGCGTCCGCGGCTTTGCCTCTTACTCCAACACCCATACTGATAATTGGCGCAGCGGCGGGTACGACACCCGCCAGCATATTGACTTCAAGCTCCTTAAAGAATGGGGGCAGGACAATCGCGCAAGCCTTGTTGGGTCATGGAACAGGACCATCACCAGCTATTATCCCTTCACGTCCCTCAAGGATTGGAAAACATACGGCACCCATAGCGGTGCCCTCACCCATCATTATGAACCCGGCGATAATAGCTATAATTACTGGCGACTTTCCCGCGACCCAGAGGAAACGCTCTATGTCGGTGCGCCTGTGCATCTGCGCTTTAACCAGCGTTATAGTTTTGACATCACCCCTTATGCTCAAAGCGCTTATGGTAACTTCCCGTACGGCTCCCAGCTCTCTGGTACAGGCAATTATTATGGCACCCAGCCTGTCTCCTCCCTCCCTTTAACCGATAATCAAACCGTCCGTTCCGAATACACGCAGCGTAGCTATCGCGCTGGGGTGAATATGGCCTTCCATGCCCGGTATAAATGGAATGATTTCGTTATGGGGTATTGGTATGACTACTCCGATGATAACCAACGCCAACCCTTTACCACCGTTAATGATGATGGAAGTTCGGCCAATATTTGGGCCGATAAACGGCGTGACCGTGTGCTAATGCCCAATGGTAACCCTTACCTTGCGGGGGCCTTTCATACTATGTCGCAGGTCAATGCGCTGTATATAGGCGACCATATCTCCCTCATGCAGGATAGATTAGCGATGGATATTGGCTTTAAAGAGGTCATGATGCATCGTTGGGGAACAAATGACGTCCCCGGCCCTCAGCGGACCATCTCTAGTAATAAAGCCGAGCCACTGCCGCGCTTTGGCATGAGGTGGAACTTTACCAAGCAGGACCAGCTCTTCCTCAACGTCAACACCAACTTCCGCGCCCCAACAGCCTCCAGCTATTACAACCAATATGCTGGGACAGATGCGAATGGCAACGCCAATGGCTCCCTCAGCAAAGCGGGGACAAACCATCTTAAAAATGAATATTCCATCGCAGAGGAGTTTGGCTATCGCCGTACGGGGGAATGGATTACTGCGAGCGTGACCTTCTTTAACTACAATTTCCGCAATCGGCAGATTAAAACAGGGGAGCCCAATAACCCCAATATCTCCACCTCCATCAATGCGGGGAAGCAAACCTCACGCGGGGTAGATGTAGAGATTGGCACACGCCCTTGGCATCATCTCAGCCCCTATGCCTCTTTTGAATATCTCCATGCCACCATCGATAGTAACATTGCCGCTAGGGGGGACCTCCTCCCTACAGCAGGCAAAACGGCTATCCGTAGCCCTCATTTCCAAGCGGGAGCGGGGTTACGCTATGATGATGGACACTTCTTCAGCATGGTGACGATGCATTATATAAGCCACCAATATGCCACCTTTATGAATGATGAACGCATCCCTGCCATCATGACGGCAGACCTCGCTTTGGGGTACCGCTTTAACAATATCGGCGTACTCCAAAAACCCACCTTGCGCCTGAACCTGAGCAATTTAAGCAATCAACGTTACCTCTCTGGTATTAACAGCACCGCTTTTAACGCTCATACGACAACCGGCCTGCATGGGACGCGCATTAAAGGCTCCAGCCCTGATTACTTCATCGGCAGTCCCTTTGCCGCCCTTGCAAGCTTTACGGCGGGGTTTTGAGCATGTCTACACGCCCCCTTGGCTTAGAGAGCGGCTATAATAGCTGTGTGTGGCCCGCCCTTACGCGCGCTGATGTAGCAACTCTCTTGCCTCATTGGGGCATGCATCCCGCTAAAGAGCCTATCCTCTGGCATAGCCAGCGGCCCTTTTCTGCCTCGGCCATCATCGCGTTGCAGGATGGCCAGCATATCTTCCTCAAACGGCATGGGCGGGCTTTGCGCTCCGCCCGCACAGTGACAGAGGAACATCGCTTTGCCCAACATCTCGCAGCGCAAGGGCTAGCCGTATGCGCCCCACTCCCTATGGAGGATGGCACCACCGCCAAAGCAGAAGGGCATTATGTTTATGAGGCCTTTCCCCTCTTTACCGAGCACGATGCTTATCGCGGGCTTGAATCATGGCGGCCTTATAAAAGCACGCCCCAAGCGGCCTCTAGCGGGCGGCTCCTTGCCCAGTTACATCACGCTAGTGCGGGGTATGACGCGCCCCCGCGCCATAATCCCCCCCTCACCTCCATCCGCCATCCCCTGCTCGGGCCATCCTTAGACGATACACTCCTCCCTTGGGCAGCACAGCAAAAGGGCCTTACATCACTTTACTCCCTTGAGGATGTACGCTCTGACGTTCTGCCCCTTTTAGAGCCATTTCATCAGGCCTTACGCCCCCTCTTACCGCATGACCGCCCCCTTTGGGGACATGGTGATTGGCATGGGGCAAATCTCTTATGGCAGAATGAGGGGCAAGACCTCACCGCCGTGCGTATCTTCGATTTCGGCATGTGTGACCAAACCAGTGCCGCTTTTGACCTCGCTGTAGCGATAGAGCGTAGCTTCATTAGCTGGCTCGCCCCTGACGGCTCCCCCACCGTGCATGAGGAGCAGCTACGCGCCTTCCTCCACGCTTATGATGCCCAACGCCCAAGAAGCCTCGTAGAACGACACCTCACAGCACGCTGGCTCCCCCTCTGCCATGTGACCTTTGCCCTCTCTGAAACGGCTTATTACGGCCATACGCTCCATAACCAAGCAGCGGCAGAGATTTCTTGGCGGGATTATCTCATCGGCCATGCAGAATGGTTCCATTCCCCCACAGGGCGTACCCTCCTAAGCATGTTGGAGGCATGTTAAATGATGGAGCTTATCGCTGCATGCTTTAGTGCAAGTGGGGTATGGCTAACCGCCCAACGCTGCCTCATCGGCTGGCCAATTTCCCTCCTAGCGACCTTTCTTTATGGCTGGGTCTTTTTCCATGCCCGCCTTTATGCCGATACCATATTGCAAGGGGTGTTTAGCCTCACCATCCTTTATGGCTGGGCTTTATGGGCACGGGATAAAGCACGGCAAAACACCCTCCCGCCCCAGCCGCTGGCCCTCAAAAAAGCCATCATAGAGACGCTTGGCTTTTTTATCCTCTCCACCTTATGGGTTATAGCCCTGCGCTGTTGGAGTGACGACCCAGCCCCCCTCCTTGATGGCGGCCTAAGCGGGGCCAGCTTACTCGCCCAATTATGGACCGCACGGCGGCACCGCATAAGCTGGCTGCTCTGGGCAGGGATTGATGTAATTTATACAGGGCTTTTCTTCAGCCGTTCGCTCAGCATTACCGCTTTGCTTTACGGGGGCTATACCCTTCTCGGCCTCTATGGCTATTGGCGGTGGAAGGCCTAAAAAGCGACGACCCTTTATTGGGTCATCCGGTCCAACTCCTCAGGGGTGAGACGCTGAATCCGCACCGCTTTACCTGTGGAATCATAATAGACAATCGCCGCACCGCGCCGCTCGGCATAGCCGTCAGGCACGCCACTCTTTTTACGAAAAATCAACCGCCCATGCTCTGGCTGAATCGTCACCTCATCCCCGCGTGGGACAAAATGGAACATGCTGTAATCAGCATGAACACGCGGCAAGCTGGTTTTGGGCATGGGCTTACGCACAACACTATCTAGCCCATCAGCCCCATCATCAGCATAACTAAGCCCCGCACTGCCTATCATCAGGGCCATCAGCCCTAGCCCTAAACCGAGCGTCTTTACCAAACCCATTGCCTCTCTCCTCACCCACCGCAATGCGGCGCGTACGTTACTTCTGCCCTTGGCTCTTACGACTCCACCCCCCACCTAATGCACGATAAAGGGTTACCATATTTTGGAACCGTGCCGCCTCCACAACAATACGGCTCTGCTGGGCTTGGTAAAGCTGACGCTCCTGCACCAAGGTGGTTAGATAATTATCGATCCCCGCATGATAGCGCATCCGGGCGAGGTCGTAAGCCCATTGGGTTTGTGTCTCTAAAACAACCATATGCTCATCTTGCCGGCGATAAGTCTCCCGCGCTGTCAACGCATCGGATACTTCTCGAAATGCCGATTGCACGGCTTTTTGATATTGCGCCACATTCTGCGCAAGCCTTGCTTTTGCTGTCCGTAAGTTCCCCTGATTCACACCCCATGTGAGCAAGGGGATGCTTATATTAGGGGAGACACCCCATGTTTCGGCCAAATGGCTAAAGAGCTTGCGAAATTGCAGCGAGCTTGTCCCCTCATTCGCTGTAAGGGTTACCCGTGGGAAGAAGGCCGCCCGCGCCGCACCAACGGAGGCATTCGCCCCCAATAGCAGATGCTCTGCAGCCATAATATCAGGCCGTTGCTCTAAAAGGTCGGACGGCAAACCCGCCGGTAATTCCGCAATCATCGTTTGTCGGCCCATCGGCAAAGCCGGGGGCAGATTCGCCGGCAAGGGCGTGCCGACTAAAAGTTGTAAGGAATGTTCATCATCAGCAACGGCCCGCGTCTCTTTCTCCTCATCAGAGCGTGCTTGCTCTAACTCCGCCGCACTTTGGGCGAGAGTGAGCGCATCTAACTCATCATGCTTAAACTTAAGGTCATTCAACCGCCATGTATCGGCCCGCGTCCGCGCTGTATTGCGCGCAAGGTCTAGCAATCGTTTATCAGCCAACCATTGAATATATGTACTTGCCACCTGCGAAACTGTCGTCAGCCACAGGTTACGCAGATTCTCAGCCGCACTTAATGTTTGCTCCTGCTGGGCGCGCGCCATATTGCGAATACGCCCCCATAGGTCAATCTCATAAGATGAGAACCCAATGGATGTCTGATAAAAACGCAATGTAGAAATTGAGCGACCAGAACCCGGCGCAAAGGCAAAGCCCGCCGTATCCGATGGCCCCACATATTGGGCTCCCCCACCAGCCGAAATGGTCGGGAAAAGGGCGGCATTCTGTACTTGATACTGCCCACGCTCTGCCGCGACTGCCGCCATCTGCGCGGCGAGGTCTCGGTTATTGGTCAAAGCCAGAGTGATAAGGGCCTTTAAGCGGGGGTCTGTAAAGAAATCCTCCCACCCAAGGTCGGAGACACGCTGATGTACCGGCTGGCCAGGTTTTAACTCCGCATCGGCTGGGTATTTCTGTGCAACGGCGGGGTCTGGGCGGTGATATTTCGGGGATAAATTGCACGAGGCAAGCAGCATACTGCCCACAGCCATCACCCCGTAAGTGAGGCTCCGTTTTGTGCTATAAAGGCTCATGCTTGGCCTCCTTCCTGCCCAGCTTCATGCCGCTCTGAAAGACGTTTGACGCGAAAAAGCCGCAGCACCACGACAAAAAAGATGGGGACGAAATACACAGCCAACACCGTTGCCGTAATCATCCCCCCGACAACGCAGGTCCCAATCGCTACACGCGCCGCAGCCCCGGCCCCGGTGGCAATCGCCAAAGGAAACACACCGCATACAAAGGCGATAGAGGTCATCAAAATAGGGCGTAAACGCTCTTGCCCCGCTTTCAACACAGCCTCTTCTAACGTATCGCCGCTTTCATAAAAGGCCTTGGCGAATTCAACTATCAGAATGGCGTTTTTGACAGCTAGCCCAACAGTGGTCAGCAACCCGACTTGGAAATACACATCATTGCTCAGCCCTCGCCATAGGGTGGAGGCAATCGCCCCTAAGACACCCAAAGGCAGCACCAGCAATACGGAGAAAGGAATCGCCCAACTTTCATACAAAGCAGCAAGGCAGAGCAAAATCACAATCACTGCCAGCGCGTAAAGCGGCCCTGTAGCATTGCCAGAGGCTAATTGCTCAAAAGTGAGACCTGTCCATTCATGCCCGACGCCGGGGGGCAGCGTTTTTAGGATGGCCTCTATCTCCGCAACGGCACGACCAGCACTTACCCCTGCCGCAGGCACACCCTGAATCTCGTAAGAATTAAGGCCGTTATAATTCTCCACCTTCTGCGGCCCTACAATCCAATGGCCAGAGGCAAAAGCGTTAAAGGGCACTAACTCGCCAAGATTATTGCGGATATACCAGCGATTGAGGTCTTCTGGCCTCATGCGGGCAAAAGATTCACCTTGGATATATACCTGTTTTACACGGTCATTCCGGGTGAATTGATTCACATAAATCGAGCCTAAAGCCCCCTGAATGGTCGTATTAATATCCTCGTTGGTAATGCCCTGCGCGTTAGCTTTCTCACGGTTTAAGTCCAACACAAATTGCGGCGCATCTTCCAACCCCATTGGGCGCACAGCAGTAAGCAGAGGGTTCTTCTTCGCTTCATCAAGCAGTTTATTACGCGCCGCAAGGAAGGCTTGATGGCCAATATGACCGTTATCCTCAAGCTCTAAGTCAAAGCCAGTCGCATTACCAAGCTCCATCACAGCAGGGGGATTAAGAGCATAAATCTGCGCCGCAGGGTCACCAGCAAAATGCTTCATGATCTCACTAGCAATCGCCATGCTGGAATGTTTATAGCCCGGTCGCTTATCCCATGGCTTCAGCCGGATAAAGAACGCCCCAGCATTTTGCCCCTGCCCTGCAAAGCTAAAGCCATTCATCGTAAAAACAGATTCAACATCATGGCTATATGTTTTTAGTACATAATCGGTGATGCGATGGTTAATCACCCCCATCTGTGCATCAGTAGCCCCTGGTGGTGTACTAATCTGCCCAAAAATAAGGGCTTGGTCCTCATCAGGTAAGAAGCCTGTTGGAACCTTAATGAACATATAGCCCACAAGCAGCGTTAGGCCTAAAAACACTAACATCGCCGGGAGACGTAAACGCAATAAATGCCGCACCCCGCCTATATAGCGATGCGTTAGCCACTCAAAGCCATTATTAAACCAGATCGCTGGGCGAAAATGGACCTCATGATTGGTTGGCTTTAACATCGTAGCGCAAAGAGAGGGTGTCATAATCATCGCTACGAGGACGGACAACCACATAGCCGCCACAACCGTGATGGAGAATTGCCGGTAAATCACCCCGGTGGACCCACCAAAAGCGGCCATAGGTAAAAAGACCGCTGTAAGGACCAACACAATCCCCACCAACGCGCCGGAGATTTCATCCATCGATTCACGCGCAGCCTCACGCGGGGGGAGATGCTTCTCGCTCATCACACGTTCGACATTCTCCACCACCACGATGGCATCATCCACCAATAGCCCCACTGCGAGGACCATAGCCAACATCGTCAAGGTGTTGATGCTGTACCCCATGATGGACAGCAACCCAAACGTCCCCAGCAACACCACCGGCACGGCGATGGTCGGGATTAATGTCGCGCGGAAATTTTGAAGAAAGACGAGCATCACGACAAAAACCAGAATGATGGCTTCCACCAATGTCTCAATCACTTCCTCAATCGAGTGCGTGATGAAAGGCTCCGTATCCAGCGGGTAAACCACCTTCACCCCTTTAGGGAAGAACTGGGAGAGGTGATTAATCTCCGCGCGCACGGCATCTTCTGTCACCATCTGGTTCGCCCCGGGGGCGAGCTTGAGGGCTAGGGCTGTGGCGGGTTCATTATTATACCGGGATGTGAAATTATAGCTCTGTGAGCCTAGCTCCACACGCCCAATATCGCGCATCCGCACTTGGCTGCCATCTTGTTGGACCTTCAGCAGCATATCGCTAAATTGCGCCGGGTCTGTCAGGCGGACAGGACCGATGATAGTGGCATCAAACCCTACAGATTTTTGTGCTGGTAGGCCGCCTAGCTCCCCTGAGGCAACCTGAATATTCTGATTCTGCACCGCATGCTGTACATCAGCAACTGTCAGGCCATATTTATACAGCTTATCAGGGTCCATCCAAATACGCATGGCATATTCGGAGCCAAAGAGCGTATGGTCCCCCACCCCAGAAATACGCGAGAGAGGGTCCATCACGTTAGAGGCCACGTAATCGGAAAGATCCTTCCCGCTCATGCTGCCATCAGTGGAGATAAAGCCAATCACCATCATAAAGTTCTTGGCAGCCTTTGTGACACTCAAACCTTGATTGACCACTTCCGGCGGAAGGCGCGGTTGGGCAAGCTGTAATTTATTTTGCACCTGCACCTGAGCAATATCGGGGCTTGTCCCTTGCTCAAAGGTTAGGTCAATTTCCATATGCCCATTGCCGTAAGACTGTGCCGATAGATACTCCAAATGGTCCAACCCGGACATTTGTTGGAGAATCGGCTGCACCACCGTGTTATTCACCGTATCGGCAGAGGCCCCGGGGTCATCCACCGCAACGGCAATTTGCGGTGGGGCAATCGTAGGATATTGGGCAATCGGCATACGGGTGATGGAGACACCACCCACAAGCATAATAATCAGCCCAACCACCCACGCAAAAACAGGGCGGTCGATAAAGAAACGCGATAAAGACATACGCTCTTACTCCAGCCCCAGCTCGGCTTTATCGGCTTCATGAGGCTTTACTGTACCTTCGGCCCGTATCTTCTGTAGCCCAGAGATAACCACAGCCTCTCCCTCACTCAGCCCATGTAAAACGTGCCAATTAGCCCCTATGGTCTGCCCCACCGTCACCATCCGCAAATGAACATGATTTTGTTTATCCACCACCATGACATAAGGCTCTGCTTTATGAGTCCTCTGCACCGCTAATTGAGGCACAAGGAGCGCGTTAGGGTCGCTGCCCTCCTTAATATGGGCATGCACGAACATCCCCGGCAAAAGCAATTTATCAGGGTTAGGCATCACCCCGCGTAGGACCAATGTCCCTGTTGCTGGGTCCACCGTGACTTCAGAAAGTTCTAGCTGGCCTGTATGCCCATAAAGAGAGCCATCAGGCAGCTCTACCGTTACAGCAGCATCATTACCTTTACGCTCTAACTGACCAGAGGCCAGCTCCCGCCGTAGACGTATCATATCTTCTGCAGCGAGATTCACATCCACATAGATAGGGTCTAACCGGGTCACAACCGCAATCGCATCACTCTGATTCGCCGTTACCAGCATCCCTGCTGTGTAAAGCGTCCGACCAATGCGCCCATCAATCGGGGCATAAACATGCGTATAGTTAAGATTAACCTGCGCACTCTCCACCGCAGCTTGGCTCTGCACAACCTCTGCATCCGCTTGCCGTGCTGTCGCCAGGGCATCATCATATTCCTGCCGACTTACCGCTCGCGCGCCCACAAGGGATTTATACCGCCGCAACTGCGCATGAGCACGAATGGCACTCGCCTGCGCTTCCATCAACCGTCCACGCGCTTGGTCATACGCCGCTTGGAAGGGAGCAATGTAAATCTGGAATAATTGCTGCCCAGCTTTAACGTCTTTCCCCTCCTCAAACATACGCTCGACCAACACGCCACCAACCTGCGGGCGAATCTGTGCTTGCTCATAGGCTTCCACACGGCCGGGGAGGGAGGTCTCCATCGGGACATTTTGCTTATGCAAGGTCACCACAGCGACCTCTTGCACGGCAGCCTTATGCGGGGCCTTTTTCTGACAGCCCGCTAAAAAGGTGGTGCCTAGTAACATTGTCCCGCCCAAAAGAGCCATACGAGACAAACAAACAGCCGGAAACACGCGACATATGGACATAAATGACACTGGCTCTCTTAGGAAAATCAAACTAAAACTATCTAGCAGGCAAACCGCGTTACCTGCATCACTCGTCTCATACAAGGAGTGGTAATGATAAATGGAAACTAACCAGTTTCCATTCACAAGGTCAAGCCTATAATCCATAAAAAAGGTGCGCTATAACCCTTTATACGCGTAACAGGGCTTAGCAGCCTTACACATATTGTACCTGACGCTGTGTCTTTTAACCTTGTAGGAGTGTGGTGCCATTTCCCCCCCCCATGATACAGACCGCCGCAGGACAATCCTGAAAGTAGCCTGTGCTCTGTTGCAAAAACAAGGCTACCATCACACCACAATGGACCATATCGCCCATCACGCAGGGATGTCCAAAAAGACACTCTATCTCTTTTTTCCGTCCAAACGGACACTCATAGAGCAACTTATTTTAGAAGAATTATTTCCCCCTTTAACCCCAGCCCCCCTGCCACAAAACAGTGTTGAGTCTCAATTACGGGAAATAATCTTCCAAATGGCTGAAATTTTCCTCTGTGAAAAACGCCTCAGCCTTCTCCGCACAATTATTGGGGAAACAAACCGCTCCCCCTCCATCCAACAGCTCATGACAGAGCTTTTTCACCTCGCAGGCAGTAAAACGAATATACAAAACTGGCTACAAGCCCAAAAGGAGGCAGGCACCCTCACCTTCGCTAATGCCACCGATGCCGCCGATCATCTCTTTGGCTTGACCATTGGCGGGCCAATGCTCTCCCGCCTCGCCCATTGCGGAGCCGCACGCAACAAGGCCGATTTGCAGCGTTATTTAGAAGAAGGATTGCGCATTTTCCTACATGGCTGCACCCCTCTCCCCCTGTCATAAAAACAGCTTATTATTACGCCTCTGTAATTGGTTATTAAAATCTCGCTTTACCAGTATCATCCATTGGCAAAGCCTTGATGGTTAGCTATAGAATCTATTCGTATAACACATAGCAGACCATACAGGAGCGAAACTCTAGCCCCCCGTACCCCCCGCCGCAAACCGCCCATTGCAGGATGATCGCATGACTACACCCTCCCCTGAGCAAACCACCCCTGAACCGACCTCTACCAGTGAGGAGGGGTATCAGAAGGACCTAAGCCGGCGGCATGTCCAAATGATCGCCATTGGTGGGGCGATTGGTACAGGCTTGTTCCTTGGGGCAGGCTCGCGCCTTCAGGTCGCTGGTCCATCTCTGGCCATCACTTATGCTATTTGCGGCCTTTGCGCTTTTATGATCCTCCGCGCTATGGGCGAGCTTGTGATGTACCGCCCAAGCAGCGGGAGTTTTGTCACCTATGCTCGTGAGTTCCTTGGGGAAGGGGCCGCCTATGCAGCGGGATGGTTCTTCTTCCTCAACTGGGCGATGACGGGCATTGTCGATATTACCGCCATTGCGCTTTACATCCATTACTGGCCCATTTTTGGGGCCATCCCTCAATGGCTGATTGCCCTCGGTGCACTTGTTGTGGTCGGGGCGGTAAACCTTACCGGTGTGCGCTATTTTGGTGAGATTGAATTCTGGTTCTCTCTTGTCAAAGTCCTCACCTTAGTCATCTTCCTCACAGTAGGCGGGTACATCCTTCTTAGCGGCACCCATGTTGGGCCTTACACACCGGGGGTTCATCTCATCACGCAGTCCGGCGGGTTATTCCCCCATGGGGTTGTCGCCTCATTGATGCTCATCCAAGGTGTGATCTTCGCTTATGCCGCAACGGAGCTCATCGGCATTGCTGCTGGGGAGTGCGATAACCCCCGCAAGGTCGTCCCCAATGCTGTTAACAGCGTCATTTGGCGTATTATTTTCTTCTATGTAGGCTCTGTCACCCTGCTCGTCTGCCTCATGCCTTGGTCGGCCTATCATGGTGGGGAAAGCCCTTTTGTGACCTTCTTCCACAAGCTTGGCCTACCTGCCTCTGACAGCATCATGAATTTTGTGGTCCTCACGGCAGCTCTTTCCAGCCTTAATTCCGGCTTATATTCTACAGGCCGCATTTTACGCGCCTTAGCCCTCGGCGGGTCTGCCCCTAGTGCCATGAGCAAGCTCAACCGTAATGCCGTGCCTTATGTCGGCATTGGTGTGACGCTCTTTATCTATCTCGTGGGCGTTTTGATGAACTACCTATACCCCACGCAAATCTTTGAGATTGTATTGAGCATCTCCTCTCTTGGTATTTTGGGTACATGGGCAACCATTCTGCTCTGCCAACTCCGCCTGCATCGGGCCATTAAACGGGGACGGATTGCTGTCACCAGCTTCTCTATGCCCGGTGCCCCTTATACGGGTTGGCTTACACTTGCCTTCCTCTTGCTCGTGCTGGTGATGATGGCGTTTGATTATCCCTCTGGCACCATCACTGTTGGCTCCATCCCCATTCTTGCTCTCATCTTCTATGGCGGGTGGGTCTTGCTCAAACGCAACCAAAAGGAAGAGGATGACGAGCCTACTGAAGCGTCTTAAATCCTCCTTCATTCTCCATAAAAAAGGCCCGATAAGCGCAGCAACTTATCGGGCCTTTTTTGTGCTTATAAAGACCTTCAAATCTCTCTATTAAGCTTACGCATCGAGTTTTCCCCACGCGGCCGCTCTGGTGGTAAATTCTCTCCTGTAACAGAGTAAAAAACACGCTCTGCCATGTTGGTCGCATGGTCACCAATACGCTCCAAATTCTTAGCGATGAACAAAAGTTCGGTACATGCGCGAATATTGCGCGCATCTTCCATCATATACGTCACAAGCTCACGGAAGAGAGCGACATAATGCTCATCCACCCCACGGTCAGCATGCCATACCTCCATCGCCATGTTCGGATCATGCTGGATGACAGCCTCCACCGTGCGGCTTAAATTATCCCGCACAAGACGGCACATACTCCGCAAGCCAGAGAATGAAATCTGAGCTTCACTTGAGGCCGCCTTGATGGCCTTACGCGCAATGGAAGCCGCATAATCACCAATGCGCTCCAAATCTCCAGTGATTTTCAATGCTGCGACAATCTCGCGCAAATCCGCCCCCATAGGGCTCCGCAACGCTAAAAGACGGATCACCAACGTCTCCACATCGCGCTCTAGCTCATCAACCTCTGGGTCACGACGTGTGGCTTCATCCGCTGCGGCTTCATCATGCTCAGCAATAGCCAATAAGGCGAGGCTAACTTGTTCCTCTACAATATGCCCCATCTGCGCTACCATAGCCCGTAGCTGGTCTAACTCCTGCTCGTAGCTTGAGACAATGTGAGAACGCTCATGTGGCATAATCTCTCTCCCTTCCCCGCTTAACCGAATCGACCGGTAATATAATCCTGCGTCTGTTTCTGACGCGGGTTGGTGAAAATACGGTCCGCCGTATCCATCTCAACCAAGCGGCCTAGATAAAAAAACGCCACTTGGTCCGCACAACGTGCCGCCTGCTGCATGTTATGCGTTACAACCACGATAGTGAACTCTTCTTTAAGCTCGTCCAACAATTCCTCAATCCGCGCCGTAGAGATCGGGTCCAAGGCAGAGGTTGGCTCATCTAACAAAAGAACCTCCGGCCGGGTGGCAATACTACGCGCAATGCATAAACGCTGCTGCTGCCCGCCTGATAACCCCGTTGCTGGTGCATGGAGGCGATCACGCACCTCATTCCACAAGGCCACACGTGTGAGAACATCTTGCACACGCTCATCCATCGCAGTACGGCTCAATTTTTCATGCAGACGCACACCAAAGGCAATGTTCTCGTAAATCGACATCGGAAAAGGCGTGGGTTTTTGAAAGACCATCCCAATACGCGCACGCAACATATCAAGACTAATCGAATCGTCTAAGATATTGCGCCCATCAAACATCACCTCCCCCGTTGCCCGTTGGCCGGGATAGAGGTCATACATCTTGTTAAAAATCCGCAACAAGGTGGATTTTCCGCAGCCGCTAGGGCCTATCATGGCAGTAACGCAACGTGCGGGGAAGTCTAACGAAATATCATGCAAAGCATGGTGGGAGCCGTAATAAAAATTAACCCCCCGCACAGCAAGGGCGACCTCCTGAACAGGCTCATCGCCTGATGACCCGGTGAGATGCTCGGTAAATGGCATCGAAGCAGACATCATGAAACTCTCTCTCCTAGACATCAGTGACGGGATGAAAGCCGCACAGTGATATTGATAAGAAGCACGCCAAAGGTCACCAACAAGGCCCCCGTCCATGCCAGCTGCACCCAGTCCTCATAAGAGGCCCCAGCATATTGGTAGATAGCTATTGGCAAGCTCGCCATAGGGCGATTCATCGCTGTGGACATGGTTTGATTGCCCAAGGATGTAAATAAAAGCGGCGCCGTCTCCCCACCCATCCGCGCAAGTGCGAGAAGAATCCCCGTCAGCACACCCTTCCGCGCGGAGCGTAAACAAAGGAAGATAATAACACGCCACCGTGCCGCCCCTAAGGCCGCTCCAGCTTCCCTCATCGCTGTAGGGACGAGTCGGAGCATATCTTCTGTCGTGCGTACAATCAGGGGCAGAGCCAAAACCGCCAAGGCTAATGCCCCTGCTAGGCCAGAGAAATGGCCCATCGGCACGACCAAGAGCTGATAGATGAACAAGCCTATCAAAATGGACGGGGCAGACATCAACACATCCGCTACAAACCGCACCCCACTGGCGAAATAATTCCCCTTCCGCCCATATTCGGAGAGGTAAATCCCACACATCAACCCAACAGGGGCCGCCATCAATAAGGCCAAGCCCGTTTGGATCACGCTGCCGATAATCGCATTGGCTAACCCCCCGCCAGATCCGGGCGGTCCCATTGTACGCGTCAATGTCGCCCAAGAGAGACCCTCTAGCCCATGGCGTAAGAGCGTCCATAAAATAGACACCAGCACGAGCAACAACACACTCCCTGCCGCAACGCTCGCCCCTGTTGCACAATTATTGCATAAACGCCGCCACATAGCCTTACGACTAGGCCGCCAACAATCCCGCGCCATCATAAAGGAGGTAGACTCTACATTATTCATGACCGCTTCCCCCTTAGGCACCGCGCTAATACAAGGCTAACACAGGACAAAACCATCAGGATGAATCCCAACGCCATCAGTGAGGAAAGCCGCAATGACCCCGCCGGACTTTCTGGGAACTGTAGGGCAATCAAAGAGGCCACCGTACTGCGTGGGGCAAAGAGGGACCAGCCAACACTCGTGACGTTACCGATGATAAATGTCACGGCCATTGTCTCACCTAAGGCACGGCCCATCCCCAGCACGATCGCACCAATCATCCCATTACGCGACCATGGCACGACAATCTTGCGCATCATCTCCCAGCGTGTGGCCCCAAGGCCATAAGCACTCTCCCGCAGCATGGGCGGTACAGCCCCAAACACATCCACCATCACAGCAGTGATGAAAGGCGCAATCATCATCGCAAGGATAATACCCGCTGTAACAAGCCCCGTCCCCACAGGCGGGCCTGAGAGAATCGGCCCTAATATGGGTGTATGGCGAAAATGATGATTTAAAAAAGGCTGAACATCACGCGCGATGAAGGGAACAATCGTCTGGAAGCCCCACATGCCAAAGATGATAGATGGCACAGCCGCCAAAAGCTGGATGGTTGTCCCAACAATTGAAGCAAAGCGTGAGGAAGCAATATAGACCAACCAAAAAGCCGTCCCAAACGCCATAGGGACGGCAATCAACATCGCAATAATAGTACTAACAACGGTGCCCAATAACGGGGCCAAAACCCCATATATATCCTTAACGGGGTTCCATGACGTTCGTGTAAAGAAATCAAGCCCAAAGGCGGTAAAAGCCTGCCACCCTCCTGTTGCCATCAACAGGATAAGGCCCCCCAGCGATGCTAATACAAGCACCGCACATACCCAAAGCAACCCATGGAAAATAGTGTCAAACCCAACTCTATGGTGAGAAGAACGCGTTACGGGCGTCATGCGCATCTATCTGGAGCCTTGGCCGTTACAACATCGGCAGCTATCATCGTGATCATAGCCACCTCTAATTCCGTGCATTAACGCCCCTGCCCACAAAGAACAACCGTCTCTTAAAGCGATTGAAGCACTTTCATTCAGAATGACTAGTTTTTTTGTACAGTTCCCTGTAGTTTATGGCAAACTGTCGTCTGTCTGCCACAATTATATTTCACATTGATGACAGACTTTGCTTTTTACGCCTTAACGGGGAGGGGTCTTTGCCTGTCAGCCAGTTTCAGGGTTATGTTGACGCCATAGACACTCACAGCGGCATTATCCGCGGGTGGGCCATCAACTTACGCAACCCGCTCCAACCAGTGCGGTTACATGTCGTTATGGATGGACAGGAGGTCATGCAGGCTCTCTGTGATCTCCCGCGGGAAGATGTCCGCAGCACCTTGCATACCCCTAGCGAAAAACTAGGCTTTCAATTCACTCTACCACCTGCCGCTCTTGATGAGCAGCCTCATGAGATCTCACTACGCTTTGCAGATCGCTCCGCTCTACCCTTTCCTGATAGGCAAGACCCTAACAAAACGCATGACGTTATCTCCTTCATCCACTCATCGCAGATAGAGTATAGAAGTTGCGTTGACGGCCTCCATGAAGGGCTTTTACGTGGTTGGGTTGTAGCCCGCCAACGCCCCAGCGAGCCATGGAGAGGAAATGTCATCATCTCCGTTAAAGCTGATGGGCTCTCACTCGGCACATTCCGCGCAAACCATTATCGTGGCGATGTGGTCGAAGCCCTCCAATGTGAGCCTAATTGCGGTTTTGAAGTCCCCATCCCTCAGCAGTTCCATGATGGCATACCGCATAATTTTAGCGTCACAAGTATCCCCGATAATATCCCCCTAGCGGGCAGCCCCTTAATCACCGCCCTCGTTGATGACCAACTCGCTGCCAAGTTGGTACAAATTGAAAACACGATTGCCAGTCTCCACACACAACTCACCGCTCTACGCCGAGAGACGCATAACCTCATCCCCAAACGTCCGCTCAACCTCCAACATTATGACCGTTGGGCGCGCCGTTATTACACCCATCTAAGCGAGCAAACAGCCCTCCAACGGCAAGCTCATCCTTTAAAAGACACCCCCCTTATTTCCGTCCTTTGTCCCACATGGCGACCAGATGAAGGCGACTTCCGCGCCGCGGTGGACTCCGTACTCGCACAGACCTACCAACAATGGGAATTGATCATTGTCGATGATGGCAGTGCATGCCCCCGTACGACAAAGCTTATCCAAGATTATTGCAAAAACGATAAACGTATTCGCTCTGTCGTCCTACCGAAGAATCAAGGCATTGCCGGGGCTACTAATGCAGCAATCAAAGCTGCGCGCGGGGCGTATATCGCCTTTTTTGATCATGATGACCTCCTCGTCGATGTCGCCTTAGAGCGCATGGTCCGCGCAGCACTCACAACGGGGGCCAAGCTCCTCTATTGTGATGAAGATAAAATAGATGCAGCTGGCCATTTTTTAGAGCCTAACCTCAAACCGGATTATGATTATCGCTATCTATTAGGCTGTAATTATATTTGCCATCTCACTGTTATGGAGGCCGAGCTTGTCCGTAAGATCGGCCCGCTAGAAGGGCAGTATAATGGCGCGCAAGACCATGACTTCCTTCTGCGTGCGGTGGAGCTCATCCCCCGAGAGGCCATCCATCATGTCCCAGATATTTTGTATCATTGGCGTAAAACACCTAACTCTACAGCCAGTAATATCGGTAATAAAAGCTACGCTGTAAAAGCAGGCACGGACTGTGTCGCCGCACATCTTCACCGTCGGAAGATCAAAGCGACTGTATCATCCATTGATCGCCTAAGCCTTTACGCCATCCAATGGCCTTTCCGTAAACAACCCTCTATCAGCATTATCATTCCCTTCCGCGATCAATTAGAGATGACGCGTAATTGCGTTGACTCCCTTCTCACCTCACAAAAATATCGTAAATTTGAGATTATCCTTGTTGATAATTTCTCCGTTGAGAAAGCCACACTTTCTTGGCTGGAGAGTATCCAACGCCATAAACAAGTATCCGTCTTACGGGTGGAAGAGCCTTTTAACTACGCACGGCTCAATAACCTTGCCGCGCGTCAAAGCAAAAGTGATCAACTCCTTTTCCTCAATAACGACGTCATCATCACCCAACCCGACTTCCTGACCCACATGGTCCATGAGACACTCGCCTCCCCAACAGTCGGGGCCGTGGGGGCACGGCTTTTATACCCTAACGGGACAATCCAACATGCTGGGGTCGCTGTCGGGCCGGATGTTATTGGGGTGCATGTTCATCGTCTCCAACCCAATACGGATTTTGGCTATATTGGTCGTATCCGCTTACCCCATGAGGTTACAGCTGTAACCGGGGCGGCTCTCATGGTCCCTCGTACTCTTTTTGAAGAGCTTGATGGCTTTGATGAAACCTACCTTGCCGTCGCTTATAATGATGTTGACCTTTGTTTAAAAATTCGTGCCAGCGGTCATACCATCATCTACTGCGCTATGGCAGAAGCTGTCCATCATGAAAGCTACTCCCGTGGCAGTGATGATCGCCCCGAGCATGAGGCCCGCTTCTTCCACGAAAAACAAGTCATGCTTGAACGCTGGAAAGAAAATTTACTCTTTAAAAATGATCCAGCATACCCACATTACTTCAGACAGGACCTGCGGACCTTCTTTGACCTCCGCAACCCAGAGGATTTATAATCTAAAGGGTATGAGGAAGAAGCCTGGGAGAAGTTCCCGCCCGGTTTCTGAGCGTTCTCCTCCTCTTTTAGGGGGAAACCGACACCATATAAGGAGTGTTACGATGAGCAAGATCAACCACTTTCACACAAGCAACAACACACCAGACAACACAAAGAGCGTCTCTATCGAGACTCTTAATGCCCGTCTGGCAGACCTAATCGACCTCGCCTTAGTCACCAAGCAAGCCCATTGGAACCTCAAAGGGACAAACTTCATCGGTGTGCATGAAATGCTCGATGGCTTTCGTAGCGGGCTTGATGGCTTTATCGACACTGCTGCAGAACGTGCTGTGCAGCTCGGCGGTGTTGCTTTGGGGACAGTTCAGGCCGTACATAGCCACACAAACTGCGCCCCCTATCCAACAGAAATCTTCACTGTATTGGACCATGTTAAAGCCTTAGCAGAGCGTTATGGTGTTGTTGCCAACAAAATCCGCGATGCCATTAAGACAACGGCCGAGGCTGGCGATGATGATACAGCTGACCTCTTTACAGAGATCTCCCGCGGCTTGGATAAAAACCTCTGGTTCCTAGAGGCTCACCTCCAGGCTGAAGCAGGTCCGCGCTAATAGCCGTACCTCAAAAAAAGGGGCCGTTATAACCTGGCCCCTCTTTATTAAAAAAGGCGTGCTCCCCAACGAGGGACACGCCTTTTTTATAAGGTCGTCTTAAAGCGATAACGCCAAATGCTGTCGAGCAAAATAGAAGGGATCCTCCTCTAAAACATCCTTTACACGCCGCCCATCTGCCAACACATCAGTCTCTTGAGCAAGATCAGCAGGCATAAAATCTTTCCGCCACTCACCCACAGCAACATCTTCAGGAAGAAGAGCGGAGGAAGGCTCAGGCTCTACCAATTGTTCTGGCTGCAAGGGCCCTTCCTCGCCCCCTTGAAAGGGCTCCCCCAAACCCAGACAATCTATAATCGCGCGGAAATCATCATCCGCTAATCGACCGGGCACAGCACCCCGTTCACGCTGAACAATCCAATCCTTCGTCAGGTCATAAAGCGCATTTCTAATTGGCCTATCCTCATAGGACCCCAGCTGCATAGCCTGCCAATGAGAATACGCAGCCCCTACCAATTGCGCACAATCTTCCTCTGTTAATTTCTGTGGTGCAGAAGAGGCCGATTTTTTAACAACCCATCCACCGGCTAACTTCAACAAAGCCGCTTTATCTATATCGAGCATCTTATATCGCCTCCCGGCCTGTCATCCTGCATATGAGTGCTTCATATTGAGCCAAATACTGCTCCATATCCAATAACTTTTCTGCCTTTTGGCGTACATTATAGCTCAGTCGTTCCCCTAATGTACGGTTTTCCAAAAGATTCAACACAGCGTCACTTAACGCCTCTGGCTTTAAAAACGGCACCAAAAGCGCCGTTTCCTGGTGCGTTAGATACTCCTGCACAGGGGCTGTATCACTTGCTACCAAGGGGCACCCTAATGCCATTGCCTCCCGCAATGACCATGACAATACAAAAGGATAGGTCAAATACACATGTGCATCCGAGCGTTGTAAAACACGAATCATCTGCTCCCGCTCTAGCCAGCCTACAAAATGAATCCGCGAAAGGTCTAACTGGCCCTCAAGTTCTTTTAACATCGTCTCACGCCAGTTTCCCCCACCAATAGGCGGTACACCGTAACTCACCTCATCCCCGCCCATAAGGATCACTCGGCAATCCGGTCGTGCCTTTAATAAAGCTGGTAGAGCACGCATCATACTATGGAAACCACGATAAGGCTCTAAATTACGCGCAGCATATGTCACGAGCTTTTCATACGGGGCCACCCTCACCGTACCAAGCTGGAAAGGCTTTTGCCGGATTGTGGGGTCAGGACGGCACTGCGTTAAATTCACACCCTCATCTAACAAAATCAACTTATCCTGCGCCCAGTCTGGATAAGTTGCCTTCTGAAAATGTGTAGGCGTTTGCCCCAACCCCGGCCCCGCTAGCGCCTGGAGGTTGACCGCATTTTTACACCGCACCAATAACCCAGCATTCTCCGGCATGGGAAACTCTGGATCAAACCCCGTATCGCGCCCTGTAAGGCCATAATAAAATTCAAAATACCCTAATAAAGGGACACCGGGGAAAACAGCATCTAAATTTAAAAGCTCTCCCCAACCGTGATGGCCAATAATAATATCAGGCTGGAAGCCTAAATCCTTTAAAGAACGCGCAACAGCTGCAATCGCCTCTGCCCGGCGAATAGCATAGTCAAACTCCCCTACAAAAGGATGAGCCTTTCCCCGCTCAACCTCTGGCAAGCGATATAATACGCGACGCACCCCCGGAATATCCGGCCCTTTACCCGCTGTAATAAACACAACATCATGTTCCGGCTTACGGCCAAGACGAGCCACGATATGGGCATATTGTGCCGGGAAACTCTGATGAACAAAAAGAAAACGCACCCGCTCCCCCAATCAACCTTGGGTTATTACGCTTTAGAAGAACGAGTCCGCGTATTCGTACCACCTTGCTTAATCGCTTTCCCCTCCCCTGCGGTGGAGGAAGCCTTTACACTCTTCCGCTGTCGTAGCGGAACAAAACTCACGCAAAACGCTTCCAGCGGGGCAAGGCTCTCTGCCTGCAAAGCATCATCCTCTCCCTCAGTCAGAGTGCTTTCCGTCCCATCGGTAAAACATGCCGTCAGCTCAAGCGACCAGTTTTGCGCTGCTGCCTCCTTCAACCGGACACGTAACCCAAGAATCGGCAAAGACATCCCACGTGAACCGCAGAACTGTCCGCCCTCAGCCCATGGTGACAACCATCCACGCCCTAGCACAGCCTGATATTCTATATCACTCGCCTTAATATCATCCCCAGATGGTGTAATGGAGAAACCCTCAACCCACCTCTTACTATCTTTTTTACCGACCCATTCTCCCACGGCACAGCCCACATCACCACGCCGCTGCACATGCGCAATTACCTCATGCGTACCCTGCCCCGCAGCCCCAGAGACAGATGCCCGGCCTGTACCAGCCTCTCCCGTTGCAATTGAGGCCACATTCTCCCCAGCTACCTGCCCAGCAGGAACCCCACCAATAAGACGAATGACCTGCAAGCGCGGGGCTTCCCCCCCTGTTTGACCATCCTGATAGGTCGTCACCATAATGCCAGCAGGACCACGACGAATACGCACCAACGCCGCACTATTAGCCGCCCCCATCCAGCCATCCTCTGCAAAGGTTACAACCTCCACAGCATCCTCAGGAGAACCCGGCGCACGCGATATCCGAATCCCCGGCAATCCACTCGGCCCTGCCTCCATCTGCCCTGGCGCATGGAACACACAAAACACCCCCGCATCCAACGTCATCACGTGCGCACCTGCCTTCAGATCCGTTATATGATGACGGGGTTGGTCTTTCTCTGTATCGGGCATGTTTTCTCCAGTAGGCCGAGACTACAAAAATGCAGAACCTATTTGCATAGAACCGCTTGAAATGTCACTGTTAAGGTACCTTATTTTAAGCTATTCTGCAAAACACACCTCTAAAGCTCATTCTCACTATCGTCCTAGTGCCATAAAGAGGGCTGCCAGCCGGTCAACTGGCAGGCCCAAGGGCACGACACGCCCCCAATCTGGCCCTGCTCGTTTTATCCGTTCAGCAGCCGCCCCAATATCAAACCCTATGACAGCCAACCCTGCCCTCCATAACCATCCTAGCGCATAACACCAGGTTTCTGGCGCGATAGAGGGCAAAAAGCCTATGTCAGCCCCACTCTCTCGGATAAGCGCATACGTATCTACATCCTCGTAAGAGCCAGTCACCTTTATCCCAGCCTTTAGCAGACTCTCATCATCATGAGTGCCGCCAATCACTGTTAGCCGCAATGGAAGATTATGCTGCTGAATATAATGACCTAGTGTCAAAACTATGTCATAACCCTTCCAACGACTAATACCCCCTAAGATAATAACCTGTAGAGGCCGTTCTTTCACAATAAAGTGATTGTGACGCAATGGACCAGGTGCGGAGCATATTTGCTCATCATCCTCTAAAGATTCTCTCTCGACCGGATTATTAATTGATATATGACGTTCTAGTCGCTTTGCAGCATCTTCACTAGGGGCCACAACCCGGCTTGCTTCATTCAGCTCTTTCGTCGAGCGCGCAATTAAATCAGGTAGGCTAATTCCTACCTCTGCTGGGGCATCACCTCGCGCTAGACAAGCGGCGCATCCCGTTAAAGACGGTTCTCCGCAATAACGGCCCTCTTCATTTAACAAAGCAATACGCGGGCAAAACCAAATGTGATCATGAACATACACTTCATAAGGCACATCCAGCTTATGATGTAACTGCCGCATAGCAGGTTCATGGCCCAACAAATGATGCCAAAAAACGCGCACCACCCCCATTGCCTGCAAAAACGCTACTAAGATGGGATATTCTTCTGGCAAACAAAATATCAGATTAGGGGCCTCCACCCCGTCTATAGGGCTAACAATCCGACATCCTTCTTGCGTGGGCTCTATAATAAAGGGCAGCACATCATTTTTACTTAACCGAGTCGCATGTTCTTTTGTAGCACGCGCGACACCCCCACCACCCCGATGTTGGAGCAACACCACCGCACTGGAAAAACGCGCCCGATGCTGGGCCATGCGCTGCCAATCCAACTGCCTCCAGAAAACACGCAGCGGCTCCGCCTGCTTCCACCGCTGGATCGCTGCATCATAACCGGGATAAAGGCGATTCAGAATCGTAAGATTCCGCTGCAAAAGCGGGCTGCCTTCGGCCCCAAAAGAGCCATGACCATAATGCAGAACATACACATCCGCCCCCACAAGATGCGTAAAACCTGCCTCACTAGCCCTTAGGCAAAAATCATTTTCCTCCCCATAACCTTGCGCAAAATACGCCCCCCGTAATCGTCCTACCGCTTTAAGACACGCAGCCGAAACAGCCATGCAAAACCCATTTGCTGTCGGTAAGCTCACATGAAGTGGCATGGCCTCCGCTTGTTGTTGGCACAACGCATCTAGCGCGGCGGCTTCTTGCACAGATGGAGCGGGATTGTCACGATTCGGCACCGGGTAAGAGGTCAACCCGCCCGCATTAGAGAGCGGCGTGACCGTCCCCACCCCCGCTTGGCCCAACCAACGGCGCAATCGTTCTACCCACGGGCCAAAGACAAGCGTATCGCTATTAAGCCAAATGACATCCCACCCCTCTGGCACCAAAGCAAGGCCGGTATTAATGCTCTCCACAAACCCTTGATTACGCTCATGACGCTTAATCAGCACACGCCCCTCTTGTGCGAGAGAGAGGAGATACGTACGCAAAGCTGCCTCTGGAGACGCATCATCGACAATAATAACCCGGCATGAAGGGGGAATGGTCGCTAACACGCTCTCTACACAAGCTTGCACCATAGCTTTATCCCGATAAACAGGGATAATCACCGCGCATCCCGCTGCTACCGTGCTTTGCTGCCCCTTACCCACATGCTTACGCGCCTTCCGGCAACCTTCCCGCGTCCAGCCTTTCCGCTTATTCCCAGTAGATGAGGGCGATTGCATCAACTGCACAAGGGCCGGGTCTAACGGCGCGCCCTGTAACAACCTGCCATAACCATCATAAAAGCCCGTCCGCTTTACCGCTAAGTCTGGCCATGCCTCATAGGGAAGGTAAAACCCATAAGGACGCTGCAAAAGAGCCGTGCTGCTAAAGCCCTCCGCTAGCCCCTCTATCTTTATCGGTGTTTTATGACCATCCACCCTAATAGTGGGCACAGCCCCCGGCTCTCCGGGGTACCATAACCATCCGCGTACCCCTTGGGCCTCTGGCGTGATGAGGGAATGACAGCGTATCACGGCCTGAAGGTCAATCTGGCCTCCTAACACAGTATGGCCATCACAAATAAGATGGAGGCGTTCCCCACGCCACCACGGGCCTTTCTGTTGAGGGACATGCTCTGCGAGGTCATACATACCGCTAGAGAACGGCCCTAAAGGGGCATCATCTAAAAACACCGTCACCGGTTCTCTAACGCGCAGCCATAACACCCCCGCGCACGACAATGATGCCCATCCAACAGCCTTTATAGAGGCCGCAATGCCATCCATTAACACATCATGCCCGACCCCAAGGCTATTACGCGCTAAGACCTGCCCTATAACATGGGCTGCCTCCACAGCTTGCCCGCTGCGCCACAACACACCTGCAAGGGCAAGACCAGCCTCCCTAACCCCACACCGCTTCCATATTCTCATTAACCGTGGGAGGGCCCACCCTATATCGCCACCTTCCAATAAAGCCACAGCATAGGTGAAGCTAACCGTATCATCCCTGCCCGATAGACGCTCCGCCCGCCCTAACCAAAACAAGCCTTCCTCTCGCGCACCCCGCCTTAAACACTCAACCCCTTGGTCAAACATTCTATGCAGCTCACGCATATGCTGCGCTTGCCAGCGGGCTTCCTCCTGCGGGGTGCAAAAACGACCATATCCCGGAATGAACGTATTTGGTGTTTTCACGATGCTGTATAATCTACCGCATGAGACGATGCGGTTTGAATCTCCTCTAGCAAGCGTTTCGCCCGCTCGATACCCTGCTGTGCCGCTTGGCCAAGCCAGTAGCGGGCCTGCTCTTCATCCTTCTCGCCTCCTAGCCCTTTCAACAAATAACGCCCTAACATCATCTGCCCTAAACCGTGGCCCCGTTGTGCTGCCTCCTCAAAATAATGCCGCGCACGGGGAAGGTCGGCAGGGACGTTGTGCCCACCCCCATACATCGCTCCAAGGGAGAAATACGCCTCTACCAAGCCACCCTCTGCCGCCTGATGGTACAGCTCCAACGCGCGGGCATGGTCTTTAATCCCCCCGACCTGCCCCGTCACAAAAATCTGCGCCACGCTCGCACAAGCCTCTGGCATCCCTTGCCGCGCCGCTTTTTCCATCCACATCAACCCGTAACGCTGATTCCTAGTAACGCCACGCCCCTCAAACAGCATACGGCCATACCAATATTGAGCATTTACCACGCCCTCCCGTGCAAGGCCGAACCAATAAAACGCATTTGTCTCATCAGCAGACGCCCCGATCCCTTGGGCTAAACACACACCAAGGTTGAAAGCACCTAGCAGATCACCCCCTTCAGCTTGCCGCCGTAAACGCTTTTGGAGGTCAAAGCGTTCTTCATCAGGACGAGACACACCAGCGAGAACGAGATTACCAAAATCGGCATCCGCACGGTGATCTCCTCGCATAGCGGCGAAATTAAACCAATAAGCCGCCTTCTCCTCATCCCGTACAACGCCCGTCCCAGTCAGATACAGCACGGCCAGCACACGCGCAGCGGGGGTATGATTTTGCTCTGCTGCAAGCTCGTACCATCGAGCCGCCTCCGCAGGGCGATGGAGAAAATCTTCCCCACGAATATATAAATCCCCCAGCAAAGCCGCAGCTTCAGGATCGCCACCATAGGCCGCACGACGCAGCCAACTTTCCGCCTGTACAAGGTTTACATCAACACCAACACCCTTAAGCAGCATCAACCCATAACGCGCTTGGGCCGAAGGTATCTCTAGCTCTGCGGCCTTGCCATAATATGTGGCCGCTTTCTCAGCATCGCGCGGTTGGCCTCCAACGCCATGCTCATAAAGCCAGCCCATCGCTGCACTCGCAATACCAACGCCGCTATCTGCCGCACGCTGAAGAAGAGCAATCGCATAAGCACGCTGGCTATCATCCACCGCGTCGTCCAGCAAAATAAGGCCCAACCCCAAGGCCCCTTGCATAGACCCACCCCGTACGGCCTCCCCGTACCAGTGGCGCGCCGCTGCACGATCCTGCACCTCCTCGGGACCGTGGTTAAAAATATGCCCTAATAGCGCTTGAGATTCGACATGGCCCGCCGCCGCTCCATGCTCTGCCCAAAAACGCGCTTGTACAAAATCCGGCTCATATGGGTCTGCCTCATCCTCATAAGCAGCCGTATTATACAGCCCTTCATCCACCGAGGCAGGTGCCCTCGGGTCAAACTCTTTCGGCAAACCCATGGCAAATAAGGTTGCCAAAGTAAAACAGGCATCTGCCATCCCAGAGCGGGCAGCACGATAAGTCCAACGGGCTCCTTCCTCCAACGAGGCTGGCGTCCCTTGCCCTGCCAAATAACATTGCCCCACCCGGTAAGCAGCCTCTGGCACACCAGAGCTTGCTAACCGTGCCAGTAAAGAGAAGGCCTGTGGCGCTCTCCCCTGCTCTTGCAACCGTTTTGCACGGTTCAGCTTACGGGGGACAGAGTCAAGAAATGCAAATCGGCGCGCCATACGTGCAAGGCCTCCCTTTAGGAAGGCTCTTTCATACCGTCTGTCGCAACAGGTATGGCACGACTAAACAGATATTCCAAAATAGTCCGTTTACCGACATCAATATCAGCCGAAACAGGCATACCCGGGCTCGGATGGAAAAAGGAAGGTTGGCCATGGAGGGTATATTTATCAATCTTCAACCGGACACGATAGAAAATCGCAGCCCCGCCGCCTTTTATCAAAGCGGACGGATCAATCCCTGCGCGAATATTTCCTTCCACCATCTCCGGCGGCAAAAATGTATCGGCACTGATAAGACGAACCGTCCCCTTAGCCCCACCATATTGCGCGTAAGGAAAACTTGCGAATTTAACAATCGCATGATGTCCTTCCCGCACATACGCACTATCTTGCGGGCTCATAATCGCTTCGACCTCCATCCCTGTATCGGTTGGCTCTAACGTCACAACCCTTACAGAAGGCGAAACCATTGCTCCGACAGAAATAGGGGCGATTGTTAGGACAATCCCATTGGCAGGCGCACGGAGGTCGATATCCTTTTGCGCCTCACGCCCCCTGCGATACTGGCTTCTCATTTGGTCTAATCGCCGCTCGCTAAGAACAAGCTGATTATATATGCTAACCTTCCAAGACTGCACATAACTATCCCGCTGCGCTTGGAGGGCAACAAGGCGATTTTGCGTCCCCCCCACATCTTGCTGCGCAGCAATGAGCAGTCGCTCGGTATCCATCACCGCATCCTGCGCGCCCAACGTGGACAAGCGAGAACCTACAGCCTCCTTTTGCTCACGCTGGCGCATGTCTAACACAGCCTGTGTTACACGCAGCTTGCTGCTATACATCGCCACATTGCCCTTGGCCGCTTGTAGGTCATTCTGCATCCCGGCAATACGACGATCATAATCCTGCAAATGCGCTTGGTAATCAGCCTGCATTTTTAGGAATACGTCCTCTTGCTGAAGAGACGCCGGCACATTCATATCAACATGGTAAGTCTGATTATTCGCCTGCGCTTTCAGCCGAGCTACCTCAGCTTGGAGAGAGAGCATCTGGGCGGAAAGATTCTCCATATCCACATCGCTCAATGTCGGGTCCAACCGGGCCATAATCTGCCCTTTACGAACATATTGCCCCACACTGACATTAATGGATTTTACACGCCCAGAGCCACTTGGCTGTACAATGACAATTGGCTCTGTTGAGATAAGCCGACCTGTTGCCGTCACCACCTTATTGACTGGGAAAAGCCCCATCGCCGCAACAGATGCCAACACCAATGAACCCACAATCCACACAATATAACGGGCTGATGCCGTCATGGGCATATTTACAAGCCCTAATGTCGGAGAGTGGAACTCTAACAACGCAACAGGCATATCATGAGGTGCGAAAGGATCATCCGCTTTACGCGGGCCTTGGGCATGACCATCCTCCACCGGGACAGTTGCCGCATTCTCTTCCCGCTGAGAGTTAGGGCTGGTCTCTTTAGGATCGCTCATCATTCCTGTCCTTCTGCGGGCTGGCCAGTCTCAGCCCGCGCTCCACGCGCGGAGGCTGACTGCGATTGGTCAAGATGGCGATTCTGCTGTAGCCAGAGCGTCCGATAGACATCACACCGCTCCAACAAGGTTTCATGCGGCGCAATATCCACGACACGCCCTTGGTCCAGCACAGCAATTTGATCGCACGTCACTAAAGAAGAAAGACGATGCGAGACAATCACCATCGTCCGTCCCTTTGCCAGATTTTGTAAGTTCGCATTCACCAACGCTTCTGATTCAGGGTCCAGAGCCGATGTCGCCTCATCCAAAATCATCAATTTAGGGTCAGAAATTACAGCGCGCGCAATCGCCAAACGCTGCCGTTGGCCGCCGGAAATATTGGTAGAGCCTTCCTCAATCCATGTCTCATACCCAGCGGGCATACGCTCAATAAATTCTTCCGCACCAGCAAGGCGGGCTGCACGGATAACATCATCTAAGGTCAAACCCGGCCGCCCTGCGGTAATGTTGTCGTGGATTGTCCCACGGAAGAGGAAGTTATCCTGCAATACAACGCCAAAAGAGCGTCGCAAATAATGCAGATTAATCTCACGCAGATCGACCCCATCAAGGCGAAGATACCCTTGATAATTACGGCTAACCCCCTGCAACAAACGCGTGATGGTCGATTTACCCGAGCCAGACCGCCCCACAAGCCCCAGCATCGTCCCCGCCGGTATATTAAAGTTAACATCCACAAGGGCCTTATTCGCCGCCCCAGGATAGGTAAAGTTGACGTTATCGAAACTAAGAGCCCCTTTAATGGGCGGGCGCATACCGTGCGTTAGGGCGTATGTCTCTGTCGGTTGGTTGAGCACCGCCCCAGCCTCACCCAGCGAGACAGTGACTTCATTGATAGATTCCATCAACTTAGCCAAACTCACCAACGGGGCAGCTACACGACCACCGAGCATCATAAAGGCCATAAGCGCACCGCCCTGCATCGTGTCAGAATCGGTCAGCACCAAATAAGCCCCTACGAGAATAATCCCACGATTAATGAACATATTGAGCGGCTGCACCAATGTGTTCACCCAGTTGGAGAGACGTTGCGAGGCTAAGCGCCAATGGATGACAGTTGCCGTCCGATTATCCCATTCAGCCCGTCTTGTAGCCTCCAACGCCAAGGTTTTCACTGTTCGAATCCCAGCCACTGTCTCATATAGCGTGGCCCCGCGCTGCATCTCTGCCCGCACCATCTTCCCAGCAACACGGCTGACAACAGGTAGCATAATGACAACAATCAGCCCGATGCCCCCAGCACACAGCAGGGTCAACCACGCCATGGTGGAGCTCATATAAAAGAGAACGGGCATCACAACCATCAGCATGAACATATCAAGCAGAGTGTTCATCACCTGCCCGGTCATGAAGTCACGCACTTTAAAGATGGAATGGAAGCGACCGAGCACCTCACCAGCCTGTTGCCGCTCATAAAACTCCAACGGCAGAGCCAACAGACGGTTAAACGCATGGAGGGAGATACGCGCATCTATCCTCGTCGTCACGACAAGTGTTAACTCCTGCCGCGCATAACTCAGCAAAATTTCATACAGGCTAAGAATCAACACAAAACCACTTAGCGACACCAATGTCGCCATAGAGTGATAATTAATAACCCTATCAATCACCTGCATGACAATCATCGCAGGGAACAGCCCCAAAACGCTGAGAATCATAGAGGCAAATATAATATCCCGCAGGCCCTTCTTTTCCCGCAGGACCATCTTGGCAAACCAATAGAAGTCGAACACCGCATCGGATTCTGACTCATCTGTTCGCCGTTTAATAAGGACAACATCACCCGTCCAAAGCTGCATCAACCGCAGCTCATCAATCGGGACAGGTGGCTCGCCTTCCCCTTTAAGCGGGTCACGCAACCAGACGATGCCTTGCTCTGGGTCTGTGCGGACCAACAACCCAGCAGACCCATCACGGAAGAGCAATACTACCGGCGGTGTATATCCCAGCTTAACAAGATAACGCCACCGCAGGCGCATCCCTTTAGCAACAGCTCCATAATCACGCAGCCAACGCACCAGCGTCGCTGGAGAGGGAGACGCCTCCCCCGGCTCTGCCGCAAAATCGCGTAGGTCGAGCTCGATCCCGTGGTAACGGGCTGCCGCCATTACAGCGCGCAGGCGAATATAAACCGGGTTTATCCGCTCCGCCTTCTGCCCAGAAGACTGATTGCCAGTTGGGGGCTGGTTCTCCACAGAATATCCTTACCTTATCTCGTCAACCTACAACGAGGGATTTATAAATCACAAAACCCCATTCATACTCTATTAAGCCAGAAATCTATAATTTGTCACCTCAGACAGCAAGGGTACAAAGGGCATTCACCTCTCTTTTTCCTCTCTTCGTGAACTAATTTGTTCCTCTTTACCCATCTTTCATTTTACACTTACCCTCCCTATCTGGAACAATAACCAGCCTTTAGGCCTGCATCTCCTTGTTCAGACACACGAAGGCACCTTTATGTTCTCCCCCTCGCTCTATGCCACTACATTATCAGAGTTTTTCTATAAGCCTATTTCCCTAGCAGCCCCACCAGCACCTCACCTCGTAGCTCTTAACATCCCCCTTGCCCAAACATTAGGGCTAGACGTGGATTGGCTACATTCCCCAGCCGGGATAACCTCTCTCTGCCAAGGCCGCTTACCCACAGATCACATAGAAGCACCTCACACAAACCCCGTCGCCAGCGTTTATGCAGGGCACCAATTTGGTCATTTTGTGCCCTCTCTAGGCGATGGGCGCGCCGCCCTCATTGCTGATTGCCAAGATCAAAACGGCACTATGATGGAACTTCAGATTAAAGGAAGTGGACCAACCCCTTTCTCCCGCGGGGGAGATGGCAAAAACACACTTGGCCCTGCTTTGCGAGAATATATCGTCAGCGAAGCCATGCACGCCCTTAACATCCCTACCACACGGGCTTTAGCCGTCCTAACCACAGGGGAGGTGATTGAGCGCGATAACGGTCCCGTCCCCGGTGCTATGATCATTCGTGCCGCTCGCAGCCATATTCGGGTAGGCAGCTTCCAATATGCTGCGGCTCATGGCGGGTTAGAACGCGTGCGTGAACTCGCTGATTTTACCATTCAACGTCTTTTCCCTCATCTTGCAAAAGAGGTGGGCCCAGCACGGTATCGCGCTTTCTTCATGGCTGTCATCAAAAAGCAAGCAGCCCTTATCGCCCAATGGATGGAGGTCGGCTTCATCCACGGGGTTATGAATACTGATAATTGCGCCCTCTCTGGCGAGACGCTGGATTACGGCCCCTGTGCTTTTATGGACCGCTTCGACCCCATGAAGCATTTTAGCTTCATTGATAAAGAGGGCCGCTACGCTTATGGCCGCCAACCCTCCCTTGCCCTCTGGAATCTCAGCCGCTTAGCAGAATGTCTTTTCCCCCTCTTTGATGAGGACGAGCACCGCGCTATTGAGCAAGCACAAGAGGCCCTGCATGAGTTTGACCATCTCTTCCACCATCAGTGGCTCTCAGGCTTCCGCCGTAAATTGGGCCTTGAGAAACAAGACGAGCATGATATTCGCCTGCTAGAACATCTGTTAGAGACCATGCATACTGGCCAGGCAGACTTCACCAATACATTCCGTATGCTCAGCTCTGCACCCGTTGCGCTAGAAGGCCAATACGATGTATTGCGGGATTTATTCCCCGCCAATAAGGGCCATTTTGACCTCTGCCGGACAGAGCTGCTCCACCGCCTTACGCTAGAAGAACGCTCCCCAGAGGCACGGCAAAAAGCCATGCAAGCCACCAATCCGCGTATTATTCCACGCAATCATCAGGTAGAGGCAACCCTCTCACACGCTCTCAAGGGAGATTATCAGCCCTTCCACATGTTACATGAAGCCCTTAAGAGCCCCTTTACCGAAGCGGAGGATGCTCTTGCTGCTCCCCCATTGCCAGAAGAGGAAGTCCGCTACACATTTTGCGGGACATAACCCACACAATACGCGGGATTATGTTGCTACTGCATCAACTCCCGCGCCCGCCTCATGGCCTGCTCTAACCCACGTGTGGAGAAAAGAAGCTTCACCGGCTGGCCAGAAAAGCTCAACGCCGTGAAGGTCCCAAAATTATCTTTTAAAACAGCATGCCATTGTTCATCATCAAAAGAGAGCGGGACAAGACAGCCTGTCGGCAAACAAGTGGAGAAGGAATAAACATCCCCCACTGGCTGGGACGCATTGGTGAGCGTTAGCCCATGCAATAAATCCAACCCAAACGAGACCGTCACAACCCCACGCACCTGCTCACCATCTGGCTCCAATCGCAGGCTCATGACACTCCGATGCGTGCGAATATCCACCGCTTTTTGCGTTAGCACGCATCTTACCTCATCTGTCTTATTCATCCCTCCAGGCGCTTGGCAAAGTAACCGCCAATCTTGATATGTCTCTTGTACTGATGAAACATGATCCGGCAAACTTGTTGCAGCATGTGCTATAGAGGCAAAACCCAACATGAACAGGCTTAAAATCCCGCGTCTCATCACCTGCCTTATCGTCATGCCATCTCCCATAATATGTGCCGCCTTACCTATTTTTCCCACCAATGACGCTGCTCCATTTTTGCAGCCTGCCCCAAATCGGCCTTTAGCGTTGCATCGCCTTGCGTCGCCTGACGCACTTGCTCTAGTTGCGCTTGCTTTTGTGCCAGATCCGCTTTGACAAACTCATCCTCATGATTCGCCCGGCTCTCTAACATTTTGAGCTCCAGCTGCTTCTTCTGCAACTCAAGAGCACGACTAGCTTCACGATATTGTCGGTTATCCTGCCAATCAGCCTCAGCACGCGCACGTTGTGCTGCAACAATACGCGCTGCATGAGCCTCATCCTGTTGCCGCTGCCGCGCTTGTGCTTGGGCCGCCCGTTGTGCAGCTTGCTGCTGTGCAACCTCCAAAGAAACGCGACGTTGGTCCTGACTATCCTGAATCTGGCCTAAATGCTCTAACTGAGCAGGGTCCATCGCCTGTGCGTAAACCACCCCGCTATAAAGAGCCAAAATAAGGCCAGAAGCACATCCCGCAACCCATCTATTACGCCGCATCATTCACCCCTCCTTCACACAGCGTTACCGGCGCGGACATGCCGCATTAGGCTGAACACGCGTCCCCGTCCCCCCTGTGGAGACCAATAACGCCGTACCGGGCTTATATTCGCATGTCCGTCCCACTTGGGTAGAAAGAAGCACCTCCCCACCTGCACGGTCCTGATAGGCAATCGTCACACCTTTAACGAGCGTATGGTCACCCACAACCTGCCCACCAACAAGGGACCCACCAATAGCCCCACCAGCACCAGCAGCCAAACCGCCACCCCAGCCAGAATGACCCGCCCCAACAGCTAAGCCACTCCCTAAAGCTGCCCCGACAAGGCCACCTACGATCTTAGCCGTACGCCGATTGCGTGCATTATCAACATTAACACGCGCCTCAGAAACGGAAATAATCTGCACAACACGGCCCCGCTGCACGGTATTGACTTGGGATTGATCATAAACATCAGGCCGTGATTCCTGCCCTGGTGTCTCACAGGCTGCCAAAGCAAAAAATGGCACAATAAGAGCCGCCATGAAGGCTTGCTTCTTCAACATCATCTCTCTCACAACCCTTATGAAAACCCTACAATCCTCAGCCTTTAATAGCCAAAGCACATTATCCTCTGTAGATAACTCTCTCTTTAGATACAGATAACTTAACGTCAAGTGAGTTTTTTGCAACGTTTCCTATAAGATAACCCTTCCTTTTGTTTCCTTCTCTCCTGTAAGGGACATTATCAACCAATAATGATCACCTCTTCATCCTAACCGCTCTTCTACGATTACCTTATGACCACTGCCAGCACCCTCCCTCATCTCTGGCTACCTTATAGCCAAATGCATACCGCTCCCTTCCCGGTTGAAGCACAAGCAACCTCTGGTAGTACCATCACCCTTGCTGATGGGCGCACCCTTATAGATGGCATTGCCTCTTGGTGGACAGCCTGCCACGGCTATAACCACCCTTCCATACGCCGCGCGCTTATCGCACAAGCTGAGCGCATGCCCCATGTCATGTTTGGCGGTATGGTCCATCAACCAGCCATAACCCTTGCCCAACGGCTCGCCGCCCGCTTACCAGGCGACTTAGAGCGCGTCTTTTTTACAGATTCTGGCTCTGTCGCGATGGAAGTCGCAGCGAAAATGGCCATTCAATATCATCTCAATAAAGGCCATACAGGACGGCATAAGCTACTCTCCTTCCGCGGGGGCTATCATGGCGATACCCTAGCGATGATGGCCATTTGTGACCCTGAAGAAGGAATGCACCGCCTCTTTGGCGCAGCTTTACCGCAGCAAATCCTTGCAGACCTCCCCACCACGCCCGCACATTCCGCCGCTTTGGAGGCCCTCCTCGCCCGACAAGGCCATGAAATCGCTGCACTCATTGTTGAGCCTCTCGTCCAAGGGGCGGGGGGGATGCTCTTTCACACCGCAGAAACCCTTCGCCAGCTCCGCCGCCTCTGCGATTCTTACGGGATTTTGCTAATTTTGGATGAAGTCTTTACCGGTTTTGGCCGCACAGGCACCTTCTTTGCCTGCGAGCAAGCCGACATCACACCAGACATCATCGCCCTCTCCAAAGCCCTCACAGCAGGAACCATGCCACTCGCCGCAACGGTGGCCCGCAAAACAGTTTTTGAGGCTTTTCTCTCGGACAATCCCCTCCACGCCCTCATGCACGGCCCCACCTTTATGGCCAATCCACTCGCCTGCGCGGTTGCTAATGCCTCGCTTGATCTTTTCGACCAAGAACCTCGGCTAGAACAAGTCCGCGCCATTCATACCCAAATGACCCATGAGCTAGAGCCATGCCGTCACCTACCCGGCGTGCGCGATGTCCGCACTCTTGGGGCCATTGGCGTTGTAGAGCTTGAAAGGTTAGATGACCCTGAAGCCCTAAAACGCGCCTTCCTTAAAGAGGGCGTATGGATACGACCCTTCCGGCGCATTATTTACCTTACCCCCGCCTTTACCATCACCCCAGATGAACTCACCCACCTCACTGGGGCTATAAAGCGTGTCCTAAAAGAGCATCTAGGATGAATCACCTTCAAAACGCTCTCCATGCCGCTCTCCAAGAGCGTGACAAGCACCATACACGCCGCCATCTCACCCCCATGATGCGGCAAGGGGAACGGCTCATCCACCAAGGGCGCGCCCTGATTGATGTCACCTCCAACGATTATCTCGGCCTCGCCCATCACCCTCTATTACGCCACCGCGCCGCAGAGTGGGCGGAGCGTTACGGCACTGGGGCACGGGCTTCCCGCCTTGTCAGCGGGACCTTGCCCCTCCACACAGAGCTAGAGGCTAAACTTGCGGCTTTTAAAAAGAGCGAAGCGGCTTTGCTCTTTGCCAGCGGATGGCAAGCCAATGCCTCCCTCCTGCCAGCCCTCAACCAGCTATCGCTCCGCCAGATGGGCCATCCTGCGCTCTTTTTTATGGATAAGCTTAACCATGCCAGCCTTCATCAGGGCTGTTTAGCAGCAGGGGTACGGCAAATCCGCTTCCGCCATAATGACCTCACCCATTTGGAAACCCTCCTCCACCGCCATGCCTCCCAACCGGGCTTAAAGTTCATCATCACGGAGAGTGTTTTCTCCATGGATGGCGACCGAGCCGATATTGCCGCCCTACGCGCCCTCGCTAAACGTTACGAAGCCTTTCTTTATGTAGATGAAGCCCACGCAACCGCTGTACTAGGGCCAGAAGGGCGCGGCCTTACCCAAGGCATGGCCGATATTACCATGAGTACAGCCAGCAAAGCCCTCGGGGGGATGGGGGCCTTTGTCACAGGCAGCCGCGCCTTATGTGATTATCTGCTCAATCACGCTTCCGGCTTTATTTACAGCACGGCCCTGCCTCCCGCTTGCCTTGGTGCTTTAGACGCGGCGTTAGAGCTCGTGCCCCACTTAGAGCATGAGCGTTACCACCTCCAAAAACAAGCCGACCGTCTCCGCTCTCACCTTCAAGACGCAGGCTGGGATACGGGGGCCTCTAGCACGCACATCATCCCCATTATGATTGGGGAGAGCCACACCGCTTTACAGATAGCCCACGCTTTGGAGGCACGCGGCTTTCTCAGCGTGGCTATCCGCCCGCCAACGGTTCCCCCCGGCACAGCCCGCCTCCGCATCGCTTTAACAAGCCAGCTCTCTGCCTCAATGATTGACCAGCTCGGCGAGGCCCTCCTCTCTAGCTTGAGGAGCCATGCCGCCTGATGACCACTCTCTATTATCTTCATGGCTGGGGGTATGATGCCCATTTTTGGGAGGGGCTGCACACGCATCTCCCCTCATGGCAGCATATCTGTGCTGATGCAGGCTATTTTGGCTCCCCTGCTCGCCCCCCATTACCAGAGGTTCCCTTTTGGGCCGTTGGTCACTCCGCAGGGGCCTGCGCTTTGCTCGCGTTACGCTCCCCTCTCTGCCGTGGGCTTATCAGCTTTAACGGCTTTGCTCGCTTTACCGCAGCCCCCGATTACCCAGAGGGCCTCCCCCCACGCATTATGCACCGCATGATACGGCAATTTGAACGCCAGCCTGCAACCGTCCTGCGGCAATTCCGCCATATGTGTGGGGAGCCAGACCCCACCCTACCCTCAACACTCAATCTCCCCGCTTTAACGGACGGTCTCACCATGCTCGAGACGGTCGATCACCGCGACCATTTGCCTTATTGGCAGGGGCGGCTTTATAGCCTCCATTGTGTGGATGACCCCCTCATCCCCGCGCGTTCCGGCATGGGAGCTGCGGCGTGGGGAGTAGAACGCACAGGCGGCCATCGCCTCCCCCTCACGCACCCACAAGAGTGTGCAGCCTTTCTCACACGCATCATCAACGCTTCCTTATGACAAACCACCGCAAAGCCACCATCGCCGCCCGCTTTGATGCCGCCCATCATTATGAGCAAGCCGCTTCCATCCAAAAACGCTGCGCCACAACACTTGCCTCATGGATTAGGAAAGAACATCGCACGGAAAAACCCAAACATATTTTAGAGTTCGGCTGTGGGACAGGCTTACTCAGCCGCGCCCTCATTGAGGCCTTTCCACAAGGTCATTACCACCTCACCGACATCGCACCCGCTATGGTAGAGCGCACCCGCCACCACTGCGCCGCCCTGCCCGCGCACATACGCTGCTATGTCATGGATGGTGAAGCCCCCCACCCCCACCAAGCCCCGCCAGAAGGGTTCGACCTCATCACCTCTAATCTTTGCCTCCAATGGTTTGAGGACCGCGCCCGCGCTTTCCAAGCCCTTACACAGCTTTTACGGCCCGGCGGGCGGCTTATGGTCAGCACCTTACAAGCAGGCAGCTTGCACCAATGGCGGGAAAGCTGCCACGCCACCGCGACCGCTTGCGGTGTGCCAGACTACCCTACCCTCACCCAGCTAGAGCAAGACTGGCCCGCTCATGGCCGGGGCGTCTGGCGGGGTGAAGCCATGCAAGACCCTACCCCATCTGCGCGGGACTTCCTCCAGGGCTTGCGCCGCATTGGGGCCTCCCTGCCACGTCACACCCATCGCCCTGCCGCCCAGCTCCGCAAAGCGATGCGGTATTTTGATGCCCATTACGACCATGTGACCTATCATGCCGCCTTCGGCCTCTTCCAAAAAGGAGTGTAACCCATGCTCTATGCCCCTCCTCCCCCACTGCCATCCCACCCGCCAAAAGGCGTCTTTGTCACCGGGACGGATACAGGAATCGGCAAAACGCTCATCAGTGCCGCCCTAACGCGCGCGTGGCATGGAACTTATTGGAAGCCCTTCCAAACCGGCCTTGCTGAGGAGCCCGGCGATACTGAGACCGTCCAACAACTTACAGAGCTCTCCCAAGACCATATCCTCCCCCCAGCTTACGCGCTGCAAGCCCCGCTCGCCCCCGCTGCTGCCAGCGCGCTTGAGGGCATAACCCTCCACCCCGAACAGCTTACCCTACCAGAAGCCCCCCACGCCCCCTTGATTATAGAAGGCGCGGGCGGCCTTATGGTGCCACTGACGAAGACTATGTTGATGATTGACTTTATCGCCCAACTTGGTGTGCCCGTCATCCTCGTCACCCGCAGCAATTTAGGCACGCTTAATCACACCCTTTTAAGCCTTGAGGCCCTGTATCAACGTGGGATTCCCGTCCTTGGCTTCATCACTAATGGGGTAGACTCCCCACAAAATAATCAAATCTTAGAGAGTATCGGACAATGCCGCGCCCTCTATCATCTTGCCCCTCTTTCTACCCCACCAACCGCCACAGCCCTTCGCCACATAGCAACGCATATCCCCCCATGGGCCACCATGAACGCGTCATAGAACCTATTAACATCCTAAAAACTACATTTTTTTAATGTGTCTATCCTTGCAATGCCCATTTCCTCCCCCTTCCATATCAGGGTAAAGAGGACCAAATTGCTTCAAAGATAGATAGGGTTTGTAAGTATCATCATGAAAATCAATCGGCGGACAATGGTCAAAACAAGCGTCGGCTTTGGGGCCGGGCTCGCTTTTTGTGCGCACGCCTCTCGCTCTGCCCATGCCGATGACACCTCTACCACCCATTTTGATGACAGCACCGTCCGCACATTAGCGCGCGACCTTGCCTCCAAAGGCTACAAGCCCCCGCGCAAGGACCTCCCCGATGCGCTGGTTCATATGAGTTTTGACCAATTCTCTGCTATTCAGTTCAACTCAGAAAAAGCATTATGGAAGCAAGACAACCTCGCTTTTGATGTTGAGTTCTTCCCGCGCGGGTATCTCTATAAGCAGCTTATTGATGTTTATGAGGTCCATGACGGTACAGCACGCCCTGTTAACTACACGGCCGATATGTTCACCAGTAAAGACCCCTCCCTAAACCTGACCGGGGGGGAAGGCTTCTCTGGCTTGCGCATCCGTTATGCCCTCAATCATCCCGGTGTGATGGAAGAATGTGCCGTATTCCTCGGGGCATCCTATTTCCGCGCGGTCGCTAAGGGGCAAACTTACGGCCTCTCCGCCCGCGGCTTTGCAAAAGATACCGGCACCCCAACGGGGGAGGAGTTCCCCACCTTCCGCAGCTTTTGGTTGGAGAAACCCGTCCCCGGTAGCCAATCTCTCATCCTCCATGCGTTAATGGATAGCCCCTCCCTTACGGGGGCCTTTCGTTTCACCATTCGCCCCGGTGAGACGACCCTTTTTGATGTTCAATCCTCCTTCTTCCCCCGCACGGACATCACAGCGGGAGGAATCGCGCCCCTAACAGGCATGTATTATTTTGACGCAAATGACCGGACCCACATTAATGACTGGCGGCCTGCTGCGCATGATAGTGAGGCCCTCCAAATATGGACAGGGGCAGGCCAAAACATCTACCGCCCACTCACAAACCCAACCGACCTTCAGCTCTCCTCCTTTAGTGATGCAGGGCCTTACGGCTATGGGCTGATGCAGCGCAAACGTAATTTTCACGATTATGAAGACCTCGCCCTCCATTACGAAAAACGCCCCTCTTTATGGGTCGAACCTATTGGAAATTGGGGGGAAGGCGGCGTTCAACTTGTCGAAATCCCCACCCCTAGTGAGGTCAATGATAATATCGTCTCCTTCTGGCGGCCTAACCAACCGCTAAAAGCAGGGCAGAGCTATAACTTCACCTATCGGATGTATTGGGGGTGGGATACGCCTTGGCCAACACATCTTGCGCGCATTCATGATACACGCGTCGGTGCTGTAACCGACCATCCAGAGAAAGTGCAATTCGTCCTCGATTTTGACGGCGAACCCTTCCGCACCCTCCCCAGTGACACCGCCTATCATCTCCTCGCCCAAAGCTCTGCGGGGGAGATTTCTGCCATCACCATTATGCCTAATCCGGAAATTAATGGCGTACGTGCCTTCTTCCAACTAGACCCCGGAGCGGCCAAATTATGCGAGCTACATGTCCAACTCGCCAATGCCCAAGGCCCCCTTTCTGAAACATGGCTCTACCGCTGGACCGCTTAATTAACCCCATGACCAGCCCCCACATCACTGCCTTCCTGCCACCTGAATCCCCCCTGTCCATGCCGGTGCAATCCCTCCATAAAGCACCGGAGCGACATGGGCGGGCCTTCTGGCGGCTGCCGAGCACACCCACCCTCCTCTGGCTACGCCGCCTCTTTGTGTTTGGGACAACCTTTGCGCTAACAGCCTATAGTGTTGCCAAAATCAATGCCGTTTTTAACTCACTCGGCACAAGCCTCCTCGGGATGGTGATGCTGGGGCTATTTACCATCCTTAGCTTTTGGATCTCCCTCTCCTGCGCATCAGCCTTAGGGGGGTTCTGGTCCATGCTGCGCCATGGTGGGCTAGGCCTTGGCATCCGCCGCACCGGCCCCCTGCCGGAGCTAAAAAGCCGCACCGCCATCTTACTCCCCACTTATAACGAACCACCTCAACGCGTGATGCTCAATCTTCGCGCTATGCTGAAAAGCTTGCAAGAAACAGGCCGTGGCGAGCATTTCGACATCTTTATCCTCTCCGATACGACCAACCCTGATATTTGGGTGCAAGAAGAACAAGCCGTGCTGGACCTCCACCAACACGCTTACGCACGCCAGCATCTTTTCTATCGCCGCCGCTTTAAAAATACGGACCGCAAAGCCGGCAACATTGCGGACTGGGTCACACGCTTTGGTGGGGCTTACCCAGCTATGCTCACCCTTGATGCTGATAGCCTCATGGATGGCAGTCTCATTGTCCGTATGGCTGCTGCGATGGAGCAGCATGAGCAAGTCGGGCTCATCCAAAGTCTCCCCGTCATTGTGGGAGGGCAGACCCTTTTTGCCCGCCTACAACAATTCGCCGGACGCGTTTATGGTCCGCTCATTGCTCAGGGCATTGCCTGGTGGCATGGCTCAGAGGGCAATTATTGGGGCCATAACGCCATTATCCGCACCCAAGCCTTTGCCGAGCAAGCTGGCCTCCCCCATCTGCGCGGCAAGCCCCCCTTTGGTGGGCACATCCTTAGTCACGACTTCATCGAGGCCGCTTTGATGCGCCGTGGCGGCTGGGCCATCCATATGGTCCCCGGCCTTATGGGCTCTTATGAGGAAAGCCCCCCCTCCCTTACCGACATCGCCGTGCGGGACCGCCGTTGGTGCCAAGGCAATCTCCAACATGCGCGCATCCTTTTTACAAAGGGTATGCACTGGGTCAGCCGCTCCCACATGTTGGTAGGAATAGGCTCTTACATCATGTCCCCGCTGTGGCTGCTCTTTCTCCTGTTTGGGATTTTGATTGCTTTACAAGCGCATTTCTACCATCCCGAATATTTCAGCACCCAACGCAGCCTCTACCCACATTGGCCCCATGTGGACCCCATCCTAGCGCGGCTGGTTTTCATCCAAACCATGGTTGTGCTGCTCGCCCCCAAGGCCCTCGCCTTCCTCGCTATTTGCTTTGATAAGCAAGAACGTCAACAAGCGGGCGGGGTCATACGCCTTTCTATCTCCATTATTTTGGAGACCCTTCTTGGTGCGCTCATTGCCCCCATCGCTATGCTCATCCAAACTTCGGCCATTCTCTCCATTCTCTTAGGCCGCGATTCCGGCTGGTCTGCCCAAAATCGTGATGATGGTAGCCTGCCTTGGGGCGATACAATCCGTAAATATTGGCTCTATAGCCTCTTTGGCCTCGTCCTCAGTGCGGCCGCTTGGTCGGTCTCTCTCGCACTTTTCCTTTGGATGCTCCCGGTCTTGGTTGGCCTGCTCATTGCTATTCCTCTTGTCGGGCTAACCGGTAGTCGCGTTTGGGGGACATGGGCCCGCAAAGCGGGGTTACTCCTCATCCCAGAAGAAACAACCCCTCCGTCCATCCTCCAACGCGCCGCTGAAGAGCGCAACCACCCTCACCCTGTTATTTTAGAGGCCTTTCACGCTCTGCGGAGCAATACAGCCCTACGGCACGCCCACCTCGCCACGCTACCCCCACCGCGTAAAGCTGGGGAGCCTATCTCTGTTCCCTTGCTCACTGGTTCCCTCAAATTGCAGGAAAGCCCAACGCTCGAAATCGCCCTCGCCCGCCTTACCCCCGCCGAGAAGGCCGCCGTCCTCAGCTGCCAAAGCAACATCGCCATCCTCGCAGACCTCCCCGTCTCCTCACCCAACCTCACTGACGGGCCTCATGGCTCTTAGCCCCTATTATTTTCCTCTTCCCCCATTGTCTTACTCTCAAAAAGGCCCATCTCTGGGGGGAAGGCATACTCGTTGCTACGAGCTAGGCCTTGTCAGACAACCCTAGAAGGCCCGCAACCGGTCGGGCCGGGAGCTATGTTGATGTCCGTTAATGTCGTTTACAAAACCACAGCCCGCGCTACCGGTGGCCGTGATGGCTCTGCCGAAACAACCGATAAGAGCTTCCACGTCAAGCTTGGCGTCCCCAAAGAGATGGGCGGCGATGGCAAGGGAAACAACCCAGAGCAGCTTTTTGCCGCTGGCTACGCAGCTTGCTTCCTCGGTGCTATGAAGTTCGTTGCTGGTGAGGAGAAAATCGACATCCCAGCCGATACCCATGTGCAAGCCACCGTTGGCATCGGCCCCCGTGGCGATGGCGGTTTCGGCCTTGAGGTCACTATCGAGGCCTCCATCCCCGGCATGGATCGCTCCAAAGCAGTTGAGCTGCTGAAGAAAACCGAGTTCGTCTGCCCCTACGCCAACGCCACCAAAGGCAACATCAAAACAACTGTCACGCTGGTCTAAGTAATCAGGATTGCTGTGATACACAAAGGCGCATCCACCTAGGTGCGCCTTTTTTTCATCTTTAGGAAAGACAGACAGCCTAAATCAACATTTTCAATAAAAAAACTCATACCTAAATACATAAGACAGACAATAGTTAGATAGTTTTTCATAAATCTCCTTTCCATATTCCATAATGCTTTATACAAACCATTCTTATCTTCTCTTTTATCAATCATTTGAAGAAATATAACTTTTGAAATTTCTATCGTATTCATATAATTTAGTCTAAATGGACCTATTGTAGACTGTCTGTAATCAAGACTTTTCTTCCGTTCTAAATTAAAATGCAAGCAAGAGCCTCGTTTTGATGCAAAAATACCATCGCCATATAGACACTTATATTAATGCATATACCTTCCCCTTCGTCAGATAATCCCGCACCTAATTTTGATGATTTTCCCCTTCAACCTTTCGACAGAGCCACCTCATAAAGCCACTAGCGAGGATAAAAACCATTCTTTAAACGCCCTCATCTCCTTCGTGCCCAACTCGTTAAACTCAGTGGAATTGAGAACATAGTCATACGAATACATCAGAACATATCCTTATACTAAAAATCCCTTACTTGATGAAAAGATACTTATGCACCAAAAATAGCCTCTTCACACCCTATCACAACATTCTCAATACTTAATACGACGTTGGCTTAAAAACGCGCCATCATCAGAATAAAGTGCCTTTGCTATTGAGGGCTACTACTATGCCAACTTATCCCCATTTTCACGATGAACCAGAACCTAGACATCGCCCATTGTCTAATAACATAATTGATGAATTACATATATCTTCGTAAAGAGCATATGGAAATCTGACATGAAGACAGAAAATCTCTTAACCTCATGAGAAAATAATTAATATTATACAAAAAAGGGACATCATAAAAATCACTATGCTTTGCTTTTTCTGAAAATAATACATTAATTGCCATCTGAAGATCTTTTTCTTTTTTATAAAAAGATGTAAAATTACGCTCCAAAAAGATAAAATCCTTCAAAAATGAACTATTTCTGCATGAGGAAAGTTTGCCATAAAAAATCTCCAATTCCCTCTGGAAACAGATAACATCAAAGTTTTTATTATCTTCAAATAAAAGATTTTTATACAATTCACTGAAGTTCACTTTATAGGGTTCAGAGTCATTTAGATGAATATGTAACAAATATTGAAGGGATTCATGAAGCACCTCATAGAAATTTATTACTCTTGATAAACTATAGCCAAATTTATCTAATAACAAACCTAAATCATCTGTAGCATACCAATCATTAATATTATTAATCTTCTGGAGAAGGTCAACGGATTCCTTAATATGCTCCTCAAACGAAAGGAAAGAATCCATAAGCTTACCAGAGCTATCTTTATTTCTTGCTCTAAAGATTATATGTCTAACGAATTTATACATCATTTCCCTAACCTTCTCCTCCCCAAAGCAGCTCTTTGAAGCTTATTTACATTCACGGCAGCAACTCCGTTAAACACCTTAACAAAAAGAGCCACCCCCCACACCGGCCGAAATCGCCAATAACATTGCTCTGATTTTGTATTTATTTCAACGTCTATTCCACAACCTTAAAAGCTCCCGAAGATACACCAATACCATACCAACACCACACCTACGTTCAGATTTAAACGTGTCAATAATATTGAAAAAACTTAGATGGCCAATAACATAATCGATGAATTACATATAGTCTACTAAAGAGCATACGGAAATCCGACATGCAGACAAAAAATCACTTACCCTAATGAGGAAAAAATTAATATTTAACAAAAAGGGAACGTCATAAAATTCACTATGCTTTGCTTTTTCTGAAAAAAATACATTAATTGCCATCTGAAGATCTTTTTCTTTCTTGTAAAAAGATGTAAATTCATCCTCCAAAAAGATAAAATTCTTCAAAAATGAACTATTCCTGCATGAAGAAAGTTTACCATAAAAAATCTCCAATTCCTTTTGAAAACAGATGATGTCAAGGTTTTTATTGTCTTCAAATAAAATATTTTTATACAATTCACCAAAATTTACCTCATAGGATGAAGAGTCATTTTCATGAATATCTAACACATCCTGAATAGCATCATAAAGCAACCCATAGAAATTCATTACCCTTGCTAGACTAGAAACAAATTTAACTACTGGAGAAACCAAATTATCTACAGCATACCAATCACTTATTTTATTAAGTTCCCTAAAAAGAGTAATAGATTGCTTCATCTCATCCCCAAAAGAGGAGAAAGAATCCATGAGCCCCTCAGAAATATCTTTATCCCTTACTCTACAAATTATGTATTCAACTAATCGATGCATCATTTTTCTAAACTTCTCCCCCCCTCTACTCTAAACCCCGCAAGCCACCAAAACTGCCTACAACACATTATTCATTTTTATATACTCATGGGATGCATAGTAATGGTAGGTCTCTTCCCATTTTATTCCTTCATTAAAAAATGAAAATAAAGGGTATTTATTCATATCATTGAACAATGATAACAAAGTCCCCCCAGGCAATATGGAGCTACGCCCCTTATCGCCATCTCCGTAAAGAATTACATCATCCTCACCCAACGAAACGTAAATATTTTTGCCAAAATCACTTAGAGAAGGCGATGAAATATCAAAAAAACCTGATATTTCATCATCATTTAAAATATCATCCACATATATACTGTCATATATTTTTTTATACAATCGATTATAATAATCAATTGTCCTTGTTTTTATGGATTTATTGTTTCCAAAAGATTCTCTCTCAATTAACCGTGCATACCAGAAGAAGAATATATTTAATGTTGTATTTTCTGTATTACACAAGAATGGCTCTCCACCTATATAGACTGAAAATAAACCATTTACCCACGAGCAACCTTCCATATTCCATTCCTTAACAGCATCAAACTGCAACGCTATTTTATAAGGATCACCATATAGCATTTTATCTTAACCCCTTTCTCTCTAAGGATTTTTCTTCCTTCCTGACCCAAAGAAGAATTCCCCAATGGGTTACGTGCATCTGACGTGCTACCACTCCAATGATACTCCTCAACGCCACGTCCATTTGTTTGACCAAAAAATCTATGCACACCGCCATCTCCATCAATACTCAATCTAGTGCTCTTTTCCCCTTCTTCCTCTTTTTATTAGACATTACAATACGTTATATAAATCAATATTCTTAGAGAAAAATATGCAATCTATCGCCATGAATAAGTATATGTATAAATATAACCTATTTTCTTATTTTTAAGAAATATATTGAAAACGCTGTATATATGCATATGCAGATCCAAAGGAACATATATCTGCAAGTTCAACTGCTTTCAATGCTCCGTCCCCTCGCCTGCTCTCATACCTAGCCAAATACAATTTAGGGGGAAAGCAATAGAAAATATCATTACAAGTTCAGAGTATTGAAATAAATAAAAACTCAAAATATGTTCTCCTGCTCCCCTTCTAATCGTTCATAAAAGGTTCGATAGGTTGTAAACACATAATGTAATGTAAAAAATCTTGGTAGTATGCAGATTTAGTCAATATAAAATACATCATTATATTATCAGGTCTCTAGATAATAGTCTTCATACTCAATACGATACTTATATTAAAACCATCTAATATGTTTAGGGTATGCTAAGAACACATAATCAATTATCATTATAATGTATTCAATTATTTTACTTTTACTTATATATTTTCTATTTTTCCTTAAAAAGAAAAATATATATACATAGATTATTACAAAGAATATTCCTGCAATATCAGTGACATCCTCTAATTTCTTCTCAGAAAAACCTCCCCCATCTGCAGTCGCCCCCAACACCACCCAACTAATTGGGAATGTAAGGCCATATCTAAAAATCACTTTTACATAATCAAATAAATAGAAAGAGATAAAGAGAAGTAAATTAATAGTTGAAAAAAAATACTCCTCTTCCTCTGATTTATATACAAAACACAATAACAAACAAAAAATAGTGAATGACTTAACCATAAAAAAATCGTACTCTCTCAAAAATAATGAAAGAGAAAAATAAAAAAAGTATAATAATTCTATAACATAAATCATCCTATTGATCATTTTATCTTCTCCAAATCTTTATTCAACCTCTCAACAACAGCTCGATAAGCTGCAGACGCATAATGAAGCAAGAAAAAAGCCTTTGGGTTTATAAAGGAGTATTCGTCAGATTTAGCTGGATCAATATGATCAACCCTCACTCCTCTCATTACATTATCCTCAAGTGGTGGAGTAATCATAGAACTTCCACCACTTACGGGAGGATGGCCAAACACGGTTACATAAAAAGAGACAGATTGCAACATATGTAAAAATTCTCTCCCAACATAGACAGCATTTATAGAGCTATCCCCATTTTTATACACATAGGTATAATCATTCACGGATGCAGAGTTTGTAACATAAGCAGGAATCCCCGTCACTCTAGAAGAAACTATCGCTAAACCACCTCCCAATGAATTTCCATTAAACATCATATGACCATTCTTTGCCCATGTCGTATTAGATAACTTTATCGCAATATCCTGTGCCACACGATATTCAGTTAAAGAATATTTCCCGCCAAATCCCGAACCATCAGACCCTATATTTTGGAAGAAATCTTCTTGTAATTGTCTAAGATTAGACGCGTCAGTCCCCCGATAAACAACTGATACTGGCGTGGCTTTGTCTTTTATATCATTAGGTATATACAATGCCCCAACAAGATCAGTCGGCTTCCCATTCATGGGGTCGATGGGATGATATAGTAACTTTCTCAATCCTTCATAACCATCAATTCCTTCCTCCCTCAATTCATCCTCAGTAGGAAGATGATAATCTTTATCGGCATTGTTTTTCATATTCACAGAACCATCAGCATTCCAAAATCCTTGCGATGGATCACCCTCAGGAAAAGCATGCATGTAAGCTGCTGCCGCACGGACCATTGCAGCATGATTTTTGTAAAGAGCCGCTTCACTATCAGAAATACGCTTTCTCGCAACAGCTTCATTAATCTTATCTGATACAGCATCATTATATTGCTGTATGATTGAAGCCGTAACAGCTCCATTCCACGCCCCCTGATGCCCGCCAATAGCCGCTCCCACAGCGGCCCCACTTGCACCCGCCAAGACATTATCAAGCGCATTGCCAAAAGTAATAGCAGCTCTATCATCCTTAAATATCGAAGCACTTAACCTACCAATTGCAGGAGCTGCCGAAATAGACGCAACCTTTCCTGCAACGGTCGCTGCTCCCGCAACGGTGGGGTTCCCGCCCGTCAAGGCAGCAACAGCCGCATTTGCCCCTCCTTCTAGGATAATACGGGCCCAGTTATCACTTAATTTGCCATCATCAAAACCTGGTACGCCTGGCTTAACAACATGACCGAAATTATCTCGCTTCGTCCCCAGCGCATCAGCCACACTACCCACAACCTGCCCCACAAGCTGCGTCCCTAACTGGCTGGCCTGTAGTTGATTTTGAAGTTTCTGCGCATCAAACTTATTTGTTAGAGCCCCATTAGCATGTTCCACATCACGACTATAGCTCCCACTCTGGCTCTGGGCATTGATGGTAATATTGCCACTAATAGCAGACTGGCTCTCGCTGCTCTCATCGTGTGTGCGATTACTACCTATCATGCCCGCACTATTAGCAACGCCATTCAGCCCAATGGTCCCCAGCACACCACCTACGCTACTTAACATGTCGCTGCCAACATCTAGGCTGGCACCGGAAGTTTTGCTCTTCCAAGTAGACGTATTCCTAACACTACGCGCCGTCAGACTCTTAGTATTCAAATAATTCTTGCTGTTATCCGCCGTGCTCGAAATCACACCGGCTGTCAAGCTCGTATCACCCGCAACATCAACACCAATACCCTGATTACCCGCATAAAACCCAGAAAGCGTCTTCCCGGTGGAAGCAAAATGATCTTTTGTGTTTTGCTTCTCAAAACTTCCTCCCAATCCGAACTCACCAGGTGACATAATTGGTACAGAAACATGCGCTCCCGCCTGCATGCTATGACTTTGAAAATCAAACACATTCTGTGGACTTGTGATATTTAGCGCCCGACTTTGCGTATCAATCCGCTGCGCTATTACTTCCGCACCATTTAATGCAAGCAAGTCCCCAGCATGAAGACGCACCCCATGCGTGGCAGAAATTACCGTATCCTCAGCCTGCCGTTCATGCGATTCCTGAACTTGTTTCTGTGTCTGAAAAGATGCCTGAGCACTGAAGCCAACATTTGTCGCTCCTACACTCGCCTCCACACCAACCGAAGCAGAAGTACTCTTGTAACGACTATAAGAATCACTGCTGCTCCAGCCCGCATCAAGCACTATGTCCTTCTGTGCCTCAAGGGAAATATCCTGCCCTTTCAGCTGTGCACCAGTCAGATGAATAATACCATTATCCGGCGCCTCTCTCTCACCCCCACGTGCCACCATACTCAGCTGACGCCCTGCTGTCGCACTTGCCCCCTCAACCGTATGGCTATTTTGCTCCGAATAATCCTTACTACTATTAAAACCAACAGAAGCCTTAACCCCAGCAAGGTTCGTACCCATCGGGCTTCCCCCCTTGCCAACACCGTTATACAGACTACCTGCCGGGGCCAAGGCCCTTTCACTCAGTGCTTTAGCAATCCCACTACCAACACCATAAGCACCTTCCATGGCATTAAGCGTCGTAAGCATGCCACTTCCTTTGCCCTTGGTCTGACTGGCCGACAAAGCCGCCTGCAAGGCCTGCCCAAGCAGGGAATCCTCCGCCACACCAAAAGAGCCGCCAACAAAAAAGGTCTTATTATTCCGTATGTTCCTGGAATCCTGGGTATGATTATGAAAACTAACTGATGCTCCATCCACTGAGAGATCACGCCCAGCACTAAGCGATGATGTCGTTACATTCACGGCTTTTCCCGCCGTAATCGCCAGATCACCCTGTCCTGCCGAAAGGATACTGGAAGTCCAATCCGCACCCTCCCCTGTTATCGTGAGGTGAGACTTTCCATATCCGGCTGATGTTTTCCCATCCTTGCCTAGAGACAGGCTAAGGCCAGACTTCTTACGATCAAAATAAGATGCTGCCGTATCCTTCAGTGCATCAATGCTCAGTGCACCACCGGCGGTTAGTGCTGCATTCTGACTGCCGCTCACCGTACCCTTGATGGCCATATCCGAACCAGATTTCAGCACAGCATTATCATTCGCTACGACAAGGCTACCAACCTCATTCGTACTGTCAGAACTCTGGACGATAGTCTTTTTACGGAACAAGCTATGGCTGACGCTCTGGCTATAGCTGTGTTGCTCGTCCGTTACGGCGTTAAGAGCTAGATTACCCTTTGCTTGCAAAAGCGCATCTTTGCCAGCCATCACGCCAGAACCAGCTAGGGTAAGGTCGCCCCCCAAGGCTGCAACCTCCACCGCCCCGTTGCCCATCACGCTAGAGCCATAATTCTTCACAAAACTGCCCGTCTGCGTGAAATGATGTCTCCTCACCCCACCCGCACCGCGGGTCGTCAAGCTACCTAAGGTGACGTCACGCCCCGCTACGAGGCTAATATCCCCATCAGCATTCAAATTGCCCGCCTTGAAGATAATATCCTGCCCTGCTTGCAACTGCGCCTTACCACGGGCGAGGATACTGCCTTGTTGGACCAACTCATCCTGCATGCCACCTACAATGCGCTGCTGGTTTAGCACGCTCTCATTGCGCAGGTTGCCGTGCAGGGCAGCCAATGCCACATCATTACCGCTAATACTGCCCCCCAGATTGGCTAAATCACCTGCTATCGCGGTAATACCCAACCCATCTTGAGCAGTAATCAGCCCACTATTGGTCACCTCATTTGCCGAAAGGGCAATCGTCTTAGCGGCTATCACCCCACCAGAAGCAAGCTGCTCCTCCCCGGGGGCGAGATAGAGTTTAGGGGCCAACACCATCTGGCCATCTACATTAACAGGCACATACCAGACAATGCTATGTGTCAGCTTCTCTTGTTGCTCCGGGGTTAAGGCCACACCGAAGGTTAAACCAAGCGCCTTAGCCTGATCAGCCGCATTATCCAGCAGAGTGTGCATCTGTTGATCAGCTGTCTGGTACGTCCCGCCCAAAAAGACCTGCCCCGTAGCCGAGACAATCTGCTGCTGAATATAGCGGGCATCAAACCCACCATCCCCGAGGAAACGATAATCCCCCATGGAATGACCAAGACGCCCCAACAGATAATCCGAGCTATGAAGGCCCGCAAAGCTTGCGTAACGAGGGTTCGTCTCCAACAGGTAATGCACGGAAGGCGAGCGATTAGGCACAAAAAGCGTATGCCCAGCAGAAAGACTATCCAACACCCCGCTAATCCCTGCGGAAGGCAAGGTTTGGGTAGGTCTATCGCCACTATTAAAACCCGGAAGAGAGGTAAGGTTATGGGCTTTTGCGGCATCAGCGGGACGAACCGGGGTCAGCTTATCACTTTGCAGGCCAGGTAATGACACGGCACTATGGCCAGAGAGAGGGGCCGTGGCATGGGCAATCTTTGTGTTGTTATTAATCGCCCCAGTGAAGTCTCCTGCTATAGTACGGCCTGCCGTAATACTGCCCTGCACACCGGGAAGTTGGACTGTCGGCCCCCATTGCTGCGCCGGCGGCCGGTAACCTTTCTTGCCACCAGGGGTAGAGCCGGTAAAAGCTGGGTCAGCATGGCTACTGTCCCAGCCACAACCTGCATGGTCATCACAAGAAAGGAAAAACCGCCGCTCGTTCTGATAGCCAATATTATTGAGAGCCCCACCACTAAGGGCAACATCACGCCCAGCCGCCAGATGACCCCCATCATTAAGGATGCCACCGGCACTGGTAATCAGCAGGTCCTGCCCCGCTGAGAGCAGAGGCTCGGCACTATTAGCACTCGTATGGGTTTCTTCCTCATAAGCATGAGCAGCCCCACGACGCCCATGGGGGCTTTTATGAGAAACAAGAAAACGTATGTACCCCGTCCCCTGTTCCCCTTGGGCGTTCAACAGGCCCTGAGGGACAGCAATATCCGCATCCCCACTACCCCGCCCTTGGCCCCAGAAGGTATGGCGGGATTGTGCAACCTGCGTGCCTTTAAGGATAGTATTGCTCAGCTGATCCGCCAAAATGACAAGGTCACTCGTAGCCCCAGAGGCGGTAATCTGGCCGGATTGATTGTAAAGCCCTGCCATAGCCCGACCATTCGGCCCACTAAGGGCAATACTACCATTATCAGCAAGGATGGCCCCCTCGCTATTCGTCAAGGTGCCCGGTAGGGTCAACCGTACCCCGCTGGCCCCTTCCATCACCCCCGTATTGCGCAGGTCTCCCCCACTCGTAACAGACAGTGCCCCTCCCTGAGCGGAAAGCGCGCCATCATTGCTCACGCTACCCGCCGTGAGCTGAATACCTCCCCCCGCGAGAATCCCCCCTCCCTGAGCGATGCTATAAGCCCCCGGCAAGCTGACATCCACATTACGCCCAGCCTGCAAGACCTCACGCCCAACCAAAGAGGTAGTCGTAACAGTAAGGTCCCGTCCCGCTATGAGCTGATCCAAGCCGTTCAACCCCGTAACAGCAAGGCGAAGGTCCCCCGCACTCTCCACAAGCCCTTGGCCATTCTGAAAATCTGCCAGGCTGTCGCGCGCAGAGGCAGAGGGAGTACCATCACCTCCCCGGTCAATCACCAACCCATGAGTGGGGGAAAGTGCCACCAACCCGCCCCCGTCATTCAGAAGCTGAGCTGTGGCTAAATGCAGGTCTCCCGCATTTGCCTGTATCACACCCTGTCGGTTATCAATCTGCCGCCCTATAACCGCCTCAACCCCTCCATTACCGTAAATCAACCCGCCTTTATTCGTGAGCTGCTCAGCCTCCAGATGCAAAGCATCCTGTCCGGTAATGATTTGCCCGCTATTGGTAATGTCATGCCCATGAAGATGGGCCGCCCCATTCTGGCTATAAATAATGCCCTTATTATTTAGCACGCCCTCTGTATGCAGGCTCAACGTACCGTTCTGTGTAGCAATGTGACCGGCATTCTCTAGCCCATCTTGGCTATGAATCTCCGCCTGCTCCCCGGCATAAACGTGCCCTTGTGCGCCAAGCTGGATAGGCCCTGTCTGATGCGCCACCACATTCCCAGAAGCCGCCATAGTGCCATTAAGAACAAGATTACCCCGTCCATCCAAATGCATATCACCGGCATTAGCGGCCATGGTGCCATCCACCCGTACACCAGCCCCGGCCTCATTAACGATCATATAGATGCTATTGGCGTACAACCCGCCTAACGCAGCAGTATCAACAGCTAATTCCGGCTTTTTGCGCCCATCATCCGCCAAGGGTGTAACGGCATTGCTGCCATAAGCTACATGATTACGCCCCAGCACAAGGTTAGCCCGCTGTGCATTAACCTGCCCGTCAATCTTCACGCGCCGCGATAAGATGTCTAACACTGGCACAGTGGCAAAATCAGCCCCCTGCGCCCCGAAATGCACCGTACCGCCCGCAATGGTAAAAGCCTGTAACCCGCCCTGGCTGTTCAGCTCTGGATGACCCGTAGCCAACGTGACACGAGACGTATTGATAAAGCCACAGCCATTGCAGGTTAGCCCGTTCGGGTTAGCAATCACCACCGCAGCCTGCTTCCCTGCCACCTCGGTATAACCCAATATCTGGCTGGGCAGTGGGCCTGTCACCTCATTAAGGATCAGCCCCGCCGCATGGCCGTGCAGTTGGGTATTACCCAACACCACACCGCCTATCTTCGTTTGAGTATCATGAGTAGCATTATTAAGGATTACACCACGCTGAGGCACCCCATAGGCACGGAACATATTATGAGACACACCCGCCCCGTTGGGCTGGATGATGTTGATCTGGTCAAGTCCGTTTTGGGTCTTATCCAGCACGGGATGGGGACCATGGCCAGCCGGGTCCACCACGATCTGCGGTGGGGCTTGCTGGGCTAATGCCTGTGTGGCCGTCGAGGCCATGAGCAACACAGAAGCACCAAAGAGATTCACAATCCGCTGAAACAGGGAAGGCCCTACCATGTCATCATGTACCTTTTGATTCTCTATCATCTCACTCACATCCGTATCCCAGCACTGAAGAAGGTAATCAGCCCCTCAGCAGGGAGCGGGCCACGGGCGATGGCATGGGTCAGCATCACATCCCAAAAGAGCACCCCGCTTGCCTTACGGATGCCAAGCCCTACCCCCGCCATCTCGCCGCCTTTCAACACCGCTGGGGTCGCACGCGAGGCAAAACCGGCGCGCACCACGCCAAAATCCAGCGCGCCGTAAAACTGCACTCCTTTGAAGAAAGCGCGACAAAACCCAGTATAAGGGCCACATCTCAGCGTATCCGTCTCCGGTGAGAAGGAGAGGTCATTACGCATGTACCCGCCATTATTGCCGACAAACGCCTGCTCCAGAAAACCGCGTACCGTATATGGGCCGCCCACTTGCAACTCATTGGTCGGGTTCTGATCATGAGAGCTAACCTCCCCATGCATGGTGGTATGCCAGAGCCAGCGCGCAGCAAAAGGCACATAACCATCAATATCCAGCATGGGCTTTACATAGGCACGATGTGGCTCATTCCAGGCGGGATGGGTGTAGTAATTCCAACTCCCCGCCCCATCTAAGCCAATCTTCACCCCGCCTGTAATATACCAGCTACTCCCCCAGACATGGAGAGATTCACTAATATTGGCATTTACGTAAGCTTGCCGTCCGCTCTGGCTCCAAACATTGGTATGATCTACCTGCGAACCGAAGCTTTTGCGCTCAAAAGAAACCTGCGCGGTAGTCACGCCCGTATTATTCCGCCATAGCGTACGAGAAAACCCTAGCTGCCAGTCCATCCTTGAGCCAGTAAGGTGATAAATATCTGTTCCCGCTAAGAGTGGATAAGCATCCTGCGACTGCCACCACGAGCCAAAAAACGTCCAATATCCAAAGGGAATTGACCCATTCGCTGAAAGGAAGGACGTACCTCGTGCCCCATGATCCGGCCCGCGTAGAGAGTGGTCATATTCTACCGACCACATATCTAACAAACCCAGCGGGTTCTCCGCACTCAGCAGCGCATGACCAACCACTCGGCCTGTCGCCTTCTGGCCGTTATTATCCGCCCAGAGCTGACCATGCAGGATGTTCTGCTCCGGCGCATTGACCGTCACGCGGGACGTACCGGGCTTCGTACCGGGGCTAATCTTCATCTGTGCGCCAAAATGGGGCAGGCGGTTCATCTGCTCCACACCTTCCTCAAGGTCGCGCAGATTGAGAATATGGCCCTTCAGCCCAGGGAAGGCCATGACATCAACTAACCGCCGTGCCCGACCCTGTATATCCACCCCCTCAAGCTGCCCCTCCACCACCGTGACGGTAAGAGTACCGCTGCTTAATGTCTGCTCCGGCAGATAAGCGCGAGAGGTGATGTAGCCATGCTTTACATAGGCCGCATTCAACTGATTTAGCAGGGCATTGAGGTCTTTTACCGCAAGGCATCGCCCCTCATACTCAGTGGCGATATGTTTAAGCTCTCCAGCAGGGAGATGCTGAGCTCCATTTATATTTATCTTATGGATGACCATGCAGGCCGGGGACGCATCTTGCGGCGTTGGCTGTGGGGCTATCTGCACATTAGCCGTAGGAGGAGGCAGGGAATCTAGCTGCTGCTGATGCTGACGAAACCGCTGAAACTGATCCTGAGCCGAACCCGGCCCAGCAGGTAAGCCAGGTAGCACAGGCGGCGTTGAAGGCTCCGCCAGCCCAGGCTCCGTCAGACTAGACAATAACACAGCCAGGAGGATGCCCCAGAGGAAAAGACATACCCGTCCTTTTCGATCCTCTCTCGCAGGCAGCATCCATCGCTTTATAGCGACCCACGGGCCCTGTAATTTACCACAATCATGATACATAATTATAAATGGGACCGGCCACCTCAAAGCGACCAGACGGGGCTAACCCTATCCCTGCTCCCCAATCTCTTAACGGCGAAACGGGGACTGATGGATCCAGCTTTCAAGCTGGCCCAATGCAGCAACGGCGCCATCCATGACAAAATTGATGGTCAAAGTACCACCCACTACCTTATCCACCATGATATGCCCGTTTTTACCTGCTCTGAACTCCGCAACCTGCGCTGTAGTCAGATCCAGCGAGGCCATACAGCCTGTAGACACACAAGATTGCCAACGCAAAGTAATAGGGCTGTTGCCATCCAGAGCGAGGCGCGGTTGGGTTAATAAAGAGAAAGCCAGCGGCACTACAACTGTCATCCGCCAAGGCCGGCTGGAGAGAGGCGCACTTACCGTATTTTCAGTCGCGCGGGCGAGGATGACTGCGCCTAGAGCCTCAGCTTTACCGCTCTCTCCCTCCATCATTAGGCTTTGCTGCATCAAACAGAATTGCGGCCCCGCTGCCGGATTAGTCGGGGGAAATAGACAACGATACCCCCATTCCCCCGCAGTACCGGACATCACCATCGGAGAGGTCTTCGCCCCATCACTAGCCGCCGCTGTCGCTACCGCACCAGCAGGTGCCGCATTAACAACCGAACTCCATGTAAGGCTTCCCAAAAACAGGAGGAAAAAGCTACAGATACACTTCCTCATCCCGATTTTCATCGTACTCCGATGCATCATTATTCCTATTATTTCATCTGATGATTGACACAAATTTGGTAACGTCCATCTATCAGAAAAATTACCTAACAAATAAGTAAAAATTAAGTTATCATTAATTTTTAATTGGAATAAATCCGCTAGCGCCCCTTTCCACAACCTTCTCGCTCCAAGAAGTTTTTGACCAGTCCCTCGCTATATGTAGAGCTC
>NZ_JANIDW010000005.1 GCF_026385475.1 Bombella saccharophila
GCCCGTTTTGGGCGGTTTTTTACCAAGTTACCTCCTCCGCTTAGCTCTGAGCGGTGGCATGTCCATTTATGAGCAACCCTTGCTCATTAGCGGAGATTGTCACCTCATCCCCATCATGGATGGTCCCTTCTAACAGGAGGCCCGCAAGGGGGTTCTGTAACTCACGCTGGATGACCCGCTTTAATGGGCGCGCACCATAGACGGGATCATACCCAGCCTCGGCCATCCACTCCCGTGCTTTATCATCCAAAGAGAGGGTGATTTTGCGATCAGCCAGAAGATGCCGCAGCCGCCCAAGCTGAATCTCCACAATTTGCCCCATATCGGCCCGTTGGAGACGGGAGAACAGGATGATCTCGTCCAGACGATTAAGGAACTCCGGCCGGAAATGCGCCCGGACAACCTCCATCACCTCATTACGAACGGACTCGGTGGATTCGCCATCCTTCTGATGCGCTAGAATCTCAGAGCCGAGATTGCTCGTCAGCACGATGATGGTATTGCGGAAATCCACCACACGGCCTTGCCCGTCTGTCAGACGGCCATCATCAAGCACCTGAAGTAAGATGTTAAAGACATCCTCATGCGCTTTCTCCACCTCATCAAAGAGGATGACCTGATAAGGACGACGCCGTACGGCCTCGGTCAACACACCGCCTTCATCATAACCGACATAGCCCGGAGGGGCCCCGATGAGACGAGAGACGGAGTGCTTCTCCATAAACTCGCTCATATCAATCCGCAGCAAGGCGCGTTCATCATCAAAGAGAAACTGCGCGAGCGTCTTGGCAAGCTCGGTTTTACCCACACCGGTAGGGCCGAGGAACAAGAAGGAACCAATCGGGCGGTTGGGGTCCTGCAAGCCCGCACGCGCACGACGCACTGCGTTAGAGACAGCAACCAAGGCTGATTCCTGCCCTACGACACGCTCCCGCAAGACGGATTCCATACGCATGAGTTTGGACCGCTCACCTTCTAGCATCCGGTCCACGGGCACACCTGTCCAACGGGAGACAACCGCAGCGATGCCTTGGTCTGTCACCGTATCGGCAAAAAGGCCGGTTTCATCCGCTTGTGCTTCAGCCTGCTGGGCTTGCTCAATCTGGCGCTCTAGCTCAGGGATGCGGCTATACATCAACTCAGAGGCCCGTTGGAGATTCCCCTGACGTTGCGCGACCTCAACCTCTGAGCGTGCATGGTCGAGTTCTTCCTTATATTTTTGCACAGCATTCATGCGGTCTTTCTCCGCATGCCACGCTGCACTCATCGCATCGGACTTCTCTTGTAGGTCGGCAAGCTCCGCCTCCAACGCTTCGAGCCGCTCACGAGAGGCTGTGTCATCCTCTTTGCGAATCGCCTCACGCTCAATCTTGAGCTGGATGATGCGGCGGTCTAGCTCGTCCAAAGCCTCTGGCTTGCTGTCGATCTGCATCCGCAGGCGGCTCGCGGCCTCGTCAATCAGGTCGATGGCTTTATCGGGGAGGAAGCGGTCCGTGATGTAGCGATTGGACAGCGTGGCGGCTGAGACCAAAGCGTTATCGGTAATCCGCACCCCATGATGCAGCTCGTACTTCTCCTTAATCCCGCGCAGGATGGAGATTGTATCCGCCACAGAGGGCTCACCCACAAAAACCGGCTGGAAGCGGCGTGCGAGGGCGGCATCCTTCTCGATATATTTTCGGTATTCATCCAGCGTTGTGGCCCCAAGGCAGTGCAACACACCGCGGGCGAGTTCTGGCTTGATGAGGTTGGATGCATCCATCGCCCCGCTAGAACGACCGGCCCCAACAAGGGTGTGCATCTCATCAATAAAGAGGATGATTTGCCCCTCGGCACTTTCAATTTCTTTGAGGACGGCCTTCAGACGTTCTTCAAACTCACCTTGATATTTCGCACCGGCAATCAATGCGCCCATATCGAGGGAAAGCAGCTTCTTATTGCGCAAAGCCTCTGGCACATCGCCATTAACGATGCGTAGAGCCAGCCCCTCCACAATGGCGGTTTTACCAACGCCGGGTTCGCCAATCAGTACCGGGTTGTTCTTGCTGCGGCGTGCCAGCACTTGGATAGCACGGCGAATCTCCTCATCACGCCCGATGACGGGGTCCAGCTTACCTTCCTGCGCTTGGGCTGTGACATCACGCGCATATTTCTTCAACGCATCGAAGTTATTTTCAGCCGAGGCTGAATCAACTGTACGGCCTTTGCGTACAGCGGCAATGGCCCCTTCTAACGCTTGAGCGGACGCTTTGCCCTGCCGCAGAGCCTCCCCGGCGGGGGTTTTGCTCGCAGCAATGCCCGCTAAAAGACGGTCCTGCGCGACATAGCTATCACCGGCGGCTTTAGCAGCAGCCTCTGCACCATCTAAGACGCGTACAAAATCCGGTGTTGGTTGAGGTTGTGACGCCCCACTGCCTTGCACGGTTGGCAATTTTGCCAACGCGACATCATTAGCGTGTTGAACAGATTTAGGGTCACCCCCTGCTGCACGAATCAGGCCCGCAGCGGCCCCTTGCTCATCATCCAACAGGGCCTTGAGCAAATGCTCTGGCGTTAATTGCTGGTGATAATCACGCAGAGCAATGGTCTGAGCCGCTTGAATGAAGCCTTGGCTCCGCTCTGTAAACTTCTGAATATCCATAATCTTGCCTCTCCGTCTCGCCCCATTTTTGGCAGCGATGAATGTTCAGCCTGCCCCATTATGGCGACATGCTGTGCCTAAAATTTAGGCACGATGACGCCTATTTCAAGAGGGCGTTCCGAGATTATCCCCACATCAATTATGTGAGCCGAAATGAGGCTTATGGCAATGGAAGGGCAGCTTTGCGTGTTACGCTTAGGCCTCCCCTACAGATGCAGAGAGTGAAGCGGGCTCCAGCCCTACGCTGGCTAAAGCGCGTTGCCATTTTGAGGAAGGGTCCACGTCAAAGATAATATCGGCCTGTGCCGGGGCGACATACCACGCATTGCCGTGGAGAATCTCCTCCTCCAACTGTCCGGCCGCCCATGCTGCATGACCAAGAAGGAGCATAGCTTGCTCTGGCCCCCGCCCTGCGGCGAGCTCTTTAATCATCTCAAGGCTTGCGCTGACCTCTGCCACGGGGCCTTCTTCCGCCAGAACGGAGAGACGACGCTTAGCCCCTTGCTCGCCCAAAGAGGTGGGCGTGTGGAGGACAAAGCCACGTCCTGGCTCTACCGGCCCACCAACACCGACACCAAATAAGCGTTGTGGTGGGTTGGGTGAGACATCAAGCTGTCTGAGCAGCTCGCCAATATCTGGGTGGGTGAGACGGCGATTAACAATCATCCCCATCGCCCCAGCCTCCGCAGAGTGCGCGCAGAGATAAATGACGGTTTGAGCAAACTCCGTCCCCGCCAAAACAGGGCTGGCAATGAGCAAACGGTCCGTCAATATCTCATGAGGGGCAAGAATCGGCATGAACACCTCTTACAAACAATATGAGCAGCCATCATAACAAGATATAGTGCTGTTTTTACACATCATAGAGCGGAGTGCGCACTATGTCGCCATCACAGATTATTCTCGTCACAGGGGCTACGGCAGGCTTTGGCCATACAATAGCCACGCGCCTTGTTAAAGAAGGGCATCGTGTCATCGGGACAGGCCGCCGGGGTGAGCGACTCGCTGCTCTCCATAAAGAATTGGGCGCGCACTTTCTCCCCCTCACATTAGATATGCAGGACCATACCGCCCTGCGCGCACTGCCAGACAGCTTGCCAGAGGAATGGCGGGCTATTGATGTCCTCATCAATAATGCCGGTCTTGCTTTGGGTGTAACCCCTGCCCAAGAGTCCTCCATTGAGGATTGGGAGACCATGATTGGCACCAACATCTCCGGCCTTGTGGAAATTACCCACGCAATCTTGCCGGGTATGGTGGCGCGTAACCGTGGTTATATTATCTCCATCGGCAGTACGGCAGGGCATTACGCATATCGCGGGGGGAATGTTTATGGGGCGACAAAAGCCTTCGTTGCCCAATTTATGAAGAATCTACGCACAGACCTGCTCGGCACGGCTTTACGCAGCACAACTATTGAGCCCGGTCTTGTGGGCGGTAGTGAGTTTAGCAATGTGCGTTTGCGTGACGATGCCAAAGCCCGCGCTGTTTATGAAAATGCAACGCCACTCATGCCTGCTGATATTGCCGAGACCGTCTCATGGTTGATTAACCTCCCCGCCCATATGAATGTAAATCATTTAGAGATTATGCCTGTCTGCCAAGCATCGGGTGGTTTAGCGGTCATCAAAAAGGAGGGGTAAGCCCCCTCCCTTATGACATCAGCTACGGCGGCGGGAGGATTTCTCCCCATTACGCGCGGGGCCAGAACGACGCTTTGAAGACGGGGGACCACTGCGGCCCTCTCGTCCTTCCCGCCCCTCACGACGCCCCCCACCGCCGGGGCCGCCAAAACGTCCTTTCGGGGCCCCAAAACGGCGGCCCGGCGGGCCACCACGCCCACGGCGCGGGCCTGCCCCACCAGCGGGGGCCTCGGCAGGCTCGATAGTGACTTCATCCTTATCCGCCCCAGCGCGACAGGCATTAAACCGCGCGACTTTTTCATCAGAAATCTGGAACAGCGTATCCTCTTGCTGGATGCGGATGCTGCCAATATCGCGCTTCTGCACCCCACCGAGGCGGCAAATGAGAGGGATCAACCATTTAGGGTCAGCCTTCTCGCTACGGCCCACACCAAGGCGGAACCACGAACCGGACATATCATGCCCACGGCCCGTGCCCTCACGCGCAGCCCCACGAGTTGGAGGCTCCACCGAGACAGGACGAATATGCTCCACGCGCGGTAGATGCGCTTTATGAAAGCCCACTAACGCACGGGCTAAATGAGCGGCATCAAACTGCTCGACTAACTTTGCCACAATCTCCTCTGGGACAGAGGCATCAACCTCGCCTGTCAAGATTGGGTCTTCTAACAAACGTTGAGCGTCTTTCTCGGCAATGGCTTCTGCTGTGGGGACAGGCTCCCACTCTGCTTTAACGCGAGCTTGGGCGAGCACGCGCTCCGCTTTACGCCGTTGGTTAAACGGCACCATCAACACGCTCACCCCCTTACGCCCTGCACGGCCTGTCCGACCAGAGCGATGCAAGAAGGTATCGGAGGATGAAGGCACACTCGCATGTACAACAAGCCCCAAAGCGGGGACATCAATCCCACGCGCTGCGACATCCGTTGCCACGCATACACGCGCTGCCCCAGAGCGTAGGCTCTCAATCGCGCGGGAACGCTCATTCTGACCCATTTCGCCAGAAATGGCGACCGAGGCAAAGCCACGCTCTAGCAAGGCGGCTTGCACCTGATTCACCAAAAGCCGCGTATTGCAGAACACCATAGCGGTTTGGCTCTCATAGTAACGCAGCACATTAACGAGCGACCGCTCCACCTCTTGCGGGGCTGTAACCACGCAACGATGGGTGATATCGGCATGTTGCTTTTGGCCGGAGACGGTATCAATCCGCTTAGCCTCTTTTTGATAACGCCGTGCCAGAGAGGCAATTTCCCGCGCGATGGTGGCGGAGAATAAAAGGGTGCGGCGGTCCTTAGGGGAGGCGTCCAGAAGTTGTTCTAACTCCTCCCGGAAGCCCATATCCAACATCTCATCAGCTTCATCCAGCACGACAACGCGCAAAGCTGCGAGATTGAGCTTACCACGGGAGAGATGGTCACAAAGCCGCCCCGGTGTGCCAACAACAATATGCGCCCCACTGGTAAGGGCGCGGGCTTCCCGGCGGGCATCTGTCCCGCCGATGCAGCTCGCAATACGCGCGCCTGTCTCACCATATAGCCAAGAAAGCTCTGCCTGCACTTGCATAGCAAGCTCCCGCGTAGGGGCGATGACTAAAGCAAGCGGTGCTTTTGTAGGGGCCATCTGGTCCCCCTCACCCAATAAATCGGAGGAGAAGGCTAGACCAAAAGCAACCGTCTTGCCGGAGCCTGTTTGTGCGGAGACGAGCAGGTCCCGCCCCTCCAACGCTGGCTCTAATACGGCCTCTTGCACGGGCGTTGGCTGCTCATAGCCACGCGTTGCGAGGGCGCGAGTTAAGGCGGGATGGGTATCGGGAAAAGGCATCGTCAAAGAACACTCGGTCATACACGGGCTGTTACGAACCAAAATATAACAGCTAGAAAAGCGGTAAATACTCCTTTACCTGCCACAAAGCCAGAGAAGATCACCACCAAATTAAAAAGCAGCGCGTCCGCTTCAACTTCCAGCGGGGCAGCGGCCTATCACAGCATGTACAGTATCTTGCCATGCAGTAAGGTCTTCTGGGGGGACAACCTCGCCTGTATCAAGCTCCACAAAGCCTGCACGCTGCATTAATGCGCTGGTGAGGCGTACGCGGTCCTCTGGCTCCAACGCTTGCCAAATGGCCACGGCTTTGGCAGGGACGAATCTGTCGGAAAAACTGATAATCAGCGGGGCACCGGGGCGGAGGATGCGGCGTATCTCCTCCAAAACCTGTTGTGGCTTAGTGAGATACGCCATGCCATCACATAGCAACGCCCCATCAAAACTCGCATCATCAAATGGTAGGGATGTATCTTGGTTGAGGTCCTGCTCCTTAAAGGACGTCAATGCAGGATTCGCCTGCAAGGCGGCTTTATGAACATCAATCCCGATGAACTCTTGAAAGGTCGCATCCTCTGGCAAATGGCTCATCGCCCCGCACATAAGGTCTAAACTACGCCCCCCTACTGGTAGGGCTGTACGATACAGGGCTGTAATGGCTGTACGCGCGCCCATATCCATTAATGAATCTAAATCCTGCCGGGCCCAGAAGCTTTTATCTGGCTCGGCTGAGGCTTGTGTAAATGCTTTCTCGTGTAAGCCTTGCACGGTGCTCCCTTCCTTTACTCGCTAGGTCGGTCATTATCATAGATAAAGAAAAAATGCGCTCACTATAACGGGGCATTTTACCCCAGCCCCACAAGCTTATAAAAGAGAGCCATCTCATCCATCTCTAGGAGGGCCTTATGGGCATGTCCTTTACGAAAATGCACGGATTAGGGAATGATTTTGTCATTCTTGATGGCAGAAGGACCCCCCTTACCCTGCCCTCCACCTTGATAAGCCGTTTATGTAACCGCCAACGCGGCATTGGCTGTGACCAGCTCGTCACGCTCTCCCCGCCCACACGCGCCGGGGCGGATGTGTTGGTCCGCTTCTTCAACCCTGATGGGTCAGAGGCGGGGGCGTGTGGTAATGCCTCCCGCTGTGTTGCCGCCTTATTAGGGGGGAACCCTACATTACAAACCCAAAATGGCCTCCTCCCCACATCACAAACAGACGGTCTTGTTTCTGTCCTCATGGGTAAGCCTCATCTGGACTGGCAAAGCATCCCCCTCGCCAATGCGTGTGATACAGCCCATCTCCCCCTTTATGATGGGGCTGCATGCTCTATGGGCAATCCCCATCTCACGCTCTTTCGTTCTATCGAAGATGCCGCCACACTTGGCCCTGTTTTGGAGACGGACCCGCTCTTTCCCGAGCGTGCCAATATCGGCTTTGCGGACATACAATCCCCCACCCATCTGCGCTTGCGTGTGTGGGAGCGCGGAGCGGGGCTGACCCTTGCTTGTGGCTCTGGTGCCTGTGCGGCTGTTGTCAATGCTGCTCGGCGCGGCCTTGTGGAACGGACCTGCCTTGTCAGTATGGAATGTGGCTCTCTTACCATCACATGGCAGGATGATGACTATGTGCTCATGACAGGCCCCGCCCAACATGTGTTCACCGGTACGTTAGATGAGACATGGCTGGCAGAAGGGCAGGCCCCCGCCCTATGAGTGTTACACTTCTCACCTTTGGCTGCCGCCTAAATGCGCATGAAAGTGACGCGATGGAACATCTTGCCCGGCAGGGGTTAGGGCAAGAGGGGCAAACCATCATCGTCAATAGTTGCACTGTTACAGCCGAGGCCGAGCGGCAAGCCCGGCAGGCTATTCGCCGCGCTCATCGGGAGAATCCCTCAGCGCGCATCATTGTAACTGGATGTGCCTCCGAGCGTGCAGCAGAGGCTTGGGCCGCTTTACCCGGTGTTGCGAAGGTTATCCCCAATACGGAAAAGACACATCCCTCCACATGGGGTTTGCCGGAGGAGGCAGGCCGTACCCCACCGCCTTCCCGCTATATTCGGGCGTTACTGCAAGTACAGCAAGGCTGCGATAATGATTGCACCTTCTGCGTTATTCCAACTGGGCGGGGGCAATCGACCTCTATGCCCTTAGCGGACATCATTCCCAAAGCGCGTGCCCTGACAGAGGCAGGGCATTGTGAGATTGTCCTTACAGGGGTGGATATTGCCTCATGGCAGCATGGGGGACAGGGGTTGGGGCAGCTCTGCCGTCATCTTTTGGATGAAGTGCCAGAGATTGCCCGTTTGCGGCTTTCCTCCATCGACCCCATGATTCTTACCCCTAAAGAAGGCGACCATGCTTTATGGCAGCTCATCGCTGATGAGCCACGCTTTATGCCGCATCTGCATTTATCGCTCCAAGCGGGGTCGGACCTCATCCTCAAACGCATGAAACGCCGCCATAATACGCAGGATGTCGCAAAGTTAGTGCAGCATGTGCGCCGCTTGCGGCCTGATGCAGGCTTTGGGGCGGATGTGATTGCGGGCTTCCCAACGGAGACGGAGGCGTTATTCCAAGAGACATATGAGTTCCTCGCCGAGCAGGCTATCCCTTTCCTCCATGTCTTTCCCTATAGCGAACGACCTGGCACGCCAGCAGCACGCATGCCCTCTATTCCGCGTGCCATTCGCCAAGAACGTGCAGCGAAACTTCGCCACTTAGGCCATGAGGTGAGAGAGCAGTTCCTCCGCCGCTTTATTGGGCAGGAAAAAACAGTCCTTATGGAAAGCCCCACAAGCGGCCATACGCCAGAATTCGCCGCCTTTACCCTCACCTCTGCCCCACAAAACATGCCCCCTACTCAACGCGGGCGGTTAGAGCGCATCCGCATTCTAAAGGTGCAGGATGGTCTTTTATTGGCAGAAATCCTCTAGGAAGGGCTTGACGGCTCCCCCTTTCTCACACCAAGTCGTCTGCTATGGCTGGATTTTTCTCACGACTCAAACAGGGTCTCTCCCGTTCAAGCGCGCGCCTTAATGCGGTGTTTGTAAAACGGCAACTTGATGATGCCACTCTTGAAGAATTGGAAGATGAGCTGATTGCGGCTGATCTGGGCCCGGCAGTTGCGGAGCGGATTATAGAGCAGTTCCGCCAGAAAAGCTTTGGGGAGGATATTACCCCAGAGGAAATCCGCCAGACCCTCGCTGCAGAAATCTCCCGCGTATTGGAGCCTGTGGCCCGCCCCTTTGCGCTAGACACCACAAAAAAGCCCCATGTTGTGCTGGTGGTGGGTGTTAATGGTGTGGGCAAGACGACAACCATTGGCAAAATCGCACATCATTATCATCAAGAGGGGAAATCCGTGATGATGGTGGCCGGCGATACCTTCCGCGCGGCGGCGGTAGAGCAACTCCAAATCTGGGGGGAGCGCACGCACTCACCCGTTATAGCGGGCAAGGCGGGGGGGGATGCCGCAGGCCTTGCTTATGATGGGCTAAAACGCGCAACGGAGGAGCAAGCCGACCTTCTCCTTGTTGATACAGCTGGGCGATTGCATAACCGCCAAGCTTTAATGGATGAATTGGCCAAAATCATCCGCGTGATGCAAAAGTTTGACCCCACAGCCCCCCATAGTGTGTTGCTTGTCCTAGATGCCACAACAGGCCAAAACGCCCTAGAGCAAGTGCGCGTCTTTCGCGACCTCGTCAATGTCAGTGGGTTAGTCGTCACTAAGCTGGATGGCTCTGCCCGTGGGGGTATTGTGGTCGCCTTGGCCGAGCAATTTAAGTTGCCGGTTCATCTCGTTGGTGTTGGCGAACAGGCAGAGGACCTCCGCCCCTTCTCCGCTACTGATTATGCCCGTGGCTTAGTGGGTGACGTACCAACGCAATAACCGCCCCTACCGATAAAAGGATATGACATTAAAAAAGGAGTGCCTCCATGACGGGCACTCCTTTTTTCATCCTACTCTCTTAAAAAGAAGGATTAGTCAGCTACGCCGCTATGGGTAGCAATCTTGGATTCTGCAAATGTATGGTGCCAAACATGCCCTTTATCATCAAAAATAAGCAGCACTGTTTTGGCTTTACCATGCCTACCATTAGAGAAAGCTGAGTAATAGGGAATGTAATTCTCCCCATTCTCGTGCAGAGTTTTAAACTCGTACTTCCAGACCTCACGACCGCCATCAGTGTAATTAATCTCCAGCGGGTCGCCAAACATGGCCTTAACCTGATCCTTGGTTGTCACACCATCTTGGATTTTTTGATCAATCGTTGCAGCCGTCTCATTCTTAATGGCCCGATTGCCGTAAGATGAACAACCTGCCAGCACAAGAGCCATCGCCCCTGCACATAATAATTTCCGCATCGAACTTACAATTCCTCTCAATAGAAGATTCATGCCATACCAGCCCAGTTATGCAACGGGCTGGCACTCACATAACACAATCCCGGCCATTCAACCCTCAAATGGGTCTGTTACCAAAATTGTATCCTCACGTTCCGGGCTGGTGGAAAGCAGCGTGACAGGCGCGCCAATCAATTCCTCAATCCGGCGCACATATTTAATCGCCTGAGCGGGGAGTTCTGCCCAAGAACGCGCACCACCTGTTGTTTCATCCCAGCCCGGCATGGTCTCCAAAACTGGCTTCACACGGGCCTGCGCCCCCGGTGCAGAGGGGAAGTGCTCTATCCTCTGCCCATCTAGCTCATACCCAACGCAAATGGAGACCTCTTTCATACCATCGAGGATGTCCAGCTTTGTCAGCGCAACACCACTCACGCCCCCAACGCGCACGGCCCGGCGGACCATGGCCGCATCAAACCAACCACAACGGCGCGGACGGCCTGTCACAGTGCCAAACTCATGCCCGCGCTCGGCCATGCCTTTGCCGACATCATCAAATAATTCAGACGGGAATGGCCCCTCCCCCACGCGGGTTGTGTACGCCTTAGCAATCCCCAACACAAAACCGACCGATTTCGGGCTCATCCCGCTCCCAGAAGCAGCAATCGCCGCCACTGTGTTGGAGCTGGTCACGAAGGGGTAAGTCCCGTGGTCCACATCCAGCATGACAGCTTGTGCGCCCTCAAACAGGATGCGCTTCCCAGCGCGGTCGGCCTCGGCAAGACGGTCCCACGCACGGCAGGCATAAGGCAGCAAACGCGGGGTAATTTCTTCAAGGAAGGCGAGGATCGCCTCCTTTGTGAAGGTCTCTGCCCCCAAGCCGGCTAAAAGCGTATTGTGATGGAGCAGCAGCTCATCAATCTTCCAATCCAGCGTGTCAGGCTCGGTCAGGTCACAAATGCGGATGGCACGGCGGGCTACTTTATCCTCATAAGCAGGGCCAATGCCGCGGCCTGTCGTGCCGATTTTATGGGTACCACGAGCCTGCTCACGCGCGCGATCCAACGCCCCATGCACAGGGAGAATCAAAGGAGCTGTCTCGGCTATCCAGAGTGTCTCTGGCGTGACGGTCAGGCCTTGCTCTGTCACGCGGTCAATCTCGCTCATCAAAGCTTTGGGGTCCACCACGACACCATTGCCGATGACGCCAATCTTCCCCCCGACTAAACCAGACGGCAGCAATGATAATTTATACACCTGATCATTAACGACCAGCGTATGGCCGGCATTATGCCCACCCTGAAAACGCACAACAATATCGGCACGGCTGGACAGCCAGTCCACAATCTTGCCTTTACCCTCATCGCCCCACTGGGTCCCGATTACGGTAACATTGGCCATAAGAATGCTCTTCCTTCAACGTCTCATAATGACGATCCCTACCCGCTTATTAGCGCGGCAGGGGGGTGGGTTGTTCATCTTTCCAGATATGACTGCACCGTAAATGATGCGCCTCCTGCTCCATCGCACTTGATTCCCCAAGCGATGCGATGGTGGCATAGCCTGCCTCATGCAGGCTGGACAAGTCCTTCTGTGCCATATGGGGGGGAACAAGGCAGCGTTTACGCCGTGGTGGTGGCTCTGCCACCCTTAAAAAAGCATGGGGATGAAGTGTCAACCCACATGCTGGCTCATCCCCTGCGAGATAACGCCCCCCACGTCCCAATTCCTCACGAGAATGTAGAGCAAAGACCGTTACACATACCCCAGTATGATACCGCCAACCTCGGAAATCAACCGGATCCACCGTCAAACGAGCCGTAGGTAGGCGTGCTAAAATCGCTGCCACATCTGCCCGTAAACGCGCCACAAAAGGGCGTAATTTATCAGGGAATGTCAGCGTCTCTAACTTCTGCAGCGCAATATGAGCCGGGCCAACAGCATCCATCATCCCTAAAAGCAACTCCGCCCATGCCCCACCATGCTCCCGCACGGCGGCGGCATCACGCCGGTCTAACGCATGGATAATCGCCTCACGCTCAGCCCCGCTAAAGCCATCCTCTATCAAGCTCCAAACCATAACAGGCATGGAAAGGTCAAAAGAGACATGAGCAATCCCCAATTTTGCAAGGGCCTCCGCCCCTAGAGCGATGACCTCGGCATCGGCCTCGGCTTTATCAGGGCCGATAAGCTCTATCCCCGCTTGGGAGATTTGACGCTGCCCCTCACGCCCCGGCGTGCCGATAACCACACAATCCCCCGCATAAGAAAGACGGAGCGGGCGCGGGCAATCCTGCATCCGCACCGCTGCAATACGGGCGATCTGCGTTGTCATATCCGGCCGCAATGCCATCATCCGATGCGAGGATGGATCTAACAAACGGAAGCTCTGCTCCGCCAAAGCCGCCCCGGACCCACTCAACAATGAGGCCTCAAACTCTAACAAAGGGGGACGGACGCGCTCATAGCCATGGCAGGAGAATACATCCATCACCGCTGCAAGGCCGCGGGCCTCTGCCTCGGCCTCGGCGGGGAGGAGGTCCACAAACCCCATAGGCAACAAAGCCGGGTTTGATAAATCTGGTGTCTCCATCATGCCCGCATGGCCTCTTCTGCAACGCACCCATAAGCCCAATCTAACCACGGTAAGAGGGCCTCTATATCCTCTGCCTCAACCGTGGCCCCACCCCAAATCCGTAATCCGGCAGGGGCATCACGATAACCAGCAAGGTCATAACCCGCTTGCTCGGCCTCTAAAAGGCTGGTCATCTTCTTAATCGCCGCAGAACGTTGGGCATCATCTAGAGCCTCAAACCACGGTGCGGTAATCTTTAAGCAAATAGAGGTGCAAGAGCGTGTCTCTTTTGTCGCGCTGAGGAAGGCCACCCAATCACGCTGAGCCACCCATGCCTCCACAAGGGCGAGATTCTTCCGCGCCCGTGCTTTCAGAGCCTCCAAACCACCAATGGATTCCGCCCAACGTAAGCTATCCAACGCATCTTCCACACATAACATGGAGGGGGTGTTGATTGTATCGCCGCGGAAGATAGCCTCATTCAGCCCTTTTTTATTCGTAAGGCGGAAAATCTTAGGCAAAGGCCGCTGGCTGCCCTCCTCCAACCGTTGTACAGCACGAGGGCTGAGTGCCACCATGCCATGCGCTGCCTCCCCCCCAAGGGCCTTCTGCCACGACCATGTCACAACGTCCAACCGTTCCCATGGCAGGTCCATCGCAAACGCAGCCGAGGTCGCATCGCAAATCACCAACCCTTCATGCTGGGCTGGCACCGCCTCAACCGAAGGAATGCACACGCCTGAGGTTGTGCCATTCCATGTCAGTACAACATCACGCGACCAATCGATCTGCGTCATATCGGGCAGGGAGCCATAGGGGGCTTCCAACACGCGGAGGTCATCTAATGCGAGGACATCGCGTAAATCCTGCGCCCATGTGCCAGAGAAGCTCTCAAAAGAGAGGACATCCACACCGCGTTGCCCTGCTATGGCCCACAAAATCATCTCCACTGCCCCCGTGTCAGAGGCTGGGACAATGCCAAGTTGCCAACCCTCTGGCATACCAAGCAAAGAGGCTGAGCGCGTTATCACCTCATGCAGCCGTGCGCGCCCTTCTGCCGCACGGTGCGACCGCCCAAGAAAAGCCCCTTTAAGGGCCTCAGGCGTCCAGCCGGGGCGTTTGACGCATGGGCCAGATGAGAAATACGGGCGTTGCGGACGGCGGGAAGGCTTAGCGGGGGGCATAACGGGTTGGTCATCCATCATTACGGTAAAGGATTATATTTTCTTTAGGTGTCACACGCATCATAAGGGGTCAAGCCAAACAGAGCATGATTGGCAGAACAACGCCGATTGCGTAAGACAAAACCATGACACAACGACCACACGCCAAAACAAGGCATTTTATCACCACAGCGTGGTTAGGGATTTATCTCCTCCTTAACCTCTTCGTCGCGAATAATTGTGAACTGGCACAACATAGGCTGGCTTTCAGCCTAGCCAGCCTTTCTTTGCCATTTTTTTTCTTATCCTGTGGGCGTTTTGTAGCCTGCTTATTTAGCCTGCCCCTCACGGCTATTGTGGTCGTTAACCTCTATATCATCATCCATTATCACAAAATCACTTATGATATTTGTATGGCCATCGCCGGGACAGATAGTGCCGACGCTGCCAATATGCTGCGGACGATCCCCATCACGTCCTTTTTACTCGCCGGATTACTCCTCGGAGGCGTGCTATACGCCACAGCACGAGCTGCGCGTTTTCGCCCTCTTTATGCCTTGTTCGGCCTTATAGGCTGCGCTCTTACCTTCACGATTGCTTTACATCGCCCTTTAAACCGCGATATTGCCGGGCATTATAATGTCGCCATTACATATGACAGCGTACATCGCCATTATATCAACAGCCCTTATTTTGCGAAAAATCTCGCTTTTTACGTCAACCTTCCCGGCTTTATTGGCACTAGCTTAGCAACTTTGGCCCTTAATCAAGGGTATCAACAAGCAAAAGCATACCGCCATAGCCTCACCTTCACCCCGCATGAGCACATAAACTCAGCTCTTCTACCAGGGCGTGTTGTGGGGGAGAAAAACATCATCCTCATCATCGGGGAATCAGACGCAGCACGCCATCACGGCCTTTATGGCTATACAGAGCAGGACACGACCCCACACCTGCGCACCCTCGCCGCACGAGGTGCACTCTGCGCCATTAGCAACGCCCATTCCGCTGCCAGCATGACACATAATGCTGTGCCGATGATGATCTCCTTCCTCACCCCGCAAAACCGCCGCGCTATCCTGACTGAGAAAAACCTCATCGAGCTCGCCCGCGCCCATGGCTATAAAACCTTATGGGTAGGAAGCCATGAGGGAACATCCCTCTATAACAGCCCGATTGGCTATCTCTCCAACTTTAGTGAACAGGTCGTCCGGCCCGATTACAGCACCCTCCCCCTCAGCGTGCGCGAACATGATGATGAGAGCCTCCTCCCTGTTCTCCAACATCAATTAGAAATTTATCGGCAGGAAGCAGCGGGGCATTTTATTATTATCCATCTCATTGGTAGTCACGTCTCATACCAGGAGAAAACAACCCCAGAGGACCGGCGCGCCCTACCCCATGCTGGGAGCTATGACCAAGCTATCCATCATGTGGACCATCTCATCGCAACGATTCTTCACATGGTGGAGCAGACATTACCCCATAGCACGCTCCTCTACAGCGCAGATCATGGGGAAATCCTCACCTCACCTGATAATGGTATGCATGGGGTTTATGATGGCGGCCAAGAGCAATATCGTATCCCTATCTATTTCGCAGGCCTACATCATGCCGCTTATTGCCAGCAGGCCGAGGCACTCCGCCAAACCGATGGGACATTCTCCCAACTTATGGAGAAATACATCCTCTTAACGATGATGGGTTATCAACTCGCCCCAGAGGCTCTACACGCAGCCCGGCAACAAGACCTCATCTTACATTCTGATGGGGAGACTTACGATTATAACCGGCTTCCCGGCCCCAAAGCCCCGTAACGGCTTTGGGAAATGATGGTGCGAAAGAGGGGACTCGAACCCCTATGCCTTGCGGCGGTCGATTTTGAGCCGACTGCGTCTACCAGTTCCGCCACTCTCGCCCATAATGCCCTACGCTCTCTACGAGGGATAGCCCGCTTATAAAAGATTCCGCCCTAAAGGACTAGAGGTGAAGAGAAAAAATCTTACCGGGTCACTCTTTCCCGCTCATCAACAAGATATTACGCATCGCCGCACCTGATGCTCCCTTGCCCAAATTATCTAACCGCGCTGTCAACAATGCCTGCCCGCTATGGCCGCTCACCCGCAGCTCCATATCATCACGTCCAGCAAGAGCATCGGCAGTTAATTTTGGCTCGGACTCTACAACGCGGATTGTTTGTGCATCCTTATAGAAAGCCTGCAAAGCCGCTGTAACATCCTCAATCATCGGGACACCGGGGAGAGAGACGAGATGCAAAGGAATGGACACTATCATCCCTTGGGGGAAATGCCCCACTGATGGCACAAAGAGCGGATTGCGCGTCAACCCGCTATAATGCGTCATCTCCGGTAAATGTTTGTGCTGTAGATTTAGGCCATATAAAAAGAAAGGCGGGCCACCTTCCGCCTCTTGCTGCTCAATCAACGCCTTACCACCGCCGCTATAACCTGAGACAGCATTGATGGAGATATGAGCATCCATCGGGATAATCCCCGCCTGCACAAGCGGGCGTAATAACGCGATCGCCCCCGTGGCATAACAGCCGGGGTTACTCACAAACCGCGCTTTACGGATACGCTCTGGTTGAGTCGAATCCAGCTCTGGCAAGCCATACACCCAATCCGGGTCCACACGATGAGCCGTACTCGCATCCAAAAAGCGCGTCTTGGTCCCGTGCCCTAAAGCCACAGCCTCACGCGCGGCATCATCAGGTAAACACAGCACGGTAATATCAGCCTGCGCCATAAGCTCTTGGCGGGCTTGAGGGTCCTTCCGGCGGGCAGGGTCGATGCTTAATAAAGTCAGAGCATAACGTTCCGCTACGGCCTCAATACGGCGGCGAATCCCAAGCCCTGTTGTTCCTGCCTCGCCATCAATAAATATGCGCGTCGTCATCCGGCTTGCCCCCCTTAGCCTCACCAATAGAACGGCGTCTGTCTTCTTTCATACACCAACATGGTGTGCCCGTCCCGCTCGAACTGGTCAAGAAGGCTCATACCGATACTGCCCAAGACAAGGCGTGAGGCACGATTATCTTCCCGCGCAACCGCCACGACACGCTCTATCCCCGTATCCAACACAAAATTGAGAGCAATAGCTGCGGCCTCTCGTGCGATTCCCCGCCCTGATGCCCATGGGAACAACGCAAAGCGCAGGCCCAGCCCGCGCCCATCGGGCCGCTCATGCACGCCCGTCATCCCGACAAAGCGATTCTGCTCAATGATGGAGAAAATACCAACGCCACGCTCGGCCCAAAAGGCGACATCCTCAGCCATCTCAGCCTCAGCTTGAGCACGACTCCGCACCCCGCCCAGCATAGAGCCAAAGGCCGCACCATCAGCCTTTAAACGGGCCATATCCTCCATATCCGGCCAATTTACAGGCCGGAGGAGGAGGCGCGCCGTCCGCAGCTCACTGCCTGCCACAATGCGCCGCCTTATAACGCATTAGCGCGCGATGGGACGATAACGAATCCGGCTCGGCTCCGTTGAATCCGGGCCTAAGCGGCGGCGTTTATCTTCCTCATATTGCTGGAAGTTACCCTCAAACCATTCCACATGGCTATCGCCCTCAAAAGCGAGGATATGCGTGGCCAGACGGTCCAAGAACCAACGGTCATGGCTGATGACCACAGCACAACCAGCAAAGGATTCCAACGCCTCTTCCAAAGCGCGAAGGGTATCGACATCTAGGTCGTTTGTTGGCTCATCCAGCAGGAGGACGTTATTATCCTCTTTAAGCATCTTTGCCAGATGCACGCGGTTACGCTCACCACCAGAGAGAACGCCAAGACGCTTTTGCTGGTCTGGCCCCTTAAAGTTAAACGCCCCAACATAAGCGCGGGAAGGTACAGCCCGCTTGCCAAGATGGATAACATCCGTCCCGCCGGAGATTTCCTCCCACACGGTTTTGCTATCATCAAGATCGTTACGGGATTGGTCAACATACCCCAACTTGACGGTATCACCGATTTTCAGCGAGCCAGAATCAGGCTGCTCTTGGCCGGTAATCATCTTAAAGAGGGTCGATTTCCCCGCCCCATTAGGCCCAATCACCCCAACAATGCCCCCCGGGGGCAGCTTAAAGTTGAGGTTATCAATCAACTGCCGGTCACCAAAGCCTTTGCAGAGATTCTCAGCCTCAATAACCGTCTGGCCTAGACGAGGGCCAGGTGTGATGACAATCTCCGCCGTGCTGCCAGCGGCATCCTGCCCTGCGGCCAGCATCTCCTCATAGCGCGTAATACGGGCTTTGCTCTTGGCCTGACGAGCTTTAGGCGAGCTGGAAATCCATTGTTGCTCGGCAGCGAGGGCACGCTGGCGGGCACTTTCTTCTTTCTCTTCCTGCGCGAGGCGTTTGCGTTTTTGCTCCAACCATGAGGAATAATTACCCTCGAATGGGTAACCACGCCCGCGCTCAATCTCCAAAATCCAGTTCGTGACATTGTCAAGGAAGTAACGGTCATGGGTGATGACCATCACCGTGCCTTTATACTCGCGCAATGTCTTTTCCAGCCACGCAACACTCTCGGCATCTAAATGGTTGGTCGGCTCGTCCAGCAGGAGAATATCGGGTTTCTCCAACAACAAACGGCATAGAGCCACGCGGCGTTTCTCACCGCCGGAGAGCTTATCAACAGGGCTATCAGCTGGGGGGCAACGCAGCGCATCAAGAGCAATCTCTAAATGACGGTCCAGCTCCCAGCCATCTTCTGCATCAATCTTCTCTTGGAGCTCGGCTTGTTCTGCCAAAAGAGCCGTCATCTCATCATCAGACATCGGCTCAGCAAACTTCATGGAAATCTCATTGAACCGCTCAACAGCCTTCTTCAACTCACCAAAGCCTTGAGCAGCATTCTCACCAACGGTCAAGTTCGGGTCGAGCTGCGGCTCTTGCTCCAAATAGCCGATGCGCACACCTTCAGCCGCCCAAGCCTCACCGCCGAACTCTTTCTCAATCCCTGCCATCACTTTAAGCAGGGTGGACTTACCCGCACCATTCACACCGAGGACACCAATCTTCACCCCCGGCAGGAAGGAGAGCGTAATCCCCTTAAATACCTCGCGGCCGCCCGGATAGGACTTTGTGACGTCCTTCATGACATAAACATACTGATAGGCGGCCATGGTAGCGGTCTCCCTCTTAAACGCGCGACAAGAATACAGAAAGCAGGGCCCTGCCCCCTGTTACCTTGGGGCGTTCTCCCAAAAATACAAATACGCCCCCTTATGGAAGCACCATCTGCGCCCGGCAGGACTCGAACCCGCAACCTAGCCGTTATGAGCGGCCAGCTCTAACCAATTGAGCTACAGGCGCATAGACATTCCGTCACATCGCCCAGACGCACTTTTTTTGCAACCCCTTCCGCATGAAAAACGTTCTTTCTTCCCTCTCCCACCCCCTCATAATGGCTCTGTAATACACATATACAAAGCTGAATGTATCCTTTATGGATACGCTTATCCGCCTACATAATCAGATCAATGGAGCATGGCATGGACGTTAGCAAAATTTCCCCCGGCAAAGATGTCCCTAATGACATCAATGTCGTTATTGAGATTCCTCAGGGCTCTCAAGTAAAGTACGAAGTTGATAAAGAGAGCGGGGCTGTTTTTGTGGATCGCTTCCTCTTTACCCCCATGGCTTATCCTGCCGCTTATGGCTTCATCCCCAACACACTCGCCGCTGATGGCGACCCGGTGGATGCCCTTGTTCTTACCCCGGCTGATGTCCTCCCCGGTAGTGTTATCCGTGCCCGGCCTATTGGCGTGCTGAAAATGGAAGATGAAAGCGGGCAAGATGAGAAGCTCATCTGCGTACCGCATGATAAAATCCACCCGCAATTCAGCACCGTGCAGTCTTTGGACCAACTGCCAGAGATTACCCTTAAAGCCATCGCCCATTTCTTTGAGCGTTATAAGGACTTAGAGCCTAATAAATGGGTAAAAGTCGCTGGATGGGGCGATAAAGCAGAAGCCGGCAAGGTGATTGAAGCAGCCCTCGCCGCAGCGAAGAAGTAAGTTCTACTCACATCTCTATAAAAGCGGGCTGTCTCTAAAAGGGGCGGCCCGTTTTTTATAAAGGCGTGCTACGCGCAGCGCAGCATAGCCATAAAAAAAACCACCTTGCCCTTAGCAACGTGGTTCTTCTACCGGTCTGGAGCGGGCGAAGGGATTCGAACCCTCGACCCCAACCTTGGCAAGGTTGTGCTCTACCCCTGAGCTACGCCCGCATCAGATTCTCTACCAACAACCCAAACTTTTATCACTTGGAGCGGGCGAAGGGATTCGAACCCTCGACCCCAACCTTGGCAAGGTTGTGCTCTACCCCTGAGCTACGCCCGCATCGTTGGTGGGAGGCTTATGCCCCAAAGCCATCCTTGATGCAATCCCTTACTAACATTTTATTTTCCCTCCGACAGTGCCATCCCCTTGCCACATGGCTCCTTTGCCTGTGCAAAGAGGCACAATAATTCTATCATCAAGGTCAGTTTTCTACACTACAAAGTCCTACCCATCATGCCAGAGTCTCTCTTTCCCCCTAAAGTGCCCATGGCCTCTCACGCGATAGAGGTGGATCATGCCAACTTCATGCAAGACGTAATTGAGGCCAGCACGACCACACCCGTCATGGTAGAGTTCTGGTCCTCTGCTTCAGCATTATGCCAAAAGCTCTCCCCTCGCTTAGCAAATGCTGTTCAGGCCCTAGAAGGGCGTATCACGCTCGCACGGTTAAACATCGACACAAATCGTCCGCTCGTCACCCAATTGGCGCAAATGGGCCTGCCATTACAATCTGTCCCGCTTGTTGTCGCCTTCTGGCAGGGGCAGGTGTGTGACCTCTTCCAAGGCACTCCCACCGACCCTCAGCTTAAAACATTCCTTGAGACACTCCTTAAAGACAGTGGACAAAGCCTACCGGCAGCACATTTATTGGAAAAAGCCAAAGAGGCCCTCCAAACGGGTGCATGGGCTGAGGCCACGAATCACTATACCAGCCTCTTAGAGACAGACCCCAACCACCCTGCCGCTTGGGCCGGTCTCATCCGCTGCATGATGGGCTTAGATGACCCAGACAGCGCAGAAGAAGCCGCACGCCAAATCCCCGAATCTTTGCTAACTGACCCGCTCATCTGCGAGGTAAAAACCGCCCTACACACTTTTCTTGAAGGCAAAAAAGCAGCCGGTAAACTCTCTCAATTACGCCAAGCTGTTGCCCAATCCCCCAAAGATACGACACTGCTCGCAGAGCTTGCCACCGCCCTCAATGGTGCAGGACAACGAGAAGAGGCAGCCCAACTCTTGCTCGACATCATCGCTCACGACAAGGAAGAAGCCAGACAGACGGCAAAGGCGCAATTGCTCACATTCTTTGAAAGTTGGGGCATGACTCATCCCGACACATTAACGGCACGACGTAAGCTCTCCTCGCTCCTTTTCTCATGACAAAGCACCCCTCATGACACCATGAAGGGGGGATAAAATGCGCTTTAATATTTGCCCCCCTTTATGGAGGATACTATGCCAACAACACACACACATCCTACAATAAAGCGGCGTGTCCCGGCCCTTGTGGACATAACATTAGCAGACCTTCCCCCCCGCGTCGGCTTGTTTCCTTTAACGGAGACTATCCTCCTACCCCAAGGGCAGCTTCCCCTTACCGTTTTTGAGCCACGTTATCTTGCTCTCTTAGAGGCTTCTCTCACACAACATCGTATGATTGGCATCATCCAACCAAATGCTGAGGCTCGCTTTGGCGATACCACCCCACCGTTAGAGCATGTTGGCACATTAGGCCGCGTTACTTCATTTATGGAACAAGAAAGCGGCCAATTCTTCATCACACTCACTGGAGTATGCCGCTTTCGCTTGCTCCAAGACCAACTTACAGAGGACGGTTGGCGGGAAGGCCGCATCAATGCCATGCCATTCTCTCACGACCTCTTAGAACCCCCCTCCCTCAATCTGGACAGAGAGGCACTTGCTACAGCCTTAAAAAGCTATAGCCAGCGTCATTCTCTTTCCATCAAATGGCAGAATCTAAACAAACTTAATAACAGCATTCTCCTTACAATGTTACCGATGCTGCTACCCTTTTCAGCCCGTACAAAACAAACCTTATTGGAGTGTGACTGCTTAAACACGCGCGCCCATCAACTTATGGAAGAACTCTCACACTAGGGCTGGCCCCCCAACCGCAAAAATCATACCATGTCTTACATTCAAACAAATAATGGATGATTCATCATGACCACCACTCCCCCCGCACCAGAACTTGTAACGCGCCTTGTCTGCCCCCTTACAAAAGGGCCTGTCCATTATGATGCTGCGCGCAACTGCATCATCAGCCCCAAAGCGAAATTGGCCTTCCCCGTACGTGATGGCATCCCCGTCATGCTGCCAGAACACGCAACCCCCCTTGAGGAAAACTAAGCGCTTCTAAGGCGTCTGCTTGGTTGAGGGCGCGCCATACATCACGTCTGTTCGTGTCTCTGGTGGGGCCATAGGCACACCAGGCACACCCCCTGTATTAGCCCGTACCGCTCGGCCTGAAATCTCATCAGGTGTGGGTTGGATCGTCTGTACAATAGGGACCATGCCCCCCCAATAAACCGGTGGGGGGTGGTGCACCTCCCGAAATGGTTTTTTAGGGTAGGCCTCTGTCATATCTGCTTTTGGTAAATGACGATGGCTCCGCTCATCATCATTGCCCTCTCCAGCACACCCCATAACCACAACACACCCTAATAAACATAGCCCAAGCCGGCAGTACTTGGCCCACCGCCCTTGAAGAGGGATAAATGCAGAAGGGTGAAAAAACCGTGTCATTTCCACCTTATAGCATGTCTATGTGATTGACGAAGGCCTGCGAGCATGAAAAGACAAGACATGTTTAAAGGCACTATTTCATCCCCACGACAATGGCTTCATGCCTGGTTTGATGGGCTTTTTAAAGACCACGCTATCTTCCGCTTAGTGTGGACTAACCTTGCTCCTGTCATACCGGGACGCGTATGGCGGAGCAACCATCCCACACCAGCTCGCCTTAAACGATGGCACAAAACACTTGGCTTAAAAATGGTCTTTAATTTACGCGGACACCGCCAATGTGGGGCAGACGCGTTAGGACGAGAGATGTGCCAGCATATTGGCTTGCCTTATCTTGATATGGCGTTTGAGAGCCGTAATGCACCGCATAAAGACCGTATTTTACGCTTTTACGCCCTTTATACTCAGGCACAATTTCCCCTACTTTTACATTGTAAATCCGGCGCGGATAGAACAGGCCTCGCCAGCGGTCTTATCATTCTTTTTGAAGGCGGCACGGCAGAGGACGCTCTTAAACAACTCCATTGGCGTTTTCTGCACTTTCATCATTCCCGTACAGGGATATTGGATGCCTTTTTCTTACTTTACCAAAAAACAGCCGAAGGAAGACGGCCTTTTTTAGACTGGGTTCGCTACGATTATAATGAAGACGACCTACGTCATGCTTATCATGCAGGACAATTTAAGCATTTACTGACCTACAGACGATAAACACTCCTTTATGGACTACGCGCTATATCTCGGATGAAGTCAAGAAGCTTCTGGCGGTGACGCTCGTCCTTGATGCTGTAATAGGCCTTCGCGAGTTCCAATGTCTCGGGCATCATGAGCAACTCAATCTCACTACCCTCTTTTGCTTTTAAGGATACATCGCTCGTTTTCGATGCTTCCCCTTTTTGGAAAGGGGCTTGCTCCTCCTGTAACCCAACCTCTAGAGGAAGCGTAAAACTGTCCAACTCATCGAAAAAGAAACCAACTGGCACACCTAAGATTTTTGCCATCTCATATAAGCGACCTGCACCGATACGATTTGTCCCGCGCTCATATTTTTGCACCTGCTGGAATGTAATGCCGAGTGCCTTCGCTAACTTCTCCTGCGAGAATTTCCGCAAGCCTCGTAAAAGGCGGATGCGTCTCCCAACATGCACATCAACAGACGAAGCCATACCAGCCATCTCAACAACCCCGACAATAACAGGTAAACTAATTCCTTTTCGCGTAGTGGTTAGTAATTAGTTAATTGTCAGGCTACGTCAATCTATTCCCCGAGTCGAAGGCTCGTTAATACCGTTATTCTGCCCATTTTCGTCTATAATGCTCCACTATAGCGACCATACTCGCCATAAGAGCCAACATATAAGGGACTGAACGCCCCATTATAGAGAACAATGTCCATCCCTCTGCCGCTGGTAGAGGGCGGATCAATAATTGCTCTTTTCCCCAACGTGTATGGCCTACATCTCGGCCTCTTGCATCATAAAGAGCCGATATGCCACGGTTATTAACAAATACCACAGGTAGCCCTTCTTCTACGGCCCTCATTCTTCCAGTAGCAAGGTGCTGCCGTGGCCCGGCACTATTACCATACCAAGCATCATTAGAGATCGTTAATAACCAATCTGGCCGCTGCCCGCGTGCAACAACACTGCCAGAAAATACGATCTCATAGCACACCATAGGGCCGACACGCCCCACAAGAGGTAGGTCCCATGTTTTTAATCCTGGTCCCGGCACAATAACTGCCGGTAATAGATGAAATGGTAGAACCCATGGCTCATATTCACCAAATGGAACGAGACGACTTTTATCGTACATCGCCTCAATGTGCCCATCGGCGGCCAGAGCTATCAAACTATTATACCAACGCCCTTTTCCCGCACGTCGGTCAGACCCTAATAAAACTGGGGCACCTGCTGCTGCCACAGCAATAAGACGCCGCGCTTCCTCATCCTCATCTAACAAACCAGGGAATGCCGACTCAGGCCATACCACAACAGGCCTATGTCCTGGCAAAATCGCCCGCGCCTCTGCCACACCTTTTGTCGTCAATTGTAAATACGACTCGAATTGCGCGTATGCCCCATCACGCTCCAGCACATCATCTTCAGCAACATTGCCCTGCACAATAACAATGGCAGGATTAGAATGATCTGCTCGTACGATATTATGGTCGAGCCGCCATAGCCCCCACCCACACCATAACCCCGCACAAACACAAACACTCGTGACAGCCCCTCGCCCTTGCCATAACGCCAAAGACGCCAGCACCACCATAAATGTAAGCCCATCTACCCCTATTAGAGCGGCGGGCTGAATCAACACATCTCCCACACGACCAGGTAGCTCCAATACGCTCCCTAAAGGATTCCACGGGAAACCAGAAAAATAGAATACACGGGCCATATCAGCCAATGTCCAGCTCCCCGCAAACAGCAACATGCGCGGCCACCCCTCAGGGACCAACCGACATAAAAGAGCAGGAACCATAATCAAAGGGGCAATCAACAACGCAACGCCGGGGGCGGCAAAAGGCACAACCCACCAAAACTCATGCACACGCGTCAACACGGCATTGGTCAGCCAATATAACCCTGCCGTGTGAAACCCCATCCCAAATAAAAAGCCCCACAAAGCAGCACGCCGCCATGTAGGGGCTACACAAACAGCCCGATAAAATAAGCCTAACGCCACAGGAAGAGCAGGAATAAAACAAAGTGGCGGCAAAGCTAATGCCGCTACACAGCCCATCCCCACCATAAATAGGGCACCGCGCCACCCTCCCTGTTGCGGTAGGGAACACAATGCCTTCATCCTCATGATGGGGAACCCCTATTAACTGCTCTTAATCTAACGCGTCCCGCAGACGACGCTCATAATGCCGATAATATTTATCAGCCAATAACTCGCTCTTTACCAAAATAGCAACGTCGGTCGTATTAAATTGCTCATCAACAACAGCACCATCCCCGACATAACCACCCAGGCGTAAATACCCCTTAATAAGGGGAGGAAGCTTGCTTAAACAACGACGACGATCCAACGTTGTAGGGTCCGTCCGTAACATGGTCACGTAACGCTCTGGCAATGCCTTTACCCGTAATACGGGGGGAGCCAGATGATTATGATACAGCCATGTTAATTCCTCATCCATGCTCTCTGGAGCGGTACCGGGCAAACTGGCACAGCCAAAAAGAACATCAATCCGATGGAGGAAGATATAAGACGCAATACCGCGCCACAGCAGTTGCATCGCTGCCCGACTACGATATTCACGCGCAACACAGGAGCGTCCCACCTCCAATAGACGCCCTGGGAAGTCCGTCAAACATGAAATATCGTATTCATCTGCTGTGTAGAACCGATCCTTCGGGCCGAGCAGATCAGAGCGCAATAAGCGATACGTCCCCACAACAGCCGGCGCACGATCACTCCGCGCGTGATCGACCACAAGGAGATGATCAGCAATTTCATCAAACTTATCGGCATCCAAGCGAGTCTTTAACGCTTGTTCACTGGGATGTGCGCCCATTTCCTCAAAGAAAACACGGTAACGTAAGGCTTGTGCGGCGCGAATTTCCTCTTCACTCGTCGCTAAACGAACCCCTAAATTCCCGCCTCGTAATTCCTGAAAGCCACCATCACGATTTAACGCCAGCGTCGCCAACGTATCCATCTGTCGCCGCGTTCTCTCACTGCTGACAAAACCGCTAACGCGTCCCCCTACTGCACGAGCAGGAGAGATGGCTTCCACAGCTATATCACGATCAAGCACACTCTTTCCGGTCATACGAAACTACTTACCCCTATGCCCGGTCTGAGTAACATTGGAAGGTGCAGATGCCTTTTTATCACCATTAATGCGCCGTCCAAACAACTCAGCGCGATGGGACATAAGGTCAAAACCCAACTCAGCGGCAATCCTTGCCAGCAACCCTACCAGCTCATCATTCTCAAATTCGATCACATTACCACTATCAACATCTATAAGATGGTAATGGTGCCCGTTTTCACTTGCCTCGTAGCGCGCGCGGCCTCCACCAAAATCCCGCCGCTCTAAAATCCCTTTCTCTTCTAACAAGCGTACTGTCCGATACACAGTCGCTACAGAGATGCGACTATCTAATGCAGATGCACGGCGGTACAGCTCCTCCACATCAGGATGGTCCTCCGCCTCCGACAAAACGCGCGCAATTACGCGCCGCTGGCCTGTCATTTTTAAGCCATGCTTGACGCAAAGACGCGCAATGGGGGAATCCCCCACTACGCCATCGGGCGTTTCAGTCTCACGCCCCATCTTTTTTGTGCTCATCACCATACTGATGATCTACCCGATTATGATACGGTTTGTCCAACATACATCACAACCGGGACCGGCACCCCCCTTTTATTTCTCAACCAGCTTAAATTTCCTACAGGAATAACCCGGTAAGTTTTTACTGGCTGCTGCTCTCATCACGACGACGCCCTAAACCAATACGCCGTGCCAAAGATGAACGATGGTTAGCATAATTTGGAGCAACCATTGGGTATTCCGCTGGTAAACCCCACCGCTCCCGATATTCCTGAGGGGTCATGTTATACGCTGTTTTAAGATGGCGGCGCAGTAACTTCAGCTTTTTACCATCCTCAAGACAAATAATGTAATCTGGGAATACCGACTTCCGCGGCGGTACTGCCGGTACAGGTTTTTCTGGCTCTACTTCAGTCGGAAGCCCTGCACTAGCTAATGCACCATGAACGGACCGAACAAGATCGGGCAATGCCTCAGAGGCGACATCATGACTACTTACATAAGCGGTAATGATCTGTGCTGTAAGCTGGCGCAGATCCTGCATTTCTGTCTCAGACGACATAAATAGTTGACTCCTAAGAAATTTATTCACGTTTATACCTTACTATAGGAAAAATACAACAAGGAAAAATTCCTTTTCCCTAATAGTTACAGCCTATTGCTAACATAGACCTGCTAACCCGTTTATAAAATTCTCAACATCAATAAAAATTACATTGTAAAGATGTTATATTTCCCCTTATATATCATACCACGACACTCTATCGGGGAATGTTTTGCGCTTTCTATTTGTTAATTATTTATTAACCTATATATTATTTCCTATTCCCTGCTTTTATATAATAAACATTCGCCCTATGCACCTATGATACATAGGAAACTCTCCAACTTATGGCTGTTAACGCAAGGAGGACGTATAGTTCTTTAATTCTTATTAACTACACACAAAGAAACCTTATAACCCTCAAAGAATTTATCGAGTCATCTTACAGAAAATTACTATTTTGTATCGGGTAAAAACCTTAAAAGGCGAGCGTCCTCACCATCATCATAATAGCATGATCGTATCGCTACCTGTTGAAACCCTGTCTGTTCGTACAAAAGACGCGCTTTATGATTCCCGCGCCTTACTTCTAAGAACAGAGTTATTCCTTCATCGTGCGCTCTTTGAACGAGGTGTCCTAACAAATGTCGTGCTACCCCACGTCGCCGCCAATGAGGATGAACGCCAAGGCTTAAAATCTCCCCTTCATCCAACACAAAGCGGCACACTATAAAACCTACCGGTAATGCCTCTGCTGGCTCTTCCTCAGCTATTTGATAAGCCTTAATGCAAACAAGCCAGGCTTCCACACCCGGCATTGTTAAAACCTGCTCAAACGCTGTTTGCGTCCAAGGCTCATGCCCCGCAAAAGCAGCATGATGTAAGCTTGATAAAAGGGGCGCGGCCTCCACACTTACTTGTGTGAGTGTAAAGATCGCTTCCTCTTTGCCAGCATAATTCAACACAGTGTCTTTTTGTCGCACTATCAGCGCGGGGCTAGACGAAGGCCACCAGCAGGGGGCCGTGCTTCGGGCGGGTCGATATAAAGGGGCTCTAACGCATAAAATTGCGGCGTTTGTAGGCCCTCAATCGCTGCTTGGAAAATACCTTCCGCCGTGGGGGCGGCTAATGGCAACCGCTCACTCTCACCCCCTAAGCGTGCCTCTCCCATCGCGCCTGTTAGCTCCGGCAACGCATCCTCCCCATACACAGCATCACCAGCAATAGCGGACCATAAGCCGGGGGATATCTCCTCTACCGGCAAGGCATAAGCCGCATGACCGGGAGGGTCCACAAAAACACGTCCGCGCCGTGCGAGGCAGAGAATCGTTGCATCCTTCCGTTGCAGACTCGCTCGCATGGCATCACCCAGACGAACCCCAACACCCTGACATGACCAGCCCCGTACCAGCCCGGCGGCTAAAGAGAGAGAGGCGCGTAAACCAGTAAAAGACCCCGGCCCGATAATCGCTGCAAGCAAATCAGGCGGGTGAAACCAACCCGCTTGTGCTAATAGGGCCTGCACTGTAGGGGCAAAACGCTCTGATGCGCCACGCCCTGCTAGGCTCTGCTGGGCGATAACCGTACCGCCCTCCAACAAAGCGATAAGATTACTCAAGCCCCGACCAGCCCCGGCCCCATTTAAAACCAAGCACCGCTCGGGCTTCATAACCACAAACAGGCCTCATCCATCGGTAAGCGAGGAGCGCGAGGGCGGGGTTCTATAGCCTCATCAGGATAGCCCAAAGCGACTAGAAAATTCGCCCGCCATCCTTTTTTACGGAAGCATTGCTCCTCCACCATCATGGCATCAAAACCCGACATTGGCCGCACTGCCAAGCCTAAAGCACGGGCAGCCATGATGAGATACGCCCCTTGCAACGTCCCATTGCGAAAAGCCGTCTCATCACTCAACCCTACATCGGCGGCAAACCAATCACGCAGACCCGGCAATGGGTTGAGTGTTTTAAGCTGCTCGAAGAATAAAGGATCATACCCCACAACCACCAATACGGGGGCGGCCATGGCACGCTCTACATTGCCAAGGGACAAAGCGGGACGAATCGCCTCGCGCGCCTCTTGGGTTTGTAGAAACGCAAAACGTGCGGGAGAACAATTACCAGAGGTTGGACCGAGTTTGAGCAGATCATAAAGCTGATGCAACACATCATCCCCCACGGCCTTAGTGGAGAACCCCTCCGCCGTGCGGCAATGGGTAAAAAGCGCCTCCGCAAGGAGGGGGCTTTTAGGCTGTTCTGGCCGTTGTTCGTCAGGCGACTCGCCTGCTGGGGAGGATGTCGTCATGAGCGTTTACTCCTCTACCGGTTCCACCGCTGTCACCTCTGGCACATAATGGCGTAACATATTCTCTACCCCGTGGCGCAATGTCGCACGAGAGGACGGGCAGCCAGAGCAAGCCCCCTGCATACTAAGATACACCACCCCTTCGCGATACCCACGAAAGACAATATCCCCCCCATCACTGGCCACGGCGGGGCGCACCCGTGTATCCAAAAGCTCCTTCACTTGAGCAACAATCTCGGCATCTTCTGGTGAAATATCCGCTTCTGGAGCGGCAATCTCCCCTGTAAGAGCAGGTTCCCCCTCTTTAAAGAAATCCGTCAAAGTAACGAGAATACGAGGACGTAACGCAGACCAATCCGCCGCATCCTCCTTTGTAACAGAGACAAAGTCACGTCCCAGAAAAACGCGTTTCACATCCCCCATACCAAACAATGCATCAGCCAATGCGGAGCGACCTGCTACGAGGCCTGCCTCTGCAAAATCAACCGAAGGACGCGTCCCCGTCACATCGCGACCTGGCAGAAATTTCAACGTTGCAGGGTTAGGGGTATCTTCAGTCTCAATCATCATAAGGGTATCTTGTGTCATAATAGCCTCTCTTATCAGATACTCAGCACGATGAGCACCTTTTTATGCAAGCCGATGCTGCTACAATGGACCTTTATAGTCCTATTTTTCTAGACTATATATCCTGCTAACAAAACAGGCTATGCTTGTCAGCGTCGGCTTTTGCCCTCCTCTATGAAGAATCCTTAGATGTCTGCGTCTATATCTCCCCCCTCTGCGACAACACCCATCACACCCGGCGTTGTTACTGGGGCAGCGTATAAAGCCCTTATACAACGCTGCCGTTTGGGCCGTTATGCTCTCCCTGCGGTGAATGTTAGTAGCTCGACCACGGCCAATATGGCCCTAGAGGCAGCACGGCGGAATCGTGCGGACATCATCATCCAAATTTCTGCCGGTGGGGCGCAATTTTATGCCGGGCGCGGCTTGCCGGATAAGCAACAGGCTCACATCCTTGGCGCTGTTGCTTTAGCACGACATGTTCATCTTCTAGCACGCCATTATGGTGTAGCGGTCATCCTCCATACAGACCATGCAAACCGGCCTTTATTGGGCTGGTTGGAAGGGCTGATTGAGGAAAATCGTCAGCATTATGGGCAAACAGGCCAGCCGCTTTTCTCCTCCCATATGCTAGACCTCTCTACGGAACCATTGGAGCAGAACATCGCCACCGCCGCCACGCTTTTGCAAAAACTCACCCCTCTCGGCATAGGGTTGGAAATTGAGCTTGGCATCACCGGTGGGGAAGAAGATGGCATCGGTACAGAGCTTACCGGCCATCATGCCGCAAAAAACCCAGAGCTTTATACAGAGCCGGAAGATGTTCTCACCGCATGGAAGGCCCTCTCCCCTTTAGGGATGCTCTCTATCGCGGCCTCTTTTGGTAATGTGCATGGCGTCTATAAACCCGGCAATGTGTGCCTCCGCCCCTCTATTTTGCGCGATTCACAGGCTCTTATCGCTACGACATTCCAAACCGAGCCTAACCCGGTCCCGCTCGTTTTTCATGGTGGGTCAGGCTCGGATGAGCAGGATATCCGCCACGCTGTGGATTATGGTGTCTTTAAACTCAATATCGATACTGATACGCAATTTGCCTATGCTCAAGGTGTTGCGACCTATATTGATGCCCATAAAGAAGCTTTTCGCCACCAAGTGGCACCTGACACGGGACGGCCGCTCAAACATGAATATGATATTCGTAACTGGATGCGCGCAGGAGAAGAACACTGCATCGCCCGCCTCACACGCGCCTTTGATGTCCTCGGCAGCCGTGGGAAAAGCGTTGTCGCCTCTTAGACGCTAAAAGCTAGGGGCTAGAGGGGCGCATCATAGCCCTCAATGCGCCATATGAGGCGGTGTTTGTGGGACACGCTGGCAGGAGGCCGTCCCCACTGTAACATGCTCGCATGAAGGTAAGGGACCGTGCCGCCCCGGCAAGGGCCAGAAAAGTTCTATCCCTAATGAAATAGCCACTAAAAGACCCGCTAATAAAGCCCACGGCCAAAAGCGCGGCTCTCGACCTAAAAGAGGTGGAATCCCCTGCTCATATTGAAAACGCCGCCCCTCTGCCAACAAGGATTCAGAATCCTGCACAGGCCCGGTGGGGCGGTCCTCATCATCAAAAGGGGCGGGGGAGGAAGGCACGATTCCTTCAACCTTCCAACACGGCTTGCATTTCTGTCCATTCCCGCTTTGTCAGGCCAGAGCTTTCCTGCGTGACGACCTCACCAGCAAGACGGCGGCGTAAGACCTTCAACATCCCAGCGGAGAAGCTATAAGCCCCCAGGCGATATTCCTCAAACGCCTGAGCGGTATGAGGCACCCATGCCTTGAGAATCTCGATCATCTTTTGGGCATAAACGCGAATCTCATATTGCGCGTGGGAATCAGCCCGCAAGGCGAGAAAATGCATCAAATTATGCAAATCAATCTTCCAATACCATTGTGTATAGGTATTGAGGGTGAGGTTAATACGAGCAAGCTCCCGCGCTACACCCATCCCTTCTGGGTCCAGCATCTCTTCATAATCGCCATAACATTGCAGCGCATCACGTTGGAGAATAGCGAGGACCTGTTGTGCTGTCTCCGCGCTTAAGCTCTCACCACGGCCTTGATGATTCACCGTACTTTGCGCGGCAATATGAGCAGCCTCTGGGAGATAGAACTCTTTATCCAACACAGAGTAACGCGCGGAATATTCATTCACGCTAGCCATGCGGTGGCGAATCCACTGCCGTGCGACAAAGAGCGGGAGTTTCACATGGAACTTAATCTCACACATCTCAAAAGGTGTGGAGTGGCGATGCCGCATGAGATAACGAATCAGCCCCGCATCCTCAGATGTTTTACGCGTCCCCTTCCCATAAGACACACGCGCAGCCTGCACGACGGCAGAATCACCGCCCATATAATCCACAACCCGGATGAACCCATGATCCAGCAACGGGAAAGGCTCAAACAAAATCTCCTCCATCGCAGGGACGGTAGGACGAACCGTTTTATGCGGGGAGGCACGCAACGCCGTAATTTCGGATTGTTGCTCGTCTGTTAGGGCCATGATGTCTCTCCTGCTCACCTGACTTAGCGGAAGCCTTGATGTAGCCTTACAACTGCCCCTCCTGCAAGCCTAACCAGTAGGCTACTCTCTTATCCTTGATATCGGTGTTAAGAGAGCGTATATCTTCTCCTGCTGGAGGCTTCGGCCTTAGCTATGGCGATAAACGGTAGATGAAATAAGTGTTGTGGACCCGGGGGCAGTGCCCGGCGTCTCCACCATCAACCTTTTAGGTTGGCTTAGGGGGACGAAACAGGCTCGACACGCATGGTAAAGATCTACTTTTTGCCCGGCATTGTACCGCCGTTATCGGGCTAATTTTACAAGTGCCAACGATAACTCTGAGGTGCTCGCTGTTGCTGCATAAGCGATAAGCGCGGTCCGGGGGGCACCGGGCAACAGAAGCCCCCCACCTTTTACCTTTTCTTCCCCAGATATTAGTAAATCCGAAAAGAATATGCTGCTCAGCCCTTGCGATTTTGTTACAGCTGTCGCACACCTAAAGGGCTTTTGATAAAACAGGTGAGGGTCCCGCCATGAGTGATGATACCAAAGACCCAGATGGGTTCGAGCCACCCCCTCCCGCCAGTCTCCTCCCTTATGACGCATGGCTTGAAGAAGCGCATCGCGAGGTTATGCTCAAAGCCCTAGAGCATGTTAGCGAACACGGCCTACCGGGGGAGCATCATTTCTATATGACCTTCCTCACCACATCTCCCGGTGTTGTCATCCCCGCCGCGTTGAAAGAACGCTACCCGGAGGAGATGACCATCGTGCTGCAACATCAGTTCCAAAACCTCACGGTGGATCGTGATGCGCGCTCTTTCTCTGTAGGGCTTTCTTTTGGGGGCGTGCCCAGTACGCTGCATATCCCCTTTGCTGCCATTACGGCCTTTGCCGACCCGCATATTCATCTCGTCTTACGCTTCATCCCTCATCGTGAGATGGGCCCCCCAGCGGAGGTGCATGACTTCCGCCCCACATCACATGAGCAGAGGTCGGACCATTCCACCAAAACAGATGGTCAATCCACCGCCTCTACCGAAGGCGCGGAAGTTGTCAGTTTAGCCGCATTCCGTAAAAAACCCGCCCATCAGCCAGACGATACTGATGATTCTGACCGCTAAGCAAAGGCTGAGCGTGTGATCCGTTTTTCCTTCCCATGGAGATCTTACTGCCTTAGATGGGCGGGGCTTGTTGGCCTCTCTGCGCTCATCTCTGGCTTTTTTTTGCTGCTCCATCTCACAGCGGGGATGATGTTAGGGCCGATGATCGCGGGCATTATTATGTCGCTCAAAGGCCGTGCAGTCACTGTAAAGCCTGTGTTCTTTACAATGGCCCAAGCGATTCTTGCTTGTGTGGTGGTCAATAGCGTTACACTCTCTGTATTACATCACATCTTCTCACACTGGGCGTTAGTCCTCTTCAGTGTATTATCGGTTATCTTAGTCAGCTTTGCGACCGGTGCAGGCCTCGCATGGTTTGGCGTTATGCCAGGGACAACAGCCCTATGGGGCACCTCCCCTGGGGCAGCCTCTACCATGGTGATGTTATGCAGCTCTTTTGGGGCTGATGCGCGACTAACAGCTTTTATGCTCTATTTCCGCGTCATCATGGTTGCTGTGGCCACATCGCTTGTTTCATGGATTGTCGTTCGTACGCATCACGATATTGGAATCCCACCTCTCACGCAGGGTGACCTCCTCCCCACCCTTGGCCTCATCGCTGTTAGTACGCTCATCAGCCTTAAATTACGGATGCCTGCTTTGGCCCTTTTGCTGACCATCCTCATCGGCACGGGGCTCCAACTGGCTGGCATTTTACAAATCAGCGCGCCGTTTTGGTTACGTATTCCCGCTTATCTTATCATCGGTTGGTCTATAGGTTTACGTTTTACCGCCCCAGTATTGCGCTATGCGTTACGCTCCATCCCCGCAGTTCTGCTCTCATCGCTTACGCTGATTATCGTCTGTGCTTTACTAGCCTTTCCCGTTGCCTATTTTGCAAAGATTGACCTGCTCAGTGCCTATCTTGCCACCAGCCCCGGCGGGCTTGATACCATCATCGTCATCAGTGCGAACATCCCCATTGCCTTGCCATTTATCATTGCCATGCAGACGGCACGTATGATCGCTGTCGTAACACTTGGCCCTACCATTGCACGCCCATTAGGCCGCTGGCTAGAGCGCCATGCACGCACCCCTTTGAGCGAAAAACTCATCCCTCAACCTAAAGAGTAAGCATAAAAAAAGGGCCTGCCATGTGGCAGACCCTCTCTCATTCTTTGCTCTGCAAGGTTAGTTCTCAACCCGCAATGCATCAAACTCATTAACCATATCGAGGCTGTAATCCGCCTTCGCTTTTTCCAAATGAGACTCCCAAAGCGGGACGTAATAACCATACCCGGCAGGATTTTGGAAGAACCAATGACGCCATGCATGAAAGACATGGTCATGTTCACGATAGGCGGGGTCGTCCAACAAATGACGCGCCGCCGGAGGCTTGGCAGCGTGGAAATGCACAATTGTTGCCCGCTCATCAACGCCCCAATAGGGCTTCCAATTAAACCGAGCGGAAAGCGGGCTCCAATGGGCATTATAGAAAATGCGCAATAATTCCTGATCGTACCCTGCAATATAATCCAAGTTATCGCACAGGAAGTCCACCATAGCGGGGAGATCTTTACGCATACGCTCAAGATTCATCACCATGACCCCTGAGTTCATATCAGCGTAATAATCTTGCTTACCAAATTGGCCACAAGCCGCAAAAATCTCAGGTTTGCAAAACTCAACCTGAGGGTCCTTCATAAACATCACATCACAATCAGTATAAAGGACATACTGATCTTCCGTCTCAAGCAAAGGGAGCTCTAGGCGCATAAAAGCACCAGCGGCGGTGAGAATGTAATTAGGCCATTCCGGCTTGAGGCGACGCTGAGCATCAAGGAGGCGATCATAAAAATGCAGACGGTGGAAAATAACCGTCACACCAGCAGCCCGCATCTCCCGCGTAAAGTCACATTCATTACCATCAAAAACCATATGCGGGATCAAGTTTGTATTCTCACGCGCAGAACGCACAGCAACGCGAATACAATCAATAAAACCATGATCTGGGTCGTTAGAGAGTGTCTCTTCTGTAATTGCAAAAAACCACTTCATTACTTCACACTCCTTAACATATCAGATCCATCAAAATATTTTGACCGTTCGCTCATCTATAGTCCGGATCTATTTAACAGATGATTACCAATTTCTAGAAATCAACCAGAACTCTTCTGAAGTCAGCGTCACAGTTCCTTGATTTACTGTTTCCGATGCTGCCTTAGCCAGTGCGTGAATCCGCTCTATCAGAATCGTCTTTCGTTGGGTTACCTCAGACGCTTCAGCCTCCGCTGCTAAAGTTTGCAATGCTAACGCGGCTGCTTTCGCAACACGGCCTGCATCCAACGCAGCATAAGACATGTCTCAGCACCCCTATTCCTAGTTCCACCACACCCCCCTATGATAGGGAGAAAAAGACCGCTTTACGGTATAGCTACTGCCCCTATAAAACAATTTAGCTATACAAACCAGACCGCGATCTTTCGTAATCCTCGGTTACTATATGTACTTACCACAAAAAAAACCAGATTACCTTATCAATTAACACAATATTTACAAAAAGTTCCTTCCTCTCTCCCTCCGACACTTTTCATGATAATAAGAAATCCCATTCTCGCCTTTGCATAGGACGTCCACATGATCTGCACTGCTGCCACTCCTGCCCCTGCACCTATAGGCCGTTTCCTTTTTGCTTTATTTCTCCCCATCCTACTGGCTGCTTGTGCCACCCGCCCAACCACACCCACCATGCCCGTGATGGAGGAGCAAGCTGATTACCGCGCTCATGCGCGCTCACATTACACCCCTCCCGGTCCCCCTGATGACCCATGGGGGCCTTATATTGAGGAAGCCTCCAACCGTTTTGATATCCCCACTGAGTGGATTCGTGCTGTTATGCACCAGGAATCAGGCGGCCATCTTTACGATAGCTCTGGCAATTTTATTACCTCTACGCCCGGCGCAATGGGGCTAATGCAGATTATGCCCCCCTCTTATGATGACCTCCGCGCCCAATATAATCTTGGCCCGGACCCTTACGACCCGCATGATAACATTTTGGCAGGCACGGCTTATCTCCGCCAAATGTATGATATTTATGGCTCCCCAGGCTTTTTAGCGGCCTATAATTATGGCCCCGGAAGTTTGGATCACTATCTCCGCCAAAATCGTGCCCTCCCACGCGAGACACGCAATTACGTTGCTGCCATTGCGCCTAAAATCGTTGGGATTTGGCCACGTCAACGCTCGCAAAATGACCTCATCGTAGCCCGTCATGATCGCACCGCTAGGATGAACCGCCATTATAACCCTGAGGACTCTCTACCTGCTGATGCAGCCCCGGTGGCAGAACAAGCCGTCCAAACAGCTGAGACGCAAGATATACGCTCCGCTTGGGCCTCGCGCGGTTTTACCCCCACCCCTGTACAGCCTGTCGCGCCCCCTCCTCAACGCGCAGAACCACGACCAGAGCCCAATACGCTCCGCATCCGCTCCATCCCGCTAGCTGATGCCCCCACAAGCCATACACGCGCTACGGATATGATGGCGGAATCCACCCATGATTGGGCCATCCAGCTTGGTAGCTATGCAGGGCAAAAACAGGCCCATATGACAGCCACAAAATTACGCCCTCGCATCACTCCTATTGCTGGTGGAGCGATGATCCATATCATGCAGACCCATACCAACCACGGCACACTCTACCGCGCCCGTTTGACAAACCTTACCCATAGTCAGGCTGTCGATGCGTGCAGACGCCTCCATGGCATCTCCCCTTGTGTAACAGTCCCCCCCGGGGCCCATTTTTAAGCCTTCCCCATCTCTGGAGATGATTTATGGCTAAACCAACGCATCATGTCGGGACGGCTAAACCGCTGCGTTTAGCGGATGATGTCACCAGCACAGCCCGTTATGACGGGCCGGGGGAATGCTACCGTTACACCCTACGCCGTGTGTGGGATGAGACAAAACCTCTCATTATGTGGGTGATGATGAACCCCTCTGTCGCCACAGAATATGGAGATGATCGCTCTGTTGCAAAATGCCAGCGTTATAGCCGTAAATGGGGCTATGGCGGGATGTTTGTAGGCAATAGCTTTGCGTATCGCTGCACAGACCAAAAACGCCTTTTGGAAGTCCCAGACCCTATTGGGCCTGAAACAAATCATTATCTTTTAGAGATGGCCGCCCATGCAGAGCGCATCGTGCTGGCCTATGGCACGCCACAAGCCAAAGCACTCCGTGCCCGTGGGCCTGAGGTTGCTTTGCTCCTACTGCGCGCGGGGTACGAGGTCACAGCCCTCAGGCTTAGCCGCAAGGGCCACCGGCCAGAACATCCGCTCTATCTGCCAGAAACCCTCACCCCCATCCCCCTTAGGGAAGACGATTTTCTCTAAAGGCTTTTCTTCCCTTAGACGCTCTCAGCGACCCAATTCTTTTGCTTAGTCTGGCGACCAATGCCGGGATTTAGGCAATTACAAGGGTCTAATTTGCGGTAATGCTCCACCATGCTTTGCGGGGCTTGGTAGAGATGGCCTACATTATGCTCAGCAGGATAACAAGCACCGCGTTTATCGAGCAGAGGCCACATCATAGTTTTTTCCACCTCCATCGGGTCCACACCGGCTTTAACCACATAATCCTGATGCATGACATGGCAGAGGAAGTGCCCGTAATAGAGCTTCATGACTAATTTATCGTCTATCTCTGGGGGGAGTTGCTCAAACCAATCCCAGTCATTACGGCGGAGGGCAATATCCAAAGCCATCATACCGCCCGTCATGTGGGCGTGGACGACATTATAACGATTAGCCGCCCCGGCTGCGGCAAAACGATGCAAAAAGGCTAATTTGCCTTCCTCTGCAGTACAGGTAAAGAAGGCCCCTTCACCCTCCCCACCCTCAGCAAAAAAGCGGTCTAACCATGGCTGCACCTGCTGCGCCAAACGGCCTGACACCCGTAGCATGAGGTGATGCTCATAGCGTTTATGATAAGCCATTAAACGCGCGGGGACTTGCGAGGGCAAAAGTCGACTTACAGACTGCATCACCCGGTCGCTCAACCCATCAGGCACCCACTGAAACCGGCGAGATAGCGAATCCACCCACGCTTTCGCACGAAATAGCGCAGGTAGATGCTTCGTCCCCAAATAGCGAATCATCGCCACAGTATCCCGCCCGTAATGGTCGGTGACCTCAAAAGCATCACGATGCATATATTCGCCAGCGATGGGGAGTTCCTCAAACTCTGTCAACAAGGCACGACGCACAGTTTCCAGCGTTTTGGTCTGGTTTGTCCCAAGGTAAAATACGGCTGTCTCCTGCGCGGCGGGGAATGTATCTAACCGCACCGCAAAGACAATCAACTTCCCCGCATTGCCAGAGGCCTCAAATAAACGGCCGGGATCTGCATTATACCGGCCCGGCGTCTCTGCATCGACCTGCCGAATCCGCGTTACATAATCATCATCATGGGCTTTTTGCTGACCCGACCAATCAACATCCTCTGGATGATATTGGCCATGCTCTAAGGCTTCTAAAACCTCCTCGGCCGTTTGCGCATTGGGGAAGCGTATGCCTAGATGATTGACCAGATGCAGCTTACCATGTGCATCTACCTGACCATAAAGGGCCATCTCCGTATAGGCCGGCCCCCGCTGGACGAGTGCACCGCCGGAATTATTACTCACCCCACCCAAGACAGAAGCCCCGATGCAAGATGAGCCAATCACTGAATGAGGCTCCCGCCCAAGAGGCGCAAGCCGGTCCTCCAGCTCGTAGAGGTCTGCCCCGGGGAGGCAGACAACTTGCTTACCCTCCCCAAGAAGCTGAATCCCTTTTAATCGCCTTGTACTGATGAGAATGATGGGGCGGTCATAATCATCCCCATCGGGGGTGGAACCACCTGTCAGGCCAGTATTAGAGGCCTGCATTAAAATGATACGCCCTGCTGCTACCGCAAGCGTTGCGACATGCCATAGCTCGACCAACGAACGTGGAATCACGACCGCTTCCACCTTGCCATCACCAAAGCGAAAGCCCTTACGATACCCATAAGTGCCTCCCTCCGTTGTTAGGACGTTACGTTTCCCAACAACGGTTTTTAGGTCATCAACAATCGTGGTCATGTCATCCTCTTCTAGCGCATGCTTCAAGGAGGGCTTCCCTCCTGGGCCAAAGGCCTTATATATCGCAGGCATGATCTTACCGCTCTTTTTGCCCACAGCACCACGGGGGCAATAACCTAACTGCCTGAAAATATGTCAAAAGACTGTGAGGGGCTTGTTGATGGGACGTTATTTCACTCGGCCGAATAATGTCTCTAGCCCTGCGCGGTCTAGCCGTAACCATGTAGGACGACCATGAGGGCAGGTATTAGCGCGCGGGTGCTGCTCCATCCCCCGCAAGAGGGCCTCCATCTCCTCCTGCTTGAGGATGCGCCCGGCCCGAATACTACCATGGCACGCCATCCGCGCCATAATGGCCTCAAACCGGGACTCCAAACTATCCGTCTGCCGTGCTGCTAAATCGGGCATTTGAGCAAGTTCTTCGGCCACATCGCGCAGCAACCCGGCAACATCACCACCGCTTAACGGGGCAGGAAGGCTACGGACAAGGATGCTCCCATTACCAAAGGCCTCAATCTCTAGCCCTAAACCGGCAAGCTCCTCCGCGCACTGCAAAAGGGCTATGCTTTCATCATGGGGGAGGTCCACAACCTCCGGCATGAGGAGAGCCTGTGCGGTTATAGCCCCCTCTGCAAAACGCGCACGCAAACGCTCATGCGTTAAGCGTTCATGCGCGGCATGTTGGTCGGTGAGGATTAAATCCCCATTCGGCGCGATGGAGAGAATATAAGTGGCGTGAATCTGCCCAATCGGCACACCGAGAGGATAAGAAGGCGGTATAGTTTGCGGCTCTGATGAATCCGTCTGCGCGGCCATCGCACGCTCATCCAACCCAGCAAATGCCGTAGTGTAAGAACGCTGCCCCTCTGCTACGCCCTCACCATGCTGGCTACGCCCCCCTTGCGGAGGCGTTAGACGCCGTATGGAAGGGCCAAACCCAAAATCTCGCGCAGGAATAGTGTCCAACCGTGGCTGGGGAGCGGATACTGCGTGGCTTTGGCTTAACTGGGCTGCCTCTTGCCCTGCATGACGACCAATGACGCTAAGGTCTGCCTGAATCCCACCGCCTTCACCTGCCCCACGCGCAAGGGCACGGCCTACCGCCCCAATCACAAAGCCACGCACCTCGGCCTCATCAGCAAAGCGCAGTTCCGTTTTAGCGGGATGAACATTCACATCCACACGCTCTAACGGTACTTGAAGATGCAATAAGAAAATGGGAAAACGCCCACGCTCTATCACAGGCCGATAAGCAACGCGCACCGCTGTTCTTAAAACGGGGTCCACCACGGGACGATGATTAACGAGCATGAATTGCCCTGCCCCCGTGCGCCGGCTCTCCCCCGGCCCGCACAGATAACCGCTTAACCGCATAGCCCCGCGTTGCTCATCCAGATGCAGCAAGTTATCCTCAGGTACCGCTAAAATAGAAGCAACACGGCCCGGCATATCTTGCGGCGGTAGATTCATAATCTCCCGCCCATCAAAGGTAACGCGAAAGGCACATTCTGGCGCGCTAAGGGCAATCCGGCGCATGACGCTCTCAGCATGGCCGCTTTCAACCCGCACGGTTTTAAGAAACTTCCGCCGCGCTGGTGTGGCGAAAAACAAATCCCGCACCACAACGCGCGTCCCTACGCTGCCTGCCGCGGGGAAGGGGCCTTTCATCACCCCGCCTTCCACCGATAACTCCCATGCGGACTCTGCCTCTGCCGTACGGGATACTAAAGATAAGCGAGCACTCGCCCCAATGGAGGGCAAAGCCTCCCCACGGAAGCCTAAAGTCTGAATGGCTGTTAAATTATCATCAGGTAACTTGGAGGTACAATGACGCTGCACCGCGAGGGGAAGCTCCTCCGCATCCATCCCCCGACCATTATCGACAACCTCAATAACGTCACGACCACCACCGCGCAGAGCCACATCTATCCGTGTGGCCCCGGCATCTAACGCATTTTCGACAAGCTCTTTAAGGGCCGCAGCAGGCCGCTCCACCACCTCACCCGCTGCGATAAGGTCCACAACATGATCAGACAAACGGCGAATTACAGGCCGTGCCATATACCCTTCCCCGTAAGAAGGCCTCGTAAGAGAGGAGGTCAAACCTCCTTACTTCTTACTGCTTTTCTTTAAAGTAGGCGTAGCCCCTTCTGTAAAGCTCTGCCCCAAAGCCTCTGCCTTTTGGATGCGGCGATTTTCGGCCTCACCATCAACCACACTCCCCGCACGGCCCCCGCGCCAGAAGAGCAGACTATCCACAAAGCCTGCATCAGCATCACCTAACTCGGCATTAGCTGGCGCGTGTGAGGCAGACGCCGCATCCTTTACAAGGGCCTCTTGGCCTGCACTATCCGCCCCAGCATTGGGATGCAAGGCCGCATCAGGATCCAGCGTCTCAAGAGCTTGCATACGCGGGCTTTCATCAGGGCGGTTGGCACTGGCAGAGCCTGGTAGAGCCAGTTGCTCCGATGGTGGCATGGAGAGAGGCGCACGCGTCGTCACTGTATATTCATCCGGCAGGCTGCGTTTGAGGCCAAAGCCACGCGCAACATCGCTACCAGAACAGCCCGCCAGCGCAAGCCCGACTGAGGCCGTAATCCCCAACCGAACCCCATAACGCATAATTGAAGGAGCAAAACGCCGCATGACAGGTTCCCGCATTGCACTGACAAGAAGATGGCTCAATCCTATAGCCGTCCTACCCTTAATGAGCAAGCCGCTTGTCATTTTATCCATGATGTGACCGCCTCTCTACCAAGAAAGAATCAAGCAGCCACAGCCCAACACCACACACAATGGCCGAATCTGCAATATTAAAAACATACCAAGACCATTGCCCAATGTGGAAATGGAGAAAATCCACCACAGCCCCGTAACGTAGGCGGTCAATCACATTCCCAATCGCCCCGCCAATAATCCCACCACAGGCAACACTTACCAACCGGCGGCGCGAACGTGCCAGCACACATAACAGCCCCAGTACAGCTAAAGCCGAAATGATGATAAACACCCATCGCCCATGCCCCCCAAACATGCCGAAGGTCACAGCGTGGTTCCACACCATCGTGAAATTAAGCCAGGGGAAGATCACAACACTCCGTTTTGCAGGGAGGTCTAACCCCTGTAAAATCCATGCCTTACTGATTTGATCCACCAATAAGACGAGCAAAGCGACCACCACCCCAACACGCCGCCAACGCGGCGTAGGTTGAGACGTCACAGGCGAGGAAGCCTTCGCCTCACTCTGAGGTTCCGGCCCGGTTGGGGACATCATGCGCTTACCGCCTCCACACAGCGCAAGCAGAGATGCGTATGCTCCTCATTCTGCCCCACATCAGGTAGGACACGCCAACAGCGCGCGCATTTCTGCCCATCTGCACGGCGCACCTGTACGGGGTCTGCATCACTACCCTCTTGTAGATGCACTTCCGAAGCCAAGCACAGCGTCGCCCAATCCACATCCTCCGAAGCCGCTTGCTCCTCCGGCGTGAGAGAGAGGATCACTTGTGCTTCCAGCGAGGAGCCAATAAGCCCTTCCCGCCGTGCAGCCTCTAACGCTGTATTCACCCGACGACGTACCTGACGTACCAGCTCCCAATGTTCGATTAAAACCGGGTTATGCCAGCCATCTTCAGGCACGAAGAAACGCTCTGCATGTACGCTGCTTTCCGTCCCAAAACGCGCCTGCCATGATTCTTCTGCCGTAAAGACCAAAGCCGGGGCAAGCCATGTCGTTAAAGCACGATGGAGAATATCCAGCACGGTGCGTGCTGCACGGCGTTTAGGCGAATCCTTCGGGTCGCAATAGAGGCAATCTTTGCGGATGTCGAAGTAAAAGGCTGAAAGCTCATTATTGCAGAAATTATGCAGCAGCGGGTAAACGCCATTCCATTGATGAGTCTGCACCGCTTCTTGAATACGCTGATACAGCTCGTAAAGGCGATGGAGGATATATTGCTCCAAAAGCGGCAGGGCCTTACGCGCTTTCTCGGTCGTTTTATACCGTAATGCGCGCGCGGCATCCTCTGGGAACAGCTTATGCAACACCTTATCGGCTGGGGCAGAAACATCCTCCCACCCAAGCGGGATAGCTTCCTCTGCCTCAAACCCCTCAAGCGCGCCAAGCAACCAACGCAGCGTATTACGCACGCGGCGATACAGCTCGCCTTGTTGTTTGAGAATCTCCTTACTGATGCGGAGGTCCTCATTTGTATCGGAGTTCAACACCCATAGGCGCAATACATCCGCCCCTAGGGTCTCTGTAACATCCTTTGGCCCGATTGTATTGCCGAGGGATTTGGACATTTTCCGCCCTTGGCCATCCAGCACAAAGCCATTGGTCACAACCGCCTTATAGGAGGCCTCACCTTCTGCCCCAACACTCTCCAACAAAGAGGATTGGAACCAACCGCGATGCTGGTCTGACCCCTCCAAATACAAATCAGCAGGGTAATTCACCCCTTCCTGATGCAGAACAAAGCGATGGCTGCATCCACTCTCAAACCAGACATCGACAATATCAAAGACTTGGTCATAATCGTCCGGGTTGCGGCCTTCACCAAGATAAATGGCAGGGTCCGTATCGTACCATGCATCTGCCCCACGCTCTTGGAAGCTTTGCACCACGCGGGCCATGACCTCCGCATCACGCAGCACCTCACCGGTGCGCTTCTCCACAAATACGGCAATCGGCACGCCCCAAGAGCGTTGGCGAGAAATACACCAATCGGGCCGTTGCTCAATCATGCTGGTTAAGCGGCGGCGCGCGCTTGCAGGAACGAAGGTAATATCCTCCAACGCATTAAGAGCTTTCTCCCGCAGGCCGGGGCCGCCCTCATCACCCTCACGCGGCTCCATCGCGATGAACCATTGCGGCGTTGCCCGGAAAATCACCGGCTTTTTAGACCGCCAAGAATGAGGGTAAGAGTGGATAATCTCTGCCTGGGCCATCAAGCCACAAGCGGGCCGACCTGCCTTCTGCGCGGCCTCGCGTACCTCGGTCAACAAGCTGCATACAGGCTGCGTAGCCTTAAAGACATGCACACCACCAAGTTCTGGCATCCAATCCACATAGGTGCCGTTATCGCGGACCTCCTCCGTGACCTCCACCCCATGAGCGCGACAGAGCATAAAGTCATCATGACCATGGGCCGGGGCCATATGAACCAACCCCGTACCGGCATCAGTCGTGACAAACTCTCCCAGCAAGAGCGGCACGTCATAATCAAACCCACGCCCCCGCAAAGGGTGCGCAAACACAGCCCCCTCTAGGGCTTGGCCGGGCAAGCTATGCAGCACATTATAGGCGTTAAGGCCCGCTTCCTCCGCAAAAGCTGTAAGACGATCCTCAGCGATGAGCAGCTTGGCCCCCACAGGCACGAGGCTGCCCTCCTTCACGCTAGTAACCTGAATGACGCTATAGAGAATCTCCGGCCCTGCCGCGAGGGCACGATTGACGGGGATGGTCCAAGGCGTTGTCGTCCAGATAACTGCGGAGACACCCTCTAGCTTATGGCCCTCTGTCGGGTCCTTCACATTCGGGAAAGCCACAAAAAGCGTTGTGGAGGTGATATCGTGATACTCGACCTCCGCTTCGGCAAGGGCTGTCTTTTCTACAGGGCTCCACATTACAGGGCGTAACCCACGATAAAGCCGCCCATTGAGCAAAAACTTGCCAATTTCTTCTACAATCTGGGCCTCGGAGGAGAAATCCATCGTCACATAGCGATGATCCCACTCTGCCTGAATGCCTAACCGCTTAAAATCCTCCCGCTGGGCCTCGACCCATTTTGCCGCATACTCACGACATTCCGCACGGAATTGGAGGACAGGCACAGCGTCCTTATCCTTGCCTTTTTTGCGATATTCTTCCTCAACTTTCCATTCAATCGGCAGGCCGTGGCAATCCCACCCCGGCATATAGCGGACCTCCGCCCCATCCATCCGATGCGCCCGGTTGATGACATCCTTCATCACCTTATTAAGCGCATGGCCAATATGGATATGCCCATTCGCATAAGGCGGGCCATCATGAAGGGTGAAGATACGCTCCGCCTTACGTCCTGCCTCGCGAATCTGCTCATCTAGCCCTGTCTCGGCCCATTGCGCCAAAATCTCCGGCTCCCGCTTAGGGAGGTTCCCCCGCATAGGAAAAGAGGTTTTGGGGAGGAACACCGTACCGCGATAACGGTCTTGTTGTTCACGAAAGAGGGTATCGGTCTTTTCGACAGACTCAGACATGGAATAAGCGCGCCTGCTTAATAGCTAAGAAAATACCCCTATTTATGGAGAGATGCGGCCTCTTTGGTCAAGCCCTTGCGGCAAGAACCTCCCGCGCTTGGGCGGCATCAAGAGCGATTTGCCTTTTGAGGTCATCCAAAGAGGCAAAGCGTTTCTCTTCTCGCAAAAGAGCAAAAAGCTCTACTTTTAATATCTGGCCGTATAGGTCCCCATCAAAATCAAAAAGATGCGCCTCTAGGCGACTTTCCTGCCCATCATCAATCGTTGGGCGGCGGCCAATATTCGCCACACCTGGGAAAACGCGCCCACCAGGAAGATGCACCTGCACCGCATAAACACCCCGTGCAGGCTCAATATGATCGCCTAACGCAATATTAGCTGTTGGGAAGCCCAGCGTCCGTCCACGCTGGTCCCCTTTAACAACTTCCCCCGTAATGGCCCAATTACGCCCTAACAATTCTGCCGCTTTCTCTGGATAACCCTCTTGCAACAAACGACGAATACGACTGGAAGAAATTGGCCCCGCTGCATCAGCCAGAGGGGGAACGATACTCACACCAACGCCATGAGCCACCAACAACCGCTCCAACAATACCACATCGCCTTCTCGCCTATGGCCAAAAGCGAAGTCTGCCCCACACGCCACATGAGCCACATGTAGCCCGTCAATCAACACGTCACGGACAAAAGCTTCCGCCCCTAAATGGGAGAACGCATTATCAAAACGTGCTTGTACAACGCAACTTACCCCTTGCTCTTCTAACGCACGGGCACGTACCTCCGGGCGCATAAGCCTAAAGGAGGGGTCCTGCGGACGAAACAAAGAACGCGGGTGTGGCTCAAATGTTAAAACCCCAACCCGATACCCCGGCCGAGCCATCTTCAAACTCTGCATCAGATGGACATGGCCACGATGCACGCCATCAAAGTTACCCAGAGCAACCGCGGCTCGCCAGCAGGAGCGCGGCACAGCTCGCCAGTTTTTGCAGAAGATCATAAAGGCTTTACCGAAGTATCAAATACCGCTTTTCAGCGTGGATGATGGGACTCATCATCAGCCATACGCACATCAACTTGTTGAGATGACTGATCTTGATGAGGGGCGTTCTGTTGGCCTGATTGAGAGGCCTGCGGCGGGGGGGATAAACGTTGGTCACCCTGTTGAGAGGCAGACCCCTCTTTATCATCCTCCGCCATACCTTTCTTGAAGGATTTGATCCCTTTCGCAAAGTCCCCCATCAAGCTGCTAATCTTGCCCCCACCGCCGAACAAGACAAGTACAATGACGGCAAGGATCACCCAATGAATCGGACTCATGCTACCCATAGGATCTACTCCCTAATAAGGTTAATGCTTTATTACTGTGGCAGGGGTGATAGAATTGTGCAACCCCTCCCCGTTATTTGCACCATAATGGTGTAACTACATCCTAACGCATCGGCAAAATAAAGCCATAGGTTGCATAAACACGCCGCCCCATTCGCCCGGAGGGGGCCCACCATACGCGCACATGCGACCAATCCCCCCGTACAGAGACATCCTCTACCAACGCATGACGCTCTATCCGCCCGCCAACCCAGTTGGCATGGTCAACCTCAATTTGCCGCTGCGTGCGGATACGCCGCACGACAGAGACATGCCCATCCGGGATGCGTGAACTCGCTTTAAAGACTAACACACTCCCCACAACCGGCTTATGACTGCGCGGATAATGACCACGAGCCTCCCACCACCAATCTGCCGCCCGACCACGCAATTTGATTGCACTCACCTGCCGTGCATAAGGCGCGCATTGCACCGGGCCATGATAAGAGCCTACTGAAGAGTTGCTACAGGCCCCAAGGGCGAGACATAACGACACGGCAAAAAGAGCCATAGCCCGCCATGTTATCCCACGCATCACCATGATACTCCCCCTCCCTCAAGGCCGGTTTATAAAGACCGAAACGCAATAATCATATCCTCAGCCTCCTCGCGCTCCATCGTCAAAGCGGCTTCGGCAATATCATGTGAAAATCCATTACGTGCAAAAATGGCTAGGAGTTTAAGCCGTTCCTTCTCCGGCCTATCAGGCCGTCGAAACGGCCCAATAGCACGCTTACGGGCCAAAATAAGAGCCGCTGTTAATTCTGCCTGGCGGGCCTGCTCATCCCCCACCTCACCAAGGCTCTCATCCATTGCCTGTTGTGCGGTTTCACCATCGACGCCTTTCGCATGAAGATGAGCATGCACAGCCCGGCGTGACCGACCCGACCGCGCCAGATAACGCGCTTTTGAACGCGAAAATACGGCATCATCCACCGCGCCTAGCCGTTGCATATCTTCTATAATCTGCTCAATCCACGGTTGGCAGTCTTGCTCCTTTATAGCGACATCTTCAGCGAACATACCGGCCCGTAAAGCCCGCATGCCCCAGCGTTTTACACGCCGTTGCAACATCTGCCGCAAACTTTGCCGCGTGGTGGCAAAGCGGGCCAGATGTACCAAAGCCGCCTCGCGTAGTTTTTGATAGTCCGGTGCTGGTGGAAGGTCAGACATGCTTTCAACCTATAGCCTGTCTTGCTCTTGGCGTCCAAACTCTTCATCTCTGAAAGACCGAGTTTGCTTCCATTCTCACCATTAAGGCCGCCCATGCCACGACATTCTCACACCTCCCAGCTTGAGCGTATAAAAACAGCCATTACGACCATTCAGCACCGTTATCCCGGTCCGGGTGGGGCCGTGGCGGTCCTCCATGAAGGGAAGGTTATTGCGTGCCAGACATGGGGCTATGCGTCACTTGAACGCCGAATCCCTTTCACCCCAACAAGTTTGTTTCGTATTTGCTCCATCACCAAACAATTTACCTGCGCGACTATGCTCGCCCGTTATAACGACCCCGAAATCCTCGCCCCTTATATTCGTAAACGCCTCCCCCATCTCCTCTCTGACCCACCAAGCATTGCCCAGTTAGCCCATAATCAATCGGGCTTGCGCGATTATTGGGCTGTAGCGATGCTCCATGGTGCAGCGATTGAAGGGCATTTCAGCCCTGCCGATTCTGAGAGAGTGATAGCGGGGACGCGCTCGCTCCATTTTATACCGGGGACATCCTATTCCTACGTAAATCAGAACTTCCGCCTCATTTCCGAAGCGATGGAGGAAGAAAGCGGGCTGAGCTTTGCCTCATTGCTCCAAGAGCATATCTTTAAGCCTGTAGGCATGGACCATGCCATCCTCTCCGCCGAGACAACCGCCCTCCCAGACGGGACAACCGGTTATGAAGGCACAAAGGAGGGAGGCTATTGGCCTGCCCGTAATCATATTTATTGGACAGGTGATGCCGGGATGGCAGCCTCTCTTGAAGATATGATCGCATGGGAGCGGTTTATCGACCAACAGCGTGATGACCCTCAAGGCCTCTATAACCGTCTCTGCCCTATTGTACAGTTTGATAACGGCCATAAGGCCCCCTATAGCTACGGCCTCCAGCATGGTAAAATCGCGGGCTACGACATCACCTCACACGGGGGAGCCTTACGCGGTTGGCGGTCTAATCGGCTGCATTGTGCTAAGCTGCGTTTATCCGTGGTTGTGCTTTTCAATCATATGGCCCCAGCCCAACAGGCCGCGGCGGATCTGGCTCATGCCTTCTTAGGTGACGAAACCGCTAAACCCACCCCCAGCCCTGCACGCTCCTGCCCTACATCCCCCCATATGTTAGAAGGCCTCTGGCTAGATGAGGAAACAGGGCTCTCCGCCCGCATCAGCGCAGCAGAACCGGGGAAATTGCAGCTCCGCTACCTTATGCTGCCGGAAACACTGGATATGATTGACCCTCACCTTGCAGAGAACGGGTCTGTCACGCTGCGGCATATCCACGATAAAACCATGCATACAACGCCGCCTAATAGAGCGGAAGGCGCGCATATCCTTATGGTTCGCCCGGGGGAAAATCGTCACGCCCTCCTCCGCCCCTACCCCACAACGCCTCAACCCTCCCTAGAGGACCTCACCGGCCTTTATGACTGTGAGGAGCTTGATAACGCCCGCATTACCATTACAAACCAAGGGGGCTTATTATATGGAGGTTTCTCTGGCTTTTTAGGCACTGGACGGATGGAACGGCTAGAGCATTTAGGCCCGGATTTATGGGTTCTCCCCTGCCCGCGCGCTTTGGACCATACCGCCCCCGGTGATTGGACACTCCATTTTGAACGCCGCCAGGGAACAATCCATCAACTCCGCATTAGCTGTTGGCTAGCCCGGAACCTGATTTATCAACGCGTTCCTAAAAGTGAGGCAGACAGCGCAGCGAGAACACATACTTAAAGACCCGTTTTCCCACCTATAGGAATTGACGACGGCTCTTTCTCCACGCAGTATAGCAGCATAGCCCCCCTGATCTGCTCCTTCAGACAGGGGTGTTTTCCGTTGGATGAACGGAGAATACGCTATGTGGTGTTATATCTAAGTCGGGGAACGCGTCCATCATGATCGCCTCCATCATGCCGAATTATAAACGCTTCGACCTTGCTTTTGAGCATGGCGAAGGCCTCTGGCTTACAAGCACAAATGGACGACGTTATCTTGATTTCGGCGCGGGGATTGCCGTCTCCTCCCTCGGCCATAGCCACCCTGCCCTTGTCGAAGCGATTACCGCACAAGCAAAGAAGCTCATCCATGTCTCCAACCTCTATCAGGTGCCGCAAGCAAAAGCCTTAGCGGACCTGCTCGTAGCCCATAGCTTTGCGGATTCCGTCCTCTTTTGTAACTCTGGGGCGGAAGCGAATGAGGGGCTGATCAAGCTTATCCGCCGGGCGCAATATAAAAACGGCCATCCTGAACGCACGCGGATTATCTGCTTTCATCACGCCTTCCATGGTCGGACATTAGCGACCATCTCCGCCACGGGAAATCCCGCTTATTTGGAAGGTTTCGGCTCCCCCGTAGAAGGGTTTGACCATGTCCCCTTTAACGATATTGAGGCCGTTCGCGCAGCGATCACAGACAAGACCGCTGGCATCCTCATAGAGCCTGTCCAAGGGGAAAGTGGCATCCGTGCTGCAGAGCCTGCGTTCTTACGCGCTTTACGTGCTCTTTGTGATGAAAAAGGGCTGTATTTAGGGATTGATGAGGTCCAAAGTGGGATGGGCCGCACCGGTACATTCTTTGCTTTTGAACATGCTGGCATTACGCCAGATGTCGTCTCCTCCGCCAAAGGGATTGGCGGGGGCTTCCCCCTTGGGGCTGTTTTAGCCCGTGCAGATTTAGCCCAGCATCTCACCCCCGGCACGCATGGCACAACCTATGGGGGGAACCCTCTGGCCTGTGCAGCGGGCTTTGCTGTCGTCAGCGAAATCCTCCGCCCCGGCTTCCTAGAGCATGTCCGCACAACAGGCGCAGCTTTTGGGAAAATGCTCGAGGCTTGTGTTACAGACCATCCCTCCATTTTTGAGGAAGTACGCGGCATTGGGCTGATGCGGGGTTTGCGGTGCCGCATCCCTGTAGGGGAGGTGCTTGAGGCTGTTATGGCAGAAGGGCTCCTCGCCATCGGGGCGGGCGATAATGTATTGCGCCTCGTCCCCCCCCTCATCGCCACAGAAGCAGATTGCGCGGAGGCTTGCACCCGCATCGGGCGTGCAGCTCACGCCCTAAGCAACCAATAAGGAGAGCAGTAGCGTGAGCAACGATTATACCTCATCCCCTCGGCACTTCCTGGATATTAAGGACCATTCCACCGAGACATTGCGCCATATTCTGGACCTTGCGGCCCATATCAAAGCTCTACAGCAAGAGCGCAAACGCCCTCTCTGCCCTGGTCTGCCATTAGCCGGACGTGCTTTGGGGCTGATGATGTCCCGCCCCTCCACCCGCACACGTGTCTCTTTTGAGGTGGGGATGAAGCAGCTTGGCGGGACGGTTAATGTCCTCTCCCCTGCGGATATGCAGCTTGGCCGGGGCGAGAGCATTGCCGATACGGCGCGTGTCCTCTCCCGTTTTTTGGATGTTATCACCCTCCGCACGGGGACAGATGCTAACCTTCGGGAGCTTGCCCGCTGGAGTGATGTGCCCGTCATTAACGGGCTAACGCCAGTCTCCCATCCTGTGCAGATTTTGGCCGATATTCTCACTTTTGAGGAACATCGCGGCTCCATTACCGGCAAAAAACTGGCTTGGATTGGCGATGGCAATAACGTCGCCACCTCCATGATTGAGGCCGCCGCACGGCTAGGCTTCTCCCTGCATCTCGCCACGCCAGAAGGGGAGTTTATGCCCTCTGAGACGGCTGTAAACTGGGCGCGCGCACAGGGCGGTGATATTCAACTCACCCACGACCCGCGCGAGGCTGCCGCGGGGGCTGATGCCATCATCACCGATACATGGGTCAGCATGGGGGATAAAGATGCTGAAAAACGCCATCAAATCTTCCGCCCTTATCATGTTGATGAAGCCCTCATGGCTCTCGCAGCACCGGAGGCCCTGTTTATGCACTGCTTGCCTGCCCATATAGGGGAGGAAGTCAGCAAGGCCGTGTTTGAAGGCCCGGCCTCTGTTGTGTTTGATGAGGCAGAAAACCGCCTACATGCCCAAAAGGGATTGCTGCTCTGGTGCTTGGGGGAAGATGACCTCTCCGCTTATCAGGGCTGAGAGGGCACACCCCTCTCCCCTCTATCGGGGCCAAAAGGGAGGATAGGACCATGACAAACCCGGTGACAGAAACCACCCCTACAGCCACGACCCGCCCGCAGGATGTACCAGACCTAACGGTTGCCCATGCGATTACGCCCTTCCATCTCGGCCATGTGCCTGTTCGAGGGCGATTAATTACGCTTGGGCCGTTGGCTGATGCCATCCTCTCCCGCCATGATGAACTTCCAGAGCCTGTGCGCGCCCTTGGAGGCCAAGCCCTTGCCTTGGTAGCGGCTATGGCAACGGCTTTAAAGTTTAAAGGCTCCTTCTCCCTACAAGTTAAAGGCGATGGTCCGGTCTCGCTCTTTCTGGCCGATTGCACCGATACAGGGGCGTTGCGCTTTACCGCCCGCATGGCAGAGGACTACACCACCCCCCTGCCTGAAACCGCTCCGGGCTTGCTTGGCAAGGGGTATCTGGCCTTTACAGTGGACCAAGGGCCAGAGACGGAGCGTTATCAAGGGATTGTTGGGCTAGAGGGTAAAGACCTCGCCGCCATGGCGACGCACTACTTTCAAACCAGTGAGCAACATGATTGTGCCATCCAACTTTTCTCCCGCTTAACAGAGAGCGGGTGGCAAGCGGGGGCGTTGGTGTTAGAGCGTCTGCCCGATAGCGACCCCGTTGCCGGTAATGATGACCAGCAACATTCCGAGGCGACCATCCAAGACCTCTGGGAGACGGCTTGCACCTTTGCTCATACCCTAAAAGCGGATGAATTATTTGACCCTGCTCTTTCAGCCTCTACCCTTATCACAAGGCTCTTTGGCACATTGGGGGTAGAGCTTGCCCCGGCGAGGCCGCTCTCCTTTGGGTGCCGCTGTAGCCGTGCCCGCCTGCAAGGGGTGTTAGAGCGTTTCAGCACGGATGACCTTGACCATATGGCCCAAGATGGGGTGATTTCTATGGAATGTCATTTCTGCAATACGGCCTTCACCTTCCCTCGTGATAGCCTTACGCATCATACAAACACACTCTCTGCCGAGACGCCATGACGGCAGCACACCCCGCAGAACTCCACCGCAGAGGCCAACCTCTTACAGGGCTTTATCCCGGCTGGGAAATGGGCCAGCGTATTTCTGGCCCTGCGGGTATGGACATCCTAATCCTTCAGCATCCCCGCACCAAAGAAGAGGCCTATTGGTGGCTCTCCCCCGATGGCGAGATTTTAGCCTGCCATGCTCTCGCCCTAAGGGGGACATGGCAAGAGGCCCTCGTCAAAACATTAGACCCTGTCCTCCAACCCCTTAGTGCAAGCCTGCTTGATGGGGCTGCTCCCCTTCCCTCTGAAGATGATCTTTTAAACGAACCTCTTCCCCTTCTGCGCGCTCTTCCTGCACCTGCACGTTTGCAACTGGTGACGTTATGGTTCCAAACCGCGCGAGCGGCGATGCATGTTATCTCTCTTACAGCCCTCTTAGAGCATGAAAATGAAAGCCCTTTTCCCCCCGCCTTCATCCAAAAGCTATTCCGCACACGTCTAGCCGGGCCGCATAGTCTGGCCTGCTCCCCCTTTAATGGGGACATTATCCGTACAGAGCTGACAATCACTTTAGAGCAAGGCATAGCATGTCGCTTTACTGACCCACAGGAAGAACTCACCTTTTATCTCTTCTGGCCACATGGGGATGAAGGCAACACCTCTCCCGAGACCATTCCACCAATTTTCTACCTTCCCAAAGCCTCACTATTAGTCGGGGAGGGACTCTTTACCCCGTTAGTACCTACTTTTCTTCTCTCATGGTTTATAGGGACACCACATTGTGTTGAAGAGCTCAAACAAGCCCGCCCCTTCACGCTAGAGGATTACGGCGTTGGCCATGCCTCTGCCTTATGGGACAATCTTTCCTCCCCGAAAAAAACAACCGAACGCGGGAAGGCTGGACAAATACTCTCTTCTTTCCCATTCTCCTCTCTATTATGGGGACAGGCCGCTTTTCTGCGACCTCTAGGAGAGACGCCCTTTACCCCTTTAGAGGATGAGATACACAACAAACCAACGCAGAAACGGGCCCAAAAGCCCTATCAACCTCGTAAGAAGAAACGTAAAAAAGGACGGAAACGCCGCTCATGACCATTACACGCTTTGCCCCCCTCTCGCGCTTATGGCCTTGTTTGGCTCTCCTCTTCGGGCTGGCTCTCTTAACAGGCTGTGCGCATGATGAAGGTAATGAGACCTTCCCAAAAGCTGATTATAGCTATCTGCCACCACTAAATCTAAATGTCAGCCAGATCACAATCACTAGTCAAATCCAACCGAATTATGACGATTTAACCGCACGAAGCCCCAACAACCCCGAGAGTGACCTCCAGCTCATGGCGCGTCAGAGATTACACACAACGGGAACGTCCGGCTCAGCGCAATTTATCGTCACGCAAATCGAGATGACAAAACTCTCTCATCATAGTTTTAGCGGGACTTATGGCGTAAAGCTCACACTGGATGACCCAACCCATCAACGCCATGGCTTTATCACCGCACGTGTCCATCGCACCATTGAGGCCCCCGGCTCTTATAGTCTGGAGCGTGACCTCCACACGCTAAACACGGCCCTCATGGATGATATGAATGTCGAGCTGGAATATCAGGTCCGCAATCATCTTGCCTCTTGGTTGACTGACGCCACCGGTACGCCGCTAAATGCCACTACCGTCCAAAGCCAAGACCTCTCTAGTACAGAACTCCCCGCGTTGGAGGGCAGCGCACAACAACATGCCCCCCTCAACACCACGGCTCCTGCTGCCCCTCACCCCACTTCCACAACATATGAGAGCACCACGCCGACAAAGCTCCACTCCCCACCGCCGGGTGTTCTCTCCCTACCACAACATTAAACCTACCTCCTCGCTATAAGGTGAATATATGACAGCAGATTCACTTGTATTCTGCGAAGATTTTGCTCACCTTACCGCATCTTTAACCATCTCTTCATCTCCTCAGGCCCACCCCACACGATGACGTCATCCCCCTCTCACCCCACTGCTCCATCCCGTACTGCGTTATCGCGGCGGGGATTTATAAGGGGGACTGGTGCGCTTTCTGGCTCATCATTACTAAGCCATGCAGCCCAAGCCCGTGCTGACTTAAAGACCCAGCAGGCCAGAAAAGCAGAGAATGATCCCGCCCGTTATGTGCCGCGTTTCTTCACAGCGGAGGAATATCGCTTCCTCTGCCATGCCTGTGAGCGGATTTTCCCAGAAGATGAAAATGGGCCCGGTGCATTAGCCTTAGCTGTACCGCGTTTTATTGATAAACAAATGCAAACCCCTTACGGGCAAGGGGACCTCTGGTACCTTCACCCCCCATTTGTCAATGGTCCACCAGAACTCGGCTACCAACTTCCCTACGGCCCGCAAGAGCTGTATCGCCGTACGATCGAACCTATTAATACCCATTGTTTGATGACCTATAACGCCCTCTTTGCAGACCTCACCACCACACAGCAAGATGAGGTTCTTCATAAACTTGAGGACGGCGTCTTACAGTTTAATGATATTCCCGGGGCTGTCTTTTTTGAGCAATTACGCACCAATACGTTAGAAGGTGCCTTTGCCGACCCCCTCTATGGCGGTAATGACGCTATGGGGGGATGGAAGATGATGGGCTTCCCCGGTGCGCGGGCCGATTTTATGGATTGGGTCAACCAGCAAGGGGCCCCTTATCCGCTTGGCCCTGTTGGTATGCCCCCTAATGTTGCCCCCTATGGCCCTGATGCGCTTCATGATGAGGAAGATTAACCACGCATGACAGACCACGTTACACCACCTAAAAAGCCAGATGTTCTCATCATCGGGGCTGGCTGGGCTGGCAGCATCATGGCAAAAGAGCTAACCGAGGCTGGCCTGCATGTTACCATGCTAGAGCGCGGGCATGACCATAGCACGGCCGTAGAGGGCGCGTATCCTGAATCGATTGATGAATTACGCGGGGCGATACGCAAGCGTCTCTTCCAAAAACTCGCGCGCACTTCTCTGACCATTCGCAACCATCCCACCCAAACAGCCCTTCCCTACCGCCAACTTGCCGCCTTTCTTCCCGGCGAGGGCGTAGGCGGGGCCGGGCTGCATTGGTCAGGCTGTCACTTCCGCACCACAGAGGATGAACTGCGCCTCCATAGCGTAACACAAGAGCGATATGGGCGTAACTTCATCCCAGATGGCATGTTCTTACAAGATTATGGGGTGAGCTATCAGGAGCTAGAACCCTTCTTCGATAAAGCCGAGAAAGTTTTCGGTACAGCAGGAGAGGCCTCCTCCGTACGAGGGCAAGCTACAGGCGGCGGAAATATTTTTGCGCCTGATCGTTCCGACCATTTCCCACTACCTCCACTGGCTGATACTTTCTCAGCCAGCCTGTTCCGCAAAGCCGCAACCGAGGTTGGGTTTCACCCTTACAGCATGCCTGCTGCTAATGCCTCCCAGCCTTACACCAACCCATATGGCTGCCAGATGGGGCCGTGCAATTTTTGCGGTTATTGCAGCGGTTATGATTGTTATCTCTATTCCAAAGCGTCCCCGAATGTGAACATCCTCCCCGCCCTGCGGCAGGATAAACGCTTCACCCTCATCACACAGGCGCAAGTGTTGGAAATCCTCTTAGATGATGACCGCAAGACCGCCACAGGCGTACGGTATATTGACCTCACAACACAATCCGAACAGACGATGCAGGCTGACCTCGTCATACTGAGTGCCTTCCAGCTCCATAATGTTCATCTCATGCTCACCTCAGGCATTGGCCAACCTTATGACCCAGTAACGCAAACGGGGGTGATTGGCCGTAACTTCACCTATCAAACCATTACCTCTTCCCGCGTTTGGCTGCCTAAAACGCACTTTACCAACCAATTTGTTGGCGCTGGCGGCGGGGGTGTTGCCATTGATGACATCAACCATCCCGGCCTAGACCGTGGGAAAGCGGGCTTTATTGGTGGCTCACCCATTTGGGTAAACCAAGCAGGGACAAAACCCATCAATGCCGCCCTTAGCAGTGGTGGCAAGGGCGCACCCCGCTGGGGACACGCTTATAAAACAGCCATGATTGACCAATATCGCCACTCTCTCAGTATTGATGCCCATGGCAGCAATATGGCTTATCGCGATGTGTATTTGGACCTCGACCCCACATGGCGCAACGCTTATGGCCAACCCATGTTACGCATGACCTTCACATGGAAGGAGAACGACATCCGCATGAATCAATATGCCGTCCAGCATATTGGTCAGATCGCCAAAGCCATGGGGGCCACTAAGATTGCCCTCAATAGCCTCCAACATGGCCAGAACTTTGATAGCCGCCTCTACCAAACCACGCACCTTAATGGTGGGGTTATCATGGGGGAAAACCCCAAAACCAGTGCGGTGAACCGTTATCTACAAAGTTGGGATGTCTCTAATCTCTTTGTCATTGGCTCTAGCGCATTTCCCCAAGGGTTAGGCTATAACCCCACCGGGCTGGTGGCCGCGCTGGCTTATTGGTCGGCTTACCATATCCGCCATACTTACCTCCGTAACCCCGGCCCTATGGTAACCGCATGACCCATATCTTCCGCGCTTCCTTTTATGCGGCACTTTATGCAGCATTAGGGCTGCTTGCCATTTTTTCCTCCCCCCTCACCATAGCTCGAGCAGACACCCCCATACCGCCTGCTTTGCTAGAGGAAGGCCATTATCAAGCTATCCTCGGCGATTGCGCTGCCTGCCATACAGCACCGGGCCGCCCTGATTATAGCGGGGGCTTACCCTTTGAGCTGCCCATCGGCACGATTTATTCAACCAATATTTCGCCAGATCCTGTTCATGGCATTGGCCGCTATAGCGAGGCAGAGTTTGCCCGCGCTGTCCGGCTTGGGGTGCGTAAAGATGGCTCCACACTTTATCCCGCTATGCCGTACCCCTCCTATGCGCGGCTGAGTGATGCGGATATCCACGCGCTTTATGTTTATTTTCAACATGGTGTGGCCCCTCAAGCGATAGCGCCACCAGAGAATAAAATTAAGTGGCCGCTCTCTATGCGTTGGCCACTACGCGTTTGGCGGTGGCTCTTTGCCCCTAGCATTCGCTATGCCCAGCAACGCACCAATAGCCAATTCACCGACCCAACCTTGGCACGAGGGGCCTATCTTGTCGAAGGGCCGGGCCATTGCGGGGCCTGCCATACACCACGCGGCATCGCACTGAATGAAAAGGCCCAAACAGCCCAAGATGGCCCGCTCTTTCTCTCCGGCGGTGGGGTTGTAGAACAATGGGTTGTCCCCTCCCTGCGGCAAGAAAATCGCACCGGCCTAGGCCGTTGGAGTGAACAAGATATTGTGGACTTCCTCCGCACTGGCCGCGCTCGCCCCGGTGCCAGCTTCGGGGGCATGACGCCTGTTGTCATCCACAGCACCTACGCATTTACAGATAACGACCTCCACGCGATTGCGCGCTATTTACGCACACTAAGCCCCGCCCGCCCAGAAGCCCCTTGGGTTTATGACCCAAGCACGGCAGACGCCCTACGCCGGGGTGATGTCACCCAACCTGGCGCACAAACTTATCTGGACCGCTGCGCAGCTTGCCATCGCAGCGATGGGGCTGGTTATGGCACGGTCTTTCCCCCTCTAGCAGGGAACCCTGTCGTGATGACGGATAATCCCACCTCGCTCATCCATATCATCCTCGCGGGCGAGACAATGCACCCCCTCCCTACCGCGCCCTCTGCCTTTACAATGCCCGCTTTTGGCGATGCGCTCTCTGACAAAGAGGTCGCAGAGCTTGTAAGCTTCATCCGCCATAGTTGGGGCAATCACAGCAGCAGCGTTAGTGAGGATAAAGTCCGGCGGCTTCGCCAGCAGATTGCTCACCCCACCGTACCCCCCATCTTACCGAAAAACTAAGATGAAACCGTCCTGCTATAAGTGACATTATTGTAATATAAAGTAACGCAAAGAGAGTGCTTCTTTTAAAGAGCATAAAATCAGGAAAAGCCGTCTCCTCTGGTTTTGGCTTGGATACGCTTTGTCTTACAGCGATGTCATAAAGCTGACTAAAACCGTATTTAATACGCTAACCCCTCTTTTTTGCTTAAATTACGCCTATAATTTTCTGCCTCTGCAATAACAGGAAACCACCTGCATCATGAATGCCATTGTCATCACCGCGCTCAAGCGGCCTCTGACCTTTGTGGTCTTGTCGATCTTGATTGTGATGTTTGGGGTAATGTCTGTTTTTAAAACACCAACAGACGTCTTCCCTAATATCAAAATCCCGGTCGTCTCAGCGGTATGGACCTATGGTGGGATGCTGCCAGAAGAGTTTGCTGGCCGCATCATCTATAATTACGAACTCATGGTGACCTCTACCGTAGAGGGCATCGAGCATATGGAGTCCAACTCCTATTACGGGCGCGGGATTGTCACCATCTTCTTCCAACCCGGGACGGAGATTGGCGAAGCAGAGGCAGAAGTAACCGCAATCTCTCAAACAGTCATCAAGCAGCTGCCGGTGAATATCCCAGCCCCGATGATTATGCGGCTGGATGCCTCCTCTGTCCCCGTGATTTCGCTGCAAATTACCTCCGACAAGCAAACACCATCCGACCTTTATAAATTAGCGATGATTCGCGTCCGGCCCCTTCTCGTCACGGTAGAGGGCGCGGTGGTACCGCACCCTTATGGCGGGATGGATAGTTTTGTGATGGTCACGCTGAATCAAGACCAGCTCCGCGCTCATCACCTCTCAGCGATGGATGTGCAAAATGCCATGCATAATCAAAACATCGTCCTCCCCGCTGGTGACCAAAAGATTGATGCTGTGGATTGGATGGTCCAAACCAACGCCACCCCTAAGAGCATGAAGGCTATCGGCAATATCCCCGTCAAACGCGTAGGCAATGCCGTCATTTACGTGCATGATGTAGCCGATGTGTATCGCGGCGGGCATCCACAAACCAACCTTGTGCTGGTCAAAGGCCGACAAGGCGTTGAGGTTGTCGTCATGAAAAGTGGTGAGGCTTCCACGCTAGATGTCGTGGATGGTGTGAAAAAAGCCCTCCCCCGCCTACGGGCCGTCTTACCAGATGATGTCAATGTCAGCATCCTCACAGACGCCTCCATCTTCGTGAAAGACGCGATTAAAGATGTGGTGCGGGAGATGGTCACAGCGGCCTTCCTGACCGGGATTGTGGTGCTGCTCTTCCTTGGCTCGTGGCGGTCCACCGTCATTATTGCCACCTCTATCCCGCTGGCCATTCTCTGCTCTGTCATCGGGCTAAGCTGGGCTGGTGAATCCATCAATGTCATGACCCTTGGCGGGCTGGCTCTCGCTGTTGGTATCCTCGTTGATGATGCCACCGTGATGATTGAAAATATCGATACCCATCTTGAGATGGGTAAAGAGCTTGAGCCTGCTATTATTGATGCAGCGAATCAAATTGTCACAGCGACCTTTGTTTCCACCACCTGCATCTGCATTGTGTGGCTCCCTCTCTTTGAGCTTGGAGGGGTAGCGGGGTATCTCTTCCGCCCCATGGCAGAAGCGATCATCTTTGCGATGATTGCCTCTTTTATCCTCTCCCGGACACTCGTCCCCACCATGGCGAAATATCTGCTCGCTAATCATAACCATGGCCATGATATTCCAGATAGAGAGCAGCATATTGCCGATAGCAACGCCGCTGCTATAGCCGCAGGCCACCCTGCCCAGCGTGGAGATGGGACAGATAGCCATAACCGTTCCGCCCCCCTACCAGCACGCAGCGGCTTTATGGGAGCTTGTATCCGCTTCCAACAAAGCTTTGAGGAAAAGTTCAATCTCTTTCGCGATAGCTATTACGCTCTCCTCGTCCGCTGTGTGGAGCAACGTAAGCTCTTTGTCGGGGTGTTCTTAGGGCTTTCTGTCCTCTCTTTGGGGCTTTACCTCACTGCGGGACGGGACTTCTTCCCGGAGACAAAATCCAACGCTCTACAAATGCATATGCGTGCCCCACTAGGCACACGTATTGAGGTTGCAGGGCGTATCGCTGCCCTCGTCTCTGACCGTATCGAGCGTGACCTCCCCGGCCAAGTGGAAGAAATTGTCAGTAATTGCGGCCTGCCAGAAGGGGCGCATAATCAGGCCTTTATCCCAACACCTACCATCGGCACGCAAGATTGCGACCTGACCATCGCCCTCAAAAATGAGGCCTCCCCGGTATGGGATTATCGTGCCCTACTGCGTAAAGACCTCTCCGCGCAATTCCCCGGTACGGTCTTTACCTTTCAACCAGCGGACCTGACAGCCAAAATCCTCAATTTTGGCTCCCCCGCGCCGATTGATATTCAAATTAACGGGCCAGATATTGCCGATAATTACGACTATGCGCGTAAAATCATCGCCCGTTTACGTCATATTCCCGGCACGGCGGATGTGGTCATCCAGCAAACGATGAAAACACCCACCTTGATGATTCGTGGTAACCGGACCTTCAGTATGGCCACCGGCCTCACCGAGGCCGACCTCGCCAATAACCAGCTTATGACACTCTCCGGCTCCAGCACGGTGGACCCGCAATTCTGGCTCGATCCCAGTAATGATGTCACCTTCCCGCTCAATACCTACGTCTCTCAAGACCAGCTCACCCATTTGAGCGACCTGCTGACCATCCCCGTCGATAAAGGCGATGGCAACCCAACCGGGACGGGGGACCAGTTGCTCGGCAGCATCAGCACTGTTGTGCCAACAGGCACACCGGGCGAGGTCTCACATTTTAACTCCATGCCCGAAGTTGATATTTACGTCTCGACCGAAGGGCGCGACCTTGGGGCTGTGCTGGCAGATGTTAAGCAGGTCATCGCCGATACCAAGCCCCTCCTGCCCAAAACAGCTGCAACAGACATCCACGGGGCAGCGGTGACGATGTATAGTGCTTATAGCCAACTCGTCCTCGGGCTGATGGTCTCCATCGTGCTGATTTATCTGCTCATTGTCGTGAACTTCCAATCTTGGACGGACCCTTTCATCATCATCACCGCCCTACCCGGCGCGTTAGCGGGGATTGCATGGGCCTTGTTCCTCACCGGGACACGCCTCTCCGTCCCGGCTCTGACGGGGGCCATTATGTGCATGGGGACAGCAACGGCGAACTCCATCCTCGTTGTATCCTTCGCAAGAGAGCGGATTGAGCTCCACGGCGATGCCCTACGCGCTGCAACAGAGGCCGGGCGAGAGCGTATCCGCCCCGTGCTGATGACAGCCCTTGCTATGATTGTGGGGATGATCCCCATGGCGACCTCCAACTCCACCAATGCTCCCTTAGGCCGGGCCGTTATTGGTGGGTTGATTGTCGCCACACTCTCCACGCTCCTGTTTGTCCCCTGTGTTTACGCCATCATCCATAACCGTACTGCCTCTCATAAGGAGACCATCTAATGGCCAGCATGTCTCGCAACCGTAAATTACTGCTCGGCCTGATTGCCTTAGTGCTGGGCCTTTACATTGCCTCATTATTGATAGGCCGCATCGCCCATATGGCCCATCTCCATAACGTAGCGGAGGAAAGTGCCGTCCCCAATGTCGCGGTCATTCTGCCTCATAAGGCTGATAGCAAGGTAAGCCTCACCCTCCCCGGCACGATTGACGCATGGTACCAAGCCCCCATTTATGCTCAGGTCTCTGGCTATGTGAAAATGTGGTACAAAGATTACGGGGCTGTCGTTCATCAAGGCGATGTCTTAGCCGAGATTAACGCCCCCGCTTTGGATGCTCAATACGCCCAAGCGCGTGCTGACCTCGACGCCCAACAAGCCCGCTATAATCTGGCCTCTGTCACGGCTAACCGTTGGCGGGCCATGGGCAAGTCCCAGGCTGTATCGGGCCAGTCTGTCTCTGTTGCCACAGCGGATGAAAAAGCCGCCCTCGCTACATTAGAGGCTGCCCAACGTAACCTGGACCATTTCGCCGCATTGGAGAAGTTTAAACAAATTGTCGCGCCTTTTGATGGCGTGGTAACGGAGCGTTCCATCAATGTGGGGGATTACGTCAATAGCGGTGGGGGGCAGCTTAATGCCACCGGTGGCGCGTCTGAGCTGTTCACCGTAGCAGATACGCACCGGCTACGCTTATTCGTCTCCGTACCGGAAATCTTCTCCTACATGCTAACAGACGGCCTCACAGCGCACATCCATGTCCCACAATATCCGGGCCGGACTTTTGAAGCCAAGTTCCTCACCGCCTCGCTCGGTTATGACCCTAACACACGGACAGCCGTCTCCGAGTTCACCTTGGAGAATAGCGACCATGCCCTCTGGCCAGGGACCTTCGCCTCAGTCGAGCTGAAAGCCAATAATAACGCGGCTCATTTGCTGAAAATCCCCACCGGTTCGCTCGTCTTTCAAGAAAAAGGCATGCAAGTTGCCACGGTGGATGCAAAGAGCCATGTGCATTTTAAAAATATCCGCGTTGGTAAAATGGCTGATAGCTCTACAGAGGTCCAAGCGGGGCTTAATGCTGATGACCGCATCATCAATAACCCACCGGCTGACCTGCTAGAGGGCGACCCCGTCCATATCGTCACCCCTGCGCGTGGTTATAACCAAAGCGGCTGGGAAGAATCCGGGGATGATGACTAATGCCTAGCATGACAACCACACCCTCCACCCTCGCCAGCCCTGTACAAAAAACACGCCATTGGCTGGGACGGCTTGCCCGCCATACAGCCCTTGGGAGTGGCCTGCTGGCCCTCACCGCCCTGGGCGCGTGTGACCTCGCCCCACGCTATGAGCCTCCGCATTTTGTCGTGCCTGATAGCTGGCAAGGCCAAGCCCCTTTTGCTGTCGCCCAGCCAGCTGATGCCACCTTACCTACAAACTGGTGGACCCTCTTGCATGACCCGCTCCTTGATAAGCTAGAGGACCGCGCCATTGCCGAGAATGGCGACCTCCAAGCTGCGGCGGAACGCTTCCTCCAAGCACGCTCTTTAGTCGCTAAAGCACGCGCGGGCCTTCTGCCTCATCTCAGCCTTGATGTAGGCGGGTCTGATAATAAACAATCAGCCGATAGGCTCTTTCGTAACGGGGCTACGCTAACCCAAACGCAAGAGGAATATGCAGGCCTGGCCTCATGGGAGCCAGATATTTGGTCCTCCATCCGTAACCGGGTGAGAATAAACCGGCAAGCTGCTCAACAATCGGCGGCACAATTTGCGATGGCACGCCTCAGCTTGGAGGCCGAGCTTGCAAGTGATTACATCCAGCTGCGCGGCTATGACGCACAGATTGCTATCTATCAGCAATCCATCGCCTATTATCAGCGTGCGCTTAATGTCACACGCACACAACTGAAATATAAAGCCGCCCCCCGGTTAGACCTCGCCCGTGCAGAGGCGCAGCTCTACACCACACAAGCCGCGTTATATGACATCCAAGCCGCCCGTGAGGTGACAGAACATGCGCTTGCTGTCCTGACCAATAGTGCGCCTTCTAGCTTCCATATCGACCCGGTAACGGCGTTGGACTTCCACCAACCTTCAATCCCCACCGGGGTGCCATCAGCCTTGCTGCAACGCCGGCCTGATATTGCCAGTGCAGAGCGGGAAATGGCCCAAGCAAACCGTGCTATCGGCATTGCGCGCGCCGCCTTTTACCCGCATTTCTCCCTTAATGCGGATGCAGGCTTTGAGGCCAATGGCTTCAAGCTGGCCAATCTTGCCAACTCCCTCTGGACATATGGCGCACGGATGAACATCCCCCTCTTTGATGGCGGGATTCACCGTGCTGAGCTGCAGCGCTCTTGGTCAGCTTATCGGGAAACACGGGACCAATACCGCACGACCGTCCTCTCGGCCTTCCGCGAGGTGGAAGATGGCCTCTCCCGCACCAATCGCCTTGCGTTGGAGAACCAAGCCCTCCAAAAAGCTGTTAATGCGAATATGGAGACCCAGAATATGACCATGACGCTCTACCAAGGTGGGGTCGGCACATATCTGGATGCTATCTTCAGCCAAGAAAACACCCTCCGCAGCCGCATTGCGCAAGTGGAAGTTGCTACACGGCTTTACCAAGCAGATGTTGCTTTAATCCGCAGCCTTGGCGGGGGCTGGGATGTAAAAGACCTCCCCAATATGGGTGAGACCCTCTCGGTCGGGGCCTTCCAATATGAAGGGCTGCACCACCCCAAACAGGTGGGGGATGTCCATGCCTCCGAGCATCCCGAAGCGCATGAGGACCTCACTCATGATGCCCCCGATGCTGTAGGCCGTGGCACCAATGCTCATCTCAAACCGTTGCCCATTGGGGCCATGCCGTAACGCAACACCCGCCCCATCGTGATGGTCTCACGTCATGATGGGGCATAGTCTTTTCTTCCTATTACCCCATACATCTGATAAGCCTGAGAGCACGTTCCTCATCTTTTGCGAAGGAGATGCTCTCTTATGGCGCGCTCCCCCCATTCAGCGAGTCCAGCCCGCTGGGCTGCTGTCATTCTGCCACCTTTATGCTTGGGTGGCTTGCTGGCGTGGTCGGCTGGCTTATTAACCCCGGCCTCCATCTCGCCCTCCCATTTTATGCAACGCTTCCATAATGCTGGGGCCCCTAATACAGGATTCCGCCGCGCCCATGCCAAAGGGATGTGTGTAACAGGCTGGTTTGACCCCTCACCAGAAGGCCGCGCCCTCTCCCATGCAGGAGTCTTTAAAGGGGAGCATCTCCCCGTTATCGGGCGTTTCTCACTCGCACCCCCGCTGCCTTATTTACCCGATAACCCCAACATAGCCCGCAGCTTAGCCTTGCAGATTCGCACGCCTTCAGGAGATGATTGGCGCATGGCCCTTGTTGATATGCCTTTACAATCCATGCGGGACATTGCTGATGCTTACGCCTTCTTCAAAGCCGCACGGTTAGACCCTGTAACCCATAAGCCAGACCCGGAGGCAGTTAAGGCCTATGCCGCCCAACGCCCTTGGCTAAACACCGCCTTTGAGCAAGCAAAAGCCCATCAACAACCATCCGACCTGACAAACGATACTTATAACAGCCTGGACAGCTTCATCCTGACAAATGATGCAGGTAAGAAAACAGCCGTCCGCTGGGCTGTACAGGCAAAAGAGCCTTTCCGCCCGGCTGAAGGGAGCGGTGCGAATGATGGCAATTACCTCTTTAAACGCTTAGTGCAAACGCTAGATGAACGCCCCCTAAGCTGGGATATTGTAGCCACCATTGCCCGTGAGGGCGACCCGGTGAACGACCCCAGCCAACCTTGGAATGACGCAGACCAAAAAGTTACCGTTGGCACTGTAACCTTCACCAAAGCTTATAGTGAGGATGAAAATCCCTGCGGCCCTATGGTCTTTGACCCCACCATCCTCCCAGAGGGCATCAGCGTCTCGCAAGACCCTTTACTTACCCTGCGAGCCTCGGTGTATATGAAGTCTTACGCAACACGCTCTGCTGAGCATAAAACGCCGAGCATGGTCACCCCTAACGATGTCGCCAACCCGACCCTCACATCAGACGAGAAGGGCCAGTAAGCTATGTCACTTCCGCAAAATACGGGTAAGGCTGCGCCCTTCCCTCGCCTCTCCATCATGCTTCATTGGATCATGGCCGCACTCATCCTTGTGATGCTCTTTGTCGGGCTGTTTATGGCGCATATATCGAGCATCCATTATGCGGGCCTCTTTACATTGCACCGCACGGTCGGGTTCCTCATCCTGCTACTCGTGGTCATCCGGCTTATTAACCGCTTTACCAATCGCACACCGCCCCTCCCGGCAGACCTCCCCGGCCCCATGAAGCTCGCCGCCCATCTCTCCCATATCCTGCTCTATGGCTTCATGTTCGCCTTACCGCTGGTTGGCTGGGCTATGCTCTCAGCCGGGGGCTACCCCATTACCTTATGGGGCGGTTGTCACATTCCGCCTCTTATGGGCTTTCATCCCCATCTATGGGGTGCGCTACGCTGCCTACACAGCCTGCTCGCCTATGGGCTCATCCTCCTCATCCTCGCCCATATCGGAGCGGCCCTACTACACGGCGTCATCCGCCGCGATGGTGTCATGGGCTCCATGTTGGGGCGGTAACCAATCCCAATTTGGCACAAAACACATAAAAAAGGCGGCCCTTTTACAGGACCGCCTTTTCCTTTACCCAAACGGTAAGTAGTAAGCCTCAGAAAGGAGCATCAATATCCACGATATTGATGAGCTTGTGGTTCACAAACTCCTTAATACCAAGGTCGATAAGCTCCCGGCCATAGCCGGAGCGGGCAATCCCACCGAAAGGTAGCTCGGCCTTTGTCCCGGTTGGGTGATTGATGAACACCATACCAGTACGGATTTTTGCAGCCACACGGGCACCACGGGCTTCGTCCTTTGTAAAGACAGAGCCACCAAGCCCATAAGGGGAATCATTAGCGATGCGGATAGCATCAGCCTCATCTTTTGCCCGATAAAGCTGCGTAACCGGGCCAAAGAACTCCCAATGGCGTGCCTCATTCTTCTCATCCAGCCCTGTCATAATCATTGGCTGGAAGAATGCCCCCTGATTGGGGATAGGCAGAGGAATTGTCTCAACCTGTGCCCCATGCTTTTTGGCCTCTTCCACCTGGGCACGCAAATCATCAGCCGCTTTTTGGGAAGAGAGTGGCGCATAATTGGTGCTTGGGTCTAACGGATCACCGGCCTTCAGCTCAGAGATGCCTTTTTTATACAGCTCCACAAAACGGTCATAGAGGCTATCCACCACGATGATGCGCTTAGCAGACACACAAACCTGCCCTGCATTCCAATGGCGGCCAAACACAGCCCATTTGACGGTCTTTTCTAAATCAGCATCATCCAGCACGATAAAGGCATCACTACCGCCTAATTCCATCGTGGCTTTCTTCAACGCTTTACCGGCAATCCCTGCCACGACCGAGCCAGCCCCTTCCGAGCCTGTCAGGGCCACACCGCAACTACGCGGGTCATTCAGCACCATTTCCGTATGATGACGAGCCAGATAGAGATTCTGGAACAAGCCTTTCGGTGCCCCTGCTTCCTCAAACAACTCCTGACACACCGCCGCACATTGCGGCAAATTACCAGCATGTTTGAGGATGACCGCATTCCCTGCAGAAATCTGCGGTGCTGCAATACGCACCACCTGATAATAAGGGAAGTTCCACGGCTCAATCGCCAGAACAATGCCCTGCGGCTCATACACAATCTTTGCCCGCCCAATGGCAGGGTTAGAGACCTTCAACTCCTCTGGCTTCAGAAGGTCTTCTGCATGCTCAGCATAATATTCGCAAATCTCGGCTGAGAGAATGACTTCTGCTTTGCCTTCAGCCAGTACCTTGCCCATCTCTAAAGCAGCAAGACGCGCTAATTTATCAGCATCCCGGCGCAATAAGGCTCCAAGAGCTTTTAAAACCTTCGCCCGCTCGGCAAAGCTCGTTGTCCGCCATGCCTCATAAGCCTCATACCCCCGGGCTAGTGCCGCTTGGACCTCTTGGTCCGTTGCCTCGGGGAATTGTTTGAGGACCTCATTCGTATAAGGGTTTGTTGTTGCGTAAGCCATAATATACCTCTTTCTCTTGCCCTATTTTATAGAGCGCGTTCCAACACTTTGCGGCTAATTTCTGGGGTAATTTCCTCCCCTTCCCCTAAGGCTGTCATGCCGTGGTCTTTTAGCTGCGTGATGATAGGCTCAATCCCCTCATGGCCAATCTCATAAGCTGAGAGACGAACAGGAATATCCAACCCTTTAAAGAAGGCCTCAATCTGAGCAATCGCCGCATCAATCCGCTCATCCTCAGAGCCATCCTTTAGCCCCAGAACACGCGTTGCATATTGCAGCAGCTTCGCCCGCTTCTGCTCCCGCCGCTCCTTCAACATAGCCGGCAGAACAATGGCTAGAGTACGGGCATGGTCAATGCCATATTTCGCCGTGAGCTCATGCCCGATAGCGTGCGTTGCCCAATCTTGCTTCACACCAGCCCCAATCAAACCATTAAGAGCCTGTGTTGCGACCCACATCAGATTTGCCCGCAGGTCATAATCATCAGCAGGGGCTTTTGTGATGCGCTGTGCAATATCATGCAGGCTGAGCAAAAGCCCTTCTGCGTAACGGTCCTGCACCATCGCATCTTGCGGCAAGGTCATATAAGCTTCCATCACATGGACGAACGAGTCCGCCACACCATTGGCCACCTGACGCGGCGGCAAGCTGAAGGTGCGTGTAGGGTCCAAAATGGAAAAAGTCGGGAACACATGCGGGTTAGAGAAGGCAAGCTTATCGCCTGTTTCCTTGCGGGAAATCACAGCAATATTGTTCATCTCCGAGCCCGTAGCAGGCAAGGTAACAACCGTCCCCAAAGGCAGAGCCTTTTTAACCGTCTGCCCCTGCTTTAACAGGATGTCCCACGGCTCACCTTCATAAGGTACAGCAGCCGCAACAAACTTGGTGCCATCCATAACGGAGCCACCACCAACTGCGAGGAGGAAATCCACCTTCTCTTTACGCGCAACCTCAACAGCCTTCATGAGGGTTTCGTAAGTCGGGTTGGCTTCAATCCCCCCAAACTCGCAGAAAACTCGCGACCCAAGGGCTTTGCGTACCTCTGCCAATGTGCCGGTCTTCTCTGCACTCGCCCCACCATAAAGGACAAGCACGCGCGCTTGCGGGCTAAGCTGCTCATCCAACTTGGCAATCATCCCTTTGCCAAAGAGAATCTTTGTCGGGTTATAAAACTCAAAATTATCCATAGCATCCTCGCTGATTCTGGACATACACTAAAAATAGACCGGTCATCTCGAAAATGAAAGGGAGGCATCCTTAAAAAACCCTCTCATTACAAAAAACTCATATTAATAACCCTATTAGGAGGCTAATAGCTGCCGCGTTGCCACAAACGCATCCTCAAAAGCGGTTTGTTTATGCGTGACCTTAACAAGCAAGGTCGCCCCTAACCATGTTTGATACACAACAGATGCCGCTAAACGCGCAGGTAGAGCTTTTGTGATGGTCCCATCCTGTTGGCCTTCCTCCACCATACAGGCAAGCCGCGCAATAATGGCCGTTGTCCCTTCCTCCAAAATCAACCTCATGCGCTCGGAAAGGTCGGAGACTTCTGCCGCTAATTTAACGACAAGGCATTTCTCGCTCAAACAGCCATGTTGCTGCGCGTCCACCCAGCATTGGCAATAGGCGGATAATTTCTCAAAGCCCGTCTTGCCCCGCTCGGCAATCAAAGCATCCAGCTTTTGGAGATATTGCTCATTATACAGCTCCAACAATGCCGCACCGAAATGCTCCTTCGATTCAAAATAATGATAGAAGGAACCTTTAGGAATCTGCGCCGCCTCTAAAACTTGGCTTAACCCCACAGCGGAAAATCCCCGCTGGCTTATAAGCGGGCGGGCCGATTCCAAAATACGCCGACGCGCTTGCACATGCTTCCCTGCCACTGTCATGCTTTCACCCCCTATCAAAAACAAGCCTATCTGTCCAGAATTGAAATAGACTGGTCAGTCCACATCATTCCTCTGGACGCTCCCGCGCTCCCCTCAGTATCATAGCGCTGCTATGCCTGTTTCATTCACCCCGTCATCTTCTTCATCCTCTGGGCCACTTTGGCATTATTGGCGCATACATCACCCTGATATTCGGGAGATGAGCATGGCATATGGTGCAAAACTGGCCCTCCCCTTGCATTTTCATCAAGAAGACCAACTCGCTTTCCTCCTAACGGGATGTCGTCATTTCCTATTTCCTCATCGCAGCGTCACTCTTACAGCGGGGCAGGCTTTGCTCATCCCCGCTGCTACACCGCATCTCTCACGTGATGATGACCCTGCCCGCATTGGGGACACATTATGCCTCAATCTCTATCTCACACCCCACCATTATCACGACCCAGCCGATTGCGCGGCCCTCCTCCAAAAATCTGTTGGGGAACGCCCCACTCACATCACCATTATTCCCGCACCGGCTTTACCCCTCCCTATGCAGGATGGCACCCCCCTTCATTCTATCCAAACCCTTGCGCGAGAAGCTGGAATGAGTCGGGAGGCCTATTCCCGCCGCTTTCAACGCCAATACGGCGTAACCCCGCAGGCTTTTCGGCTTCTATGCCAATTAAACGAGGCTAAAGCCCAACTCCGCACAGGGATAAACAACGTGCAAGCGGCCATGAATACGGGTTTTGCGGACCAAAGCCATATGGGCCGGCTCTTCCACCGGACCTTTGGCACCACACCGGGCCGCTATCGTCAGGACCCCACCATACCTCCACTTACCCCCGCACCGCTTTTATAAAACAAATAAGGTCACATTCCTTCTATACCGTGACACGGCCTCTCTAGCATGATGACGCACCCACTCTGTCTCATCATGAGGATAACTTATGAGCATCTCTTTCCACGGCCTGAGTGCCTTTCCCATTACCCCTATGCAACAGGACAAACCCGATGAGGCACGCTTTGCTGCCCTCATCACCCGGTTGGTGGAGGCCAAAGTGGATTCCATCGGGGCCCTCGGCTCTACGGGAAGTTATGCCTTCCTCACCCACACGGAGCGGGAAAAACTAACACGCTTGGCCGTCAGCCATGCGGGTAGCATCCCCGTCCTTGTCAGCATTGGGGCTATTCATCTACGCGATACACTCCTACTTGCTGAAGATGCCCAAAAAGCCGGGGCAAAAGCCCTTCTTCTCCCCCCTATGAGCTACTTCCCCCTACGAGATGAAGAGGTCTTTACACTTTATGAGACCGTCAACCGCCATGTCTCCGTCCCGCTCATTGTTTATGATACGCCCGGTACAACGCAGTTCCATTTCTCCGATGCGTTAATGCAGCATATTTGCGAACTTTCGCATGTCCGTTCCATTAAGCTCCCTAGCGGCTCCCCCACCGCTGAGGAAGCTGCTGCACGGATGGCACGCCTCCTCCCCACCCTGCCAGAGAGCATCACCCCCGGCATTAGTGGCGACCCAACCGCGGCCCAAGCCCTCATACATGGCGCACGCATATGGTACTCCGAATGGGGCGGCTTGTTCCCTCGTCTAGCCCGTCACCTCACCGATGCGGCCCTTGCTAAAAATGAGGCTGAAATAACCCGCATTGAGGCGATATTCGCGCCTTTCTGGGCTATGAGTGCCCGTTATAATGGTTCACTACGCGTTATCGCCTCTGCTGCGGAGATTATGAATCTAGCAGGGCCGGGCGCGCTCCCACGCCCATTGCAAGGTATCTCGCAAGACGATTACGGCCAGCTCGCTGCCCTCATCCACACACATCAACCCGCGTAAACTTCACCCACAGGCCCCGGCATAACGAACGGGGCCTGTATGTTTTGACCCAATTTATGATAGCGTGGGGCTATGTTCATCCGCTCACACGCCCCCATCTCTCTGTTAGCTCTCACTGTAAGAGCCGTGCTGGCTTTGGCCATCTTATGCCCTGCACTTGCTATCGCAGGCCCTTGTATGCCGCTAGACGCCCTCCACCCCCCGCACGCTAATACGACAGACCCCACCCAACCTTTCTATATCGATACATCCGGCTTAAGCGGCAGCGGTGTTATGCCCATCCATGACCCGCATAACCCACTTTATCCCCCTGCGACCGACCTCCCCGATGCCACACTCCCACCCCTCACCCAAAACGGTAATTACATCCTAGGCCCTACCCACACACTCCCCGCAGAGTGGAACAACACCCAACCCGCACAAGGCCGCTTGATTCACTTCACACTCTCATCCTCTCCTCAAAGCGGTTATAACCCCGGCATCGCCCGTGATGAGGCAGAGCCCTGCGCAACGGGGATGCGCAATATGTCCACCAGCCACGCAGGCGACCCCTCACGCCTAGACGTCCCCGGTGCCCATCCCGCCCCTTGGCACCGTAGCGTTGATATTTACATCCCGCCCTATACACCAACAGACCATCCTCTCCCTTTTCTCATATTTGGTGATGCGGGCGATGACGGTATTTATCCGGGGCATGACCTATTCGCTTTGGTTGATGCCCTCATCAAAGCGCATCGCATCCCCCCGATGGTCATCATTGGTGTTGGTTCCGGCGGGGGTGATGCCCAAGGCAGCGAACGCGGGCGCGAATATGATACGATGTCCGGCGATTATGCCGATTGGGTCGAGGCCCATATCCTCCCTCTTGTAGAGGCAAAGGCTCACCTCCATCTCTCCCATAACCCTGATGACCGTGCGACCATGGGCTTTAGCTCCAGCGGGGCCGCAGCCTTTGCCATGGCATGGTTTCGCCCCACGCTGTACCATCGGGTCCTGGCCTATTCTCCCTCTTTAGTGAATCAACAATGGCCGTATAACCCCGCTCTACCCGGTGGGGGCTGGCAGCTCCATTCCCCATGGGCAGGCACGCCGCAGGCTATACCACCCCACCCCGGCGCGGCCCTCATCCCAGCAAGCCCACGCCTGCCTTTACGCATTTGGTACGAGATGGGCGACCAAGACCTCTTTTACCCCGTGCACCCTATGCCTGATGGGATGCATGATTGGGTCCTCGCTGGCGAAAATCTCGCCCGTGTCCTTGCGGCAAAAGGCTATGCGTATCAATTTATCATCTCACGCAACGCCCAGCATGTCGATGGCCCCACAATAGACCAAACCCTCCCAGAAGCCCTAGAATGGCTTTGGCGGCCAAATCCCACACCCCGTCACAACTGACGATGAAGCAACGACCCTAGGTAAGTATCCCCGCAAGGCGGGAATATGTGAGAAGCTGAATAATTGCGCGAAAGCGGCTCGGTTCATCCCCGCAGGGGCGGGGAACATTGACGATCTTGCCGCCGGACTGTGTGTTTCGGACGGTTCATCCCCGCGGGGGCGGGGAACATTCCTCTTGGAATGGGCTGTGGCTGCCCATCAGCGGTTCATCCCCGCGGGGGCGGGGAACATCAAGATTGTTTGTGGGAACCGGCCATGAGTTTCGGTTCATCCCCGCGGGGGCGGGGAACATAAACTTCGTTACCGAGGTGGTGGCCTTCGTCAAGGTTCATCCCCGCGGGGGCGGGGAACATCCGGGTTGGGGGTGTTTCTGGCAGGATTCGCCCGGTTCATCCCCGCGGGGGCGGGGAACATAAAGCCGCGAGCGATTATAGCGCACACAAGCGCGGTTCATCCCCGCGGGGGCGGGGAACATTGTGGTTCTGGCTGCAATAGGCGCGCATGGGCCGGTTCATCCCCGCGGGGGCGGGGAACATAATGAAATGAAAAACAATGATACTAATTTAGTCGGTTCATCCCCGCGGGGGCGGGGAACATACTTCTTAAAACCAACTGTATTATAAATCTTTTTCAATTGTCAAAGAGCGTACCAACATAAATTATATTTTAAGAATTATCACCTCCCTCCTGTTCCGGGCGAAACGAGACAAGCTCTAACCCATCAAAATCAACGGGCATGCGGCGGTTCCGCCCTGCGGTGCGAAAGGCATAGCCTTGGTCGTTAGGCACATGCCAGACCATGACAGCATCTCCCAACCCTAAGCCAGCAAGCACTTGCTCCCATATCATCTCCCGTGTGCGGGCAGAGTAATCACCCACATAAACACCAGCGCGTATCTCCACCAACCAAGCGGCGAGACGACCACGCAACCGCGGCGGGGCATTCGTAACCACGACAACAAGCATTAGCGGTGCCCGGGGTCGCCAAAGGGTTCATCCTCAAACGCGACGGGTACGGCCTCTGGCGGAGGGTCAGGCCGAGGCAAGCCACCAGCGGAGAGAACCTCCTCTATGGTAGGGATAATCTTCTGCAATAAACGCTCTTTGCGGAACTTATCCCGGCAGGCAAGCCTCACGGCACGATCTGGTGCCATATCTAACCGGCCCCGCTCTGCTTTACCCGCAATGCGAAAAGCCTCTGGTATGACTGTATCCATCTTAAAAATATCAGCCACATCATACACAAAGGAGAGCGGCTTCCCACTATGGAGAAACCCCACCGCTGGGGCATAACCAGCGGCCAATACAGCGGCCTCGGACAAACCATGCAAGCACGCTGTCGCGGCGGAAAGACATCGATTAGGAATATCGGAGCCATCCCAATCTTTCCGGTCATAAGAGCGGCGTTTCCAGCTCACGCCATATTGTGCTGCCAAAAGAGCGTACCCTTCCCGCACGCGCGCGCCCTCAATGCCGCGTAATTGCTCGACCGATCGCCGTGCTGGTGGGTCCTCCTTAAAGCGCAGCTTGTACATTTCCCGCACAACGCGCAAACGCGCTTCGTCATTCAACGCCAAACTTGCTTGCCAGAGCAGGCGATCAGACCGCGCTCCACCGGGTTGGCCAGCCGAATATAACCGTACCCCCGCCTCACCTACCCATGTGATGAGCGTCCCCACACGCGCGGCTAAACATACTGCTGCGTGAGAGATACGCGCCCCCGGCTCCAGCATAATGCCTGCTAATCCACCAACGGGGATTTGCGTCCGTGTGCCGTCTGCATTCACAGCAACGAAGGCACCATCCAGCACATCAAGTTGGGCACGCTCAACAAAGATGAGCGAAGCACGGTCTTTAAGCGGGATAGGCTTTGGCGGGGCAAGACCGGGTAACCCACCCTTCCCCGCCCCGCTCATATAGCCCGCCGAATGAGCATAAGCCCACACCCAAAGGCCTTTGCGCGGCCAAAGCCTTTACCCATCCTCTCCAAAAAGGCTTGAGGGTCCGTGACCTCTAACTGCCCTGTCAGGTCCAAGATACCAAATACTGGCTGCTCTTTGCCACGCCGTTTATCAAAACGTGGCAGCCGCTCTACACGGTAATCCTCAACCTGCATATCTTCCAACACAAAGCCAGCACTCTCACCTTGGCGGGCGAGCCATGCTTGGCCCTCTTGCTGTGCGAGGTCCATACGCTTTGCTGCTCGTTCCTCTTTCACCACGGGATAAAGCGCATCCAACACAACATCAACACGCTTGCCCGTATCACGCTTCATCCGTGTTGCGTTGACTTGTAGTTGAAAGCGCAACCGGTCCCCCGCCTGCAACTGAGGGGCAAAAGGCTTGACCACCGGTTTTTCAAAAAGCTCATTATCATCCCGTGGTGGGCGCGGCGATAAAGTGATAAAGCTCCCATCGCTCTCCGCCCGCCAGAGGAAATCCCGCTTTTGGTCGGGGTCTGTCGCAAAAGCAGACCATAACATATTATGCTGAGCAGACCGCCTGTGTCCCGCATCGGGCTGTTTTAACGTATCCTCCAAAACACGCACAACAGGACTACGCGAGAGGCGAATACGGCTTAAATACCACTCCATTAGCGCGCCTCCCCCTTTGTCTCTCTGGCTATTTGTGCCTTAATCGACACCGAGCGCAGAGCAACCTCGCGCGCAGCAAAATGCCAGCGTTGCCGGTCTAACGGCACATCGTGCACAATCTCACGCGGGGCGTGTTCATCACTATGCGCGCCATCCACCACGAGAGTGCGTGCCTCTAATTTGCCCTCCTCCCCAAAGGACGAAAACCAATGTGGCACCCTCGGCACTATTATATGCCCCAAAGCGTCCTCCACCGTATCCGCTTCTACGATTTGCGGGTGTGGTGGTGCAGCAAGCGGGCATGATTTCCGCCCTAAATAGAGCGTAAAACACGGCTTCTTTAAGGCAGCTTCTATAACCTTCAAGCCTTCACCCTGTACGGCGATGCCATAGAACACCCCCGCCCGGTAGTCACGCAGCGTAATGCTCGTCTCTACCTTGTCCCCCGCAGCTAACAAAGCCTCTGGGCGCGAATTGGGTTTCTTCACCGCAGCAGATGGCACAGCTTGGATTGTATGAAAATCCCGCACCCCCTCACCGCTTGCAAAAATCGCCACATCAATCTTCAACGCATCTAACAGTGAAAAATCACCATCACGCGGAATGCCTAAGGCTGCCCCCATCAAACCAATAAGGGCGGAGCGACCGGGCCAGAGCAGCGACCCGCGCCGCTCATGCCCGGCAAGTTCGCCCATCGCCCCAAGAGAGGCTGCGAGCGAAAACACCAGATAAGAAGACATCACGCACCCCGCGCGGCTTCGCCTGCAAATGCAGCAATCTCTTCCAATGTCGCACCACCTTCATGACCAACATGCAGCTTAGCTTCTGCCTCCCAACATGGACCATAGGCTTTATCAATCGCCTTACGGGTAGCTTCCAATTTCGTAACGGATTCACCCAGCAAGTCCTTGCCTTCCACAGCCTTAAAGAAGGCACCAGACAAATCACGCGGGGCTTGCTCGCCACGCTCTGCCAAAATGTAATGGGCGCGTGGATGATGAGCAAAGCTGTTCTGCTTACCGCTAGGCGTCGCTTGCGCTAGACCTTTTGCCAAGGCCTCCAACGCTTTAACAGCAAGCTCTTTATCACCCGCTAGATTTTCAATCAAAAGGTCCACATTCACGCAAACATAGTGATAGAATACGCCAGAGCCAAAACCGGTCTCGCCAATATGCGCGGCCCCTGTCTCATCTGCTTTATTGAGGTCATCCACCGCAGAGAACCAGTCTTCTTGCGCGACCGCCCGATGTGTGGTGAAAGCGTGAGCGACCTGCACAGCGGCATCCCGGTTGAAGTCCGCATCAGAGGCCAGCATACGCCCAAACATAGCCACATCCACCGCACCATCAGCATTCCGAAGAACCCGGTTTTTAAGGTCTTTATCCTTCAGTAATTTCTCACCTGCAGCCGCAGATTCAGCCAATTCATAGGCCAATTTCTGTTCTTCTGGAGAAATAAAAGCTAGTGTCGTAGCAAGCTTATCGCCGGACTCTTTCCCAGCCGATTCTAATTTACCAAAAACAGCCGCAACCTCTTCAGCAGTTTTATGAGCAACCGCCTCTTTGATGCCATTCTTCACTAAATGTTCGACCAACTTACCGTAAAGACGCTTCGTCCGCACCCCCATATGACCCGCAAGATTCTCCGCAAAGAAGGCACTCTCCCGCAACGCGCGCTTGATCGATTGTGAGGAGTGCCGCAAACGCGTCTCACCACCAATCACAGCCTGCTTCGGCCGCCCCATATCGTCACGATTAGGATTAGATGGGCCGTATGTCGTCAAAAGGTGGAATTGTACAAAAACAGTCATGATAAAACACTCACTCTATCCATCAGGTAAAAACAGAAACTCAAGCTTGGCTAGGCTCAACCTCTTCATAAGAACTAGGCGGAGCTCCAAAATAATCTAGGCACCAATGCGTATGAGTTTGATCCTTCCAAAACATCATATCCCCTGCAAGACGCGCTACATTACATTCATACCCCACTAACGTGACAGCACGCCGCAATAAGGACGCGACCTCATCCTCCCCTGCCGTCATTAATTGCTTAAAACGCATATGCGACATCACAGGGGTTTCATCTGCGCCCTTTAACCGCTTTGCTAAACTATCGGGCACATCACGACGCACAAAACTAATAACATGCAGCATGTAGGCAAAAGGTTTTAGCTGATCCTTGCTTAAGCTCAGCTCAACGACCAGCTCAGACACATCCGGCTCAAACAAAATATCGGGATATGTGCTGCGACGTAACCGCGCACTTAGGGCACGCGCTGCACTTTGCCGCGGGTCATAATCGCCAGAGTCGCCCTGCACGCGCGGGGCGATATAATCCTTCCACCATTGAAAGATGTCCTCCCCGATTGGTCGTTTCTCACTCATGCCGCTTGCCCCTTCTTCTGCATTTTTGGTGTAGGAACAGGAAGACCTAACTTCTGGAACAATAAAGCCCCGGTTTTTTTGCCATGGCCATATAATGCTATGCTCAAGAACTTCCGCGCCTCTGCGATCGCCTTCATCTCCTTCATGCCACGCTCAGAGAGTCCTGGTTTGGCTAAGACATCAAATTGAGACAAAGCTTGAGCCCGCATCTCACCCAACCACGCCTCGGCAGGATTACCACCTTCGGCTATGTCGCGAAAATGCTCATAAAAAGCCGGTTCCGTCTTGAGATAAAACTCCTCCCGCTGCGCGTCACGCGCTTCCCCTTTATCCAAAAGGGACGCTAAAGCCTGATGCAGCATAGAGGCCACCATCTCCGCGGCCTCGATGAAACGTTTCACACGCCTTACCGCTTCAGCCGAACAAATCTGCATTGGTTGACGTGAAAAAACAAAATCTAACGGGCTCATATTACTCATAGCCCAACCCGCGACAATAACAGACACTTGCTTCCCTGTTGGTCTGTCCATCCCGTCCCATTCTTGGAGAATTAAAGCCCGATGCTCTAAACCCTCTTCATCCTCACGAGAAGGTTTCCCTACAATAAGAACACCCAGCCAATTACGGTACCCAAACCGACCCGCACGCGGGTGCCGGGAAAGTGGCATTTCTCCGGACTTCATACGATAATAAGGACTAAGAGGATGCTGCCACCCTTCATAATTCGTCCCGTAAGGTTTTTGGATAACCCCCGTTATCCCCTGTTCATCCCCTACAAGACGTAGGCGGCGGGGCATGCCAAAAAAGGCTTCAACCGTAAAGGGAGGAGCCTTTTCATCCTTACCATCATTAGGCCGTACAGGCCCCTTCCCCTTCTCTGATGTTCGGGTCGGGCGCATCCATGGAAGGTCCTTCATCATAGAAGGCTGGCCGAATGGCACATTCAACCACACTAAATCCCACAATGTTTTGCCGGGGTCTAAAATCGTCACGAGCGGGCCACCACCACGCATAGAGGTCCGATTCCCCGCACCACCAGCAGGCGCAAAATCCTGCAAGGTGTAGAGAGCCATGGCCGCCTCTGGCAACGTCAAACACTTATACCGATGCCGGTGGACCATAAGGTCCAGATTTTTCCGCATCGTCTGGCCGCCAGCACTATCGATAAACAACATATCAACAGGATTAGGCGCACCATCAAGCTTGTCATAATCCTGCAAGAAACGCGGCCCATCCCCCATTAAAAAGAAAGCCGGAGCATAAGCCTCCAACGCGGTCTTTAATCCCTCCGGGTCGGGCTTTGTACGTGCCTTCCAATCCTTCTTATCAGAAGGCGGGGTTGCCATATAAACAAGCCCAATTAATAGCTCCAAGCACGCAACGTTAAAATCAGGCCTAGGCCAATCGGGGAATAGTACATCACTCTCCGCTATTTGCCACGGGGCAATCACCCGGCGGCCCTCTTTACATTTTACAGGAATCCACGGATCCGTGATGAGATTCAACAACGCTAAGCCCTCACAAACTATTCAAACTAACCGTAAAGAGAAATCTTACCCAGCAATAGCCACATATTCACAACTTTGGGTTGATAATAAATACTATCTCTTTTAATTCTCTTTATTGTAGAATACTAGCCCGTTATCTCTGTCATAATGCAGTCCCGCACAAATATCGCCTGCTGTCTCCTTCACAGGGCATAGCGTAACGCTGGCTTGCCTCCATTGAGGCCAGTCTTTCTTAATAGCCTGAATCGCTGGGGCAGCTTGGTCTGGCAATTCAAGGTGCGCTACTTTAGCAACCCGCACAGAAAGCTCCGATAAGTGCCATAAAGCCTTCTCATCACCATTGGTACTGCCATCAGCCTGCGCCCAAGGGCGTAAGCCTGCCTCTGTATAACGCGCTAACATTAATGTCCTCGTCTCATCACCCAGACGTGTCGGATAACGCGCATCATCCGCTCCATTGCCAGCCTTACGATAGCCATTCCCTAAAGCGACAATATTTTGATAAGCTAAGCCCTTAGCCGCTGAATCCTTACCCCATCTTTCATTTTCCGCATTCTCTAAAACGGACGGTACCGGCTCGACCTCATCCCCATGAACAGCCTCAATAAGGCTCCGCAAGCCTTCTGGAGCTTCAATTTGCCCCGTACGGAATAGAACAGAGGCTGTTCTCCACATATCAGGCAGGGGGTACACCCATTCCCCCTTACCCAAAGCCCCTTGTAGCCAACGCTCGCCCTCTATCACCGCAGGGTCAGGTGAAAGAACCTTCAAGACCGGTGCAGGTACGGGCCGAGTTGCGGCAGAACGACGGTCCATATGCCGCCATAACCGCCCGACACGCTGTATTAGAGAGCCCATAGGCGCAAGGTCCGAGACCATGACATCAAAATCTAGGTCTAACGATGCCTCAACAATTTGTGTCGAGACCAAAACAAACCCGTCACGCTCAGTGCCATCACGCCCCACGCGGGAGAGAACCTCATGCTCCAAACGCTTACGATCGCATAACGCAAAACGCGCATGCAAAAGCCGCGCCTCTATCCCTTGCTGGCGCAAAACCTCTACCGCGGCAATAGCATCATCAACCGCATTGCGCACCCATACACAAGCCGCTCCCTTTGCCGCACATTCGGCAAGATAATGCACGGCTTCATCCATAGTGCCGAGACGTTCTACCTTTACCGAGCCTTTTTGGGGACGTTCATCCGCTGCAAAAGCGGTCACGGCCTCACCACCGGCTACAGTTATCGCGGGGTAAGCGTAAGACTGCGCCTCACCACCATATGTGGCCAGTAATTTTTCCCGCCACGTTAAAGGCAATGTCGCCGTTAATAAAATGGCCGAGCCCCCCATCGCCCGATGCATTTTCAATAAAGCCACTAGCTCTTGCGCAATATAAGGCTCACCCATCTCGTGAACCTCATCCACCACTATAATTTTTGAGGATAAGCCATAATGCCGCAATGTTTGAAACCGCACGGGGAGAACCGACAACAACGCTTGGTCAATCGTCCCTACACCAACATCTGCTAACAAAGCGCGCCGGTTATCATGGGCCAACCATGCAGAACTCGTAGCCTCATCATGTGGTACATCCTCGCCCGTACGGCTTTGCCCCAACACTAAATCTTGAAAAGGGACCGAAAGACCCGCCCGCCCATGCGCAAGGGTAAGGGTTGGCTTGTCAAACATCTTGCCAATGCTTTGTTTAACACGCTCAAACATCGCATCGGCCGTTGCCATAGTGGGGAGGGCAAAAAACAACCCTCGCCCCTTCCCAGCCAAAGCCATACGTTGCGCCAAAAGCAATGCCGCTTCCGTCTTGCCTGCCCCAGTTTCTGCCTCCAAAATGACCAAACTAGGACCATCCGGCAAAGGCACATCAACACACGCGATTTGTAGCGGACGCAGCGCAAAGAAAAATAACGCCTCATCCCGCGCGCTTGTGCTGCCAAGCCCTACCTCCTGCACAGCTTTACGCGCTGTCTCACGGGCTTTCTCTAAATATGCCTGCGGCTCCAACCCCGGGGCTAGCGGAGGAAAATAAAATGTGTTCGACCCAACCCAATCCGCCGCTGTACAGAAACCGGGTAACCACCATGATAGGCGGATAGCATCCTCCTCATTCAGCTCCGCTAAAGAGGCTTCAGGCCAAAGCGTACGGAATAGTTCTAAAACCTCCGACGCACTCTCCGCTCCCTCACCAAATTGTTCTAAACATTCGTCATACTTATCCCCTTGCAGACTCACTTTCGGAGGACGACCATGATGTCCAGCTATAGACGCATATAAACAACGCCGGACATCTTCCTCACCACCGAGCCATTCCTCCAAATACTCATCTTTTTCATACAGGAAGATTTCTGTGAGTTCCCAATGCCGAAACAGCTGCGCTATCCCCTCCCGCAACATAGCGCGAAAGCTCTCGCTAAACTTACCGAGGTCATGCAACCCAACAAGAGCCACAAAAGCCTGTTTAAGAGGCGGTGAAAAGGGAAAAGGCTCAATAAGCACTTCCGCCACTGCTGCGACATCAAGTAGATGATAAAGCGCGGGATGCTCAACATCGCTACCAGGGAGAGGGCTTTTAGCAGGCCACTCCATAACAGACTGCATCATACCCTCTCCCCCTTATGTATTTATTTTTCCTGAACAGGGTACACAAAACTATCCATCAAAAATGGTGTAATTGAAAAGACAAAAATATTACGATCCCCAAGTTTGGATGATTCTTTTGGTTTATCAAACGCGTACCCGGTCTCTACATTCTTCAATTTAAACGTATATTGTTTACTGAAAAACTGGTCACTCTCGCTAAAGGGCTTCGCTGAGGCGTTAAATGTAAGCTTTACGCTTTTATCTTCTGCCTTAAATGCTTGTGCATTAAAATTGAACGCCATCTCTGAACTATCAATCTTACCTTTATTATTGTCAGACATCTGTACAGGCAAAGTGTTAAAGGGGGTCACATCCTCTGCCACTTTGTCTATGTCATACCCTTGATTACGAATCATATTGATAAAAACACGCTCACGCATGTTCCGGCCCTTCCAGAACTCCTCCTTAGTTGCCGCCGTAATGGAGGTCGTCCCAGCAGGCAGAGCCCTGAAGGTCTGCACTAAACCCAAGGCTTGCCGAATATCCTTCATACTCGCCCGTGCTTTCTCTGCTGGTACGGAGATGCGATACACCTCCACAACTACCAGAGCGCTAGCCTCTGTCCCAAAACCGGAGGGCTGATTATCCGCTGCCGCAATTTTAAACATACCATCCGCCTGCGCTGGCATGGCACTTAGTACGAGGATACAACTCAATAGGAACGCAATTTTTTTCACAGCAATCAATTCCTTACGACTCATAGAGCATCAATAAACTTATTCGTAAGTTATGGCTGTGTCTAGAAAAGGCTAAACTTATTACGCTGGTGTCCTATAATTTTAAAAGCCTTGATAGCTTATAAACATCCACTGCAACGAGGCGCGCTATATTAAAAGGGA
>NZ_JANIDW010000006.1 GCF_026385475.1 Bombella saccharophila
CAGAAAATACCAAAAATTGGGGATTTACTCAATTTCAATGAAGGCAATTGCATTCGGAGGTAATGAGAACGAAAAGGAGTTTTGTCGAGTTAAACGATAAGAGAATGTGCTGTAACTTAACGAACTATTCTGTAATACGTTATATTCATGATGAGTGGGCGAAGGGGGAGATCCCATTTTATGCCAAAGTGTTAGTATTGGATCAGTTTGGGGATCATAATAAGTAATCAGAACGGATGAATATGTCTTAGTAAGGGTTATGGTGTATTCCTTTTCTGTTTTATCATCATCTTGATAATTCCAAACTACGGATAAAATCCTTCCTTTTTCGTCTTCTGTGGCGAGAATAGATTTACTATTTGTATTAAGTTTATTAGGAGAGAGTTTATTGAGGAAAAAGAATGCATGAAAAGAGGGCCTTGGAAGAGAGCCAAAATCTAACAATCCAAAATAACTTTGGTTGAATCCAGGTACGGGACCATTTTCTTCTATCAGTGTGTTAAAGGTCCAATAAGAGAATATGTCGATTTGACCAGCGCATTCATATATCATTTTTAATATGTAGGCCGGATTTTGTGACGTCCATTCCGTGATATAAAGAGGAATATTAGGACGAGAAGAAGCAGAGATTTTTTGTTTAGCATATTGAATGGCTTTTGGAATTACTTCAGAAAATGCGTAATGCACAGGTTTGTCGAAAATTTTTTCTTGAGGATCATGGTCATAAACATGAGAGGAAAGAAAATCAGGTCGAATATTTGCTTGTTGGCAAAATGTTAGAAAGTCGGATAACCAGCCCATTTGTGCAGTCGCTGGACCACCTACGGCAATATCTGGGTTGACAGATTTGATTGCTTTATATGTCTCTTCAAACAAGAGAAAGTAACTTCTTTGATCTTTGCTCCAAAAATTGATATTAGGCTCATTCCATACTTCAAATTTCCATGATTTTATTTCATAAATACCATAGCGATTTATTAGATGTTCAATGAGGTTTTTTATTAAGTGAGACCATTCTTTTGGGTCTTTGGGTGGTGATGTGTTTGCTTTATACCAAAAAATTGTATCATTCCCACTACGAAGTGGAGAAGGCATGAAACTTATTTCCACGAAAGGTTTCATACCCAAGTCAATAATACTATCGAAGATATGATCAATGTATAGATAATTTAAATTATATTCCCCATTACACGTATCTCTACACAAACCTACTTCATCATTTAACAAGCCGTGAAATCTAACTGATTTAAAACCACATGTCTGTTTAATGAATTTTAAATCATCCAACCATTCTTTTCGTAAGGCCTGGATTGCTCTGCCTGAACCTACACATTCCTTCCAATAAGGTGGAAAAGGGGATTTTTGTGTCGAAATAAGAATATGTTCTGATTGTTTGTTGAGAGTAACGTCTCCCCAGGAAGGTTTAGGGAGAAGAGCGGTTATGCAACTCATTAAAAAACTGCGTTTTGTAAGCATTCTTCTTTAACCTGCTAGAATGTTTCCGTGTCTGAGGCCAATAGCTTATTTTTTTTCAGGAAGAAATATTCCCATAATTCGCGGCAGCGAAAGATAAGTAGTTTCTCCTGACGTGTTAATTGCGCAAATGGCCGTTGAGAAAGTTTGTCCTTCCAGAAAAAGAATTTTTGTGGACGCGATGTAATGGATGCGTAATGCCTAAAGAAAAACCAGGAATTAGATAGAGACTCTTCAAATTTTAAGCTTTCAGGAACAATAGAATCATAGCGTTCCTTTATAACTCTTGTTCGTTTTACGACAAAAGGTTCATTAGTCTCAAAAGGGGTACTAAACCATCCCATTTTTTCCATCCATGGAAATCTTTGGCTTGTTGTTCGAATAATAAATGGAGCAAAAACCAGCCCAGATAAAGCAGGAATATACCAAACCCAAAGCCATACTTTAGACATATGAAGTATTTTCATTGTATGAGGTGTTGCAAGGGGTAAAATATACGTCAATACAATATATGTAAGAGACAACCCGAACAACGATACGGAGAAAAAATGCTCGAATACCTCTCTAAATGATAATGAACGGTCCTCTCTATTTTGTTCTCCCCATTGTATTTTTCGGCCTTTTATCCAATAAAAAAGAAATTTTGATATTTGCATCATGGTAATTGGTGCAATAGCCATACCGAAAATAATGGAGAGTATATAAGAGACTAACAGTTTGGAGAAACCGCCAAAACCAGATAGTTGGTTCTTTTTATAGAAATAGAGAAGATAAACAGAAAAACGCGCAAAAAATGCAAAAAAGAATAAAAAGAGGGAGGTGTCGAATAATAAGCTGAATTTCTCCCGCAGCATGTATGAATGAATAGGATGTTTAAGAACATATATCATGCCTAATATACTGCATACATAAAAAACAATGCCGATCCATGCGTTGAAATAGTGTAAAGAGGAAATAAAAAGATGCTTCATGCCCTCATTGGATAGGCGTTTCATACGGAAGACACGAAGCCAGAATAACGCCCCATACATCCAGCGTGTTTCTCGTTTCATGTCATCTACAAGGTTAGTTAATTGGTCTTCAAAGCTTTCTAAATAAGGTAATAACCAGACTTCGTAACCTGCTCCTTCAAAAAACGCAGCTTCGACAAAATCATGAGACAAAGGGCGTCCCGCAGGAAAAGGGGCTCTAGCTTCAAATCGAGGAAGAGCTGCAAATTTTTTAAAGGTTTCCACGCGAAGGATGGCATTATGTCCAAAATACTGACCTCGACCCATTCTGAAGTAATATTGACCGTAAAAACTTACTAATACGCCGAAAACAGAACCAAAGCTTTGCAGTCTAGCATATAGGGTACGCGTCATAATACCGTAGTAGGTAGTTTGTATAATGCCAATTTTATCATTACCTTCGATAATGCGCGCCATTTGTGATAGGGTTTCCCCAGGGACTAGACTATCGGCATCAAGCATTACCATAAATTTATATCTTTCTCCCCAGCGCATGATGAAGTCAGACGTATTGCCGATCTTAGCATCAATGTTGGAAATTCTATGCCTGTAAATAATTCGTGCATCTGGATAATCTTCTTTTAAAAGATGAAAAATATAATTCTCTTGGTAAATGATATTCTCATCGCGGCTGTCAGATAGTATTACATACTCAAAATTTTTATATTCTTTATATTGTCTGAGGTCTTCGATCATTGCTCCGAGCGCGGCACCAATGCGTCGAACATCTTCATGGTAAATGGGGAATACAAGTGCAACAAGCGTGTTATCATCTAGGTCTTTTTGATTATGAGAAGGGTCGTAGGGGTCTTTCTTTGGGCCACGAAGGGAGGCATATAGACCGAACCACATAGCAATAAAATATGAGGAGGCGATAAAGCCGAGAAGGAAACTACACGCGGCAAAAGGGATAATAAAATATACAGGAAAATGATACATCAATAAAAAGAACAACAATACGGCCGTAGAGAAACTATTAAAAATAAAAGTCAGGGATCGTATAAGAAGGGTTCTTCTACGGCTTGCCAGTTTCCAGTATTGCGTTTTATTTTTCATGATGTTTTTGTTAGAAAACAACATGCAGTAGTACCTTCTCCTTTATGGAAATATTTGAATTATCGTGCTGCGAAAAACGAGTGAAAGCGATAGACGGGGCTTTTCTGTCAGCAAACTCTTCCAAGGCCTTTCTTTTCAGTAAATCCCATTCGGCTGTTGAGATAGGCATATCTTGAGCGGATGAGGTAAGAAGAGAGGAGGCGTGATTGTCCAGTGAAGCAGGCATGGCTTTTCGTTCCTATTCTGATGAGGTAATTCTTAATAAAGAATTAACAGTTTCGTATTTATTAACGGATAGAGTATGAAAATTCAATAATTTATTAATTAAATATACTTAAAATTAAGAATCTTTGCTCCGTGATCAGCTAGAAGTGAGAGTAATTTCAACCTTTGGTTGTATTTATATTTACGAGCATTTGCCCTTTATAGAACCTATGCTCGTAAATAGTCGTTTTTATCTAACAGCGGCGGCTGACATACCTTGCCCAGCAATAAACATGAACATACCGAGCACTTGTTGCATTGTGACAGAGCGTGATACGGGGGCGTACACCATGTCTCCATCTTCAATTGGCATAATTTGAGAGGCTTCCATGCCTTCAACACGATCAAAATTAACCCTAAACATAATGGACTGATCTTTTTTTAGGATGAAGATCGCTCGCCCTTGTGCTGTTTGGGGGTTTAACCCATTAACGGACGCCATAACTTGCGATAGAGTAGGCGTTTGTGAAAATGCGCTCATGCGTGGAGCGGCCCATCCTGCCCCCAGGCAGAGGACACGTACGCTGGGTTTGTGCTGTAGAGCAATTTTATCGCCCGGTTGTAACTGAATGGTATGTAATAAGGCTGTTCTTAGGGGGATATCATATTCATGTCCTGCACGGGCGAGGAGAATATTCATACCTAAATCACTGCCGTGCAAAGGCTCACCCACGACATACCCCCCGGCTTGGGCAATAGCTTCTACAAGAGAGACCCCGCCATCATTCCAGTTAATAATGGTGGGTTTATTGACTGCCCCCATCACGATAATATTTTGACCATGGTTTACGTCAAATTGCAGAGATACCTCGACACTTTCAAATAAACGGGTCGCAGTTAAACGAGACCGAATAATATTTTGTGCCTGATGAGGTGTTGTATTTTTAATGTCAACAAAACCTGCATAGGGGATGTCAACTTTACCTTCTTTATTAACTGAATAGACCCCTATTTTGGACTGAGCAGGCGAAATAGACCCAGGGGAGGTGTTTTCGCTTGATTCAGATGCGGCGGCTTGTCCTCCGCCTTGCGTCCAGATGGTTATTCTTAGTTGATCACCCGGGGCAATTCTGGTTTCGGGAAGTCGTGAAAAGGGTATGTTGAGTGCAGAGAGAAGATCACCTTCTTGGCGCGCTTCGTTCATATTGACTGTTTTTGCGAGCGTTTGCGCGAGTTGGATATCAACGTCGATAAGGGGAGGGGCTTCATGATTTTCAGATTGAGTTTCGATGTAATCTGCATGAGGGCCGACTGAGGGCATAAACGCACACGCAGAGGTTGAGAGTAGGAGAGCTACAGATAGTGCTACTGTTTTTACGCTCTTTGTATTTAAGGGATGGATCTTAGGGGGAGTGACAAGGTAGCCAAGCATAATCATCTCACTTAATGATGAGGTATATGGCAAAGGAACATGCCAAAATAATGAGTGTCCACATTAGGGCGCGTGGTCGGGTTGCGTTGGTTGGGTGGATAGGGTTTTCAATGATGTCTATGTAATAAGCATGACGTACGGCATTCCTTTCATTTTCAAGTAAACTTTCTTCATCAAGCATAATGAGTTTGGTGTCTTGCTCAGCTTGGGCTTCAATACGCCCATATTCTTTGTAAATAGCTGATTTTTGGGCAATATCATTTCGCTGATGCTCGATTTCTTTATCGAGGGCGGCAAGTTGAATTCTCAAGGCCTCAATTTGTTGTCCCCGGGCAGCGAGAAACTCTGTAGCGGCGGCACGGGTATCGACGGAAATACGTTCCTTCTCGGCAGCAGCAAGACTATTGAGAACGACTTGATAATCTCCCTTTAGGTCCGAGATGCCTGCTTCTTTTTGTAATTTAGCGATTTTGCCCAAATCGGCACTTAAGCTGTTTTTATCGAGATCAATTTTTTGGAGGAGCATATTATGCTCCGCTTGATCTGATTTAATTCCGCTCTCTGCAAGTTCTTTCCGTGCAAGCTCTAAGAGGTCTTTATTGAGTGTCCATGAGAAATCAGATGAATATCCATCGACATTGATAGTAACCAACCCAGAAATATCATCAAGTTGAGCGGTGACATGTTTCTTGTAATATTCCCAAAGCCGCATTTGATTGGATGAAAACAGAGTGAGAGGCCCCCCAAAGGAAGAAGGCCAATCTCCATTCTGCCAGTGCTCTTTTAAACGTTCGGGGTGCAGCGCTTGGAAAGCATCCCAACTGGCGATGTATTGTGTAAGAACATAAGCGCCAGGCGAGGCCATACTACCGCCGAGACCTTCTGTAGCGGCGCTACCGCCGGACGTCTCTTGCCCCCCTGCCTCATAAACGCGGAGGATGGCTGTACTTTCGTAGCGTGGGGTGGCCCAGACAAATAAATAAACGGCAGCAATGAGCGATGGCCCACCGCATACCCACCAGAAGAGCTTCTTCTTGTAAAAAATCGTTCTTGTTTCCACGGGGCTTTCTCAACTTTTCACGGATGGGATGCTGTTAACTTATTATAAATTATTATGCAATATATTTTTAATTAAATCTTAAGGAATAAAAATCCGAGAAACCTTTTCCGAGAAAATTTCTTATGTAAAAAATTTAAAAAATATTAATTAAAGTTAAATATTTGAGATTTTTGTTTGTATTTTTCTCATAATAATAAGGGGTATATGTGTGATATATGGAAAAGTATTATCTCATAATAATTTTTAATATTTTATGAATACTTCATATTTATTGAATAATTTTAAAATGGTATTTTGTATCATATTTTATATGAAATGGTATTGCTGGGGTATGAATTTAGTATTCTTTCTATTTTGATTGTATTTTATTGATAGAGTTGATTGATGATTTGATTATTTTCTATGTGTTTTGTAATAGACTAAAAGTGTATCTGATAATTTTATTGTGGCGTGGGTAGTAGTCTCATATTTTGACGGGAGGAAGGGATGAAAACATCTTGCGGCATATTGGTGCTTCTTTGTTTGATTGGTGGAGCGATAGTGTCCCCGATTGCTAGAGCTGTTGAGGGTGGGCAAACGGCACCGGTTGTCATTTCTGGTTCGGCAGGGGGGTGGATGTATCGCTGTGTGTTCCCTGCGATCAATCCAGCACAAGGCCCTCAAGTCTGTCTGATGCAGCAGACTTTGGTGATGCAGGGGAATAAAGGAAAAACAGAGTCGTTGGGGGCTGTAATCTTAGCGCGCGCAACAGAGAGTGTGATGAATGATCCGCTTATAGGTCGGCCATGGCGGTTAACAACCATGGTACCGCTTGCGCTCTCTCTTAAAAGAAATGTGCGTGTCACGTTAGATGATAATGTTCCGATGACGTTGCAATGGCAGTCCTGTGTTGCATCGGGATGTATGGCTTCGTTGGATCTTTCTACAGAGCAAGTTGCCCAATTAAAAACAGGGAAAACGGGTCATATCGTGGTGGATAAGGTGGGACGAGGCACGTTGACGATTAACTTTGCCCTTGATGGCTCTGATGCGGCAATGCAGCAATTAGATGGTTGGATTCAAAAACCACCATTTCGCCAATAGAGTTATTAAGAGAGGCGCGCGAAAAAGAGGACTACATATAGTGGTAATTTTGCATTTTTATCACATTATGTGGTGATTCCTCATTCTGATTCGCCACTTTATAAGAAAAATTAATAATAGCTATAATTGGCAGTTTTCTCCCTTTTTTGGCTCGTATTAGGGGCAGAGTGAGGTGTGAAGCATTATCTTCTTGTTGCAACTGATAAGAGTTCTCATCTAACGTCATTCTTGAAGCAATTCGCAGAGAGAGGGAGAGGTCCCATGATCGGCCAGATCGTAGAACAGCACGGCACATACGGTATGCCCATGAGCACATTAGTACGGGAGGAGCAGACCGCCTTATGGGCCCTGCGTTATTTATTGGGGCCGCGTTGCTGGCGGCGTTCTAAATCTTTAGCGGGGTTAGTAGGACAAGAGGCGGAGCTTTTGCAGGAGCAGTTTCGGCCTTTGTTCCTCCAGGCGGTTTGTGCAATGCCGTCTTTAGAATACTCAGCAACGGAGTCTCATTTGTTAGACCTTCTTGCAGAGATGCAGAATATGCCAGAGGAGCAAACCATTCATACAGCGTTAGGGGAGGCGTTGATGCATCTCGGTCAGGCTCTGGCAGCGTATGGGTATTGGTTGCCAAAACGGGAAGCGAGTAAGGGGAATATGGTTAAAATGCCCATGCCTGCTTTGGCGCAAGATAATTACCCTGCACTGATGGAAGCCGCTGAGTAATAGATATAGCTGTCGAATGTGCTTAAGGCGGCGTATTCTAGCTTGAAACGGGGGCGGGGGCGGTGCTTCTATACAGGCTCTTTGTCACAAGCGGCCGGAGCCTTAGAGTGGAAGTTCAGTCCATCATCTTTCCAAACGGGATGCCCCTCCAATGTGGGGAGGTTATTGCTCCGCTGGAGGTGGCCTATCAAACTTATGGTACGCTCTCGCCAAAGCGGGATAATGCGATTGTCATTTGCCATGCTTTTACGGGAGACCAGTTTGTCGCCAGCCCGCACCCTGTTACGGGGAAGCCGGGCTGGTGGTCGCGTATGGTTGGCCCCGGCTTGCCGATTGATACAGAGCGTTTTTTTGTCATCTGTACCAATGTCTTAGGGGGCTGCATGGGGACGACCGGCCCCACGACTATGCGGGCGGGGACGGACAAACCATGGGGGAAGGATTTTCCCCCTATCACAATGCACGACATTGTGGCGGCTCAGGTGAAGGTGATTGATCACTTCGGCATTGAGCAATTATTTGCCGTTATTGGAGGATCGATGGGGGGGATGCAAACCCTCACATGGGCTACAGATTACGCTGAGCGTGTTTTTGCAGCTATGCCGATTGCGACCTCTCCCTTCCAATCGGCGCAGAATATTGCGTTTAATGAGGTCAGCCGGCAGGCAATTTATGCGGACCCCGATTGGCATGGGGGAGATTATCAAGCTCATGGGGTTATCCCAGCGCGCGGTTTGGCTGTAGCGCGTATGGTGGGGCATATTACTTATCTCTCAGAAGAAGCTCTAACGCGGAAGTTTGGGAGGGAAATACGGCCAGGAACAATGCCCGCCCCCAATTCGCCTTTAGCAGCGTTACCGTTTGGGGGGATGTTTCAGGTCGAAAGTTATCTGCAATATCAAGGCTCTAATTTCACACGGCGGTTTGATGCACATTCTTACCTGACAATTTCCCGCGCGATGGATTTCTTCGATCTCGGCAGTGAGCATGGGGGTAATTTAGCGGCAGCTTTTCAGCAGGTGCGGACGCGTTTTTGTGTTGTGTCCTTTAGTTCGGATTGGCTGTTTCCCACGGCACAATCAAGAATGTTGGCGCGGGCGATTAATCAGGCAGGGGGACATGTCTCTTTTGTGGAGATTGAGAGCGACCGTGGCCATGATGCCTTTCTGCTAGAAGAGCCGGATTTTGATCGTACAGTGCGCGGGTTTTTAAACGGCGCGGCACGTCATGCGGGCTTACCAGAGGGGAGGGATGATCATGCGGTTTGATCAAGAATTGATTGCGACTATGGTCGCACCGCAGAGTCGGGTACTGGATATTGGGAGCGGGGATGGCAGCTTGATTGACTATCTCTCCCGCCAAAAAGGCTGTGATGCCCAAGGCTTAGAGCTGGATATGAAGGCCGTGACTCAGTCCGTTGCGCATGGCTTGCCCGTTATGCACGGGGATGCGGATGAAGTTTTGGCGGATTATCCAGAAGATACATTTGACTATGTTGTCCTACAGCGCACCCTTCAAGCGGTGGAGCGTCCGCGTGAGGTTTTGCGGCATATGTTACGGATTGGGCGATCAGCTTTGGTCTCCTTCCCCAATTTTGGGCATTGGCGTTTGCGTTGGCATTTAATGCGCACAGGGCGTATGCCCATGACGGCGGTTTGGCCAACCCCGTGGTATGAGACATCCAACATCCATCCTTGTACGATTTATGACTTTTTCGCTTTATGTGCTGAGGATGGGTATGCGGTGCGGAATTGGATGGTTGTAAATGGGGATAAGCGGTCACGCGTGGCGGAGCGGTCACCTCATTTGGCAAATTTGTTGGGCGAACAAGCTTTGTTTCTTCTGCAAAAAGGGAGATGAAAAGCGCCTAGATGGGAGGAAAATATTTTTCTCTTGTTATAAGACAAAAATAGTCCTATTTAGAGGGGGACGAGATAACACTCCTTTAAGAGTGTGTGTTTTAGGCGTCCGTTTTATGCGGTGTTGCCAGATGGATGCTGGAATAACGCCGGTTTTTAAGGAAACATCATGAGCAGTTTTAACACGCTCGGTTTGGCAGCCCCCATTTTGCAGGCTTTAGATGAAGAGGGCTATAAGACACCAACGCCGATTCAGGCGGGGGCGATCCCTCATCTGTTAAAGGGACGAGACCTTTTAGGCCTTGCGCAGACGGGGACGGGCAAAACGGCAGCATTTGCTTTGCCGATTTTGCATTATTTATTGGAGACGCCTCGCAAAGCGACCCCGCGCGGGGCGCGTGTGTTGGTGCTGGCCCCTACGCGGGAACTAGTGGCGCAGATAGGCGATAATTTTGCGGCCTATGCGCGGCATATGAAGTTCTCTTACGCTGTGATTTTTGGTGGTGTTGGGCAGAATCGTCAGGTCGAAGCGATGAAACGCGGCGTAGATGTCCTCATCGCTGCCCCGGGGCGTTTGTTGGACCTTGTAGGGCAAGGCCATATCGACCTCTCCACACCGGAGATTGTCGTGCTGGATGAAGCAGACCGTATGTTGGATATGGGCTTTGTGCATGATATTCGTAAGATTGTAGCGCGCTTGCCAGAAAAACGGCAGACGCTCCTTTTTTCCGCGACTATGCCAGCCTCTATTCGTGACTTAGCGCATTCTTTGCTGCATGAGCCCGAGACGGTGCAAGTCACGCCGGAATCCAGCACGGTGGATCGTATTCGTCAGGCGGTTCTATTTGTCGATTCAGCTCAAAAGAAAGAAGCTTTGATGATGTTGGTCAATAATGACCGTGTCGTGCGGGCTGTTGTCTTTACGCTGATGAAGCATGAAGCCAATAAAGTGGCAGAATATCTCAGTAAGCATGGGATTCCCGCAGCGGCGATTCATGGCAATAAGTCCCAAGGGGCACGTGAGCGTGCCATGCAAGGCTTTCGGGATGGGAGTGTCCGCGTGTTAGTCGCCACAGATATTGCCGCGCGCGGTATTGATGTGGATGAGGTTTCTCACGTCTTTAATTACGATTTGCCGAATGTGCCAGAGGCTTACGTCCATCGCATTGGCCGTACAGCGCGTGCCGGTCGTGAGGGTTGGGCTGTATCCCTTTGTGAGGCAGAGCAGCGTGCATGGTTAAAAGAGATTGAGAAGCGCATCAGCAAGGCTGTGCCTGTGATTACGGACCATCCTTACCATTCTGATGACGCGCAGAACTCCACATTGCCGCCGCCTGTTTTAGGGGGAGGCCGTGGGCGCGGTGGTCGTGGCCGTGGTGGCTCATCCGGTGGGGGCCGTGGTCGCAGCCCACGGGCGGCGTCTACCCGTCCATCCTCCTCTGGTCGTGGTGGGGCAGGGCGTTCACGCGGGCGGCGGTCGTCCTAAAAAGCTTTGTGGTTATGTGTGTTATGCGTGGCAGCCCCGTTTTATGCGGGGCTGTTTTGCTATGGGGGTGCACCCTACGTTAGGGGGAGGTCATAGGGGTAAAGCTAAGGAGCATCAGATTATGCCAGCACAAGAGACGCATAAACCCGCAGAGCTTATCTGGGGCCATGGGCCGAAAAAATTAGAGGTCTTTTTAGAGCCAACATGCCCCTTTTGTGTGCGGGCCTCACGCAAGTTAATGCCCCTCTTAGCCCATGTAGGGGAGGAGGCTATGACACTGCATATTTATCTCCATTCCCAACCGTGGCATCTCTTCTCTGGCGTGGTGACGCGCTGCATTTTGGCTGCGGCTGCATTGCCAGAGGGGCGCGATAAAGCGTGGCAAACGTTGCGGAGTGTGGGGGATCATCGTGAGGAGTTCGAGTTCGCTCATCATTATGAGGGCGCGAATATGCACACCACGCCGGAAGAATTGTTAGAGCGGCTAGAGGTCTATACGCGACTTAATCTTGCGGTGCCATTCCGTCTAGCAAGCGTGACGGAGGCTATTAAAGCCCATACACGTTATGCACGGCACAATAAGATTCATGTCTCACCAAGTTTTATGCTGAATGGCACGTTGGATGAGCGTTTCCAAAGCGGGCAATCGGTGGAGGAATGGGCGGCTTTTTTGAAGTGAGCTAGCATGGTTACGGCGTCTTCATGGCGTTGTAACGCAGTTGCCACGAGATACGGTGTAGTGAGGCATATGGAAAAGATTTTTCATTTAAGGCGGTTTGTGATGAATTACACCGGTATTTTAGTGGTGATGGGGTGGCTGGGTGTTGCCGGTATGCCGGGTGTTGCTGGCGCATATGATGGTCAGTCCGTGCCTTTGGGGCATGTACAGCAGATCAGCGTTATACGGGGGCCCGGTGGCAGCTATGCCGGGAATATCGAGAAGGATGGAACCATAAGGGGAGAAGGTGGCAGCTATGCCGGGAATATCGAGAAGGATGGAACCATAAGAGGCGAAGGCGGTAGCTATGTTGGGAATATCGAGGAGGATGGAACCGTAAGAGGTGAAGGCGGTAGCTATGCTGGACGTATTGAGAAGGATGGAACCATAAGGGGAGGGGCTGGCAGCTATCTTGGAAGCATAGAGCGGGATGGGACTGATGGGGATGCCCCACTGTCTGACGCAGACCGGCAGGCAGGTGCTTTGATTCTGCTTCATCGCCTGCCTCACTGACCTTTATGCCGATTCATAGTGCGTGGCAGCCTTCTTCAAGATGTGAGGAAGGCTGTTTTTTATGTGCCAGGATGAAGCCTAGGGAAATTGAATCTCATTGCTTTGGCGAATGCGCGCCAGATGCGGGAAAAGCCGCTGGAAAGCAAAATGATGCATCTCCTCATCCAGCCCCGCGGTGAGGTCCTCTAGGATAATGACGTGATAGCCGTGTTCATGCGCGGCGCGGGCGGTGGATTCCACGCCCATATTGGTAGCGATTCCGCCCAGTACGATAGTGTTTATCCCTCGCCGACGTAGTTGGAGGTCTAAATCGGTTCCATAAAACGCGCCCCATTGATGTTTTGTAACGCGGAGGTCTCCCTCCCGTGCCAAATCGGGGACGAGTTCCGCCCAATGAGCGGGTAGAGATGTATTGGGGTCATGCAAAGGCTTATCGACAGGGGCGGATAGAGCATCTTTTCCATCAGCAGCAAAGGCGACATTAACCAGCACAACCATTGCTCCAGCGTGGCGGAAACGCTCCGCGACTATCTTGCTCGCAGCTACGACTTCAGCCCCGCTGCGTGGTGCTGTGGGCAGGGAGACAATGCCTTCTTGGAGGTCGATGAGGATAAGGGCTGTGCGGTGAGGGTCAAGCGTATGTGGCATAGAGGCCTCCTAATTACGAAGGGTTAAGTGGTAATTCATGTTGAGGAGGCGCAGCAAGAGAAAGCTATAAAAAGAAGGGGCCATGAGCCTTATGGAGGATGAGATGCACTATATTGGTCTTCTGCTGGTGATAGGATGGTTGGGCGTGATAGGGATGCCGAGTTTCGCGCGGGCCCATACGATACGCTATGAGGGCAGTGCTGATCCCGAGGCACATTTGGAGGTAATGAGCAGCGTGCAAGATGGCATAGGCCATTACGCAGGGACGGTAGATTCACACAATGACGATTCTGGCTTATCTGAGAATGACCAGCGGGGGCATATCAGTCTTGCAAGGGCTGCGCTTGTGCCATGGCAGCATAGGCCCCACCGTGAAGGGGAGGCGATGAAGCGTCTTAAGTGAGAGGAAAGAAAGGTTAGGGATATGCCACATACATCATCACATGAGCATAAAGCCCCCCATGCTAGCAGCTCTCTGCATGAGCTCGCCCGCAAGGCAATTCATTCGCCAAAACTGCTTACAAAGGATGAAGTGTTGGAGCTTGCTCATCACGTTCTCAAAACTGGTGAGCATGCGACAGAGGCAGAGCGCGAGATTGCTAAAAAGGCTCAGCATAACCCAGAAGGGCTAGAGGCCGCACAGATCACCAAGCTTGGAGAGCGCGCCCAGTACGACCATCGCGGCTGAAAACGTGCCGACTACCCTTACAAAACGCAACGGCTCGTCTTCTATTATAGGGAGATGAGCCGTCTTTGTAAGGACGACCTTACATGGCTCGTGGCGGATGGGGTGGAATACAAAATGGTGTAAAAATACACTGAAAATATTATACATCTTCTGTAATGAATATTCTGTTACCCTCATTATTACCCGCATTTTTGTAGGGTGAGGAAAAGGGCTTTGAGGGTGTATTAAGAGGATGTGTTAATTTTTCCCGTAAAAAATGAGGGCCGGACCTGAGTCCAGCCCGCCCATCTATTCAGCCCACGCCGCCGGTGTGGGACGTGGTGCTAGGCGTTTCTGTAGCTGTAGTGCTATCCCGTTTTTTCAACCCAGATAGCACTAGGGCCGTGCCGGTGAGGATAGCGGTTGCGCCTGCGATGACCTTACCGAGGTCGAATTTGACCTTGTTTTCCAGAAATGGCAGCGACCCATCTGCAACGGACGTTAGCCCCGCCGTGACTTTATCCACATTTGCGGAGCTTTTGCCTGTTGCTGCGGTGAACACGCTCTCGCCGGCGGCGATGAGGGCGGAGAGGGAGGGGGTTGTATCGGCCATGATAGGCTCCTGTTCAATTTTAGTGAGTGTTGGTTGGTGAGGGTTTAGTCAATGCGGCGGGGAGTCCCGTGCATTGCTGTTCTTGGCCCGATTGTTGGGCAGGTGGTTGGCCGCCCAGCCTATGTTGAAGGCAAGGATGTTCATCAGCCGGTATGGGACCGTCCAACGGGACCCCGCAGCGGGTGGGCGGATGATGGTAGAAAGTGCGGCGCATGA
>NZ_JANIDW010000007.1:0-2500 GCF_026385475.1 Bombella saccharophila
TATAACTGACAGGGTGGATAATGGATGCGGGGGTAGGATTTGAACCTACGACCTTCAGGTTATGAGCCTGACGAGCTACCGGGCTGCTCCACCCCGCGGTGGTGGGTGGTTTATATATAGAGCGGGTGAGCGAGGGGACCTGGCGGCGACCGACTTTTCCGCTTCTTAAGAAGCAGTATCATAGGCGCTGGAGGCTTTAACGGCCGAGTTCGGGATGGGATCGGGTATGGATCCTCCGCCATAGCCACCAGGTCTTCCCGCTCACCCTTTTAGGTGATTGGGGTGTGGTTGGTGTTTTGTGGTGAGTGTGACTGATTACTGTGCATGTGTTTTAGGTGTGTGAGAGATATGGGCGATTAGGATCAGTTAGCTACACATGTTGCCATGCTTTTACACCTGACCTATTGACGTCCTGGTCTTGGACGGCCCTGTGAGACCTTGTTTTGAGGCTGGTTTCCCGCTTAGATGCTTTCAGCGGTTATCCATTCCGAACTTAGCTACCCGGCTGTGCCGCTGGCGCGACAACCGGTGCACCAGAGGTTCGTTCATCCCGGTCCTCTCGTACTAGGGACAAATCCTCTCAAGTCTCTTACACCCACGGCAGATAGGGACCGAACTGTCTCACGACGTTCTAAACCCAGCTCACGTACCACTTTAATCGGCGAACAGCCGAACCCTTGGGACCTGCTCCAGCCCCAGGATGTGATGAGCCGACATCGAGGTGCCAAACCTCCCCGTCGATGTGGACTCTTGGGGGAGATCAGCCTGTTATCCCTAGAGTACCTTTTATCCGTTGAGCGATGGCCCATCCACGCGGGACCACCGGATCACTATGGCCGACTTTCGTCTCTGCTTGAGCTGTCACTCTCGCAGTCAGGCGGGCTTATGCCATTGCACTCGACAGCCGGTTTCCGACCGGCCTGAGCCCACCATCGCGCGCCTCCGTTATTCTTTGGGAGGCGACCGCCCCAGTCAAACTGCCCACCATACAGGGTCCCGGACCAGGCTGACTGGTCTCGGTTAGATATCAGAAAAGTTCAGGGTGGTATTTCAAGGATGGCTCCACCGGAGCTGGCGCCCTGGTTTCAAAGCCTCCCACCTATCCTACACAAAACTTTCCTGATACCACTGTAAAGCTGCAGTAAAGGTTCATAGGGTCTTTCCGTCTGACCGCGGGTACCCCGCATCTTCACGGGGAATTCAATTTCGCTGAGCCGATGCTGGAGACAGCGGGGAAGTCGTTACGCCATTCGTGCAGGTCGGAACTTACCCGACAAGGAATTTCGCTACCTTAGGACCGTTATAGTTACGGCCGCCGTTTACCGGGGCTTCGATTCGACGCTTGCACATCTCCTCTTAACCTTCCGGCACCGGGCAGGCGTCAGACCCTATACGTCATCTTTCGATTTCGCAGAGTCCTGTGTTTTTACTAAACAGTCGCTACCCCCTGGTCTGTGCCACCCGCTAATGGTTGCCCACTAACGGGTCTCGTTTCTTCCGAAGTTACACGAGCAATTTGCCTAGTTCCTTCAGCATCGTTCTCTCAAGCGCCTTGGTATACTCTACCAGTCCACCTGTGTCGGTTTCGGGTACGGTCTATATGCTAGAGCTATTTCCTGGAACGGTCCAAAAGCCAGCTCAATCCGTTAAGAGCTGACAACATATCTCGTTCGTCACTTCTAGCAGGCTTAGGACTATTAACCTAATTCCCATCGACTACGGCTTTCGCCCTCGCCTTAGGGGCCGGCTCACCCTGCGTGGATTAACCTTGCGCAGGAACCCTTGGACTTTCGGCGACAGTGTTTCTCGCACTGTTTGTCGCTACTCATGTCAGCATTCGCACTTCTGATACCTCCAGAGAGGGTCACCCCGTCTCCTTCGCAGGCTTACAGAACGCTCCGCTACCGCGCATAGTAATCTATGCACCCACAGCTTCGGCACGTGGCTTGAGCCCCGTTACATTTTCGGCGCAGGGTTTCTATTAGACCAGTGAGCTATTACGCTTTCTTTAAAGGATGGCTGCTTCTAAGCCAACCTCCTGGTTGTTTTGGAATCCCCACATCCTTTCCCACTTAGCCACGATTTAGGGGCCTTAGCTGGTGGTCTGGGCTGTTTCCCTCTCGACAATGGACCTTAGCACCCACTGTCTGTCTGCCGCACTTATACTCCTTCGGTATTCGGAGTTTGGTTAGGTGTGGTAAGGCTTTGGGCCCCCCTAGCCCATCCAGTGCTCTACCCCCGAGGGTAATATGCGACGATCTACCTCAATAGATTTCGCGGAGAACCAGCTATCTCCGAGTTTGATTGGCCTTTCACCCCTAGCCACAGCTCATCCCCGACTTTTTCAACAGGCGTGGGTTCGGCCCTCCAGTGCGTGTTACCGCACCTTCAGCCTGGCCATGGCTAGATCACTCGGTTTCGGGTCTTCTACCAGTAACTTAGTCGCCCTATTCAGACTCGCTTTCGCTACGCCTACACCTATCGGCTTAAGCTCGCTACG
>NZ_JANIDW010000008.1 GCF_026385475.1 Bombella saccharophila
TTTATTTCTAAATTCTTTTCCATATCCTTAACACTCCATCCAACTATTTTTCTAATATTTCTTATTTCTTTCCCATTAAATGGAATATTAATAAGACAACGTGTCATTGCAGCCGTATATGAAAGAGATCTCATATCCGGAATAGATATACATTTATCACCTTCATCATCACAATATTCTTTAACACAATTCAATAATATTACATTTAAACCTATGATATCACTTGCATTATATACATCAAAAATTTTTACTTCATTTGTTCCTTTTTTCTTTGAAAAATTATTCATAATCAACCTCCAAAAAATGCACGAGGTTGTATAATTTTCATGGAGTCATAACCGTTATGACTTTAATTATACAAACCTCTTCTAGAAGAGAAATAACTACCTTCAACTTTTTATAATCATTTATAGCCCCTTCAACAGTGAACTTATCATTACCCCTATTAGGGTCATACTCTACTAAAGTTACTCTCCCTTTACGAAGAACTTCCTCTACTTCCATAAAAATAACACATCGTTCTTTCATCCTTTCTTTAGCATGAGAAGTGAATATTATTTCACTTTTCTTCATGAGCTTTTTAAAGCGTGCTGTATGATTAGAGTACGAATTTTGTATTGTCATTTCTAATTCCTATCCTGTAAATCCCCCTACGGGGATTATCCGTGGTGGTTGACTTTTTGTCAAGAAAAATAACAGGGAAATACGAATAATTCATATTAAAAATTGATGCAATATCAATTATGAAAGGGGTTGTTAGGGGGGAAAGGCCCCCTGACCAAGGCCCGATTTGCGTAGCAATATCGGGTAGCCTTGTTTTCTAGTATGCCACGAGAAGGACTATACTGAAGACATGCGCCCAGAACCTCGTACCCACATGCTCCGGGTCCGCTTCTCCGATGAGGAATGGACCACCCTTCAGGAACAGGCCAATGCCGCTGGCATGACCATGTCCGCCCTCGTCCGTGACCATCTCGGCAGGGTCTCCATCCGCAACCGGGAGGATGAACGCCAACGCCTCATCAGGCTCAACCGCATAAACGCCAACCTCAACATGATCGCCCGCTGGGTGAACACCTACAGGGACAAGGCCGAGACCATTCAGGTCATCAGCCATCTCATCGCCATACAGCGGTATATCCGGGACCTCGCCTCATGATTGTCGGCTTTTCCCGTCATGGCAGAGGAGCCGGTCATGGTCCGGTCTCCTATCTCGTCAGTCCCGACAGGCCGGGCCGTCAGGACAGTCCGCCCGTCATCCTCCGGGGCGATGCGGACCAGACCCGCCGCCTCATCGATTCGCTGACCTTCCGGCACCGCTACACCTCCGGCGTGCTGTCCTTCGCTCCGGGTGAGACCATCACCCCAGAGATGGAACGGACCATCATGGACGGCTTCGAGAAGCTCGCCTTTGCCGGTCTGGATACGGACCAGTACAGCATCCTCTGGGTCCGCCATTCTCATGCCGGCCATCATGAGCTGCATTTCGTCACCCCACGGGTCGAGCTGTCCACGGGAAAAAGCCTGAACATCCGCCCGCCCGGCAGACGGACAGAAAGACAGTTCGATGACTTCCGGAGCGAGATCAACGCCCGGTACGGTCTGGCCGACCCGACAGACCCGGACAGGGCCCGCACGGTCTCCAGCCCCGGCCATGAGCTGAAACGCATCGCAGAGGCCCTCAGACAGGGACAGGAGCCGCCCGAGAACATGCGGGAGCTTCTGGATGGGGTCCTGACCCAAAGAGCCGTGGCGGGCGACATACACAGCCGTCAGGAGCTTCTCCGTCATGTCCGGGAACTCGGCCTTGAGGTGCCACGGGCCGGAAAGAACTACATCACCATCAGGGAGCCCCAAAGCGGACAGCGCTGGCGGCTCAAGGGACCACTCTATGAAGACAGCTTCTCCCCTGGCCGCACGCTTGAGGCAGCAGATGCAGGCCGACAGCGAGATTATTCAAAGCCTGACGAAAGAGCAGCTCGCCGGTTTGCGGAAAGAGTTGCACGCCATCATGCAGAGAGAGCTGCATACCATCAGGACCGATATGGAGGAGCAGGGCCGCAGGCTGGCCGGACGGCTTCTCTGGTCCCGGACCCTGCTGCCGCTCCTGATCGGACTGAGCCTCTCGCTCGGTATCTTGGGCGGGAGCTGGGGAATGATGCACTACCTGACCGGCCAAATCAGAGACAAGCAAGTCACGATCGCCACGATGGAAGAGACCATTCAGGAACTGCAACGTCAGGAAGGGAACGTCTGGCTGAATCGCTGCGACAACCATCTCTGCGCTCGGATAGACACACGCTACCAGCCTTATCAAGGCGGATATTACCTTCTTCTGGAAAGGAAATGAGGCATGACGGAGTTGGAAACGCTGCTTCTGAACGCATTGAACGAGTTACAACAGCAACACGACAGACGACAGCAGATTTATCAGCAGGAGCAGCAGGCTTTACGGAACATGTTCGAGCATATCGTTCAAGACAATCAATCATTGAGGGAACAGCTCGATACCTTGAACGGGTATGTCGCTTCTTTGCAGAAGCAGCTCGCACGGTTCAGTCCTTCCTGAAAGGGAAAGACAGAGAACCCTCAAGAGGGGGCCGGTCTTTCTGAAACCTGTTTGCCGCCTGAAAAACTGGCAGGAAACAGCCATTCTGTCAGGCGGCAAATAACATTCTGAAGGACAGACCTCTCCCTCTGGCTCCTCTTCTTGAGCAGATTTCGGACCGGATTTTAGAAAAAATGAAGCGTTAGAGGGCTCGATATTGGGCCATAGCGGCTTCAGGATTGTCTCTGAAGAGCTTTTGCCATGGTGTGAGCTCTTTAGGAGGCTTTTCTATTCGTCGCCAGATGGTCTGAGACGCCCGTTTTATATAAAAATAAGGACTTCCCGGCAGATTTTGCCGCCTGAAAAACTGGCTGATCTCTGCGCTTTTCCGCTTGAGCTGACGGAGACCATTCAGGACCTCATTCACATAGGTCGATGAGACAGTGATCTGATACACGTTGGAGGTCTGACGGCGACCGATCCGCTTGTTGGTCCATGTGATCCAACCCCGCATCCTGGCCTCACGAAGCGCATTACGGACCGTGCGCTCAGATACACCGGACTCAACAGCCAATGTAGAATGGGACGGAAAACAGCCCTTGCTGCCGAAGTAGGATAGCAACGCCTGATAGACACGCCCCTGATGCGGCGTAATCCGGCGAAATTGCACAAGAGTTTCAAAAAAGGCTTTAAGGCGGAAGGAGGGAAGCATATAATACCAGCACACGATGGCCGTGTGATCTTTGCTTTGGCATGGCTGTCGAGGGTGGGCAGCGCTACCAACGCTCCCGCCCACCATGCGATGGACGATTTGGAAAGAGTTCTTCTTTCTGGGGTTGCCGTCAAGCCATAAAATTATTTCCTTTCATTCCTTAAGCTGCCTTTTGCGAAGCCTCCCATGTGATCTCACTAGGACCTCTTTCTATCTTCATCTTTATTCTACTAAACATCATGCACACATTTTCATAATTTCTTTTTATTTTCATATACGTTATATCATTTGTTGAATAATCAACATTCTTGCATTTATCTTTTAATTCTTCGCACACAGCTATTCTAAATACTTTTTCAACATATCCTCCCATTTTATATTTATCATTTTCCCATCTACTGATGGTCTCAGCT
>NZ_JANIDW010000009.1 GCF_026385475.1 Bombella saccharophila
CAAGATGTCTGCTCTGCCGCCCGCACATGGCTGGGGGAGGTGCTGTACGACACCGGGCAAGGCATCCCCTACGATACAGACATCCTCAATTCAGAGGTGGACATCTCCTTCTACGCCTCCGAGGTCGAAGATGCCGCGCTCTCCGTCCCCGGCGTTGCCGCTGCGACCTGCCACCTCGCCAATCCCACAAAAGAACGCCAATTACGCGGCGTTATCCTCGTAACCTTCACTGATGGAAGCACGGATTATGCCCAATTCTGACTTCATAACGAACGTCCCTGCTCCCACCCTCACCGATGCAGGCTTCACCGCTCCTTCTGAGCAAGACATCCTCACCGGCGTGCTAGCGGACATGAACACCGCCCTCGGTGGCGGGGCTAATACGGCCCTCTCCACCCCTCAAGGGCAAATTGCCATTTCAGAAACCGCTATTCTTGGCGATTTTCTATCGGCCATGCTCGCCGTCTTTAATGGCGTGGACCCCGCCTCAGCCTCCGGGCGGATGCAAGATGCTATCGGGCGCATTTATTTTATGGAACGCCGCCCCGCCACCGCGACCACTGTTACCGTGCAAGCCACGGTGAACGCTCCCGGTCAGGTCATCAAAGCGGGCACGATTGTAGCCCAAAGCTCAGTGGATAATACGCTCTATGCCGCCCCGCAGGATATTACCCTCCCCAACACCAACACTGCTAATTTAGAGCTTTCATGCCAAACAGCAGGGGCCATTACATGCCCCGCCAATAGCTTAACGCTCTATCAAGCAGGGCTGGGGATTGCAGCCCTCTCTAACGCCGCCCCCGGTGCTACGGGAGCCGATGCCGAAAGCCGCACGGACTTCGAGGCGCGGCGTCAAGCGAGTGTAGCAGCCAACAGCATCGGCCAGAACGCCTCTCTCATGGGCGCATTGCTTGCACTCCCGGGCGTAACAGATGCCTTTGTGACGGATAACCCCTCCCAAACGGACATGACGCAACAGGGCGTGACCATCCCAGCAGGGACGCAATATATCCTTGTCGAGGGCGGCAATCCGACAGACATCGGACGTGCCATCCTCAATAAAAAGCCCCCCGGCATTGCAACTGTAGGCACGCATATCGTCACCGTTCAGGATACCAACCCGGTTTATACGGGGAACCAACCTTCCTACTCCTTCCATTTCGATAGACCAACTCCGGTGGCTGTCTATGTGACCATGGAGATTGCGGCATCGGATGCAGTACCAAACAACGCAGCGCAACTCATCCAACAAGCCATCATGAGCTATCTCACAACGGGCACAACACGCATCCGCATCGGCAAGACGCTCTACGCCTCGCGCCTCTCAGCGGTTGTGGATGGGTTAGGTGATTGGGCGGAGGTGCTAACGCTCTCTATCGGCACAGATGCCAATGCGGGCCAGAACAGGCTCACCCTACCGATCAACCAACTCCCCACCGTCACAGCCGATACAATCAGCGTGCAGGTGGTGACATGATCGACATACGCGAGACCATCTTAGCACAATATGCCAACAGCCCCGCCCTCACCGGCATTATTGGTTACTTCAATGCGGCCATAGACCCACAGAACCTCATTGAAACCTTCCAACAACGCGTCTGGAACCCCCTTACCGCCACGGGATGGGGGCTAGATGTATGGGGCCGCATTGTCGGAGCCCAGCGCATCCAGAAGGTCAGTCAACCGCAATTCATCGGCTTTGATGAGGCTGATGATGGCACCAATTCAGCACGCCCTTTTGAAGATGGCATCTTTTATACCGGCAAGAGCATCACCGAGAATTACGCCCTCACTGATGAGGCCTTCCGGCGGCTTATCTTCGCCAAGGCGGCGGCCAATATCTCCAACGGCTCCATCGCGCAAAGCAACATCATCCTTATGCGCCTCTTTGGCGGGAATGGTAAGGTCATTTACCTCTCCGAAGGAACCGCCGCCGACGGCTATCTCGGTTTTGCAGAGGCGCGCGGCCCTGCCAACAAACCCCAAACCTTCGAGAACGGCATCTTTTTCGATGACAGCTCTTTGGGGTCTGCCAATGGTACGATGACCATTTGCCACAACTGGGACCTCTCCCCCCTTGATGTCACCCTCATCCATCAAAGCGGTGCCCTCCCCCGCCCCGCCGGTGTCCACATCCTTTATCAACGAGTTTACATTCCATGAAACAGACCGACACACGTCCTCTTTTCTCTATTCCTTGGGCCGACCAAGCCGATAGCTCCACCATTGCGACCATTCCACAATCAGCAACCGCTATTGGCCGAGCGAGCATGGCTCTGGGCTTCCCCAAAGCGACCATGACCCCCATCGCCGCCGGTGGCGTGCCGCCTTATGGCGAGGATATGAATGGCATCCTCAATATGCTCTCACGCGCGGCCCGCACAGCAGAACTAGGGATACTGCACCCTTTCTCTGCCGATTATGCCACCGCTATTAATGGCTATCCTGTGGGCGCAACCATCGCACACCCTACCATCGCAGGGCGTTTTCTCATCTGCACGGCAGACAATAACACCAACGACCCCAGCCAGAGCATGAATGGCTGGCTAGACCCGCTAGGAAATTACGCCAC